>NZ_BBPO01000017.1:52746-111248 GCF_000787815.1 Streptacidiphilus neutrinimicus
CGGCGCAGAGGGCACGCATGAGCAGCGCGGTCAACGGTTCGCGCAGAGGCTCCTCCGCGACCGCCGCGCGCAGTTCCGCGATCAACTCTCGGGCGCGCCCGAGCGCCAGGCCGGCCTCCGCGCGGGCCTCGATCGCGGCCAGGCGCAGCTCCGCCAGCCGGACGACCTGGCCCGCCGCGAACGGCGCGCCGCCGACGTCCGAGAGCGGCTCGCCGCGCCACAGGCCGAGCGCGGCGGTCAGCGCGGTGAAGGCCTGCGCCGCCTCGCCCCGGGCCAGCCCGGCCTCTCCGTCCGCGGCCAGCCGCGCGAAGGCGTGCGCGTCCACCTCGTCGGGCGCGGTCAGCACCCGGTAGCCGCCTGGGCCGCCGTCGATGCCGACACCCACCGGACGCAGCGCGCCGCGCAGCCGGGAGACCTGCGACTGCAGCGCGTTGCCGACGTTGCCGGGCGGGTCCTCACCGTACAGGCCGTCGATCAGGCGCTCGGTCGTGACCGTCCGGCCGGCGTCCAGGAGCAGCAGCGCCAGCAGCGCGCGACGTCCGGGGCCGCCGAGCGCCAGCTCGGCCCCGTCGTCGTTCCAGGCCTGGGTGGTGCCGAGGATGCCGAATCTCACCCGGTGATTCTGTCGCATCACCGCTCTCCGGTGCGGGCGATACGGACCGCGGTGCGAGGCATGGCCGACCGGGGGTGTGAGGATGTACCCGTGATCCCCTCCCTCATCGCCACCGACCTCGACGGCACGCTGCTGCGCGGCGACGGCACCGTCTCCGCCCGTACCGAGGCCGCACTGCGCCGGGCCGAGGACGCGGGCGTGTGCATCGTCTTCGTCACCGGCCGCCCGCCGCGCTGGATGGGCGGGGTCACCAAGGCGATCGGCCCGCACGGGATCGCGATCTGCTCCAACGGCGGCGCGCTCTACGACGTGAGGCACCAGGAACTGCTGGAGACGCACCCGATGCTCGGTGAGGACGCCCTCGCCACGGTGACGGGGCTGCGCACCGGGCTGCCCGAGGTCACCTTCGCCTTCGAGTACCCGGGCGGCTTCGCCCACGAGCCCGGCTACCCGCGCACCCTGTGGGACATGGACGCAGCCGACCAGGTGGCCCCGGCCGAGGAGATCCTCGAGGGCGCGGCGGGCCACCAGATCTTCAAGCTGCTGGCCAAGCACCCGACCATGGACCCGGACGCGTTCCTGCGCCTGGGGCGCGAACTGGTCGGCGGCTTCGGCGAGGTGACCCGCTCGGCGTCGGTCGCGATGCTGGAGATCAGCGCGCGGGGCGTCAGCAAGGCCAGCGCCCTGGCCCGCTGGTGTGCGGAGCGCGACATCCCGGCCGAACGCGTCGTCGCCATCGGCGACATGCCCAACGACCTGCCCATGCTGGAGTGGGCGGGCACCGCCTACGCCGTCGCCAACGCCCACCCGGAGGTGCTGGCGGCGACGGTCCGGCACACCGCCAGCCACGAGGACGACGGCGTGGCGCAGGTCATCGAGGCCCTGCTGGGCTGACTCCCGAAGGGGCCGGCCCGAAGGCGTCCGCCCGAGGGCTCACCCCTGCCGGCCCGGCTGACAGCCGCCCCAGAGCTCGGCGAGCGCCTGCGGGATCTGCGCGAGGCAGCCGCCGTTGTCGGGGAAGACGGCGCTGCCGATCAGCGTCCAGGTGCCGTTCGCGCCCAGGGAGAAGTACTTGCGGGTGCTGCCGTCGTCCTGGCCCGCGACCTGGTCGGAGAAGGTCGCCCCGGGTGTGAGGTCGAACGCCGTGGCCGCGTAGGCGGCGCCGCCGCACTGCCCGTAGAGGAACTGGTGCGCGCGGGGCGTGATGTGGCCCCGGTGCGCCTCGGTCCCGTAGTCGCGGGTGACCGCCGCCTTCACCGCGTCGCTGGCGACCAGGTTGCGGCAGGCGGCGTCGACCGCCGCAGTCGTGCCCGAGGGCGACGCGCCGACGCCCGTCGCGACCGCGGTCGGCGACGCGGTCGAACCGCCCGGAGCCGTAGCGGTCGGCGACGCGGTGACCGAGGCGGTGATGGTCGAGGACGCGGTGACGGGACCAGGGGTCGGGGCGGACCCGGTCGCCGAACCGCCGCCGGACGAGCCGCACGCACTGAGCGCCAGCGCGCCGGACAGGACGAGCGCGGCCGAGGCGGCGGCGCGGCGCGTGGTGGAGCGCATGGGATTCCCCCCGAAGGACAAGACCGTCAGAACGCTTCGCACTGTAGTGAGGCCCCTGCAACGCTCCGCCCGCCATTGCGCAACAGCCTCGCTACAGCCCTGACCTGGTCCTACAGCGCGGCCGTCCAGAAGACCCGGGTGCCGCCACCGCTCACGCCCGGCCCGAACCAGGCAGCACCGCCGAGGTTGCGGGCCCGTTCGGCGAGGTTGCGCAGACCGCTGCGCCGGCCTCCCTCGGGGATGCCCACGCCGTCGTCGGTGACGGACAGCACGACGGCGGGACGGCCCTTGCCCGTGGTGAGGCGGCCCTCCGCGTCGATGCGCGCGCTGCCGTCCACCACCACGTCGACCCGCGACGCGGCGGCGTGCCGGGCCGCGTTGGACAGGATCTCCCGCAGGGCCGCCACGAGTTGACGGCCGATGACCTCGCCGGTCATCGTCTCGACCGGGCCCGCGAAGGTGACCGCGGGTCTGAAGCCGAGCGGCCCGGCGGCCTGCGCGCACTCGCGCAGCACCTGGCTGCGCAGGTCCCCGTCGCCCTCCGGGGTGTCCTCGTGCTGCAGGGCGTAGATGGTGGTGCGCACCTCCGCGATGGTCGCGTCGAGTTCGTCGACGGCCTTGGAGATCCGCGTCTTCACCTCCGGCAGCTCGGCGAGCCGGGCGGCGCTCTCCATCATCATCCCGGTGGCGAAGATGCGTTGGATGACCAGGTCGTGCAGGTCCCGGGCGATCCGGTCACGGTCCTGGTAGACGGCCAGGCGCTGCTGGTTCCGCTGACCCTCCACCAGCCGCAGCGCGAGCGCCGCCTGCGCGGCGAAACCCTCGGCGAGAGCCCGCTCGTCCTCGGTGAACGGCGGGGTGTCCCGGCCCCGCCACACGACGACGGCGCCCAGCACCCGGCCGGAGCTCTTCAGCGGCAGCGCCATGCTGGGCCCGAAGGACGCGCGGATGTCCGCGCGCAGGTCGGAGTCGGTGTTCATGTCCCTGATGGTGACGGTGTCGCCCGCCAGCAGCCGCCGCACCCGCTCGGTGGGCGGGACCGGCTCCCCGATCAACAGGTCCGCGGCCTCGCCGGAGGCGTGGGAGACGCGCAGCCCGCCGTCCTCGGTCGGCAACAGGATCATCCCGAGGGCGGCCCCGGCCAGGTCGCGCAAGAGCTCCGCGGTGGTGGTGAGCGCGACGACGGCGTCCTCGGCCGTCAGCATCACGTTGGTGACCTCACGCGAGGCGGCGATCCAGCGTTCGCGCCGACGGCCCTCCTCGTACAGGCGGGCGTTCTCGATCGCGACTCCGGCGGCCGCCGCCAGCGCCTCGACGACCTGCTGGTCGGCCGCGGTGAACTGGCGACCGTGGTGCTTCTCGGTGAGGTAGAGGGTGCCGAAGAAGTCGTTGCGGACCCGGACCGGCACGCTGAGGAAGGTGCGCATCGCCGGGTGCCCGTGCGGGAAGCCGGTCGCGCTCGGGTGCCGGGTGAGATCCTCCAGCCGCAGCGGCTCGTGGTGCTCGGTGACGTACCCGAGCAGCCCGAGACCGCAGGGCAGGCCGCCGATCTCCAGCTCCTGCTCGGAGGTGATGCCGATCTGGATGAAGTCGGACAGCCCGTGGGTGTGCGGCGCGAGCACCCCGACGGCGGCGTACTCGGCGTCGACGAGATCGGCCGCCGCACTGGCGATCCGCTGCAGCGTCGCGTGCAGGTCCAGGCCGGAGCTGACGGCCACGACCGCCTCGAGCAGCTCCCGCATCCGGTCGTTCACGGCGGCCACCGCGTGCAGCCGCTCGGCGACCTCGCTGACCAGGTCGTCGACCTCCAGGGAACCGAGGTCGGGAATGAAGTGCGCGTCGCCGGTGGCCATGCAAGCGAGCGTAGTTTGTCCGTATTTTGCGCGACAGCGGACGCGCGTTCGCCCTCCGTCCCGTGGGGGTGAACTCCCGGTGATCCAGTGACCGACGGAGTCCCGCGTGCTTACGGTGCGCAACGGAGGGGGTGCGCGATGACGGACGCGATCGACATCAACGACTTCGTTCACGCGGCGACGGGAGCGCGCGTGCGAAGGGTGACCCTGGCGGACGGGAACCACTGGTTCCCGGCGGCGGACCTGTGCCGGGAGCTCGGGTACGCGAACCCGAGCGACGCGCTGCGCAGACACGTCCCCGAGACGATGCGATCCGTAGCCGCAACCCTAGTTCCACGCGAGGGTTGGCTACTCATTGCAGGTCAGGGCATCAAAAAATCATCGGTGATGGTTAGTCTCCGGGGGCTTCTGAGGCTCGTGAACGGGTGCGTGAAGCCCCAGTGCGAGCCATTCAAGAACTGGGTCACCGAGGTGTTGCTGGCGGTCCAGCAGCAGGGTTCGTACCGCCTGGAGCAGGGCGAGGCAGCCGTCGTGCTGCCACGGTCGGTCATGGAGGTCATCGTCCGGCTGGAGGAGCGCAACCTCCAGCTCGACGCCGCGTTCGCGGCGACGCAGCGTGAGCAGCAGCGGTTGCTCCACGAGCTCGTCGCCGGAGTGAACCGCGTCGCCCGGGCACTGGAAGGACCGGCCGCCCCGAGTGTGCCGGTCCAACGCTCCCGCCGGACCACCGAGGACGTCCTCGCCGAGTGGCGCGGCCGGCTGACCGTCACCGAGGACGTGTGGTCGGTGGCCGCCCACCTCGTCCCGATCATGCTGGCGCACGGCACCGCGGCGCGCAGCGTCGAGTCCGTCGCCACGCTCACCGGGCTCACCCAGGAGCGCGTCCGGGACTGCCTGCGGTTCCTCCAGAAGCGCGCCTGCATCCGCCAGGTCGGGACCGAGTCCGACGGGACGCCGCGCTACCGGCTCAGCGGGTGCTGACCATCTCGGCCTCCCGCGCGCCCGGCTGCTCGCCCCGCTGGTCGCGTGCCCACAGCTCGCGGAACAGCCCGTCCTCGGCCATCAGCTCGGGCCACGTGCCGCGCTGCACGACCCGGCCGCCGTCGAGCACGACGATCTCGTCGACCGCGTCCAGGCCGGTCAGCCGATGGGTGATCAGGACGGTCGCCCGGTCCTGGGTGGCGGCCAGCAGGTCCGTCGTCAGGGCGTCGGCCGTCGGGAGGTCGAGGTGCTCCGCCGGCTCGTCAAGCACCAGCACCGGAAAGCCGGCGAGCAACGCCCGCGCCAGGGCCAGGCGCTGGCGCTGCCCGCCGGAGAGCGAGGCGCCGTGCTCGCCGACCATCGTGTCCAACCCGTCCGGCAGGGCGCGCACGAAGTCGGCGAGACGCGCGGCCTCCAGGGCCGCCAGCAGCTCCGCGTCGGTCGCCGAGGGGCGGGCCAGACGCAGGTTCTCCCGGAGGTTGCTGTCGAAGACGTGAGCGTCCTGGGCGCAGAGCCCCACGGCGCGGCGGACGTCGTCGCCCGCCAGGGTGCGGGTGTCGACCCCGGCGAGGGTGACGCTGCCGGAGGCCGGGTCCACGAACCGCAGCAGGGCGTGGGCCAGCGTCGTCTTGCCGGAGCCGCTCGGGCCGACGACCGCGATGCGGCGGCCGGAGGTGAGGTCGAGCGAGACGTCCCGCAGCGCCGGCTTCGCCCGGCCGGGCCAGACGACGGTGAGGTCGCGGACGCGCAGCGGCAGCGGCTCTCCGGGCGCCTCGGCGGGCGAGGCGGGCTCGGCCACCGGCTCCGGCGCCTCCGCGAGCTCCGCCAGCCGTGCCGCCGAGCGCAGTCCGCGCTGGCGAGCCTGCGCGGCGGCGGTCAGACCGCTCACGCCCTCGAACGCGGCCAGCGGCGTCAGCAGCAGCACCGCGAGCCAGACGCCGTGCAGGCGACCGCCCGTCACCGCCGTGATGCCGACGGCCGCGCAGGCCACAGCGGTCAGGCCGGTGAGTGCGGTGGTCAGGCCGGTACCGAGGCCGAGGCCCGCGGCCGAGCGGCGCTGCAGCCCGGTCAGCTCGGCGTCGATCGCACGCAGCGCGCCCAACCGGGCGGGCAGCGCTCCGCTGACGGTCAGTTCGGCCGCGCCGTCGAGCAGCCCGACGACCTCGCCGGTCAGCCGTCCGCGCGTCTCCGCCTGGGCGCGCTCGGCGCGGATCGACAGCCGCACCGCCAGCAGCGGGACCAGCACACCGGCCAGGAGCAGACCGATCGCCAGCAGCAGCCCTGCGGCGGGCAGCAGCCAGGAGACGACGCCCACGGTGACGGCCCCGGCCAGCCCGGTCGCGGCCAGCGGGAGGCGGTAGCGCAGGTAGTGGTCCTGCATCGCGTCCACGTCGGCGACCATGCGGGCGAGCAGGTCCCCGCGCCGGAAGGTCGCACCGAGGCCCGCCGGGGCGAGGCGCTCGAGCCGCGCGTAGACGGCGGTGCGCAGCGCGCCCAGGCTGCGCAGCACGGAGTCGTGGCTGACCAGCCGCTCGGCGTAGCGGAGCACGGAGCGGCCGATGCCGAACGCGCGCGTGGCCGTGACGGCGACCATCAGGTAGAGCACCGGCGGCTGCTGCGAGGCTCGGGAGATCAGCCAACCCGAGGTCCCCATCAGCGCGGTGGCGCAGACCAGGGCCAGGGCGCCGAGCACGATCGCGGGCGCGAGCCGGGGCCTCGGCCAGGTCGACCAGCCCGCGCCCGTCGTGCCGCCCGAGGCGACCGACCGGATCTCGACGTCGGGCGCGGCGGACGATTCCCCGGCGAGCCCTGCCGGGACGGCCGGGTCGTCAAGGACGGCCACGGGTGCGGGTTCCCCGGCGGAGGCGACCGCGCCCGGCAACGCCACGCGACGGTCGGCGAGGGCGAGCAGCGCGGGCCGGTGCGAGGTGAGGACCACCGTCCGGTCCGCCGCCAGCTCACCGATGGCCGCGACGACCGCCGCCTCGTTCTCGTTGTCCAGCCCGGCGGTCGGCTCGTCCAGCAGCACCAGCTCGCGGTCGGCGAGGAAGGCGCGGGCGAGCGCGACGCGACGGCGCTGCCCGGCCGAGAGGCCCGCGCCCGCCTCACCGATCCGGGTCAGCGCGCCCTGCGGCAGCCCGGCGACGAACTCCCAGGCCTGCGCGGCGACCAGGGCCTCCCGCAACTGCTCGTCCGAGGCGTCCGGACGCGCCAGGCGGACGTTGTCGGCGACGGTCCCGGCGAACAGGTAGGGGTGCTGCGGCACCCAGGCGATCCGCTCGTGGGCGGGCGCGGTGACGGAGCCCCCGGCGACCGGCGCGAACCCGAGCAGCGCCGCCAGCAGCGTCGACTTGCCCGCGCCCGACGGGCCGGTGACGGCGACGGTCTCCCCCGGCGCGACGTGCAGCGAGAAGTCCTCCAGCGCGGGTCGCTCGCGGCCCTCGTAGCGGACGGTCAGCCCGTCGACCCGCACGTCGCCGCCCGCCGCCGACGACGTCGCCGACGGCGTGACGGGGGAGTCGGCCACCAACGTCTCCAGCACGGCGAAGATCTGCTCCGCCGCCGCCAGGCCCTCGACGCTGGCGTGGTAGTGGGTGCCGACCTGGCGGATCGGCAGGTACGCCTCCGGGGCCAGGACCAGGACGAGCAGCCCGGTGTAGAGGTCGAGGCCGCCGTCCACCAGGCGCATGCCGATGCTGACCGCGACCAGCGCCACCGACAGCGTCGACAGCAGCTCCAGCGCGAAGGAGGACACGAAGGCGACGCGCAGCGTGCGCAGCGTGGCCCGGCGGTACTGGTCGGTGATCCGGCGGATCGACTCGGTCTGCGCCTTGACCCGGCCGAAGACCTTCAGCGTCGGCAGACCCGCGACGACGTCGAGGAAGTGGTGCGAGAGCCGGCCGAGGCTGCGCCACTGACGGTCCATCCGGCTCTGGGTGGCCATCCCGATGAGGACCATGAAGACCGGGATCAGCGGCAGCGTCGCGACGATGATCGCGGCCGAGACCCAGTCGGCCAGGACGATCCGGCCCAGCACGGCCAGCGGCACGATCACCGACAGCGCCAACTGCGGCACGTAACGGGCGAAGTACTCGTCCAGCGCGTCGACGCCGCGGGTCGCCAGGGTGGTCAGCTCGCCGCTGCGCTGCCGGGCGAGCCAGCCCGGGCCGAGCTCGACGGCCCGGCCCAGCAGCTGCTCGCGCAGCTGGGACTTGACCTTCGCCGAGGCCCGGTGGGCGACGGCCTCCGTCGCCCAGGCGACGGCGCCGCGGCCGAGCGAGACCGCCGCCAGCGCGGCCAGGGGCCCGGCCAGCCGGCCGAGCCCCTCCCCGTGCTGGAAGCAGCCGACGACGATCTGCGCCACCAGCATCGCCTGCGCGATGACCAGCCCGGCGCCGAGCGCGCCGAGCGCCACCGAGGCCAGCAGGAACATCCGGGTCGCTCGGGCGTACCGCAGCAGACGCGGGTCGACGGGCTTCACTTCCGGCTCCTCCAGCCGATCAGGCGGGCATGTTCTGCACACCGATGCGGCGGCGGAACACCCAGTAGGTCCAGCCCTGGTAGACGAGCACCACGGGCGTCATGAAGCCCGCCACCCAGGTCATGATCCCCAGCGTGTACGAGGACGCCGAGGCGTTGCTGACGGTCAGCGACCAGGCCGGGTTCAGCGAGGACGGCATCACGTCGGGGAAGAGGGACAGGAAGAGCATCGCCACGGCCGCGACGACGGTCACGCCCGAGAGGATGAACGCCCAGCCCTCGCGGCCGATCTGGTTCATGCCGATGGCGCCGACCAGGGCGAGCACCGCGACCACCATCGCCGCGAACGACCAGCTGTCGCCGTGGTGCAGCTGGGTCCAGATCAGGAAGGCCAGCGCTGCCAGAGCCGTGACCACTCCGGCCTTCAGCGCCAGGGCCCGGGCCCGCTCGCGGATCTCGCCGTTGGTCTTCAGCGCGGTGAAGACGGCCCCGTGGAAGGTGAACAGGGTCAGCGTCACCACGCCGCCGAGGATCGAGTAGGCGTTCAGCAGGTCCCAGAAACTGCCCACGTACTCCATGTGAGCGTCGATCTTGGTGCCGTGGACGATGTTGCCGAAGGCGACGCCCCACAGGAATGCCGGGAGCAGGGAGCACCAGAAGATGGCGTGGTCCCAGTTGCGCTTCCACTGCGCGTCGTCGCGCTTGGCCCGGTACTCGAAGGCGACCCCGCGGATGATCAGGCAGACCAGGATGAGCAGCAGCGCCAGGTAGAAGCCGCTGAACAAGGTGGCGTACCAGTCGGGGAAGGCGGCGAAGGTCGCGCCGCCGGCCGTGAGCAGCCAGACCTCGTTGCCGTCCCACACCGGGCCGATGGTGTTGATCAGGACCCGGCGCTCGCGCTCGTCCCTGGCCAGGATCCTGGTGAGGATCCCGACCCCGAAGTCGAAGCCTTCCAGGAAGAAGTAGCCGATCCAGAGGACCGCGATCAGCACGAACCAGACGTCGTGAAGGTGCATGGCGTCCGTCTCCTCAGTACGCGAAGGCGAAGGGCTTGTCGGCGTCCTCGGACCCCGCCGGGGGACCGCCGAGCGTCGGGTCCTTCGTCGGCGGCTGCTCGTCGGTGGGTCCGGCCTTGGCGTACTTGACCATCAGCTTGACCTCGACGACCGCGAGGATCCCGTAGAGCAGGGTGAGGACGATGAGCGAGGTCCACTGCTCACCGATGGAGACGCCGGGGGAGACCGCGTCCGCGGTGGTCATCAACCCGTAGACGACCCACGGCTGGCGGCCCATCTCGGTGAAGATCCAGCCCCAGGAGCAGGCGATCAGCGGGAAGGCCAGGGTCCAGATCGCGCCGCGCCAGGCCCACTTGGTCAGCGTGGGGCCGAGTTCGCGGGTCCTGGTGAGCATGAAGAGCGGCACCTCGTCGCCGGCCCGCCGGAACTCGGGGGCGAGCCAGAAGCGTCGGCGGGTCAACCAGAGGCCGACGGCGGCGATCACAAAGGATGTCATGCCGAAGCCGATCATCCAGCGGAAGGCCCAGAAGGTGGTGGGGATGTTCGGCTCGTAGTTCGGGGCCTTGTCGCCGAACTTGGCCTTCTCCGCGGCGTTGGTGTTGTTGATGCCGGGCACCGGGGAGGTGAGGTCGCCCTTGGCCAGGAAGGAGAGCAGACCGGGGACGGTGATCTCGACGGTGTTGTGGCCCTTGGCGACGTCGCCGTAGGCGAAGACCGAGAAGGGCGCGGGGGACTCGGTGTCCCACAGGGCCTCGGCGGCGGCCATCTTCATCGGCTGCTGCTCGAACATGACCTTGCCGAGCGCGTCGCCGCTGATCGCGGTGCCGAGGCCGGCCAGCAGGCAGACCACCAGACCGAGCCGCAGCGAGGTCTTCATGGAGGCGACCTTGACCGGCTCGCGGTCCTCGGCGGCGAGGCGGGACGCCCTGCGCAGCTGGTAGGCCGCGATGCCGATCATGAACGCGCCGCCGACCAGGAATGCCGCGGTGATGGTGTGGAAGACGACGACCAGGGTGGTGTTCTGGAACAGCACCTTGGGGAAGTCGGTCAGTTGGGCGCGCCCGTTCTTGAGCTCGTAGCCGACCGGGTGCTGCATCCAGGAGTTGGCCGCCAGGATGAAGTAGGCGGACAGGACGGTGCCGATGGAGACCATCCATATGGACAGCAGGTGCAGCTTCTTGGGCAGCCGGTCCCAACCGAAGATCCAGAGCCCGATGAAGGTGGACTCGAAGAAGAAGGCGATCAGCGCCTCGAAGGCGAGCGGGGCGCCGAAGATGTCACCGACGAAGCGGGAGTAGTTCGACCAGCTCATGCCGAACTGGAACTCCTGCACGATGCCGGTGACCACGCCCATCGCGATGTTGATCAGGAAGAGCTTGCCCCAGAACTTCGTGGCCTTGAAGTACTTCTCCCGGCCCGTGCGCACCCAGGCCGTCTGCAGGCCGGCGACGAGCGCGGACAGGGAGATCGTCAGGGGCACGAAGAGGAAGTGGTAGACGGTGGTGATGCCGAACTGCCATCGCGCCATCGTCTCGTGAGCGAGCGCGAGCTCCACGGGTTCCCTCCTCATAGGGCGGCCATTCGGTCCATAAACGCACCATTTGTCCCACTTGTGTGGGACATGCGAGTTGAACACGAAATGATCGTGCGCTTGTGAACGTGAACACGATCACAAGCTAATTATCACCATGTCGGTCCAGAGAGACTGACAGGGGGGTGGGGTGGGTCGACAGCGCCCATCAGGCACACTCTGACCAGGGCAGATCGACACTTCGTCGATTGCCCCGGGGCCCGTCTCAGACGGGTGTCAGGTGGTGGGCGTGGCGCGCGTCACGTCGGCCGCCCGAGTGATCACGACCACACCTGGGCGGGTACGCACGAATCGTGCGGGGATCGTCCGGCGCCGGGGTCAGGCGCTCGTCAGGGCCGCGGCCGGGAGGAAGATCCGGAAGACGGCGCCGGCGCCCGGCGCGGTCTCCAGCTCGACCCGGCCGCCGTGGGCCTGGGTCAGCGCGGAGACGATGGCGAGGCCCAGCCCCGCTCCCCCGCCGTCGCGCCGGCTGCGCGAGGCGTCGACGCGGTAGAAGCGCTCGAACACCCGGGCCGCCTGCTCGGGGCTCAACCCGGGGCCCTCGTCGGCGACCTCGATCACGCCCTCGCCGTTCACGGTGCCGACGCCGATCCGCACCGAGGTGCCGACCGGGGTGTGCTTGACCGCGTTGCCGACCAGGTTGGTCACCACCTGCCGCAGCCGCGCCTCGTCACCCAGGACGAGGGCCGCGCCCGGCGTCGCCGCCCCGGCGGCGCCGGACAGGCTGACCGCCCGGGTGGGGTCGAGCGCGGTGGTGTCGTGCAGCGCGTCCGCGGCGAGCGTGCGCAGGTCCATCGGCGCGAGCTGCAACGGCCGCTGCTCGTCGAGCCGGGCCAGCGTCAGCAGGTCCTCGACCAGCCCGCTCATCCGCACCGCTTCGCTCTCGATGCGGCTCATCGTGCGCTTGACGTCGGCCTCGTCCGGCAGCGCGCCCATCCGGTACAGCTCGGCGAAGCCGCGGATGCCGGACAGGGGCGTGCGCAGTTCGTGACTGGCGTCGGCGACGAAGGCGCGCATGCGCTCCTCGGAGCGGGTGCGCGCGGCGAAGCCCGCCTCGATCTGCTCCAGCATGGAGTTGAGCGAGCGCGCGAGGCTGCCCACCTCCGTCCGCGGGTCCGCCTCGGCGTCCGGCACGCGGTGCGTGGGCGGCTGCCCGGCCGCGGTCTGCTCGGCGATCTGGTGCGCGGCCTGCTCGATCCGCCGCAGCGGACCGAGCCCGGCCCGCACCGCGAAGAACCCGGCGACGGCGAGCACCAGCAGCACTCCACCGCCGATCGCGAGGAACCCGTTGTTGAGCTTGGCCAGCATCGCGTCGGTGTCGTCGAGCGACGCCGCGACGACCACCCCCGCGCCCGGCTGGTCCGCGATCGGACGGATCAGCACCCGCCAGCTGCCGCCGCCGTGGTCGGCCGGCACCGTGAAGGCGCGGTCCATCCGCGCCGCGAGCTGGGCGGCGTCGAGCGTCGGGAGCGAGGGCAGCGGGTCACCCTGCTCGACCGGCTGGGTGAGCAGCGAGCTGTAGTGCCCGTTCGCGTCGATCTGGGTGACCACGTACTGGCTTGGCAGCCAGGCGCGGCGGACTCCGCCGGCCGGCGGCAACGGGCGCTTGGGGCTCGCGACGCGGTGCACCGCGGTGTCGCCGAAGCGCTGCAGCTGACTGTCCACACGCTGCACGAGCTCGTTGCGGACGCTGCCGAGGACGAGCGTGTCGCTCACCACGAGGCCGAGGGCCACCAGGGCGATCGCGAGAGCGAGCAGGCGCACGCGCAGGGAGATCCGCCCCCGCACCTTGGGAGGTCGGGGAAGGCCCCTGGGCGTGCGCCCACGGCGCACCTGGTCACGCAGCCGGTCGGCGAAGGACATAACCGACCCCGCGCACCGTGTGGATCAGCTTCGGCGCCCCCTCGGCCCCCGAGTCCATCTTGCGGCGCAGGTAGGAGATGTAGGACTCGACGATGCTGAGGTCTCCACCGAAGTCGTAGGCCCAGACGTGGTCGAGGATCTGCATCTTGGAGACGACCCGGCCGGTGTTGGTCATCAGGTACTCGAGCAACTTGAACTCGGTCGGCGAGAGCGAGACCGGCCGCCCGGACCGGTGCACCTGGTGGCCGACGAGGTCCAGCTCCAGGTCGGCGACGACCAGTCGGCCGTCGTCGGCGGGACCGCCGGTGCGGCGGAGGATCGCCCGGATCCGGGCGATCAGCTCCTCCAGGCTGAACGGCTTGGTCACGTAGTCGTCGCCGCCCGCGGTCAGGCCGCTGATCTTGTCCTCGACGCCGTCCTTCGCGGTGAGGAAGATCACCGGGATCTTGCCCCGGTCGCTGTCGTCCCGCAGCCGCTTCACCAGGGTGAAGCCGTCGGCGTCGGGCAGCATCACGTCCAGCACCACGAGGTCGGGGCGGGACCGCTGCACGGCGGCGACGGCTTCGGCCCCGGTCGCCGCGGAGGCGACCCGGAAACCGGCGAAGCGGAGCGAGGCGGAGAGCAGCTCGCGGATGTTCGGCTCGTCGTCCACGACGAGCAGGCTGGCCTCGGCGGTGTCCATGGGCGCCCCCGGTGGTTGCTGGTCTGGCTGGGCCGGTCGTGCCGGAGATGCCGGCAGCGGCAGGCTAACGGCCGTTGATGAGGAGTGCATGAGTGAACGCTGTGCGAGTTCAGCCGCCCACCTGCGTCACGGTGGTCGCCGCCACGTCGCCGCTGGAGTCCGCGGCGCCCCGCACGGTGACCGTCGCACCGGGCTTGAGCTGGCTGACCTTGCCGGACTGGGCGATGCTCACCTTGGTCGAACCGCCGGTGGTGACCTTGACGATGTTGCCGGAGGTGTCGGTGACGTAGATGGTCGAGCCGTCGACGAGCTTCACGGTGCCGATGGTCGTGCCGCCACCGGCGGAACTGCCGCCGAAGCCGCCTCCCCCGAAACCGCCGCCACCGAAACCGCCGCCACCGCCCGTGCCGGTGCGGCCGGACGCGCTGAAGTTGCGGCCCGAGGCGCCGAACGAGGAGGTCGGCGTCTGGTTCTTCTCGACCAGCACCCCGCCGACGAAGCCGGCGCCCGCGACCAGGCCGCCGCAGAGCAGCAGCGTCAGCCAGGGCAGCTTCCGGCGCGGCGGGGCGGCCAGCTCCGCGGTGATGTCCAGCGCGTCCGGCGGCTCCGCGAGAATGTCCTCCGGTGATTCCACCGGCTCGGACTGAGCCAGTTCGAGGTCCACGGTTTCCTCCTGGGTCGGGAAAAGATCACTCATGACGCAGCGCCTCGATCGGACGCAGGCCGGCCGCCCGGCTGGCCGGGTAGCTGCCGAAGAAGAGGCCGATCGCCACCGCGATCCCGAACGAACCCCACACGGAGGCCGGGATCACCACCGGCTTGATGCCGACGATGGTGAAGTGCGCGCCGACCAGCGCCGCCAGCACGCCGAGCCCCGCGCCGACCAGTGAGAGCAGCGTCGACTCGGCCAGGAACTGGCTGAGGATGGCGCCCCTGGGCGCGCCGATCGCCTTGCGGATACCGATCTCCCGGGTCCGCTCGGTGACCGTGACCAGCATGATGTTGGTGATGCCGATCCCGCCGACCAGCAGCGAGATCGCCGCGACCGCGCCGAGCAGCACGGTGAAGGTCTGCGTGGTGGAGCTGCGGGTGGACAGCAGCGTGGTCTGGCTGCTGACGCGGAAGTCGACCGCCGAGGGGTCCTTGATGCCGTGCGTGCCCATCAGGACCGTGGTGATCTCGTTCTGCGCCTGGGCGGTGGTGTCGGCGGAGTTCGCCTCGACCAGGACCTGGCTGAGCGAGCCGAAGCCGGTGTAGGCGTTCTGGACCGTCGGCAGCGGCGCGATGATCACGTCGTCCGGGTCCTGGAAGCCGGTGCCGCTGCCCTTGGTGGCCAGCTCGCCGACGACCGTGAGCGGGGTGCCGCCCAGGACGATCTTCTTGCCGATCGGCGAGTCCGTGCCGAACAGGTCGGTCGCCGTGGTCGAGCCGATCACCGCGACCTTGCGCGAGGCCAGCACGTCGTCGTTGCTGAAGTAGTCGCCCTTGACGACCTTGCTGTTGGAGGCCTCGAAGTAGGCCGGGTAGGTGCCGATGACGGAGGTGACCGTGTGCGAGGTGCCCTGGTACAGGGCGGTCTGCGAGGTCTGCACCTCGGGCGCGACGCCCTTGATGTCCGGCGCCTTGCTCGGGTCGGCGAGCGCCTGGGCGTCGGCGAGGGTGAGCGGCTTGGTGCTGGTCGCCGTCGACTGCGCGCCGAAGCCGGCCCCGGAGCTGACGGTCAGCGCGTTGGTGCCCAGCGCGTCGATGGAGTCCTTGACCGCCTGCGAGGAGCCGTTGCCGACCGCGAGCAGCAGGATGACGGCGGCGACGCCGATCAGGATGCCGAGCATGGTCAGCCCGGACCGGACCTTGTTGGCGGCCAGCCCCAGCACCGCGAAGCGCAGCGTCTCGAGCGGGTTCATCGCACGCCTCCCTGGGTGAGCGTGCCGGCCAGCGCGGGCGGCGGGCCCTCGACGGGCGCCTGCCGCACGTCGCTGATGATCAGGCCGTCGACAAGACGGATCACGCGCTTGGCGTGGTGCGCGACCTCGTCCTCGTGCGTGATCAGCACGACCGTGCGGCCGGACGCGTTGAGCCGGTCCACGATGCCGAGGACCTCCTTGGTGCTGTGGCTGTCCAGGTTGCCGGTCGGCTCGTCCGCCAGCAGCATCGCCGGTGAGGTCACCAGCGCGCGGGCGACCGCGACACGCTGCTGCTGGCCGCCGGAGAGCTCGTTGGGTTTGTGCTCGGCCCGCTCGGCCAGCCCGACCATGGTCAGCGCGGCCATCGCGCGGCGTCGCCGCTCGGCCGCCTTGACGCCCGCGTAGGCGAGCGGCAGCTCGACCTGGGCGAGCGCGCTGGTGCGCGGAACCAGGTTGAAGGACTGGAAGATGAAGCCGATCTTGCGGTTGCGGACCAGCGACAGCTGCCGCTCGTCCAGCCCGCCGACGTCGATGCCGTCGAGCAGGTAGCGGCCGGTGGTCGGCACGTCCAGGCAGCCGAGGATGTTCATCAGCGTCGACTTGCCGGAGCCGGAACTTCCCATGATGGCCACGTAGTCGCCCTGGTGGACCGTCAGGTCGACGCCGGCCAGTGCGTGGACGACCGCGTCGCCCATGCCGTAGGTCTTGACGAGCCGGCGCGCCGCGATGACGGGCGTCGGGTTCATCCCCTGCCTCCGCCGCCACCGCCATTGCCGCCACCGCCGCCGCGGGTGCCGCGACCGCCGCCGAAGCCGCCGCCACCACCGCCGAAGCCGCCGGGGAAGCCGGTGCTCGGGAAGCCGTTGGAGCCGGACGTCGACACGACGGTGATCTGGACCTTCTGGCCGTCGGTCACGCCGGAGACGATCTGGTCGTCGGTGTCGCCCTGCACGCCGAGGGTGACCGGGGTGCGCTTGGTCGTGCCGTCCGACTGGACCACGTTGACGCTGGCGTTGGCGCCGGTGCCGTTGATCGCCGAGGTCGGCAGGTAGAGCGCGCCGGAGGCCTCGCCGGTCACCACCTGCACGCTGGCGCTGAGGCCGGTGCGCAGGTTCGAGGTGTCGCCGGAGATCGCCAGGAGCGTGGCGTACTGGACGGCCCCGCTGGAGGAGCTGCCGCCGCCGCTGCCGGAGCTGCTCACGGGGAGCGAGCTGATCGAGACGACCTTGGCGTTGAGCACCTGCGAGGTGTCGGCGTTCAGCGTCACCGTGGCCGCCTGACCCGCCTTGAGCTTCAGCGCGTCGCTCTCGGAGAAGTCCGCGCTGACCTCCATCCCGGACGGGTTGGTGATCACGACGAAGCCGGACAGGGTGCTGGAGGAGCTCGACGAGGAGCCGCCCGAGCCGGAGCCGGAGCCGCTGCTGCCAGAGCCACCGCTGCCGGAGACGGAGTCGCCGACCTTGCCCGCGACGGAGGCGACCGTGCCCGAGACCGGGGCCTTCAGCACCGTCCCGTCGACGGCGCGCTGGGCGGCGGCGACGGAGTTCTCCGCGGAGGTGACCTGCTGCTCGGCGTTGGCGAGCTGGGACTGGTTGACGGTCGGCGTCGGAGCGGGCGTCGGCGTCGTGGCGGTGGAGCCGCGTCCGCCGGAGCCGGATCCCGAGCCGCCGCTGCCGGAGCCGGAGCTCGTGGCCGGGGTCTGGCCGGCCTCAACCTGGGTGAGGTTGGCCTGCGCGGCGTTGAGCTGGGCCTGCGCGTTGCTGAGGGTCTCGTCGGCCGAGGTCGCGTCGACCTTGGCGAGGACCTGGCCGGCCGAGACCTTCTGTCCGGCCGTGACGTCGACTTCGGTGAGCGTGCCGCCGGTGGTGAAGTTCACCCCGGCGTCCGACGGGGAGGTCAGTGTGCCCGACCCGGAGACCGTCGCGAGGACCGTGCCGCGCTGGACGGTCGCGGTACGCGTGGTGGCGGTGGAGCTGGTGCTGCTGGAGCCCTGCGCCACGGTCGCCCACGCGACGCCGCCGACAGCCAGCAGCGCCGTGGCGAGCACGGAGTTCAACAGGACGGCCTTGCGCCGTCGTGGGAGCACCTTCATGGCGGACACCTTGACGGGGCGGGCCCAGCGGGCTCTGGGAGGAAACTGGGAGTTCCCCGTGTGCCGATAGCTGGCAGAGCGCTGTATTTCGGACTTAAGCCCCTTCGGGCACCTTCCCGGAGGCACCCGCTCCCAGGGGATTCGAAGCATGCGCCCAGCAGGTCACCATGGCTGTGCGGTTCCTTCGAGTCCATGACGAATCACCGCACTCGCGTTCGGGCCGCAGCGGCAGCCGGGCTGCTCGGGCTCAGCACCCTGCTGTTGTCCGCCTGCGGCTCCAGCTCCTCGGGGGCGACGGCCGCAGGTTCCACCCCCGCCGCATCCGCGTCCACGCGCGGCGCGGCGATGCAGGCCTACCGCAGCTGCCTCAGCCAGCACGGCGTGACCATGCCGACGGGCCGCCCGAGCGGCCGCCCGAGCGGTGGCTACGGCGGCGGGGGCGGCTTCGGAGGCTTCGGCGGCGGCGCGTTCGGCGGCTCCTCGCCCAACCCGACCATGCAGGCCGCGATGCAAGCCTGCGCCTCGCTGCGCCCCAAGGGCGGCTTCGGCGGCGGTCGCGGCGGCTTCAACTCCTCCGCGATGGCCGCGTTCACCAGCTGCCTCAAGGACCACGGCGTCACCCTCCCGACGAAGGGCGGCTTCCGCGCGCTCAACACCGCGGACCCGAAGACGGCTGCGGCGTACAACACCTGCAAGCCTCTCCTGCCCACCCGTTCCCCGGGCGCCTCCCCCTCCGCCTCGGCCACCGCGTAACGCGACCGCTTCGACGCGCTCCCGCAGGAAGTTGCACACGTCAGGGGCGCGAGGAACTGCGCGACAAGCCACCGTGAGTGGTGAATCGCCGAGCGAACAGGGCCACCCTCACCGGGTGGTTGCTCGCGCAGTTCCCCGCGCCCCTGACGTGTCGCTCGTTCAGCCGCCCGCGCCCCTGAGGCGGTGCGGCTACAGCGACTTGCGGAAGAGCTCCGCCGTCTGCAGGAAGAGGTCGTTGGCCTCGGTCTCGCCGATGGTGATGCGCGCGCCCTCGCCGGCGAAGGGGCGGACCACGACGCCCGCCGACTCGCAGGCCGCCGCGAAGTCGGCCGTGCGCTCGCCCAGGCGGAGCCAGACGAAGTTCGCCTGCGTCGTCGCGACCGTCCAGCCCTGGGCGACCAGCGCGGAGACGACCCGCTCGCGCTCCGCGACCAGCGCGGAGACCCGCTCCAGCAGTGCCTCCTCCGACCGCAGGGAGGCGATCGCCGCATCCTGCGCGAGCTGGCTGACGCCGAACGGCACGGCCGTCTGCCGCAGCGCCTGGGCGACGGGCTCGTGGGCGATGGCGAAGCCGACCCGCAGACCGGCCAGACCGTAGGCCTTGGAGAAGGTGCGCAGCACGCAGACGTTCGGGCGGTCGCGGTAGATCTCGACGCCGTCCGGGACCTCCTCGTCACGGACGAACTCGTTGTAGGCCTCGTCCAGGACGATCAGGACGTCGCTCGGCACCGCGTCGAGGAAGCGCTCCAGTTCCTCGCGGTGCACCACCGTGCCCGTCGGGTTGTTCGGGTTGCAGACGAAGATCAGGCGGGTCCGCGGCGTGACCGCGGCGAGCATCGCGTCGAGGTCGTGCGTCTCGTCCGCCCTCAGCGGGACCCGCACGGACGTGGCGCCGCTGATCTGGGTGATGATCGGGTAGGCCTCGAACGAGCGCCAGGCGAAGATCACCTCGTCGCCCGGACCAGAGGTCGCCTGGAGCAGCGACTGGGCGACGCCCACCGAGCCGGTGCCGGTGGCTACGTGCGTCTCGGGCACGCCGAAGCGCTGCGCCAGCTCGGCGATCAGGCCCGCGCACGCCATGTCGGGGTAGCGGTTGAAGCTGCCCGCGGCGGCGGTCGCCGCCTCCAGGACGCCCGGGAGCGGCGGGTAGGGGTTCTCGTTGGAGGAGAGCTTGAAGGCGGGGGCGCCCTCGGCGCCCTGCGCCGGCTTGCCGGGCTTGTAGGCGGGGATGCCCTTGAGGGCCTCGCGCAGGCGCGGGCCGGGGGTGGTTTCGCTGCTCACCGTGGTCTTCCTCCAGAGAATCGCGAGGGGGCCGCGCCCCGCAGGATCACTGCTCGCGCGGCGCCTTCGCCGTAACCGGTCGAGATCACCATACGAGCCGACCGGGTGAACCTCACCCATGCGAGTGACATGTGCCGATACGGGCCCGCGAAGACTCGGTGGGCGACACCGTGAGTGCATGACCAAAACGCAGGCGATCGGGGGCGAAACGGTCGTTGGTGCAAGGAGAAATGGCGCGAATGTTCATGGAGAAACGTATCTCCGTCATCCGTGATGTTTCCGGACAGACCAGCCCCTTCTGAGAGTTCCGCGCCTTACGATCGGCCAGACATGACAGCAGCAGCGAATCACCACGGCCGGCGGACCACCACCCGCACCCGCCGCCTGGAGCGTGCCGGGATCAGGGACGTGGCGGCGGCCGCCGGGGTCTCGATCACCACCGTCTCCGACGCTCTCAACGGCAAGGGCCGGCTGCCCGACGAGACCCGGACCAAGGTCCGCGAGGTCGCCGAGCGGCTGGGGTACCGCCCCTCCGCCGCCGCGCGCACCCTGCGCACCGGCCGCTCCGGCCTGATCGGCCTGACGGTCACGACCTACGGCCAGGAGCCCTTCACCTTCACGGAGTTCGCCTACTTCGCGGAGATGGCGCGGGCGGCCACCTCGGCGGCGCTCAACCGCGGCTACGCGCTGGTCGTGCTCCCGGCGTCCTCCCGGCACGACGTGTGGAGCAACGTCGCGCTGGACGGCACGGTGGTGATCGACCCCTCCGACCACGACCCGATGGTGGCCGACCTGTACCGGCAGGGCCTGCCGGTGGTCAGCGACGGCAAGCCGGGCAACTGCCCCGTCACGGCCTGGGTCGACAACGACCACCACGCCGCCGTCCTCGGCATCCTGGACCACCTGGCCCAGGCGGGGGCCCGTCGGATCGGGCTGCTGACGGGCACCAGCACCGACACCTACACCCGGCTCAGCACCGAGGCGTACCTCGGCTGGTGCCGGTCCGTGGGCCAGGAGCCGCTGTACGAGGCGTATCCCGCGCACGACCCGTGCGCCGGGGCCGTCGCCGCCGACCGACTGCTGGCCCGACCCGACCGGCCGGACGCCGTCTACGGCCTCTTCGACCCGAACGGCACCGACCTGCTCGCCGCCGCGCGCCGCTACCATCTGCGCGTCCCCGACGATCTGTTGCTGGTCTGCTGCAGTGAGAGCGCCGTCTACGCCGCCACCGAGCCGCCGATCACAACGCTGTCGCTCAAGCCCCGCCGGATCGGCACGACGGTGGTGAACCTGCTGATCGACGCGATCGAGGGCCAGAGCTCGAGCGACCGGCCCTCGGTCGGCCAAGCCTCGATCGGCCCTGGCTCGGAGGACGAGAGCTCGGACGACCCGTCCGCGACCGACCGGGCGGACGGCGGCCCGAACGTCTCGGGCCAGTTGATGCCGACCGAGCTGATCGTCCGGCGCTCCTCCCAGCGCCGCAGCCCGCGCACCACGGTCTCGGCCCCGCGGCCGCCCGGGGAGACGTGAGGCGGGGGGATGCCACGGGGGTCGTCGCGCGGGTCGTCGGCGGAGCGCTCGCGGGAGCGGTTGCGCGAGCGGTTGCGGGAGCGGTTGCGGGAGCGGTTGCGGGAGCTGCCACAGGAGTTGCCGTGGCAGGCGTCTCGGCGGGTGTCGCGGGAATCACCCTCGCCGCGCCCGACTGACCTGCCCTTTTTGCCCACTGTTGCTCCGCGTTGCCCCTTCGATCGATGAACGAATTCGCCGGGCTGATCCCTCCCAGGTGCGGACGCCGGGAAGGACGGCTTTATACGATGGGCGTCATGACACCCGTGGACCGTCCCGCCTGGCCTGACCAGCCGGACCCAGGCCCGCACGCCGCGCAGGCAGCGGACGGGTCCACGTTCGACTTCTTCGCTCCTCCCGGTCCTCCCGTTCCGCCCGTTCCGCCGGCCCCCGCGGCTGCGGCCGTCCCGGTCGGCTTCGGCGCGCCCACTGTCCCGGCCAACCCGGCCGTCGCGCCGCCGATGCCCACGGTCCCGCCGCAGGACCCGCCGACGCTGGAGCTGGGCGCGCCCATCGTCGAGCAGCCGGCCGTCCCCGCGCCCGCGCCGGCGCCCGCGCTCGACTCGCTACCCGGCGGCCCGGACAGCCCGCTCTACGTCATCGGCGACGTCCACGGCTATCTGCAGGACCTGCTGGACGGCCTGCACGAGCAGGGGCTCATCGACGCCGAGGGCCACTGGAGCGCCGGCCGCTCCCGGATCTGGTTCCTCGGAGACTTCACCGACCGCGGCCCCGACGGCATCGGCGTGATCGACCTGGTGATGCGCCTGGCCGCCGAGGCGGCCGCGGACGGCGGCTACTGCCGAGCCCTGATGGGCAATCACGAGCTGTTGCTGCTGGGCGCCGACCGCTACGGCGAGGAGCCCGTCCACTCCAGCGCCGGCACCGCCTCCTTCCTCGCCGCGTGGCGGCTCAACGGCGGCCAGCCGCACGACATGGAGCGCCTGGAGGACCACCACGTCGCCTGGCTCTCCCGGCTGCCCGCGATGACGATCGAGGACGACCACCTGCTCGTCCACTCCGACACCACCGCCTACCTGGAGTACGGCGACTCGGTGGTCGCGGTCAACGACGCGATCCGCGAGGTGCTCAACCAGGGTGACCCGGAAGAATGGTGGGACTGCTTCCGGCGGATGACGAAGCGCTTCGCGTTCCGCGGCGAGTCCGGCCCGGAGGCGGCGCGCGAACTGCTGGCGGTCTTCGGCGGCCGCCGCATCGTCCACGGCCACAGCCCGATCCCGTACCTGCTGGGCGAGGCCCCCACCGAGGACGGCCACTCGGGCGTCCAGGTCACCGGGCCGCATGTCTACGCGGACGACCTGGCGGTGGCCATGGACGGCGGCGTCACCATGGAGGGCGAGGGCAAGCTGCTCATCGCCCGCCTGCCACTGGCCTGAGCGACGCCGTTCGAATTGCGCCGGGTTGCTTTCGCATTGCTTTCGAGTTGACTTCGAGTTGCTTCGGGCAATTGCCAGAAGCAACTCGGGCCACTCCTGACGCGGAAATTCGCGAAACCGACTGTCGATCTGTCAGCTCTCGCCCCTAGCATGTCCGTTAACAGCCCATAACCCCCGGCTGAGCCATGAACGGCCGTCACTTCCACGGGGGGAGCAGAACCATGGACACCGCCTCGCAGCTACTCGCCGAGGACAAGCCCGACTACGTGCGGATCCTGGACGAGGCCCTGCAGGCCTCGCACATCCGCGACGCGGTGCGCGCCACGCGTGGCGCCATCACGACCCAGCAGTTGCACGACCGCGCCATGCGCGAGCTGCCCGAGGTCGCGGCCCAGGCCGCGCCCGAGTACGCGCACCTGCTCGCGCTGCGCCAGCAGGCCGCCCAGATCGGCGCGGGCCCCGACACCGACCGCCTCGGCAGCACGGACCCGGCCCAGTGGGTCGAGCCCGGTACGCCGTTGGACGCGGGCCGCCGCGCGGGCCTCGGCCCCATGGCCGCGGTGCTCGCGCCGGTCCTCGCCTGGACCAGTGCGCTGGCCCTCTGGCTCATCGGCCTGGCCGTCCGGGCCGGCTCGCCCTCGCTCCCCCTCGGCCGCCAACTCTTCACCGCGGCGGGTGCACTGGCGGCGGTCGGCGCTGCGGCGTTGGGCGTCGCGACGGTCGCCCTCGTGCTCACCGCCAAGCGCGACGGGGCGGTCGCGCCCGAAGTCCCACAGCCAGAGCTGGCGGCCGAGGTCGCCAAGGCGCGGGAGGTCTGGCGCGCGGCGCTGCGTGCTCGCGGCGTCCTCCCCTTCCTGGAGGCGGAGCTCGCCACCCGCGCCGCGGCGATAGCCACGGAGGCGGCGCAGCGCCACACCCGCGTCGACCTCGTCCGGCACAGCCCCAAGCTCGGCTTCACCAGCCCGGGCTTCACCAGCCCGGGGGTGGAGGGCATCACCGACGGCCACGGCCAGGAGAAGCCCGAGGAGGAACGGGAGGAGGAGGTCTACTTCACCTCGCCCGGCTTCTCCTCCCCCGACTTCACCAGCCCCGGCCCGACGGGCCGCTTCCTCCCCAACGCGGACGACTAGCGCGGGCGGAACAGGGCGGAAGGCTGCGCAACAGGGCGGGACAGGGCAAGTCGGGGCGGAGCCGTTCGTGCGGCTCCGCCCCGAGAGGGTCAGCGGCCGAGTTCGGCGGCGACCAGCTCGGCGATCTGCACCGCATTCAGCGCGGCGCCCTTGCGCAGGTTGTCGTTGGAGACGAAGAGCGCGAGGCCGTTGTCGACGGTCTCGTCGTTGCGGATGCGGCCCACGAAGGAGGGGTCCTTGCCCGCCGCCTCCAGCGGGGTCGGCACCTCGGAGACGGCGACGCCCGGAGCGTCGGCCAGCAGCTGGTACGCGCGCGCGGGCGAGATCGGACGCGCGAACCGCGCGTTGATCTGCAGGCTGTGACCGGTGAAGACGGGGACGCGCACACAGGTGCCGGAGACCTTGAGCTCGGGGATCTCGAGGATCTTCCGGCTCTCCTTGCGGAGCTTCTGCTCCTCGTCGGTCTCGTTGGAGCCGTCGTCCTGCACCGAGCCGGCCAGCGGCAGCACGTTGAACGCGATCGGCTTGGCGAACTTCTGCGGCTCGGGGTACTCGACCGCCTCGCCGTCGAAGGCCAGCTGGTCGGCGGCCTCGGCGACCTTGCACGCCTGCTCGTACAGCTCGGCGACACCGGCGAGCCCGCCACCCGACACGGCCTGGTACGTGGCGACGACGAGCGCCTCCAGCCCGGCCTCCTGGTGCAACGGCCTGAGCACCGGCATGGCCGCCATCGTGGTGCAGTTCGGGTTGGCGATGATGCCCTTCGGGCGGTTCGCCACCGCGTGCGGGTTGACCTCGGAGACGACCAGCGGCACCTCCGGGTCGCCGCGCCAGGCCGAGGAGTTGTCGATCACGACGGCCCCGGCTGCGGCGACCTTCTCCGCCAGCGCCTTGGACGTCGAACCGCCCGCCGAGAAGAGCACGATGTCGAGCCCGCTCCAGTCCGCCGTGGTGGCGTCCTCGACGACGATCTGGCCGCCCTTCCAGGGCAGCGTGGACCCGGCCGAGCGCGCCGAGGCGAAGAGCCGCAGCTCCGTCACCGGAAAGTCGCGCTCCTCCAGAATCCGGCGCATGACGCCGCCGACCTGACCAGTGGCACCCACGATTCCAATCCTCATGCCCCCTACAGTAAGCGCCCGCACCGGGAAAGCGAGCGCTTATCCAACCGTCGGACACCTCCCCGCCAGGGCTCTGAAGTGCGCAAACGGGAAGGCTTCCGGCGCACCCGGGGGAGCGGCGGAAAGGCCTTCGGAACGGCGAACCCCGCCCCGCCGGAATTCTCCGGCGGCACGGGGTCCGGCGATCCTGCTCACACCCGCGGCTGGACCACGGCTGTACATCAGCCAGCCGACACCGATCTGGTCGCCCTCGGTCCGCCGGCGGGCGCCGCCCCTGCCGCGTTCGACCTCGCCCCAGACCGGGCCCCGTTCGATCGGCGGCGCGTCGTCGATCGGGTCGTAGGCGACGTCGGGGCGCGGGAGTGGCGACGGGAGTGCTCGCCGACCGGCAGCACCCCTCGGCCCAACGCGACCAGGCTCAGCATCTCCGAGAAGGTCGAGCCGACAGGCCCCTTCGGCGCCGGCCGCCCGGACGGCGTGCGCTCGGGGGTGCGGTCTACCTCCAGGACCCGGACGGCAACACGATCGAACTGCGCTGGTGCCTGCAGGACGCGAAGTGAGCACCACCGGAACGACGATCAGAAAATGCACGCTTTGGGCGTAACCATCGGCCCCGGACGAGCTTTGATCCGGGTGCTCGCAGGCAACCAGGGTGAGTCGACTGATCAGCAGGGTTCAAGCGGCGGCAGCGCGACCGGAGAGGACCGGCCCGGGGACCCGCCACGCAAGCGCAGGCCGGTCCCCGGCGGTGTCAGTCCACCACCGGCAGGTACACCTTGTGGCCCTGGGCGGCGAACTCCTCGGACTTGGCCTTCATCCCCGCCACGACGGTCGCGTCGTCGCCGTTCAGGGCCGCGTCGTCGCCGGCGAACATGTCCATCACCGTTTTGCTGATCTTCATCGAACAGAACTTCGGCCCGCACATCGAGCAGAAGTGGGCCGTCTTGGCCGGGGCCGCAGGCAGCGTCTCGTCGTGGAAGTCGCGGGCGGTCTCCGGGTCGAGGGCCAGGTTGAACTGGTCCTCCCAGCGGAACTCGAAGCGGGCGTCGGAGAGGGCGTCGTCCCAGGCCTGCGCGGAGGGGTGGCCCTTGGCCACGTCCGCGGCGTGGGCGGCGATCTTGTAGGTGATCACGCCCGTCTTGACGTCGTCGCGGTTGGGCAGGCCCAGGTGCTCCTTCGGCGTGACGTAGCAGAGCATCGCCGTGCCCCACCAGGCGATCATCGCCGCGCCGATGCCCGAGGTGATGTGGTCGTAGCCGGGCGCCACGTCCGTGGTCAGCGGGCCCAGGGTGTAGAAGGGGGCCTCGTCGCAGATCTCCTTCTGGAGATCCATGTTCTCCTTGATCTTGTGCATCGGGACGTGGCCCGGGCCCTCGATCATCACCTGGACGTCGTGCGAGCGCGCGACCCTGCCGAGCTCACCCAGGGTGGTCAACTCGGCGAACTGTGCCTCGTCGTTCGCGTCCGCGATCGAGCCGGGCCGCAGCCCGTCGCCGAGCGAGTACGTGACGTCGTAGGCGCGCAGGATCTCGCAGAGCTCCTCGAAGTGCGTGTAGAGGAAGTTCTCCTGGTGGTGCGCCAGGCACCAGGCCGCCATGATCGAGCCGCCGCGCGAGACGATGCCCGTCTTGCGGCGGGCCGTCAGCGGCACATAGCGCAGCAGCACGCCCGCGTGGACGGTCATGTAGTCGACGCCCTGCTCGCACTGCTCGATCACGGTGTCGCGGTAGACGTCCCAACTGAGCTCCTCCGCCCGGCCGTCGACCTTCTCCAGTGCCTGGTACAGCGGCACCGTGCCGATCGGGACGGGAGAGTTGCGCAGGATCCACTCGCGCGTGGTGTGGATGTTGCGGCCGGTGGAGAGGTCCATGACGGTGTCCGCGCCCCATCGCGTGGCCCAGGACATCTTCTCCACCTCCTCCTCGATGGAGGAGGTGACGGCCGAGTTGCCGATGTTGGCGTTTATTTTCACGAGGAACCGCGAGCCGATGATCATCGGCTCCGACTCCGGGTGGTTCACGTTCGCCGGCAGTACCGCCCGGCCCGCGGCGATCTCCTCGCGGACGGCGTCAGGGGCCATCTGCTCGCGCAGCGCCACGAACTCCATCTCGGGCGTGACGATCCCACGCCGCGCGTAGGCGAGTTGGGTGACGGCGCCGCCGTCGCGTCCGCGTCGCGGGCGGCGCGGACGGCCGGGGAAGACCGCGTCGAGGTTGTCGAGCGTCGATCCCGTGGTGAGGGCGACGCCGCGCGGGGCAGTGTGCTTGAGGCCGTCGTCCTCCGGGCGCGGCTCGCGCCCGTGGTAGTCCTCGACGTCCCCGCGCTGGCTGATCCAGGCGTCGCGCAGCGGCGGCAGACCGCGGCGAACGTCCGGCTCGAAGGCGGGATCGGTGTACGGACCGGAGGTGTCGTACAGCGGCACGGTGCCGCCCGTGCTCAGCAGCACCTCGCGGTACGGGACGCGCAGATCGGGCCGGGAGCCCTGGTGGTACGCCTTGCGCCAGGCCGGGGTCGGATATCCGCCCTGGGTGCTGGAGGCCGTGGCGGCCTGCTCGGAGACAGACTTCTGCTGCGTGTCGTCGTGCGTGGTCATCAGACCCACTACTCCCTACGCCGGCATTACCCGGTCAGGTTCCTGCGGTCGACGCAGCATGCGACGTTCCCCGTGTCGGGGACGGCCGGTCAGCGTCCTCTCAGCCCGGTGCTCCGAGCTCCCGCGTCTACAGATGAGATGGTGAACACGGTAGCGAGGAGTGGCGGAGCTTGGCCAGGGCTGTGTTGCGCAGTGGACAGGCGGTACCGTTCGCGCGTGGCAGAGCACCACGTGGCGGAACACCCCCCTCCGCACCAGCACCCCCACGGTCACTCGCACGACCACGGCCCGGCGAGCCCGGCGTCCGCGAGGCTGCGCGTGCTGCTGGCGGCGGTGCTGGTGCCGTTCACGCTGGCGGTGCTGTCCGGGCTGTGGCTGCTGTGGCCCGCCCCGCTGCCCGCGCACGCCCCCACCGGGACCGGCTTCGACCAGACCACCGTGAGCGGGACCGTGACGGCCACCCGCTCCGTGCCCTGTGGAGGATCCGGGCCTGGGTCCGCGGCCGGGTCCGGGTCCGTAGCCGGGTCCGGGTCCGTAGCCGGGTCCGGGTCCGTAGCCGGGTCCGGGTCCGGGTCGGTGGCCGCGTCCGGCCAGAGCGCCACGACCAGCTCGAACTCCGGGACCTGTACGGCCGTCACCTTCCAGCTGACCAGCGGCAAGGACGTCGGCCGCAGCGTCACGCAGACGCTCACCCCCGACCAGACCGCGGTCTACTCGGCGGGCGAGAAGATCGTCGTGGACTACTCGCCGAGCGCCCCCGCAGCGCTCCAGTACACCGTCGAGGACGCCGACCGCAGCTTCCCCGTCGCCCTGCTCGCGGGCGTCTTCGCCCTCGCCGTGGTGCTCGTCGGACGCCTGCGCGGCCTGGCCGCGCTGGTCGCGCTGGCGATCAGCTTCGTGGTGCTCGCCCTCTTCGTTCTGCCGGCCATCCTCGGCGGCGAACCGCCGCTCGCCGTCGCCGTCGTGGGCGGCGGGCTCATCATGCTGCTGGCCCTCTACCTCTGCCACGGCTTCTCCGCCCGCACCTCGGTCGCCGTGCTCGGCACCGTGGCCTCGCTGGCCCTGATCGGCGCGCTCGGCCAGGCCTTCATCGGGCTCGCCCGCCTCACCGGCAACACCTCCGACGAGACGGCGTTCGTCCACTCCCTCTTCCCCGGCATCCAACTGCCGGGCCTGCTGCTGGCCGGCGTCATCATCGGCTCGCTCGGCGTGCTCAACGACGTGACCGTCACCCAGTCGAGCAGCGTCTGGGAGCTCCACGCCGCCAACCCGTCCCTCGGCGCCCGCTCGCTCTACCGGGCGGCGATCCGCATCGGCCGCGACCACATCGCGTCCACCGTCAACACCCTGGTCATGGCCTATGCGGGGGCAGCCCTGCCGCTGATGCTGCTCTTCTCGCTCTCGCACCGGGGAGCCTGGCAAGTCGCGACCAGCGAGATCGTCGCCGAGGAGGTCGTGCGCACCCTCGTCGGCAGCATCGGTCTGATCGCATCGGTCCCGCTGACGACCGCCCTGGCCGCCCTCGTCGCCTCCCGGGACCTCCCGGACGAGCCCGAAAGCCAGGACGCACCGGCGCGCGGCAGGGTGTCCCACCGCAGGCGTCGGTGACGGCGGAGGGGCCGACCGCCACCGCAGCCGGCCCCTCGCCGTGACGTCGCATCAGACGCCGTAACAGTCGTCGCGTCAGACGTCGCGTCAGAGACGTCGCATCAGCTCACGTCAACTCTTGGACGCCTTCTTCACCAGGATCACGACCACCGCGCCCAGCGCGACCACCACGAGCAGCTTGATGATCATGCCGAGCAGCCCGAAGAAGATGCCGACCAGCGCCGACAGCACCCACCAGGCGATGATGATCGCCGCGATCGGGACCACGATGTTCCGCACCCAACCCGGGAGTGCCTTCCACAGTTCAGTCATGATGTCCGTCCTCCCCCTCGGGTGTCCTGGCTTACGTCTTCGATCGTACGGGCGCGACAAGCCGCGACGAAGGGTTCCTGCCCCTGAGAAGACCCGGATAAGACCCTGATCAGGACAGTCGGGGGAACCCTCACAACGCCCCTCGGATCAGCCCTCCGGCGGGGAGAAGACCACCAGAACCCGCAGGTCCTCGCTGATGTGGTGGAAGCGGTGCGGCACCCCCGCGGGGACGAAGACGACGCTGCCCCGGGCCACCATCGCGCTCTCCTCGCCCACCGTGATCGACCCGCGTCCGCTGACCACGACGTACAGCTCGTCCTGCGCGTGTGAACCCTGGGTGTCCAGTTCCCCGGCGTTCAGTGCGTACAGTCCCGCGGACATGGTGTGTTCCCGCAGAAAGCGCAGGTAAGCGCCCTCGTTCGCGGACCGCTCAGCGTCGAGGTCGTCCATCCGGAAGAGCTTCATGTGCGCCATTCAACCAGCCTTCGGTACTACCGCTGGCGGTCACCGGCTGCGACGATCACGGCATGATGAAGTTCGTACTCAAGACCCTGATCAATGCCGCGGCCATCGGCGTGGCGGCCTGGCTCATCAAAGGCATCGACCTGACCGCGAGCGACTGGCAGCACAAGGCACTGACTTTGGTGCTCGTCGCCCTGGTCTTCGGCGTGGTGAACTTCTTCGTCAAGCCGCTCGTCAAACTCTTCTCGCTGCCGCTGTTCATCCTCACCCTGGGCCTGATCACCTTCGTGATCAACGCGCTGATGCTGTGGCTGACCTCCTGGGCCTCGGGCAGGCTCAGCCTGGACTTCCACGTCGAGGGCTTCCTGCCGGCCCTGCTGGGCTCGCTGCTCATCAGCATCGTGGCCTGGGCGCTGCACCTGGTCGTCCGCGACGAGGACTGACCGCGCGGCGACGGCTACCGCCCCAGGATGGCTTCCAGCTCGCGGTCGAGGTCGACGGTCGTGTGCTCCTGCCCCATCGGGAGCGCGCGATCGGTCCGGCCGAGGAAGGAGATCAACGGCACGGCGGGGGAGCGGAGCACCGCGGCGCCCTCCGTGGAGCGCAGCTCGATGCACACGTCCATGAAGTCCTCGTCCAGGCCCGCGACGGGCCAGACCCTGACGTCGCCCTCCCCGCTCGGTCGGGTGATCCCGTCCAGCAGCAGCTCCCGGCCGAAAATCCAGCTGACCGGCGGGTCTCCCGGCAGGTGGAAGGTGAGGCGGATCGCCAGCGGGTCGCCGGGATCGTAGGCGAGCTCCACGCCGGTGTCGAAGGCCAGTTCGTCGGAGACCAGAAGGCTCATCACCAGATGGCCTTTGACCAGGCTCTGCATCTTCATTGCGGTACCTCTCGATCCCCGTCGTGAGTTCGGTACTGCGTAGCGTGCGCGACCATCGTCGCTTTTGTCCGCTCTCCGCCCCAAGAGCGAAGTTTTCAAATGCTGAAAGAGAGCCGTTCCAGCACCGATCCGACCCGTGCCGCCAGCCGGTCCGCGGCCGCCGGGAGGCGGTGGGCCTGAGCGACCGGCAGGGAGAGCGCCACGGTGCAGACGGCCGTGCCGATCAGGATCGGGACCGCGGCGCAGACGACGCCCGGCATGTACTCCTGGTGCTCCAGCACCGGCCGCCCGTGCGGGCGGCCCTCCAGGCGGCGCAGCAGGACGTTCTGGTCGGTCACCGTGCGCCGCGTCAGCGACTGCGGACGGTGCCGCGAGAGGTAGTCAAGGCGTCCTTCCCGGTCGAGTTGGCCGAGCAGGCACTGTCCGATCGCGTGCGCGTGGCCGGTGGCCCGGAAGTCGGCCCACTCCTCCACGGCCTCCATGCCCGGCGCGTCGCAGACCTCGACCACGTCGAGCTCGCCGTCCCGGTAGGTGGCGAAGTACGTCGCCGCACCCAGCTCGTCGCGCAGCAGCGCGAGCGCGGCGCCGATCGCCGCGCGTCCCTCGCGCACCTCGCGGTGGCGGCCGAGAGCGCCGATCGCCTCGCCGTAGACGTACAGGCCGTCGAGGCGTTGCAGATATCCCTCGTGGGTGAGCGTGCGCAGGAGGTGGTACGTGGTGCCGAGCGGCAGTCCCGCCTGGCGGGCGAGCTGCTTGGCGGTCGCGCCGTCGCGGTGCGCGCCGACGGCCTCGAGCAGCCGCAGAGCCCGCTGGACCGAGCCGATCAGGGTCGGCGCGGCCTTCTCCGTGGCCATCTCAACTCCCTGGGCATATGCCATATGGACGCAACTCCTCCACATCATGCCCACTGCGAGGACGGGATGTCTGCCTCTCCGGTGTACTCCTCACCCGGGCGCCCCCGGCGGTTCTGCGCCACGGCGTGTTGTCGCATCGGGTTTCACTCCACGCCCCCCGCGGCACACTCCCAACGTGGTGGCACAACCCGCGACTCGCACAGCAGCCCGACACGCCCCGCGTCCGGTGGTGAAGCGCACGGCACGCGCGATCCTTCTGGACGACGGCCCCGACGGCCCCGAGCTCGTCATGATCAAGCGGACCAAACCCGGCCGCCCTCCGTACTGGATCACCCCCGGCGGCGGCATGGAGCCGAGTGACGCCACCGTCGTCGACGCCCTCCACCGGGAGCTCTCCGAAGAGCTCGGCGGCAAGGCGACGGACATCGTCCCCGCGTTCGTCGACACGGTCTCCCACACCCATCACGAGGACGGAACCGAACTGCACCCGCACGGGGTGAAGGTGCAGCACTTCTTCGTCTGCAGGCTCAGCTCGATGGACCTCGCCCGTCGGCACGGCCCCGAGGTGGACGCGCCGGTGGGCGAGTACGAGGTGGTCCGCCTCCCGTTCACCCGCGAGGGCGTGACGGCGGTGAACGTCGTCCCTCCGTCGCTGCGGGCCTACCTGGCGGCGAACATCGAGGGCGTCAGGGCGCTGCTCGCCGACGATCTCGGCGCGACCTAGGCGCGCGCCGCCGTCGGCGCCTGGAGGACGGCCCTACAGCTGGCCGTCCTCCAGGTCGTACAGCACGTGGTCCGCCGGCACACCCGCGTCGAGCAGCACCGCGCGGGTGCGCCGGATCATGGCCGAGGGCCCGCTCAGACAGGCCCGGTAGCCGTCCCAGGGGCCGCTTCGGGCGATGACCTCGGAGAGGGCGCCGCGCTCCGTGCCGGGCACTGGCTGCACGCCCGGGGACGGTTCCGCGACCGCGCTGTGCACGGACAGCCACGACAGCCGCCGGTCCAGCTCCCGCAGCGCCGGGAGCGCGTACAGCTCCTCCGCGCGGCGCACGCCGTAGTGGAGTTCGACCGTGCGCCGCGCGCCCGACAGCGCCAGCTCCTCGACGATCGCGAGCAGCGGCGCGATCCCCGTGCCGCCGCCGACCAGCAGCAGCGGGTCGCGCTCGAGCGGGTCCACGACCATGCGGCCCTGCGGGGGACCGAGTCGGACGACGTCGCCGGGCTGCGCCCGGTGCACCAGCGCGTTGCTGACCCAGCCCGCCGGCACGGCCTTCACGTGCAACCGGAGCAGGCCGTCCGCGCCCGGCCGCGCGGGCACGGCCGAGGGGGAGGCGAGCGAGTAACTGCGCCACACGCGCGGCCACCACGGCACCTCGATGCCGACGTACTGACCGGCGCGGTAGGGGTACGGGTGGTCCGTCCGCAGCGTCACCACCGCGATGTCGCGGGCAACCGGCTCGACCGACTGCACCTCCCCCTGCCACCAGGCCGGCGAGGCCTGCGCGTCGCGCGCCGCCGCGGCCATCATGACCTGCGCGATCACCCCGAAGACCCGGCTCCAGGCCTGCGCGGTCTCCTCGCTCCACTCCCGACCGCAGTATCGTTCCAGCGCCGCGCACAGGGCCGCGCCGACCGGCGCGTAGTGCTCGTCCCGCACGCCGTAGCGGCGGTGACCGCGCGCTAGCTTCTCCAGGTACGCGACCAGCGTGGGCGGATCATCGGCGGCCCGACCGGCGGCGAGCAGCGCGCGGAACAGCTTGTCCCGCTGGACGTCCATCGCCGCCGGGAAGAGCGCGCGCAGCTCGGGACGGGAGAGGAAGAGCACGGCGTAGAAGTGCGCCGTCGCCCGGTCCGCGACCGGCTCGACCGCGGCCAGGCTGCGCCGGATCAGCACGATGTCCTGCGGCGTCGGCCCGACCGACCCGCCGTCCCCGGTCGGCGCGGCCGCGGACGACGCCGTCGCGGACGTCGCAACCCGGGAGGACCCGGAACTGGAGGACCCGACCAGGGAGGATGCGGCCGGGGAGGTCGCGGCCGACGTCGACATCGGCGTCGACGCGTGCTGCGGCGGCACGACAGACTGCTGCGGCGGCGCGGCGGGCTGCGTCGACACGGGCGGTTTCCGCACGGAGGAGGCTTTCTGACGGGAGGACAGCGGAACGACCGCCACCACCGAGCCGGGCAGCGGCATCGGCGGAGGAGGCAACGGCACGGCTGGGATGCCCTGCGGTATCGGCGGGGGCGCGGACTGGATCGGCAGCGGAGCCGACGGCTCGACCGGCGTGGTCGGCACGGCCCACGCGCGCGTCCACGCGTCGTCCGGGCCCACCCAGTTCAGCGCGGGCGCGTTGGCGATCATGGGGGTGAAGGGGGTGAACCCGGACGGCCGCGGCGCGACCTCCTGGCCCGGCGCGGCCCCGCCCGGCGCGCCCGGCCCGTACGGTGCCGACGGCCCGTAGGGTGCGGGCTGCCCGTAGGGGGCGGGCGCGGTCGGCCCGAACGCGGTCTGCGGTTCCGGCTGCGCCTGAGACTGGGGCGGTTCCGGCTGTTCAGGTGGTTCGGGAGGCTCCTCAGGGGCCGCCATCACCGACGCGTCGAGCTCTTCCGGCTCCGCCGGCTCCTCGACGACCTCGGCGGACGCTCCCGCCTTCCCGTTCCGTCGGTCCGCTCCGCGCGTGCGGGAGCGGCTGTTTCGATTGAGAGCGCTTCCGATCGACACCTTGGAGCTTCATCTCCCGTCGGGTCCGTACCTGCCTGGAGCCTGGCACGGGGTGACGGGTTCTCCTGCCAATAGCGTGAAGTACGGGGCGCACGGACCGACGACGCGCTACGCTGACGCGCCCCCACCCGGAACTCCACAGCGCTCCAGCGCCTCGGTGACCTCCTGGCCCAGACGTCGCTTGGCCCGCGCGCCCACCGCCGTCCACACCGGTTCACCGGAGCGGAACAGCATGAGCGTCGGCATGGACAGCACCCCGTAGCGACCCTGCGTCCCCGGGTTGGTGTCGACGTCCAGCGCGAACACGCGCAGGTCGGCGGCGCGCTCGGCGGCCAGCTCGGCCAGGACCGGGGCCATCATCCGGCACGGCGGGCACCAGTCGGCGGTGAACTCCACCAGCACCGGCAGCTCGCTCGCCAGCACCCGTGCGTCGAAGTCCGCGTCCGTCACCGCCGCGACGTGCTCACTCGACTGCGTCATCGTCCGGTCCCCTCTCCTGCTCCCGGCGCCCGCTCGGGGCCTGTGTCAGTTCGCACCGCGGCGCGGGCGGCTGCTGCGCCGACGCCTCGAGCTCCGCCCGGGCCAGCTGCGCGCCCATCTGCTCGCGCACCTGCCGCAGCCGCTCGATCACCGCGTCGAGCTCGTCGAGCTTGCGCCGGTAGACGTCGAGCGAGGCCGGGCAGGAGTCGCCGCTGGGATGGCCCGCGCGCAGGCAGTCGACGAAGGGACGGGTCTCCTCCAGCTCGAAGCCGAAGTCCTGCAGCAGCCGGATCTGGTGCAGCAGCCGCAGGTCCTCCTCGTCGTAGCGGCGGTAGCCGTTCTCGCCGCGGCGGGCGGGCAGCAGCCCGCGCGCCTCGTAGTAGCGGAGCGTCCGCGTGGTCGTGCCCGCCTTCCGGGCCAGCTCGCCGATGCGCATGCCCCGACCGTAGACCTTGACCCCGACGTCAACGCCAGCGCGCGGGCGCGCAGGCCCGCGCAGGCCCCGGGTGCGCAGGCGACGACCTGCGGCCGAGGCTTCGCGCGCGGTCAGCGGGAGGTGTTGGCGTGGACGCCGGTGTGCAGCATGCCGGGGAGGGTCAGCTCGCCGTAGGTCTCGTTGACGGCGGCCATCACGGCGTCCGGGTCGCCCGGGTGCTCGCTCAGGTGCGCGTCGAACTCGCGCAGGTAGTCGCCGGTGAAGGCGAGAACGCGGGCCGCGTCGTCGTCCTGACCTGGCGCGCGATGGCCCGCGACCACGCGCACCGGGTCCAGGCCGCGCACGGTCTCCAGGCTGGCCAGCCAGTCCGCGCGCTGCGCGCGCGTGGTGTCCGCGGTCCACAGGTGGGTGCCGTTGAAGGCGACGTCCCCGCTGATCACCGTGCGCGCGTCCGGGACGTGCACGACGGTGGACGTCGCGCAGTCGCCCTGGCCGACCGCGAGCATGTGCACCGGAGAACCGTCGATCAGCATGGTGTCGGTGGGCAGCGGCCCGGGGACGATCGGCCCGGAGGTGACGTCGTCCCCGAAGACCTGCTGCCACTGCACGACCTTGGCCAGCCCCGTGCGGGTGATTTCCTCGATCACGCCCGCGTCGGCGTAGACCGGAGTGCCGGGGAAGAGCCGCAGCACCTCCTCGGTGCCGAAGTAGTGGTCCGGGTGCGGGTGCGTGATCACGATCGCGGCCAGCGTACGGGCTCTGCCGGCCACCCACTCCGCCAGCTCGCGTCCGGCGCTGCGGGTCAGCTGGGTGTCGACCAGGAGCGCGTGCCGCGGGCCGAGGACCAGGGCGGAGGTGGCGAAGAAGGCGGACTCGGGCCCGGTGAAGACGTCCACCTCGAGCCGCGCGCGCTCCGGCCCCGCGCTCCCGCGGCCACCGGCCGGGCCGCTGGGCGTCTCCCCCTCCGCCGCGCGGGCGTGCGCCCGGCTGCTCTGCGTCGCACCTGTGTCGGCCGCGTCCGGCCGGGCGGTCGGCCGCGGCTCCTCGCCCTGCCCGCTCGGAACCGTCGGTTCGGACTGCGCCGGAGTGCCGGCGGCCCGGCCGCGCCTTCTCGCCATCGCTCGCCTCTTCCGCTCTTCCGCGTCGCAGCGATCCGTACCGATCCGTACCGATCCATACGATCCGGGCGCTCACGACCGATACGTGCGATCCGTCGTCCCTGTTCGTCGCCCGCTCTCTCCAGATGATGGCAAATTGCGCCCCTTCGCCAGGGATCTCACCATTTCTCGGCGCGCCAGCCCGAGGAGTCCACCCCGCCGGGGACCGGGCCGTCCAACGGGTAGGGCTGCCGGGTGAGCACGAAGGTGCCCAGGTCCAGATGGGTGACCTCGCCGCTCGCGTCGCGCACGACGTGCAGCGGCTCGCCGTGCCAGTAACCGCCCTCGGCGATCCAGGTCTCCCCGTCGTCCGCGCGGTGCAGCCGCGCCTCGCGGTTGCCGGCGCCGGTCAGCGGGGCCAGCTCCAGTTCGTCTTCGCCCACCAGGCGCAGTCCGTAGCCGGCCGGCCCCCAGTACCAGGGCCCGGTCAGCGCCAGCACCTCCGGGTCGCGGGACGTCAGCGGCCGCCACGGCTCCGGGATCCGAGGTTCGCGCTCGGCGACGATCCGCAGCAGGTCCGTGGCCAGCTCACCGAAGGCCGGGCCGGGGCTCGCGGTCGCGTTGGCCAGCACGACGACGCCGAGCCGCTCCTCGGGAGCGATCCACAGCATCGCCAGGAACCCCGGCAGCGAGCCGGTGTGGCCGGCCAAGGAGAGGCCGCCCGCCTGACGCAGCGCCAGCCCGAGCCCGTACCGCTCCTCGCCGTCCGCCTGGCACTCGCGCATCTCCGCCACCGATCCGGCGGACAGCACCCGCTCGTCCCCCGACGCGAGGAAGGCCGCCCAGCGGCTCAGGTCGTCGGCCGTGGACCACAGCTCTCCGGCCGGGGCCATCCGCCCGGTCCGCTGCAGCGGCTCGGAGAGGATCACGTCCGCCCACGGGTGCACCGCCCAGCCGCCCGCGTGCGGAGCCTCCGGCAGCGCCGTGGTACGACGCATCCCCAGCGGCCGCAGCACCTCGCGGTGCAGCACGGTGTACCAGTCGTCCCCGCGCAGTTGCTCGACCAGCGCGCCCAGCAGCGCGAAGCCGACATTGGAGTAGTGGAAGAGCCGTCCCGGCTCGTGCCGCAGCGGCGGCTGCTGCAACAGGTCGGCGAGCTCGGGGCGCAGCGCTCCGTCGGTCCGCTCCCACCACGGGCCGGGCGGCTCGTTGGTGAGCCCGGAGGTGTGCGACAACAGCTGGCGGACCGTCACCTCGCCGACGGCCGGGCCGACGACGGGCAGATGCTGCCCGAGCCGGTCCGAGAGGTTCAGCAGCCCCTCGTCGCGCAGCCGCATCACCTGCACGGCGACGAAGGTCTTGGTGATCGAGCCGATCCGGAACTGCGTGTCCGGGTCGGGCGCGTGCCCGTCCACCATGCTGCGCGAGCCCCACCACCGCCTCTCGCCTTCCCGCAGCACCGTGGCCACGACGGCGGGCAGCCGCCCGTCGCGCTGCGCGACCGCGAGCCGGTGCGCGAGGGCCCGCCGCGTCTCCGGCAGCATCTCGGTGAAGTCGTCGTCGCCGATGGTGGTCGTGCGGCCGGGTACGCCGGATCCAGGGTTCGCCATGGCTCGAACGCTAATCCCCCTGCTCGGGCGCGGCGAGGCGATTTCCGGGGTGTCCCCGGGAATCGCCCGGCGCCCGGCGCCCGGCGGGCCGCCGGTCAGACGGTGACGTCGAGGGGCGTGGCGGCGGGGGGCGTGGCGGCGGGGGCGGCGGCAGTGCTGGTGACCGCGGTGGTGCCCGCCGGAAGGATCTGCGTGATCTCACCGGTCTCGCTCGGTCCACCGACCGCGCTCAGCCGGCCGGTCTCGCCCAGCAGACCGGTCGCAGAGGCCGCACCGGTGGCGACGGGCTTCGCGGGCGCCTTCGGTGGGCGATGTCCCGTCACGGCGACCAGGAGCACAGCGAAGCGCGCCGACAGCAGATCCTCGTGGGCGCCCACCGCTTCTTCTCCGCCAACGGCTTCCACGCGACGTCCATGCAGGACCTGTTGAACGAGATCGGCCTGTCGGCCGGGGCGTTCTACCGCTACTTCCCCGGCAAGGAGGAGCTGATCCGCACCATCGCCACGGACTGCCTCGACGACGTCACGAACGCCTGGCCCGGAGCATGCGGCCGCCCCGAGCCACCCGGCGCGCGCCGGCGTGACTACAGCCGCAGGAACGCGGCCAAGACCTCGATCTCCTCCTGGAGCCGCTCGGCCTGCTCGGGACGCCCGGCGCGGCGACAGGTGCCGGCGGCCGCCTCCCGCTCGGCGAGCTCCGCCCGCACGATCGCGTGCACGTCGTCCTCGGTCAGCACGCGCCGCGCGACCTCGGCCGCACCGACGCCGACGGGGCTCTGCTCGATGGCGAGCGAGCCGGGTCGGGTCACTCCGGAAGCCGTCTCCGTCGGCACCGCCTCCGCGTTCTCGATCTCACCCAGGGTCGCGCGGAGCACGGAGGTCGAGAGGCGGTCGCGGGCCTTGATCGCGACGGCGAGGGCGTCGCGCAGGCGGTCGCGCAGCGGCATCGGCCGGCTCGTGGGCTCGCTCACGGGCTCGGTCACGGACTGGGTCACGGACTCGGGCATGGACTCTGTCGTGGGCTCGGCTGTGGGCTGGCTCGTCATGGCAAGGACGATATGCGCTCGCACTCGGTGCTTTCGACCCGTTTTCGCCCATCTTCCTGGCGTGACGGGCCCGCTAATTCCTCTCCTCCAGGAGTGAGAACGGGTCGCGACAGTTGCCCCGGGCCGTCCACGTCGTTGGTCCAGGCATGACGGCAGACTCGTTGAGCCCCTCTCCGCCAACGGAAGAAACGTTTCGGCAGCCCCCTCGGCAGCAGCAGGCGCCGACGCCGACGCATCCGCGCCAGAGCGCCCGGCAACAGCAGCAGGAGGAGCCCATTTACGCGCGCCTGGCCAAGGCCTGGCACCGCGAGGGTCGCACCGTCCCCGGCGAGCCGGATCTGGAGTGGCGCCGCCTGACCAAGGGCCTGCGGGCCGCACCGCTTCCGACGCCGCGTGACGGCCGCCCCCTGCCCGGCAAGCACCGCAGAGACCCCGAAGGGCACGAGCAATGACGTCTCCTCAGGCTTCCGCCCCACAGCCCCCCGCCGACCGTGCCCCGTCGGCCAGGCCGCCCAGGCCGCACCCCCGGGCCGAGCCGGGATCCGAGCGCGGACACGCCCCCGCCCCGACCGCCGACCACGCCCCGACCGCCGAGGGCGACTCTGCCGCCCGCGTCGCCTGCGGCGCCGAGATCCGGCTGCACCTCGTCACCGGGCCGGGCACCGAGATCCCCTTCCCCGCGCGGCTGACCTACACCCAGGCCGACCCCTACGCCGTCCGTCTGCAGTGCCGAACCGGTCCGGCCGCCACGGTGACCTGGGTGCTCTCCCGCGACACACTCCGCCACGGCCTCGACCGGCCCAGCGGCCTCGGGGACGTGCGCATCCGGCCCGCACCCTCGTCGGGACCGGGAGCGCACGGCCAGGAGTCCGTACTGATCACCCTCGGCAGCGGGCGGGACGCGGCGCTGCTGCGCGGCGAGACCGCCCAGCTCCAGCGCTTCCTCGAGCTGTCCGCCGCCGTCGTTCCGCCCGGCACCGAGCACCGCCACCTGGACATCGACGCGCTCATCTCCCGTCTGCGCAGCGAACCTTGAAGCGCCCGCGACGCGCACCGACCCCGCGCGGTGCGCGCGCGTGCGCGTCCGGGGTCTGAGCGGCGCGCGGTGTGCGGTGCGCGCGCGTGCGCGTCCGGGGTCTGAGCGGCGCGCGGTGTGCGGTGTGCGCGTCCGGGGTCCCGCCCGTCGATGCCGCGCGGCCTCCGGAGACGTAGCCTCGTGGTGTGCCCAGCACCGAGAACTCCCGGTACGCCGAGTACGCCGAGCGGCCGTCACGGATCCCTGACGCGGTGGTGTGGACGCGCGGCCGCGTCCCGGTGGCACCCGGCACGGCGTCGGTGCTGCCGGACGGCTGCATGGACCTGCTGTGGACCGAGGGCCGCCTCCTCGTCGCCGGGCCCGACACCCACGCCTACCGGTCAGGACCGGGCCTGGCCGGCCCCTGGGCCGGCGTCCGCTTCCACCCCGGCACCGCGCCCGCGCTGCTCGGCATCCCCGCCCACGCCCTGCGGGACCTCCGCGTCGACCTCGCCGACCTGCGGCTGCTCCCGGCCGCCGAGGTGCGCGAGATCACCGAACGCGTCGACGCCGCGCCCGATCCGGCAGCCGCGCTGGAGGACCTCGCGCTGCGGCTCGCCGCCCGCGCGCCCGCGCCGGACCCACTGCTGCGCGCCGTCGTCGCCTCCCTCGCGGCGGGCCGATCCGTCACCGCGACCGCCGACACCGTCGGTCTCGGCGCCCGTCGGCTCCACCGCCGTTCGCTCGACGCCTTCGGTTACGGACCCAAGACGCTGGCCCGCATCCTGCGCCTCCAGCGCGCGCTCGCCCTGGCCCGCACCGGCGTGCCCCTCGCCGCCACCGCGAGCCGCACCGGCTACGCCGACCAGGCCCACTTCGCCCGCGACGTCCGCGAGTTCACCGGCTCCTCACTGACCGCCCTGCTCGGCCGCCGCTGACGACGCCGACGACTCGAGCGGTGCCAGCAGGTCCACGCCGTTTCCGTCCGGGTCGTGCACTGTCGCGTACCGCTGCCCCCAGAACGCGTCCCACGGCTTCAACTGCCCGTGATACCCGGCCTCGACCAGTTCCTCGTACACGGCGTCCACCTGCTCCGGCCCCTCGCACCGGAACGCGATCCCCACCCGGCCGCCGGCCGCGGGCGCGCGCCACTCCGGGTGGAACGACCGGACCGTCTCCTCGGTGTCCAACACCAGCAGCAGCCCTTCGGGCAGGGTGGCCTCGACGTGCGGCTGTTCCTCCGCCCCCTCGGGGAAGCCCAACCCCAACCGCCGGTAGAAGGCCACCGACGCGGCCATGTCCGAGACGACCAGCCCGACGAAGGCGAACTGCGGCGCGGATGTCCTCTTCGAGTTCTCCATGCCGACGAGCCTAGGTCGGCGGTCGCGCCCGGGTCTTGAAGGAAACGGACGTCACCGGGCGGCGTGCGGGGAGTACGCCGCCCGGTACGCCAGTCGCGCCTCGGCGCCGTCCGCGACCTGGGCGAGGAACGCGTCGAGCAGCAGGAACTCCTCCCACGCCGCCCGGCCGCTCGCGGCGCGCAGCTCCGCCACCACGCAGTCCTCAAGGTCCGGGACGCGCTTGCCCTTCCACACCTTGTCGGCCAGGCTCACCAGCAGATCCTCGACCCCGACCGGCACGGACCCCCAGACGGCGTGCGTCCCGGCGAAGCGCGCCAGCGCGTCCGGCACGCCATGCGCCCGCAGCAGCTCCCGCCCGCGCTCCTCGTGACAGGAGCCCGGCCCGGTCAGCTCCTCGGGGTGCAGCGTCTTCCCGATGTCATGGGTGGCAACCCCGAACAGCACGGCCTCACGGTCGAGGACCAGCGCGGGGCAGTGCCGTTCGACCCACGCGACGAGCTGCGCCGCGACGTCGTGCACCAGCCGCAGATGCGCGACGAGCCGCAACGGCGCGGCCAGCCGGTCCAGCAGCTCCGCGACCCCCGGCGGCAGGGGCCGCAACGGCGGTTCGCCCTCGGCACCCGTGGCGGTGGCCGGGGCGGTGGCGGTCGTAAGAACGTCGGGGGTGGCCATCGCGCCAGGGTAGGGCGACCGGCTCAGCTCTGGGCCATGTCCACGAAACGCGAGTAGTGGCCCTGGAAGGCCACGGTGATCGTCGCCGTCGGGCCGTTACGGTGCTTGGCCACGATCAGGTCGGCCTCGCCCGCGCGGGGGGACTCCTTCTCGTAGGCGTCCTCGCGGTGGAGCAGGATGACCATGTCGGCGTCCTGCTCGATCGAGCCGGACTCACGGAGGTCGGAGACCATCGGCCGCTTGTCGGTGCGCTGTTCGGGGCCACGGTTCAGCTGGGAGAGCGCGATGACCGGCAGCTCCAGCTCCTTGGCCAGCAGCTTGAGGTTTCGGGACATCTCCGAGACCTCCTGCTGGCGGCTCTCGGCCCGGCGCGAACCGCCGTTCTGCATCAGCTGGAGGTAGTCGATGACGACCAGCCGCAGGTCGTTGCGCTGCTTGAGGCGGCGGCACTTGGCGCGGATCTCCATCATCGACAGGTTCGGGGAGTCGTCGATGTAGAGGGGGGAGTCGTTGAGGTCCTGCATGCGGCGGGCGAGACGGGTCCAGTCCTCGTCCGTCATCGCCCCGGTGCGCATGTGGTGCAGCGCGACGCGCGCCTCCGCCGACAGCAGACGCATGGCGATCTCGTTGCGCCCCATTTCCAGGGAGAAGAAGACGCTCGGAATCTTGTGCTTGATCGAGCAGGAACGGGCGAAGTCGAGCGCCAGCGTGGACTTACCCATGGCGGGACGAGCCGCGACGACGATCATCTGGCCCGGGTGGAGGCCGTTAGTTAGAGAGTCGAGGTCGGCGAAGCCGGTGGGGACGCCGGACATCTGGCCGCTGCGGGAGCCGATGGACTCGATCTCGTCGAGCGCGCCCTCCATGATGTCGGCGAGCGGGGCGTAGTCCTCGTTGGTGCGCTGCTCGGTGACGGCGTAGATCTCCGCCTGGGCGCGGTTGACGATCTCGTCGACGTCGCCCTCGGCGGCGTAACCGAGGCCGGCGATGCGGGTGCCGGCCTCGACGAGGCGGCGCAGCACGGCGCGCTCGTGGACGATCTCCGCGTAGTACTCGGCGTTGGCCGCGGTGGGGACCGAGTTGACCAGGGTGTGCAGGTAGGAGGGCCCCCCGACGCGGGTGATCTCGCCGCGCTTGACCAGCTCGCTCGCGACAGTGATCGGGTCCGCCGGCTCGCCGCGGGCGTAGAGGTCGAGGATGGCGCTGTAGATGAGCTCGTGGGCCGGACGGTAGTAGTCGCCCGGCTTGAGGACCTCGACCACGTCGGCGATGGCGTCCTTGGAGAGGAGCATGCCGCCGAGAACGGACTGCTCGGCCGCGAGGTCCTGCGGCGGAACGCGCTCGAAACCGGCGTCGGAGCCGGAGCCGTCCGCAGAACCGTTACCGCGCTCCCCGCCACCACGCCGCTCGCCGCGGTCGCCGCCTCGCTCGCCACCGCCGTCGCGGCGGCGCGAGAACGGCAGACGGTCGCCGGGGCCGTCCCCGGCCTGGCCGCCCGGGGCGGGCCACTCGTCCTCCGGCGGCGGGGGAACGTCCTCGAACCCGCCGTCGTCGTACGGTGCCCCGCTCATCGGTCCCGCCCTTCCCTGCCGTGCCGCCCTACCGTGCCGTAGCGGTCCATTCAACGGCACGGCTCCGACAATGGCCAAGATGGTTATCCACAGGGGGTGTGGATGACTGCTCCCTACCTGTGGAGAACTGCCCCCAGGCTGTGCACGACGCGGGGGACAACCTGTGGACAAGCTCACGCCGCCGCCGAAATGGTCGCTCTGACCTGCGAAGACACCCGTCTCCGCAGCATCGCGAGAAAAAGTTCACAATGCGGCTGAAGATCATGACAAGCGGTGCACGAGCAACTCCGACACCGAGCCATACGTAATGACCAACTAGCAGTTGCGCCCATTACCTGTGGATGACTACCGTAGGACCATGAGACTGCGCCAGCGCCCCCTCGACCGCGAGATCCTCGCGCTCGCCCTCCCCGCCTTCGGCGCACTCATCGCCGAGCCGCTGTTCCTGATGGCGGACTCCGCCATCGTGGGCCACCTGGGCACCGCGCAGCTCGCCGGGCTCGGCGTCTCCGCCGCGCTGCTGGCGACGCTGGTCAACGTCTTCGTCTTCCTCGCCTACGCCACCACCGCGGCCGTCGCCCGGCGCATCGGCTCCGGCGACCGGCAGGCCGCGCTCAAGCAGGGCGTCGACGGCATCTGGCTGGCGCTGCTGATCTCCGTCGTGGTCGTCGCGGTCGCCGTTCCCGTCGCACCCGCCGTGGTCCGCCTGTTCGGGGCCTCGTCCACCGCCGCACCCTATGCCGTGGACTACCTGCGGATCAGCTGTGCGGGCATTCCCGCGATGCTGATCGTGCTCGCGGCCACCGGCGTCCTGCGCGGCCTGCAGGACACCCGCACCCCCCTCGTCGTCGCCGTCGCCGGCTTCTCCTCGAACCTGCTGCTCAACCTGGCCCTGGTCTACGGCGCCGGCCTCGGCATCTCCGGCTCCGCGCTCGGCACCGTCATCGCGCAGTGGGGCATGGCCGCCGCCTACCTCACCGTGGTGGTCAGAGGCATCCGCGTCAACCACTCCGGCGAGGGGAGCTGGTGGAGCGTCCTGCGCCCGGACCTGCCCGGCATCCGCGCCGGCGCGACGGCCGGCGTCCCGCTGCTGGTCCGCACGCTGAGCCTGCGCGCGATCCTGCTCATCGCGACGGCCGTAGCCGCCCGCCTGGGCAACACCTCCATCGCCGCGCACCAGATCGCGATGTCGCTGTGGAGCTTCCTCGCGTTCGCGCTCGACGCCATCGCCATCGCCGGGCAGGCGCTGATCGGGCGAGCGCTGGGCGCGGGCGACGCGGCGGGCGCGCGGGCCGCGACGCGGCGGATGGTCGAGTGGGGCGTCGGGTCGGGCGTGGTCCTCGGGGCACTGCTGATCGCCGGGCACGCGCTGTACCTGCCCCTGTTCACCAGCGATCCCGCGGTGCAGCGGCAGCTGCTGCCGGTGCTCGTGGTCGCCGGGGCGATGCAGCCGGTGTGCGGGGTGGTCTTCGTCCTGGACGGCGTCCTCATGGGCGCGGGCGACGGACCCTACCTGGCCTGGGCGATGCTGGCGACGCTGCTGCTCTACGCACCGGTGGCGCTGTGGTTCGGCGGCCAGGGGCTGACCGGGCTCTGGGCCGCGATCGGCTTCGCCATGGTGGTCCGCGGAGTCTCGATGGCGCTGCGCGCCCGCACCGGCGCCTGGCTGGTGACGGGAGCCGTCCGGGCGTAGCCCGGCTGCGCTCCCCGGGGCACCGCATGACACAGCCACCCGGGGCACCGCATGGCAAAGGGGCGCGGGATGAATCCCGCGCCCCTTCTCAGCTCAGTCGAGCGATCGTCAGGCGGCGACGACGTTGACGCTGAGGGCAGCGGCAACCTCGGGGTGCAGCTTGACGGTGACCTGGTGGGCACCGGTGGTCTTGATCGGGGAGCCGATCTCGACGCGGCGCTTGTCGACCAGCGGGCCGTCGACGGCCTTGATGGCCTCGACGACGTCGCCCGGGGTCACCGAGCCGAACAGACGACCGGAGTCGCCCGCACGGACGGCAAGCTTGACGCTGAGCGCCTCCAGCTTGGCCTTGACCTCGTTGGCCTGCTCCAGGGTCTGGATCTCGTGGATCTTGCGGGCGCGACGGATCGCGTCCACGTCCTTCTGACCGCCCTTGGTCCAGCGGATGGCGAAGCCACGCGGGACCAGGTAGTTGCGGGCGTACCCGTCCTTGACCTCGACGATGTCACCGGCGGTGCCGAGACCCGAGACCTCGTTAGTGAGGATGATCTTCATGATTCGGTCACCCTCCTATTCAGCGAGCGGTCGAGGTGTAGGGCAGCAGAGCGACCTCGCGGCTGTTCTTCACAGCCGTGGCCACGTCGCGCTGGTGCTGGGTGCAGTTGCCGGTGACCCGGCGGGCGCGGATCTTCCCACGGTCGGAGATGAACTTGCGAAGCAGGTTCGTGTCCTTGTAGTCGACGTAGGTGATCTTGTCCTTGCAGAAGACGCAAACCTTCTTCTTAGGCTTGCGCACGGGCGGCTTCGCCATCGTGTACTCCAGTGTTCGTGATCAAGTCTTGTGTTGACCGCCAGACGCGGTCAGACCGCTGAGCGCGGTCGCCGAGCCGCCGTCTAGAACGGGGGCTCGTCCGAGTAACCACCGCCGGCCGGGGCGCCCCAGCCGCCTCCGCCACCCTGCTGGCCGCCACCGGCCGGGGCGCTGGACGCCCACGGGTCCTCGGACGGACCGGACTGGGAGCCACCGCCCCAGCCGCCGCCCTGCTGGCCGCCGCCGTAACCGCCGCCCTGCTGGCCGCCGCCGAAGCCGCCGCCGGGACCACCGGAGCGCTGGGCCCGGGTGACCTTGGCGGTCGCCGAGCGCAGGCTCGGACCGACCTCGTCGACCTCGACCTCGAAGACGGTCCGCTTCTCGCCTTCCTTGGTCTCGTAGGAGCGCTGACGCAAGCGGCCCTGCACGATGACGCGCATGCCGCGCTGCAGCGACTCGGCCACGTTCTCCGCGGGCTGCCGCCAGACGTTGCACGTGAGGAAGAGGCTCTCGCCGTCCTTCCACTCGTTGGTCTGACGGTCGAAGGTGCGGGGGGTCGACGCGATGCGGAACTTCGCGACGGCCGCACCCGACGGGGTGAACCGCAGCTCAGGGTCGTCGACAAGGTTGCCGACAAGGGTGATGACGGTCTCGCCTGCCATGTTCGACCTCTCGGGAGAAGACGTGCGGGATGAGCTGGATTGCGGGGTGCCGCTGACGCGCCGAAGCACGGTCAGCCGCGGGTTGCTCGGATGCTCTGCCCGGCGGGTCGCCGAGCGGGAGCGGCAGTGCTCAGTGGGTGTCCGGGCGCAGGACCTTGGTGCGCAGCACCTGCTCGCTCAGGTTGAGCTGACGGTCCAGCTCCTTGACGACAGCAGGCTCAGCCTTGATGTCGAGCACGGAGTAGATGCCCTCGGACTGCTTCTTGATCTCGTACGCCAGACGACGACGACCCCAGGTGTCGATCTTCTCGACGGAACCGCCGCCAGTCTTGACGACATTGGCGAAGTTCTCGATCAGCGGGGCGACAGCGCGCTCCTCGACGGACGGGTCGAGGATCACCATGACCTCGTAGTGACGCATTGCGGAACCCACCTCCTCTGGACTCAGGCGGCCACGGTCTCTCCGTGGCAGGAGGGTCTTCAATACACGTCGGCAACGGTAGCGACCGCCACTGACAACGTCGGAGACGACGATGCCGGACGGGAGCACACCGCTGCAGACGGTCCAGCCTACAGGCACCCGATCGGGGGCTTGAAATCCACCCTCGTACCGCCGCAATCTGTACACATCGGGTACGAGGCGCACTACGGTGCGTCATCGCTTGACCTCCCTAAGGAGGCGGTCCCATGGCTCAGTCAGCCCCGCCGGTCCGTGCTGCCGGCCAGGCCCCCCGCCGCAATCCGCTGGCGGCCCTGTTCAACACCGACGGCAAACCGCACCCCCTGGAGAACACGCTCACCGCCGTCACCGCGGTCCTCGGCATCATCGCGATCGCCACCTGCGCCTTCCACAGCCTGCACATCCTGGCCTCCTGGACTGGCCTGGCCGGGGTGATCACCGCTGCCTTCGCGCAGTACAGGTCCGCAACGACGGCCGAACGCTTCGTCATCGTGGTGACCGGCGGTATGGCCGCGGTCGGCCTCGGCATCGGTCTCGCCCACGGCGGGCTGATCTGACCCGGTCGGCGGGCTGACCCGGCCCCCCGATCCGACCGGCCGCGCGGGAGGTCCCCGCGCGGCACGTCACCTCTATGGGGTGCTCCGCCAGGGCAGTAGGCTGCGCACTTGACGCGATCCACGCCCGAGGAGCACCCCCACATGAGCCTGCGCCTGAGGACCATCAGCCGCGAGGAGCACCTGGCCTTCATCCGGAGCCTGCCGTCCGCGAGCCACATGCAGGTGCCCTCCTGGGCGGACGTCAAGGCCGAGTGGCGCAACGAGTCGATCGGCTGGTTCGACGAGCGCGACCAGATCGTGGGCGCCGGCCTGGTGCTCTACCGGCAACTGCCCAAGGTCAAGCGGTACCTGGCCTACCTCCCCGAAGGCCCGGTCATCGACTGGTTCGACCCGAATCTCGAGGGCTGGCTGCGCCCGATGCTGGACCACCTGAAGGGCCAGGGCGCCTTCACGGTGAAGATGGGCCCGCCGGTGATCATCCGTCGCTGGCAGGCGGAGACCATCAAGAACGCCATCGCCGGCGGCGAGGCCAAGCGCCTGCGCGACATCGAGGCGGACTGGTACGAGCCGCGCGCGATCGACACCGCGGACCGGCTGCGCCGGATGGGCTGGCAGCAGGGCGAGGACGGGGGCGCCGGCTTCGGCGACGTTCAGCCGCGCTACGTCTTCCAGGTGCCGCTGGCCAACCGCTCCCTCGACGACATCCTCAAGGGCTTCAACCAGCTGTGGCGCCGTAACATCAAGAAGGCCGAGAAGTCGGGCGTCGAGATCGTCCAGGGCGGCTACGACGACCTGCCCGTCTTCCACCAGCTCTACCTGGAGACGGCGGAGCGCGACAAGTTCATCCCGCGCCCGCTGTCGTACTTCCAGCGCCAGTGGCGCGCGCTGACCGCCGAGGACCCCAACCGGATGCGCCTGTACCTGGCGTACCACGAGGGGGACCCGCTGGCGGGCACCACCATGATCACCGTGGGCCAGCACGTCTGGTACTCCTACGGCGCCTCCACCGTGCACAAGCGCGAGGTCCAGCCGAACAACGCCATCCAGTGGCGGATGATGCGTGACGCCTACGCGCTCGGCGCGACGGTCTACGACCTGCGCGGCATCAGCGACACCCTGGACGAGACCGACCACCTCTTCGGCCTGATCCGGTTCAAGGTGGGCACCGGCGGCCAGGCGGCCGAGTACCTGGGCGAATGGGACTTCCCGCTCAACAAGCTGCTGCACAAGGCCCTCGACATGTACATGCAGCGTCGCTGAACTCACGTCCGTGTACGTGGCGGGCGGCCCGTCCGCGTACGCTTCAACGACCGACACCGGAACGCGGAAGGCCTCCCATGGCGCTCAGTATGTACGTGGACACCCCTCGCTGGCGTGACCACCAGCGCAAGGTGCTGGGGGCCTTCCCCGGCCTGGTGCCGGTCGCCAAGGGCAACGGCTACGGCTTCCGCAACACGCGGCTCGCCGAGGAGGCCACCCGCCTCGGCGCCGACATGCTGGCCGTGGGCACCGCCTACGAGGCCGCCGAGCTCAAGGACTTCTTCGGCCGCGACCTGATCGTGCTCACCCCTTACCGCATCGGCGAGGACCCGGTCCCGCTGCCGCACCGGGTGATCCGCACGGTCGGCTCCGTCGACGGCGTGCGCGCCCTGGTGGGCGGCCGGGTGGTCGTGGAGTGCATGACCGGCATGCGCCGGCACGGGGTCACCCCCGAGGACCTGCCGAAGCTGCGCATGGCCGTCGAGGACGTGCGGCTGGAGGGCTTCGCCGTCCACCTGCCCATGGACCGCCCCGACGGCGTCGACCCGCTCGGCGAGACCGCCCGCTGGGTCGACCAGCTGCGCACCGCCGGCCTGCCGGTGCGCACCATGTTCGTCAGCCACCTCTCCGCCTCGGAGATGGAGCAGTTGCAGGGCTGGTACCCCGACGTGCGCTTCCGCGCCCGCATCGGCACCCAGCTGTGGCTCGGCGACCACGAGGCGATCGAGTGCCGCGGCACCGTCATGGACGTGCACCGCATGGCCAAGGGCGACCGCTTCGGCTACCGCCAGCACCGCGTCTCCGGCGACGGGCACCTGCTCGTCGTGGCCGGCGGCACGGCCCACGGCGTCGGCCTGGAGGCCCCGAAGAACATGTCGGGCCTGACGCCCCGCGCCAAGAACCTCGCCCGCGCGGGCCTGGCCACCCTCGGCCGCAACACCAGCCCGTTCAGCTGGAGCGGCGCCAAGCTCGGCTTCGCCGAGCCCCCGCACATGCAGGTCTCCCTGCTGTGGGTCCCGGGCGAGGTCGCCCCGCCCACCGTCGGCGAGGAGCTCCGCGCCACCCTGCGGCACACCACCACGCTCTTCGACCGCATCGTCGACCGGCACTGAACAGGCGAACGGCTGAGGGGGCGACGCGTCACGCGTCGCCCCCTCAGCCGTTGTTCACGTCCTCAGCCGTACTCCTCAGCCGTCCAGGTGGGCGCTGCCGACGGCGTAGCTGGTGGTGCCGCTGGGGCGGGTGGCGTCGGTCGGGGCCGCCTGCACGCGGACGCCGGAGAGGGTGAAGACGTCCGCCGCGCCGTCCAGGACGCCTCCGGAGGGGTCGTCGCTGCCGTCCGCGCGGACGGGGTCGGCTGCGGGAGCGAGGATGTCGCGGACGATCACCACGACCAGGTAGAGCGTCCCCAGGATGTGCACCGCGATCGCGGCGTGGTACCAGTCCGGCGGCAGGCCCCGCTGGTTGGGGGACGCGCTGTAGGCCAGGTAGTACCAGACTCCGAGGAAGTACAGCACCTCGCACGCCTGCCAGATCAGGAAGTCGCGCCAGCGCGGCCGCGCCAGCACCGCCAGCGGCAGCAGCCACAGCACGTACTGCGGCGAGTAGACCTTGTTGGTCAGCGTGAACGCCGCGACCACCAGGAAGGCCAGCTGCGCGAAGCGCGGCCTGCGGTGCGCCGCCAGCGCCAGCCAGCCGATCCCGAGGAAGCACAGCACCAGGAGGATCGCGATGATCGTGTTGATGGTGTTGGTCGAGGCGTTCAGCCAGCCGTTCTGGGTCAGGATCAACCAGAACGAACCGAAGTCCACCCCGCGCGACTCGCTGAACGTGTAGAACGTCGCCCAGCCGGAGAAGTTGGCGATCATGAACGGGATGTCGACCAGCAGCCAGGCGACCGCCGCCCCGGCGAAGGCCTGGCCGAACTCGCGCATCCGGCCCGCCCGCAGGCACAGCACCAGCAGCGGGCCCAGCAGGAAGACGGGGTAGAGCTTGGCCGCCGTCGCGAGACCGATCAGCACGCCCGCCCAGACGGGGTAGCGCCGCGCCCACAGGGCCATGCCCACGGCGGCAAGCGCGACCGCCAGCATGTCCCAGTTGATCGTCCCGTCCAGCGCCAACACCGGGGCCAGCGCGAACAGCAGCGCGTCCCACGGCCGACGGCGATGCGTGCGCGACACCGCGACCACGGCCACGACCGCGCAGATCAGCAGCATCCCGGCGTTGACCAGGTAGAAGATCTGCTCCCGGTAGACGTCCCCGCCGCCGGTCGGCGTCAGCTGCGCCGCGCCCCACACGAAGAGCCCGGTGAGCACCGGGTACTCCAGGTACTGCATGGTGGGGTCGGTGGAGCCGGGGATCTTGTCGACGTAGGGAATGTTGCCGGGCAGGTTGAAGCCGCGCAGCGTGAACAGGTGCGGGATGTCGCTGTAGCAGGCGTGGTCGTACTGCGCCGAGGCCCCGTAGAACCAGCCGCTGTCGTAGCAGGGCACCTTCTGCACCATCCCGAGCGCCCAGACCACCACGGTGATCACCGCGAGCACCCGGGCCGCTGTCCACCAGCTGACGCCGAGCAGCGCGTGCCGGCCGGGAGCGCCCCCGATCAGCTCGCTGGCGGCCGCGGAGACCGGGTCCTCGTCCGCGGGCACGACGACGGTGTCCTCCGGGGGTGGCACGGGCAGCGCCGGGCCCGGCGCGGGCGGGAAAGCGTCGTGCGCGCCGTCCACGTCGGCCTCCTCCGGGTCCGCCCAGGGGCGCGGCGCCGGCTCGTCTCCCCGACCGGCGTCGCCAGCCTGCTGGTCACTCGACGTCATACCGCTCATCCTGCCGCACGATCCTTTCCAGGCGTTGTGGACAACGCGATGCACCGCGGCACCGACGACGCCACGCGGCCCCCACCCAATCCGGGTCGGGGCCGCGTGGCACTACTTCACTGGGCTGCGCGGGAGGCCAGCTACTGGCCGCCGTTGACCCCTGCCGCCGGGGGCGTGGTGTCCGTAGGACCACCCCCGGGTCCGCCGGCGGCACCCCCACCGCGCTTCTTCGTGCTGGACGCCGACGGGCAGGGCCCCATCAGGCCGAGCGGATCACCACAGGTCGGACCACCCGCAGCGCCGCTCGGGCTGGACTGGCTCGCACTCGGCGAGGGCGACGTCGAAGCCGACGGGCTGGAGCTCGCGCTCGCCGAGGCGGAGGCGCTCGCCGAAGCGCTGGGCGCCGCGGTCGGCGCGCCGGACTCGTTGCCGCCCTTGGGCAGCGGCGTGGGCACCGGGAAGTTCGCGACCGACTGACCCTGCAGGGCGGCCGTCATGTAGTCGACCCAGACCTGCGTCGGCATCACGGCGCCGAAGACCTTCGGGAAGCCACCGACGCCGGCCATGGTCTGCAGGCCCTGGTTGTTCGGGTCCTCCTTGAACATGACCACCGAGGTGGACAGCTGCGGCGTGAAGCCGATGAACCAGGCCGACTTGTAGTCGTCGGTGGTACCGGTCTTGCCGGCCGCGGGACGCTGCAGGTCCTGGGCGTTGGTGCCCGTACCGTTCTGGACGACGCTCTGGAGCACGTTGGTCACCGTGTTGGCGATGTTCGGCTGCAGCGCGAGCTTCGTCTGGGGCTTGAGGGACCAGGGCTGCGCAATGCCGTCGAAGGTGACCTTGGAGACCGAGTACGGGTCGTGGTAGTTGCCCTGGGCGGCGAAGGTCGCGTAGACGTTGGCCATCCGGATCGCACTGGGCGTCGAGGTGCCGATGTAGAAGCCGGCCGTGTCCTTCTGCAGCGACGAGCGCTCCAGCCCCAGGTTCAGCGCCATGTTCTCGACGTTGTCGTAGCCGACGTCCTCACCGAGCTGCACGTACGGCGTGTTGATGGAGTTCTCCATCGCGAAGCGCAGCGACCGGTAGCCGTACATGGTGGTGGAGTCGTTCGCCTGGTGGAGCAGACCGTCCGGCTCCGGGCAGGCGGAGTTGCCGGAGTTGTCCTGCAGGAAGTTGCCCTGCTGGTCGTGGATCTTGAGGCAGTCGTCCGCGTTGTACTTGCTGTCCGGCGTGATCGGCGTGCGGACCGAGGATCCCGGCGAGGTGACCGCGCCGTTGGTGAGCGCGGCTGCCAGGTCGATCGGCTTGAAGGTCGAACCGACCGGAACACCCAGAGTGTTGGCGTTGTCGGTGTAGTGGCCCTTGTCGGTGCCCGCGCCACCGTAGATGGCCACGATGGCGCCCGTGCTCGGGTCCACCGAAGCCGCACCGACCTGGACGTTGCTGTCGGCCTTGTGCTTCTTCGGGTCGATGTTCTTCGACTCCATCTTGGCGACGGCGGAGCTCAGCTCGTTGACCTTCTTCTGGTTGAAGGTCGTGACGATGCTGTAGCCGCCCTGCGCCAGCTTGGCGTCGTTCAGGTTGCCGCCCGAGTGCTGCTCCGCGTAGTTCTGCGCCAGGTCGACCAGGTAGCCGACCTGGCCCTTGAGCGCCTGGTTCGGAGTCCACTGCTTGGGTGTCGGGAAGCCGGTGGCGAAGGCCGCGTCGTGGTCCGCCTGCGTCATCCACTTGTTGACGACCATGCGGTTCAGCACGTACTGCCAGCGGCCGATGGCCCGTTGCTTGGCGGCCGCGTCGGTGTCCACGTTCTGCATGGTGCTGGGCTCGTTCACCGTGGCCGCGATGAAGGCGCCCTCACTGAGCGTCAGCTGTGAGGCGTGCACGCCGTAGTACGCCTCGGCCGCCGCCTCGATGCCGTAGGCGCCGCGGCCGTAGTAGTTGGTGTTGAGGTAGCCGTCGAGGACCTGGGCCTTCGTCATGCCGCCGTTGGCGATCTTTATCGAGATCAGGATCTCGCTGAGCTTGCGCGTGGCGGTCTGGGCGCTGTTCAGGTAGACGTTCTTGACGAACTGCTGGGTGATCGTCGAGCCCGACTGCACGCTGCCGCCGGTCGCCATGTTCTTGACGGCACGGAGGATCGACATGGGGTCGACGCCGCTGTTCGTCTGGAACGTCTCGTCCTCGGCCGCCATGAAGTCGTGCTGGACCGGGACCGGGACGTCCGCGAGCTGGACGTTCTGCCGGTTGAAGCCGGTGCGGGCCATGACGGTCTTGCCGTCGTCCCAGTAGAAGATGTTGCCCTGCTTCAGGCTGTCCGCGTTCGCGTTCGGGATGCCCACGTGCGCGTACGCGTAGCCGACCAGCGCCGTCATGGCGCCGAAGATGAAGAGGAAGCAGCTGGTGACCAGCTTCCACGAGGGCAGCCAGCGACGGACGCCGCTCTTGCCCCAGCGCGGGTAGTCGATGAAGCGCCTCGGCCTCGGCCCCGTCGGAGGCTGCTTGCCTCCGCCGCCCCCCTTGCTCTGGGCGGCCCGGCGCATCTCGGCGCGGGTCATCCGCGGCTGGCCCGCGGCGCCGCCGCCGGCCGGCCCCATGCCGTGGGAGGCGGGGACGCCGCCCGGCTGAGGCCGGGCGGTGCGGCGCGGCGGCATGCCGTCGCCCGGGCGGGCGCCGCCGCTCGGGCCGTGACCCGACGAACTCGGGCCCGCGGGGCGGCGGCCGCCGTTCTGCGGCTGCTGCGACTGCGGCGTTCTACGCCGGTGTTCGCTCATGCTGCTTCCAGCTGTTCCTCGGACTGAAGGCTGCGCTGCGGCTGCCTGAAGGCGGTCATCCTGATCCCCCATGGCGACGCGGGCCGAAGAGGCCAGAGTCCGCCAGGGACGGGGACGCCACTGGGGCATCCGTGGTTCCCGTTTTTCCTGACGGCTTTCTGCATAGGCGACAGATTACGCAGGCTGGGAAGGGCCTTAATCGGGCGTCAACTCTCATTTGGGACATATCGACAACAGATCCTTATGAAAGGTCAGCCAAACTCCCGTTCGGGGACCACACAACCGTCACGTCCGGGGCGCGCCACCGGCTCTCCTTATACGGAACCGACAACTGTGAGGCCCGCCACCACCCGCCCTGTCGACCCCCTCTTGCCCGCCGCCGCAGCGGCGTCATATCGTCTCGATGTATCGGTTCGATACATCGCGGTGGCATACTCGTGGTGACGACAGCGGGACCGGTTCGACGCGGCACACAGGACGAAGGAGGCGAAGCCAGATCATGAGCAGGCGCTCGGGCATCCTGGAGTTCGCCGTCCTCGGCCTGCTGCACGACTCGCCCATGCACGGTTACGAGCTGCGCAAGCGGCTCAACGTGCTGCTCGGCTCGTTCCGTGCCTTCTCCTACGGCACGCTCTACCCCTGCCTCAAGAGCCTCGTCGCTCAGGGCTACCTGGTCGAGGACAACCCCGACGCCGAGTACATCCCCGCAACCGCCCTGAACGGCAAGCGATCGAAGATCGTCTACCGGCTGACCGGCGAGGGCAAGCAGCGCTTCGAGGAGCTGCTCGCCGACTCCGGTCCCGACGCCTGGGAGGACGAGCACTTCGGCGTGCACTTCGCCTTCTTCGGCCAGACCGACAAAGCCGTGCGCATGCGCGTGCTGGAGGGTCGCCGGAACCGGCTGGAGGAGCGCCTGGAGAGGATGCGGGCCTCACTCGCCCGCACCCGCGAGCGCTTGGACGCCTACACCCTCGAACTGCAGCGTCACGGCCTGGAGTCGGTCGAGCGCGAGGTCCGCTGGCTCAACGAGCTGATCGAGACCGAGCGCGCGAACCGCGGCGGCCGCGGACACGCCACCTCCCCCCCGGGCGGCGGCGAGCAGCAGTAGCAGCATGCGGGCGGCCGGGGGAGCGCCGGTGATCGGCAGCGACCTACCGCATGACCTATGACGTACCGCATTGACGAAGGCAGAGACTCGCGCCGCATCGCGAGTCTCACGAGCAACAAGGAGCAACCGGAATGAGTTCGGTTCGCGTAGCCATCGTGGGAGTCGGCAACTGCGCCGCTTCCCTGGTGCAGGGTGTCGAGTACTACAAGGACGCCGACCCGAACAGCCGCGTGCCGGGCCTCATGCACGTGCAGTTCGGTGACTACCACGTCCGTGACGTGGAGTTCGTGGCCGCGTTCGACGTGGACGCCAAGAAGGTCGGCCTCGACCTGGCGGACGCGATCGGCGCCTCCGAGAACAACACCATCAAGATCTGCGACGTGCCGACCAAGGGCGTCCAGGTCCAGCGCGGCCACACCCTCGACGGCCTCGGCAAGTACTACCTGGAGACCATCCAGGAGTCCGCCGAGGAGCCGGTCGACGTGGTCCAGATCCTCAAGGACCGCCAGGTCGACGTCCTGGTCTGCTACCTGCCCGTCGGCTCCGAGGCCGCTGCGAAGTTCTACGCGCAGTGCGCCATCGACGCCAAGGTCGCCTTCGTCAACGCCCTCCCGGTCTTCATCGCCGGCACCAAGGAGTGGGCGGACAAGTTCACCGAGGCCGGCGTGCCGATCGTCGGTGACGACATCAAGTCCCAGGTGGGCGCGACCATCACGCACCGCGTGATGGCGAAGCTGTTCGAGGACCGCGGTGTCATCCTCGAGCGCACCATGCAGCTGAACGTCGGCGGCAACATGGACTTCAAGAACATGCTCGAGCGCGAGCGCCTGGAGTCCAAGAAGATCTCCAAGACGCAGGCCGTCACCTCCCAGATCCGCGACCGCGAGCTGGGCGCCAAGAACGTCCACATCGGCCCGTCCGACTACGTCGCGTGGCTCGACGACCGCAAGTGGGCGTACGTCCGCCTCGAGGGCCGCGCCTTCGGTGACGTTCCGCTGAACCTGGAGTACAAGCTCGAGGTCTGGGACTCCCCGAACTCGGCCGGCGTCATCATCGACGCGGTGCGCGCGGCGAAGATCGCCAAGGACCGCGGCATCGGCGGCCCGATCCTGTCGGCGTCCTCGTACTTCATGAAGTCCCCGCCGGTGCAGTACTTCGACGACGAGGCCAAGGAGAACGTCGAGAAGTTCATCCGCGGCGAGGTCGAGCGCTGACGCGCTGACGCGCGGACCGTCTCGGACACCCGAAGGGCCCCTGGCTGCCATCCGGCGGACGGGGGCATTCGGCGTTCCCGGCCCGGCGGTCGAGCAAGATCGCCGAGTGCTTCACGTGTGACACTTGTCGATCTTGCCGGAGTCTGCGTGCAACCACCCGCCCCGCGTGCCACGCTAGGCCGGTGGCGACGACCCCCTTCCCGCGTGCGCTGCTGCGGCTGAACGGCTTCCGGCGGCTGCTGGCCACCCGGCTGCTCTCGCAGCTGGCCGACGGCGGCTTCCAGGCCGCGCTCGCCGCCTACGTCGTCTTCTCACCCGAGCGCCAGCCCAGCCCCGCCGCCATCGCCTCCGCCTTCGCGGTGCTGCTGCTCCCCTTCTGCCTGATCGGCCCGTTCGCCGGGGTGTTCCTGGACCGCTGGCGCAGGCGTCAGGTCCTGGTGAAGGGCAACATGCTGCGCCTGCTGCTCTGCCTGGGCACCGCGGCCCTGGTGGCCGCCCACGCGCCCACCTGGGTCTTCTTCACCGCCGCCCTGATGGTCACCGGCATCAACCGCTTCGTGCTGGCCGGCCTCTCCGCCGCACTGCCGCACGTCGTCGCCGACGAGCTGCTCATCGCCGCGAACTCCCTCGCACCGACGGCCGGAACCCTGGCTGCCACGGTCGGCGGCGGGGCCGCGTTCGTGGTCCGGCTCGCACTGCCCGCCGGGGCGGCCAGCAACGCGCTGCTCGTCGCCCTGGCCGGGCTCGGGTACGCGGCCTCGGCGCTCGTCGCCACCACACTCGGCAGGGACTCCCTCGGCCCGGACCGCAAGCAGCGCGAGGCAGCCGCCGAGGCGACCGTCCGCAGTGCTGTCGCCGAGACGGCGCGCGGCCTGCTCGACGGGTTCCGGCACCTCGTCCACGACTGCCGCCCGGCCGCCCGCGCGCTCGGCGCGGTCACGGTGCTCCGGTTCTGCTACGGCCTGCTGCTGGTGGTGCTGCTGATGCTCTGCCGCAACACCTTCGCCGCCCCCAGCGACCAGTCCGCCGGGCTGCGCTGGCTCGGCACCGCCCTCGGCGCCTCGGCCGCCGGCTACTTCAGCGCCGCCGCGCTCACCCCCGTGGCCGGACGCCGGTTCACCGTTCCCGGCTGGCTGACCATCTGCTCCGCGCTCGGCGCCGTCGTGACGGCCGCCCTCGGCTTCTTCTTCACGCCCTGGCCGACGATGGTCGCCGCCTACGCGCTCGGCCTGCTCACCCAGGGCGCCAAGATCAGCACCGACACCCTCGTCCAGAGCGGCGTCGAGGACGCCTACCGGGGGCGCGTCTTCGCCCTGTACGACGTCCTCTTCAACAGCGCGCTGGTCGCCGCCGCCGGAGTGTGCGCGCTGGTACTGCCGCTCAGCGGCCGCTCCGTCCCGGTGGTGCTGACGGCGGCGGCCCTCTACGCCGCCACCGCCCTCGTCTACGGCGCGACCCGCCCTTGGCGGACGAGCCCGAACGCTACTGGTTGCGCGCAGCCCTCCCACCCGCCACCCGACCACCACCCCTATGCGTGACGCTTCGCGTCCCACCACTGTCGGAG
>NZ_BBPO01000017.1:111559-118784 GCF_000787815.1 Streptacidiphilus neutrinimicus
CCCACCCGCCACCCGACCACCACCCCTATGCGTGACGCTTCGCGTCCCACCACTGTCGGAGCATGTCCGCGGCCGCCTCTTCCCCCAACGGGCCGTGCTCCAGGCGCTGCTCCAGCAGGAACTTGTACGCCTCGCCCACCTCCCGGCCCGGCTTGATCCCGAGCAGCGCCATGATCTGGTCACCGTTCAGGTCCGGACGGATCGCGTCCAGCTCCTCCTGCTCCTGCAACTGCCCGATCCGCTGCTCCAGGCCGTCATAGATGCGCGAGAGCGCGGCGGCCTTCTTCTTGTTGCGCGTGGTGCAGTCCGAGCGGGTCAGCTTGTGCAGGCGGTCCAGCAGCGGGCCGGCGTCGCGCACGTAGCGGCGCACGGCGGAGTCGGTCCACTCGCCGGTGCCGTAGCCGTGGAACCGCAGGTGCAGCTCGACCAGGCGGGACACGTCCGCGATCAGTTCGTTGGAGTACTTGAGCTCCCGCAGCCGCTTCTTGGTCATCTTCGCGCCGACCAGCTCGTGGTGGTGGAAGGAGACGCCGCCGCCCGGCTCGAAGCGACGGGTGCGCGGCTTGCCGATGTCGTGCAGCAGTGCGGCCAGGCGCAGCGTCAGGTCCGGCTTGCCGTCCCCCTCACCGGTCCCCTCCAGGGCGATGGCCTGCTCCAGCACGGTCAGGGTGTGCTCGTAGACGTCCTTGTGGCGGTGGTGCTCGTCACGCTCCAGGCGCAGCGCGGGCAACTCCGGCAGGACCCGGTCGGCCAGGCCCGTGTCCACGAGCAGGGTCAGGCCCTTGCGCGGGCGCGGGGAGAGCAGAATCTTGTTCAGCTCGCCCTGGATCCGCTCCGCGGAGACGATCTCGATCCGGTCGGCCATCTCCGTCATCGCGGTGACGACCTCCGGCGCGACCTCGAAGTCGAGCTGCGCGGCGAAGCGCGCCGCGCGCAGCATGCGCAGCGGGTCGTCGGAGAAGGACGCCTCCGGCGTCCCGGGGGTGCGCAGCACGCCCGCGGCGAGGTCGACCAGCCCGCGGTGCGGGTCGACGAACTCCACCTCCGGCAGCTTCACCGCCATGGCGTTGACCGTGAAGTCGCGGCGGACCAGGTCCTCCTCAATGGTGTCGCCGAAGCTGACCTCCGGCTTGCGGGAGTTCCGGTCGTACAGCTCGGAGCGGTACGTGGTGATCTCGATCTGCAGGTCGTGCTTGCGCACGCCGACCGTGCCGAAGGCGATGCCGACGTCCCAGACCGCCTCGCCCCAGCCCTTGACCAGCTTCAGGATCTCCTCGGGCCGGGCGTCCGTGGTGAAGTCCAGGTCGTTGCCCAGACGCCCCAGCAGGGCGTCGCGGACGGAGCCGCCCACCAGCGCGAGGGTGAAACCGGCCGCCTTGAACCGCTCGCCGAGCTGGCCGGCGACGGGGTAGGCACGCAGGATCTCGCGCACCCTCTCCCCTTGCTGCTCGCTCAGCGCGGCGCCGTCGGCGACGACGGAGGCAGGGGCGGGCTCGGACGCGGGGAGGCCGGGGGGCATAGCGTTGGACACGACAGACAAGGGTACGGGGCGGAACCACACCGGTGCCGCACAGTTACGACCCGGAGAATGGGGACACCGCGCCCCGAAGGGCGCGGCCCACCCCTCGCAGGGGCTCCCCGCCCCTGGAGGCCGCCGCCACCGGCACGCGAAAGCGGAACCGCGCGTCCGAAAAACCGCGTCGTACCCCCGTCCGGGGCTGCCTCGCGGCACACGACACGGCTCGGCGTCGTTACCATGCCAGGGCACGGGGCACAGGCCGCGGGCCTGGCTCCGCCGGGTGGGCACCCTCTGGGGACAGCGACGAGAACGGCGAGGACGCGTGGGCGAGGCGGCGACGGGGAGGTGGCGGGCGAGCGGCCGGCCTGAGCGTGGCGACGGCCGCGCCGGCGGCGGGCGCGCGAGCAGGCGTGTCCGCGGCGCTCTGCGCCTTGGACGGCTGACGCTCGCCTCCGGCCTGGTCGTGCTGGCGGGCCCGACACTGGCCCCCGCCGCCGAGGCGGCCCCCCAGGTCGGCGTCGCCGAGCTGCCTCCGGCGCTGCAGTCCGCCGCCTCCGCCACCACCCTCGCCCCGGCCGACAGCCGCTCCGGAGTCGAGGTGACAATCAACACGGTCACCCCGGCCGTCCCCACCGCTAACGGCGACGTCACCCTGACCGGCTCGGTGCGCAACCGCGAGTCCGGAGCCGTCCAGGGCCTGCACGTGGGGCTGATGACCACCGGGCAGAAGATCGGCAACCGCTCCGACATCGACGCCCTGGCCGGCGCCGGCAGCCGGCCCACCGTCGCGGACGGCCCGGAGCTGCAGGACCCCGCGCTGCAGCAGCGGATCGGCACCCTCGCCCCCGGCGCCAGCGCCTCGTTCTCGATCACCGCGCCGATCTCCAAGCTGGGCCTCGGCTCCGACCCCGACGGCGTCTTCTCGCTCGGCGTGGACGTCCAGAACACCGCCAACGCGAACACCGGCTCCCGCGGCCTCGGCATCGCGCGGACGTTCCTGCCGCTGCACGCCAAGGACTCCAGCGCCAAGGCGACGAAGGTCGCCACGCTCTGGCCGGTGACGAACACGCCTACCCTGCAGGCGCAGACCTACGTCGACCCGTCCTCCCACGCCGAGCAGCCCGTCCTCACCAACGACCTGACCAGCTCGCTCGGACCCGAGGGACGCCTCGGCCAGCTCGCCTCGATCGGGCAGGCCAACCCCGGGCTGCACCTGACCTGGATGATCGACCCCGACCTGGTCGACACCGTCAACGCGATGACAGGGCCCTACCAGGTCACCACGGCCGCGGACGCCACCGGCGCCAACGCGAACTGCCACTGCCTCCAGGCCGGCGGCGGCCAGCAGGCCGCCAAGAGCTGGCTCACGCAGCTCCAGAGCACGCTTGCCGCCCCGAACAAGCAGGACGTGGTCTCGCTCCCCTACGCCGACCCGGACCTCGCCTCGCTCGCCCACAACGCGTCCGCGCGCAAGCAGGTCGGCTCGCTGCTGCCGCTGCTGGGCGGCAGCGTGGGCCTGGACCGGCTCCAGGTGGACGCCGCCCACGACGTCGCCTGGCCCTACCAGGGCTTCGTCGACCCCTCGACCGTCTCGCTGGCCAAGTCCATGGGCGCAAGCAAGATCATCGTCAACGGCGACGAGACGTCCGACAGCTCCGACCTGACCTTCACCCCCAACGCGGCGCGCAAGTACAGCAACGGGATGACGGCGGTCGTCGCCGACGGCGAGCTGACCAAGCTCTTCTCCCAGGACCTGTCCACCCAGGCCGAGCAGACCGCCGCCGTCCAGCAGTTCCTGGCCGAGACGCTCGCCACCAGCGGGGAGCGCCCGGACGAGCAGCGCGACATCGTGGTGCAGCCGCCGCGCGACATGTCCGCGGCCACCGCGCAGACCCTGGTCCGCGCCCTCTCCGCCGCCCAGGGCGGATCCTGGGTACAGCCGGTGGACCTCGACACGGTCGTCAAGGACGGGGCCACCGCCGGCGCCGACACGCATGTGCCCTCCGCGCGCAGCTACCCGTCGTCGCTGAAGGCCACCGAGCTCAGCGAGAACGCGGTCACCAGCCTCGAGAACACCGCTGCGGGCCTGGCCCAGCTCCAGCGCATCCTCACCCGCCCCGACCGGCTCCGGGAGCCGTTCAACGCGGCCATGGTCCGCTCGGTGTCGACCGGCTGGCGCTCGGACGCCCAGGCGGGGGCCACCTACCAGTCGGACATGTACGACTACTTGTACTCCCTGCAGACCTCGGTGAAGATCATCAAGAAGTCCACGGACGTGGTGGTACCGGGTGACAACGCCTCCGCCCAGATCGCGGTGAGCGTGGAGAACGACCTCGAGCAGCCCGTCACCCGGCTCAACCTCCACCTGGAGGTCCTCGGCTCGGGCTACCCGCGACTGAAGATCGACTCGAACCCGGACACGACGGTCACCATCGCCGGCGGGCGGACCAAGTCGACGGTCCGGTTCAAGGTCACCGCGACCGCGAACGGGCAGGTCCAGATGCGGGCGGTGCTCACCTCCGCGCAGGACGGCTCGCCCATCGGCACACCCCAGGAGTTCACCGTCAGCGTCACCTCGGTGTCGAGCGGCGTCGTCGCCGTCATGGCCAGCGGCGGGTTGCTCGTCCTCCTGGCCGGACTGCGGCTGTACTGGAAGCGCAAGAAGAACGCGGCCCTCGCCGCCGCCACCGCCGTGGGTCCGCTGGACCCGACGGCCACCGAGGACCAGGAGGCAGACGCATGACCGCGCCGCGAGACGGCAGGACCCCGCAGGGCACCGGCGGCCCGTACGCGGGGAATCAGGCGCCTGACCCGTACCTTGACCAGACCTACGCGCACGACCCGTACGCCACGGACCCGTACGCGACGGACCCCCACGCGCCCGCCGCGGGCGCGCTGTACGCCGAGGGCGGCTACCCGCCTCCCCCGCAGCCGCCGTTCCAGTCGCCGTTCCACACGCCCTTCCAGAACCCGGCCGCGCCGTCGGCCCCCCAGCCGGGTGCGCCGCAGGGCGCCCCGCAGGCGCAGCCGTACGGCGAGCAGCCCTACCCGGAGCAGCCGGCATACCCGCCGCAGCAGCAGCCGTACCCGGGCCTCCCCGGCGGCGCCGAGCAGACCGGGCGGGGCCATCAGCCGCAGGCCTTCAGCCAGGCCTACGCGGGCCAGCAGCAGGCCTACGCGCCGCAGCAGCCCCCCGGTGTCCAGGGATGGCCGCAGGACCCGCAGCAGCAGCCCGGGCATCTGGGCGGGCCGAACCAGGCCGGTCAGCCCGGCGGACCGTCGCCGTACCCGGCGCAGGGCCTGCCGCCGCAGCCGGGCCAGCCCGGTCAGGCCGGTCAGCCCGGCTCGGAGCAGTACGTCGGCGTGGACGAGCTGATCAGCGGCGCGGGCCGCAGACAGCAGACGCGCGACCACAATCAGGCGCAGCCGCACCGCGCCCAGGACGAGGCGTACGACTTCCTCTTCCGCGACAGCGGCCCGAGCCTCTACGGCGAGGCAGGCGGGGACTCCGTCGCCGAGACCACCGGCACCATCCCGCTGCTCCGCGCGGACCTGCCGCAGAGTCAGGACGAGGCGCAGGCGGAGACCGAGCAGGAGGCCGCGGGCGCGTCCAAGGGCAAGGTCGCGAGCCTGCTCAACTCCAGCGCCATCATGGCCGCCGGCACCCTCGTCTCCCGCGGCACCGGCTTCCTGCGCACGATGGTCATCGCCTCGGCCATCGGCGTCTCCGTGCTCGGCGACCGCTACAGCGTCGCCAACACGCTGCCCACGATGATCTACATCCTTGTCGGCGGTGGCGCCCTGAACGCGGTCTTCGTCCCGCAGCTGGTGCGGAGCATGAAGAACGACGAGGACAACGGTGAGGCCTACGCCAACCGCCTGCTGACCCTGGTCATCGTCGGCCTGGGCGTGGTGGTCGCCGCGACGGTGCTGGCCGCCCCGCTGCTGGTGCGCGCAGTGTCGAACGCGGCCATGTCGCAGCCCGCGTCGGCCGACGTCAGCGTCGCGCTGACCCGCTACTGCCTGCCCACGATCTTCTTCATGGGCCTGCACGTGGTCATGGGTCAGATTCTGAACGCGCGCGGCAAGTTCGGTCCGATGATGTGGACCCCGGTCCTCAACAACATCGTCGTCATCTTCACCTTCTCCATGTTCATCTGGGTCTACGGACCCTGGTCGTCCACCCAGATGGACCCCTCCACCATCCCCTCGGCGGGCGTCCGGCTGCTCGGCATCGGCACGCTGCTGGGCCTGGTGGTCCAGTCGCTGGCGATGTTCCCCTACCTGCGTCACTCCGGGCTGCGCTTCCGGCCGCGCTTCGACTGGCGCGGCCACGGCCTCGGCCACGCGGCGAAGCTGGCCAAGTGGACCTTCCTGTTCGTGCTCGCCAACCAGGCCGGCTTCCTCGTGGTCACTCAGCTGGCCACGGCCGCGGGCGACGCCGCCGGTGACGCCGGCAAGGGCCTGGCGGCCTACCAGAACGCGCTGCTGATCTGGCAGCTGCCGCAGGCCGTCATCACGGTCTCCATCATGAGCGCGGTGCTGCCGCGGATCTCCCGCGCCGCCGCCGAGGAGGACGGCGTCTCGGTCCGCGACGACCTCTCCTACGGTCTGCGCACCTCCGCCGTGGCGATCGTGCCGGGCGCCTTCGCGTTCCTCGCCCTCGGCCCCGCCATCGGCGCGACGATCTACGGGAACGTCTCGGTCGGCTACATGGTCTCGGCGTTCGCGCTGGGCCTGATCCCTTTCTCCGCCCAGTACGTGCTGCTCCGCGGCTTCTACGCCTACGAGGACACCCGCACGCCCTTCTACAACACCGTCTGGGTGGCCGCCACCCAGGCCGTGCTCTCCGCCGCCTGCTACGTGGTGCTCCCCGCGAAGTGGGCCGTCACCGGCATGGCCTTCGTCTACGGCGCCGCCTACATCGTCGGCCTGGCGGTCGCGGTCCCGCGCCTGCGCCGCCGGATCGGCGACCTGGACGGCGCCCGCATCAAGCGCACCTACGCGAGGCTGATCGGCGCCAGCGTGCTGCCGGCCGTCGCCGGGGCGGCGATCAGTCTCGCGGTGTTGCAGGCGCTCGGCGAGGGACGCACCGGCGGCATCGCCGCGGTGGTCGCCGGAGGTCTGGCGCAGTTGGGCCTGTTCCTGGTCGTGGCCCAGCGGATGCGCATCGAGGAGCTCAACTCGCTTCTCGGTGTGGTCCGCGCGAAAATCGGACGCTAGAGGACGTCGGATTCCCGCCGCGATTGTCCGCCGGTCCGGGCAACCATCGGGGGCCTCCGAGGGTCGTAGGAGGCACGGCGAGTTGGCACAATTGATCGTGGGCCGGGCTCGCATCGAACGCGGTCCCGCAGCGGGATCGACGGCAGTGCGGTTCGGGGAGGCAGGACAACGGTGGCTGAGCGCAGCGAGACGGCCGTGGGAACGACCACGGGCCGCCCTCGGGCGGACGTAGGGCGAGCGGAGCAGGCATCGGAGGCGACCTCTCGGCTGTCCCCAGAGGCCCTCGCCGCGGAGCTGGTCGCGGATCCGGAGGCCCCGGCCGACGCGGAAGCAACTGCCGTCGCCCCGGCCCCGGCTGACGCCCCCGAGACAGATCTCGCCGACGCGCCGGAGCGCGCGCCGAAGGGCGCCCCGGCGCGGCCTTCCGACGCGCGGGCGGATCGCGCGCAGTCGGCCGAGGCGCGCGCGGCGAAGGCGCGGCCC
>NZ_BBPO01000016.1 GCF_000787815.1 Streptacidiphilus neutrinimicus
AGCGGGGGGTGTTCGCAGAGCGGAGGGAGGTGGAGCGGAGGGACATGGGTGGGGTCCTGACTGTGAGGTGGAGGGGTCCAGGGAAGAGGCAGCGGTGCAGGAGGCAGGCATGAGCCCGCGTCGACGTGAGTGCTTGTCGTCGTCGTTCGAGGCCAGAGGCGGCTGTTGGCGCTCAACACTGTGCGGCCGGCTCAGGGATGTCCGGCTGCTCAGGGTCCTGAGGTCAGCTCGTCGGACAGATGGCGCTGCACATGCGTCCGAGGTCGACGTGGAGTCGACCGACCAGGGCTGTTCCGGCACCAGACATGGCAGGAGCGTCGCAGCTGGAACCTTTCACCGTCCAGCATCGTCCAGGATGCGGGAAAAATCGTCCTGAAATATGGGAATGCTGCTTCTCTCCGAGCCGGTCATGGAACCCGCAGCGCTCGGTGCGGCTGCCTTTGCTCGATATGCAAGACGAGAGTGTCCACTATCCGGAAGCTGGGCGGAGCGCGGAACCAGCAGTTGCTCCAGGCACGCGGCAGGGTCGGCCTCGGGGCATGACGGGCCGTTGCTGCCAGGGCGGCGAGGTCGACTGGACGAGCTGACCGCAGACCAGTCAGAACGGTGAAACGGAAGCAAGGCACGCCGTCCGGCTCCACGACCACACATCCCACCAGCTCGAAAGACCGGGGCTACACAGGGTGCCGCCCTCGCTTTCCATGGCCGTGGTGGGGGTGCTGCGCGAAGCCGGCGGGAGACCTCGGCGCTCGGCGCAGGCCTGTTGACGCGACGAAGGCCGGATGGTCAACTGGCGGCGTGAGCACTGAGCAGTTCCTGGTCATCCGCGGCCACATCGACTTCGGTCGGGTGTGGTCCGCCGCGTGTCCCCGGTAGGAGTCGGCCTGCGGCCGCCGCTGCTCGTTCCCCTTTTCGCCTCCGCCGCAGCACCTCGGACCGTTGAGTCCGCCTTGCAGCGGCGCGCGCCCAGCACGTCAGCAGGCCTGCGTGGCCGTGCCAGTGACGTGTCGTCGTGTTCACCCTCATGCCTGAAAGGCCTCGCCATGCCCGTCGAGTTCCTCGGCATCGCCGCAACCAACGACGGAAGCGAGACGGCCGCGCGCAGCGGCTCCTCGTTCGACAAGCAGTACACCCTGCGGCTGGCCCGCGCCCACGAGGACCACGGCTGGGACCGGGTCCTGTTCGCCTACGGCTCCGGATCGCCGGAGCCCGGCGTCGCTGCGGCCTGGGTCGCCGCTCACACCAGCAGCCTGCAACTGCTGCTCGCCCACCGCCCCAACGTGTCCTACCCCACCTTCGCCGCGCGGGAGTTCGCCACGCTGGACCAGATCAGCGACGGGCGGCTGGGCGTGCACTTCATCACCGGCGGCAACGACCACGAGCAGCAGCGCGAGGGGGACCGGCTCCCCAAGGACGAGCGCTACGGGCGGACTCGCGAGTACATCGAGGTCGTGAAGCGTGTCTGGACCAGCCACGACCCCTTCGACCACGCCGGTGACCACTACGCGTTCCAGGACTACCTCAGCGACGTTTTCCCGGTTCGGCAGCCGCACCCGACCGTGTCCTTCGGCGGATCCTCGCCCGCGGCCTACGCCGCCGGCGGCGCGGTCGCGGACGTCTACGCGTTGTGGGGCGAGCCACTGGAGCAGACCCGCGGACAGATCGAGGCGATCCACGACGCCGCCCGGGCTGCGGGCCGCACGGCCCCACCGCGTATCCAGGTCGCCTTCCGCCCGATCATCGCGCCCACCGAGGCACTGGCCTGGGAGAAGGCGCATCGCACGGTCGCAGCGATCCGCGAGCTGCGCGCGACCAAGCCCTCCACGCGCCGACGTGGGAGCGGGCAGCCGGAGAACGCGGGCTCTCAGCGCCTGATCGCCGTCGCGGAACAGGGTGAGCGCTACGACCGCGCGCTGTGGACCCCGACAGCGGCGGCCACGGGCGGCGCAGGCAACTCCACCGCGCTGGTCGGCACCCCGGAGACGGTGGCCCAGGCACTGCTCGACTACTACGACCTGGGGGTGGAGATCTTCTCCGCGCGCGGCTACGACCTGCTCGGCGACGCGATCGACTTCGGCCGCCACGTCATCCCTCTGGTCCGCGCGGAGGTCGCCCGCCGGGAAGCGGAGCGTGGCCGGCGCGCGAGTGGGATCGCCGCAGCCGGCCAGTCTCCCGCAGTCGCCCGCTGAATCCGGCACCAGCACGCACCACGTCGTCGCCCGCCCGGCGGCCTCCGCAGTCCGCGTGACCGGAGCCCAGTCGTCCCGGCGCGCACCGAGCAGGCGCGCGGCAGGACGCCCGGTCCCGCAGGACACCGACTTGCCCCCGGCTTACCCCAATCGCCCCGCCTTCCCAGGAGAGTGACCCTTGTCCGTACCCGTTGCCGAGGGAGACGCGTCCGTCACCCTCGTTCATCCCCTCCTGGCCGAGCGCTGGAGTCCGCGGTCGTTCGACCCCGAGCACGTCCTGTCCGAGGCCGAGCTCGCCTCGCTGGTCGAGGCCGCCCGGTGGGCGCCCTCGGCCAGGAACCGCCAGCCGTGGCGGTTCCTGGCCGGGCAGCGTGGCAGCGAGGCATTCAGGAAGATCTTCGCCTCGCTCATGGACGCAAACCAGCTGTGGGCCGGACGCAGCTCTCTGCTGGTCGTCGCCGTCGCTGCAGAGCGTGATGCCGAGGGGCAGTCACTGACGGGGAGTGGCTACGACACCGGCCTCGCCGTCGCCCAGCTCTCGGTGCAGGCCCACGCGCTGGGTCTGCACGCTCACCAGATGGGTGGCTTCCACGCGGACCGGATCCGAGAGGCGTTCGCGATCCCCGAGGGCCACATCCCGGTCTCCGTCACCGCGGTCGGCCAGGTGGCCCCCGCCGAGTTGTTGCCGCAGCCGCTGCGGGACCGGGAGCTCGCCAGTCGCGAACGGCGCCCGCGTGAGGAGACCTTCTTCTCGACCACCTGGGGACAGCCACTGCTCCTGCCTGTGCAGACGTGACGGGCGGGTGAGGGCCGGGGCCTCACGGATGCGACCGGTCCGGCTGTCCCACCCAGGCCGGCCGCATCCGGCGGATGTGGCGATAGGTGACCGGTCAGCCGAGACAGCCGCATGAACGCGGCGTGGCTGCGGGGCGTGAACGGCATCGACAGGACCGAACACGCGCAGTGTTTCGGATGGCGGACGCCATTGTCCAAAGCGCGTTGAAGAGTTAGCGTAAGTCGCAGGTCATGAGTGTCAGCGTCAAGCCCTGGCTTGCTGGCCGGCAACCCTCCGCCGCGGTGGGGTGCCCCAGGTGATGACCCGACAGGACGGCGCCGTCGCCCTCCTGTAAGCGCGAGGCCCAGGCTGGGGCCCTGAGGACTGCGAGGTGACCCGCGTGATCCGGACGGTGCAGGCACGGCGGTACCGCGGGGTCAGCTCGACGCGGCCCCGCGGAGCCTTCGAGTTCGGCGTGGCCCGCAGGCATGTCGACCTGTTGCGGGTGAGCAGCGCGCTGTGTTCGGGCGGCGCAGCCCTCTGCTGCTGACGAGACCTGTTCGACACCTCCAGTTCTCACCGCCCGCACGCGCTCGCCCCTGAACGTCCTGTCCAGCGGCGACTTTCGGCGTGCCTCCACAGGATGGGACACCTTCGCCATGAGCAGTTCCGACACATCCGTCCGCCCTTCCACCGCCGTTCTGACCGCCCGTGAGGGTCCCAGCGACCAGGAGTTGCTCGCTGCACGACTGGTTCCGCTGCGCCGCCCGGGGCGGTGGGTCTCCGCCCTGGTCCTGCTGGTGCTGCTCGCGATGCTCGTCCACAGTGTGCTCACCAACCCCCGCTTCCAGTGGTCCGTGGTCGCCGACTACTTCCTGGACGGTGCGATCCTGCGCGGACTGGCCTTGACGCTGTGGCTGACGGCCGCGGTCATGGCCACCGGCTACCTGCTCGGCATCGGCGTCGCCGCGATGCGGCTTTCGCGCAACCCGGTTCTGGTCTCCCTCAGTTTCGGCTTCGTGTGGCTGCTGCGCTCCGTCCCTCCCCTGGTGCAGTTGCTCTTCTGGTATGAACTCGCCTCGCTGTACCCGCAGTTGTCGCTCGGCATCCCCTTCGGGCGCGAGTTCGTGACGGTGCGGACCGCGCACTTGTTCAGCGGGGTCCTCGCCGCCTACGTCGGGCTCAGTCTGGATGTGGCCGCGTTCTCCTCGGAGATCGTCCGAGGCGGTCTGCTCTCCGTCGACCAGGGCCAGACCGAGGCGGCGCAGGCGCTTGGGCTGGGCCGCGCAAAGATCTTCCGCAGGATCGTGCTGCCGCAGGCGATGCCCGCGATCGTGCCGGCCTCCGGCAACCTGCTGATCGGGATGCTCAAGGCGACCTCGATCGTCAGCGTCATCGCCGTCCAGGACCTGCTCTACTCGGCGCAGCTGATCTACAACCAGAACTTCCTGATCGTCCCGCTGCTGTTGGTCGCCACCCTCTGGTACGTCCTGCTGACCACGCTGCTGTCGGTCGGCCAGTTCTTCGTCGAGCGCCGTTTCGCCCGCGGCAGCAGGCGCCGTGGTGGCGGCAGGGGATTCTGGGACCTGCTGCGCGGCAACGTTCCGCTGCTGGGCGGTTCGCTGCGCAACGGACTGGTGGGCCTGTCATGAGCGGACGCACGCCGATGGAGCCTCTGGTGCGGATCAGGGGGCTGCGCAAGAGCTTCGGCCCCCACGTGGTCCTGGACGGTGTGGACCTGGACGTGCGCGAGGGAGAGGTGACCGTGCTGCTCGGGCCCTCGGGTTCGGGCAAGTCCACCTTGCTGCGGTCCATCAACCACCTGGAACGGCCCGACTCCGGATTCGTCGAGGTGGCCGGTGAGCTCGTCGGCTACCGCTACGACGGGAGCAAGCTGCGCGAGTTGGGCCCGCGCGCGATCACCCGGCAGCGGGCCGGGGTCGGCATGGTCTTCCAGCAGTTCAACCTCTTCCCGCACCTGACCGTGCTCGACAACCTCGTGGAGGCACCTGTCGCCGTGCACCGGGTCCCGCGCAACCAGGCCGTGTCGAAGGCGCGGGAGCTGCTGGAGCTGGTGGGACTCGCCGGACGCGAAGGCGAGTACCCGGGCCGGCTGTCGGGTGGACAGCAGCAGCGCGTCGCGATCGCGAGGGCGCTCGCGATGGAGCCACGGCTGCTGCTCTTCGACGAGCCCACCAGCGCTCTGGACCCCGAACTGGTCGGCGAGGTCCTCGCTGTGATGAAGGACCTGGCCCACAGCGGCATGACGATGCTCGTGGTCACCCACGAGATCGGCTTCGCCCGTGAGGTCGCCGACACCGTCGTCTTCCTCGACGGCGGCCGGATCGTCGAATCCGGGACCCCGGCGGACGTGCTGACCCGGCCCCGCCACGAGCGCTCCCGCGCGTTCCTCGCCGCCGTTCTTTGACGCTCTTCCCCGATTGAAAGGTTCCTCTGTGTTGACCGAAGCGCGTTCGCGCCGCGTCTTCCCGCGCGTCCCTGTCGCCACGGCAGCCGCCGTTGGCGCTCTCGCCCTGACCCTGCTCACCGCCTGCGGGTCCGGTTCCACCGCAGCCACGACAGCGGCGGCGGCACCGGGTGAAGCAGCACCCTCCACGACGAATACGGTGTTCCCGACCCAGGACGTCGTCTCGTCCGTCCAGACGGACCCCGCCCTGCACGCCGAACTGCCCAAGGCGGTCCAGAGCCGCGGCACCCTCGTCCTCGGAACCAGCCAGGCGATCGGCACCTCCGGCCTGCCGCACGCCGGGCAGGCGCCCGACGGCAGTACCGTCGGCCTCGACGTGGACCTGCGCAACGCGGTCGCCAAGGTGCTCGGCGTCAGCTGGGACATCCAGTACGGCACCTTCCCGACCGTCATCCCCGGCGTGCAGAACGGAAAGTTCGACGTCGGTCAGGACAACTTCGGCGCCACCAAGGCCCGCGAGCAGGTGGTCGACTTCGCGACCTACCTCAACGACGGCCAGTCCTTCCTCGGCTCCAAGGAGCTCGCGACGGATTCGGTGACCTCGCTGACCGGCCTGTGCGGCTTCAACGTCGCGACGAGCCCGGGCTCGACCTTCCAGCAGATCCTGACCGCCGGCGCCTCGACATGCGCGGTCGCCGGAAAGAGCCCCTACCACGTGCAGTACTTCGCCGACACCGCGCCGATCTTCCTGGGCCTGGCCAACGGGAAAGTGGACATCTACTTCGGCCCGACACTGAGCCTGAAATACGACGCGCTGCACCTGCCGGGCACCAAGTACCTCGGCCAGATCAGCAGCACACCGGTCGGCTTCGTGACCGCGAAGGGCTCGCCCCTCGCCAAGGCGATCAGTGACGCGGTCAACAAGCTCATCGCCACCGGCGACTATGCGAAGATCTTCGCCAAGTGGGGCGTGCCGGGCACCGAGGTCAGCACCTCGGTGGTGAACCCGACCGCGACGTTCTGAGACCGCTCGCGGGGCGGTGGTCCGGGGGCGCCGGACCACCGCCCGGCCCGCCCGGGCGATACCGCCCCAACTGATCATTCATGCCCGTTCGTGACGCACCAGGCCCTGTCAGCCTCCAACCGCTGCTGAGACGAGGAGTAACCCATGGACGCCGCAACCGAGGCATGGAAGCACTGGCGGGACGAGCGCGTGGTGAGCGCCCGCGCCCTCTACGGGCCGCTGTCGCTCACCGGCACCCACTGGCTGGACGAACCCGCACGGGACGGCTGGGCTCTGCCCGGACGCTGGACCGTCGACCGGGCGGCCGGGAAGGTCAGCCTGACGGCCGCCCGGCACGACGGTGTCTCCGTGGACGACGTGCCGCTCTGCGCCACCGTCCGGCTCTGTCCGGACGACTGTCCCGACTGTCCGAACGTACTCCGGATCACCCACGGGGGCCGCCGACTCCAGCTGATCGTGCGCGAGGACCGCTACGCTGTGCGGGTCTTCGACCCGTCAGCGCCGGCGAGGACCGCGTTCGCGGGCATCGACGCGTACCCCTACGACCCGGACTGGGCCCGGCCCGCCACGTTCGTCCCGTTCCCGGCTGACCGCACGGTCACGGTTTCCCACAGCGACGGGCACAGGCGCCCGGTCCAGCTGGCCGGGACGCTGACGTTCGGCCGGGAGAGCGCGATCTACCGGCTCGATGTGCAGCGCACGGTCCAGGGCGGACTGAGCGTGAGCGTGGGCGATCCGAGCCGTGATGCGGAGCCGTGCGGCTTCCGCGTCGTCGACATCCCCGAACCCGACCGCACGGGCCGAACGGTCCTGGACTTCAACCGCGCGCAGTTGCCGCCTTCGGCGTTCGCCGAGCACTACCTCTGCCCGCTGCCGACCGTGGGCAACGCGCTGCCGTTCCCTGTTCCGGCGGGCGAGCGCGCCATCCTGAAGGCACGGGGTCTCGTGCTCCGCTGACCGTGCGCGAGAATGCGTGTGCCCGAGCCGTCGTATCGGCTCGGGCACACGCATGCGCTCTTCATCGGGTTCGTCAGGCGCGCTCGTGCGGGATCTTCTCTCCGGCCTCGACCGCGGTCGGGAGGCGGTTCTCGGCGGGAGGCAGCGGGCAGGTGGCCAGGTCGGTGTAGGCGCAGGGCAGGTTGGTCGCCCGGTTGAAGTCGAGCACGACCCGGCCCTGCTCGTCCGGGGCCGGCACGGCGAGAGCGCGGTTGGCGGCGTAGGTGGTCACGCCGGAGGTGGCGTCGGTGAAGAGCACCAGCAGACTTCCCGGCCGACCGCCTTCGAACGCGGTGAGGCGGTGCGTGGAGTCGTCGGGGGTTTTGAACTCGATCTCGCCGGGGGCGTCGTAGACGTGCTCCAGGCCTTCGACGGCCGCGCCGACGGTCACCGGGCGCGGCGCATCGAACGCCAGGTATCGGCCCGTCAGCGACCAGCGCGGATCCGGGGCGTAGGCCGGGGTGGGGGCGTGTTCGACGCGCAGCTTGTGGTCGGGGTGGCGCGGGCGAAGGATGTCATGTCCGCCGCGTTTGGCGATCTCGATCACCGCCTCGCCCGCGGTCGCGTACACGCTCGCCCGCTCCGCGAGGACGCCGAACCGGTGTTGGCCGCGCACCACGGTGCCGTCGACGACGAGCTCCTCGCCGTCGTCGAGTCGGACGCTGACGCCGTCTTCGTCAGCGGACCAGGTACCGGGGGCGTCGGGGAAGCGGGTGGGTTCGGCGTCCAGCCAGCGCAGGCTGGTGACGGCGAGGAACCCGTGCGGGTCCGTCAGGGCGCGCTCACGTTCGGCGTGCCACTGCTCCCAAGCATGGGCGAACGCGTCGGTCTCGGTCTCCTGGACGGTCATGGTGTCTCCGGAAGGGTGTCGGTGGTGGCGAGCCGGTGGAACCGGCTGGCGTGGAAGACCAGCGGCGCCACCGCATGGTCCGCGTCGAGTTCGTGGACGCGCAGCAGCACGATGTCGTGGTCGCCCGCCCGAACCAGGCGTTCGATGCCGCAGTCGAATCGGGCGCTCGCGCCGTCGATCAGCACGGCCCCGTCCGGGGCGGCGATCCAATTCAGGCCGGCAAACCGGTCGCCGTCCCGGGAGGCGAGCCGGCGGCAGGCGTCGGCCTGGTGCGCGCCGAGCACGCTGACGCCGATCCTGGCGCGATCGCGCAGCAGCGGCCAGGTGGTCGAGGTGTGGGCGACGCAGACGGAGACCAGGGGCGGGTCGAGCGACACGGAGGTGAAGGAGCTGGCGGCCATACCGACCGGCGTGCCGTCGTCGGCGAGCGCGGCGAGGGCGGTGACCCCGGAGGGGAAGGCGCCGAAGGCGTGCCGCAGTTCCTGCTGCCCCAGGGGCCGGAGCTCCGCCGGTGCCGCGGTCATCGGTTGTCCCATTCCTCGGCGAGCAGCTCGTAGGAGCGGAGCCGGTCGTCGTGCTGGTGCGTGATGGTGGTGATGATCAGCTCGTCCGCGCCGGTGGCGTCGCGCAACGTCTCCAGCTGATCGGCGACCTGGCGGGGCGAGCCGACGAACTGGGTCTCGACGCGGTCTGCGACCAGTGCCCGGTCGGCCTCGGTCCAGGTGTACTCGCGGGCCTCATCAGGGGTGGGGAAGGGGATGGCGCCATCGCCGCTGCGGATGCTGCGCACCCACAGGCCGTAGCCGGTGGCCAGCTCGCGGGCGGTGGCCTCGTCCTCGGCGACCACGACGTCGGCGGAGACGCTGACATACGGACGGTCCAGCTCGTCCGAGGGCTTGAACGCGGCGCGGTAGGCGTCCGCGGCCTCCAGCACGGTGGCCGGGCTGACGTGGTAGTTGGCGGCGAACCGCAGCCCGTGCTCGCCCGCGATCTCGGCGCTGATCCCGGCGCTGCTGCCGAGGATCCACACCTGCAGGTCCGCGCCCTCGCCGGGCACGACGTGCGCCTCGACGCCGTCCCCGGTGACGTACGTCCCCGACAGCAGGGCGAGGATGTCGGCGATCTGCTCGTCGTAGGGCTGGGACTCGGCGCCCGGCAGCTGCAGCAGCTGCCGGTGGAGGGCGAAGCGCGGGTGGCGCAGCAGGTGCTCGTAGGAGAACCGGCCCGGTATCCGCAGCCCGTTCGGCGTGTAGCCGCCGACCACGGCCGCCGCTCCGAGCAGGGCGGGCTCGCGAGCGGCCGACGGCACGGCCCTGCCGCCGGAGCGACCCAGCCCGAGGTCGAGCCGGCCCGGATGCAGCGCGTCGAGCAGCCCGAACTCCTCGACGGTGGCGAGCGCGGTGCGGTGGCCGAGCTGCACGGCTCCGGCGCCGAGGCGGATCGTCGAGGTCGCCGCGGCTGTCAGCGCCAGGACCACGGCTGGGGAGGTGCCCGCGACGCCTGGGTTGAGGTGGTGCTCGGCGAACCAGTAGCGCGCGTAGCCGAGGTCCTCGGCGTGCTGCGCCAGGTCGATGCTGTTGCGCAGGGCCTGCTTCGCGTCGGAGCCGGAGGAGATCGGCACGAGGTCCAGGACAGTGAGCGGGGTGTTGGCCATGTTGGTGATCCTTCGTGGGTCAGGGCGTCGTGGCGGCGGCCGGGACCGGCGCATCGGTTCCGGGTGCGCCGGTCACCGGGCCCCAGGGCCATGGCGGGTCGGGGATCTCGCGGCGCAGCGTAGGAGCGATGTCGGACTGGAACAGCTCCAGGCTGTCCCGATGCTGGGCGCGTGTGAGGCCGTCGGCGTCGGCGTGCAGGTGCAGCACGCTGTGGCCGAGCTGCTCGTGGTAGCGGTGCACCTTCTCGATCACCTGCTGCGGGCTGCCGATCAGCGCGGAGCTGCGCTCGACGAAGTCCTCCAGGGTGGAGAAGACCGGCTCCAGGCCGAGCCGCTTCTGGAAGGCCAACCGGCCCTCGAAGACCGGCCGGTAGGCGGCCAGTGCCTCCTGAGAGGTCCGTGCGGCGTAGTAGCCCGCCGTCCCCGCCCCCACGGTGGCCGACGCCGGGTCGTGGCCGTAGTGCTCCCACCGCTCGCGGTAGTGGCGCACGAGTTCGGCGTAGGGCTCCACCGGGTTGGTGACGTTGGCGGAGAACAGCGGGTCACCGTAGCGGGCGGCCAGGTCGACCGACTCGCGGCTGGTCGCGCTGCCGTGCCACACCCGGACGGGCTGCTGGAACGGGCGCGGCCACACCTCGGCCTCCGTCAGCTCGGGCCGGAATCGCGCCTTGAACGACACCTTGTCCTGCCGCCAGATGCGCCGGAACAGTTCGTAGGACTCGGCGTTTCGATCCCACTGGTCCTCGGGCGTGACCTGGAACAGATCCCGCTGGGCCGAGCCGTTGCCCTTGCCGATGATCAGCTCCAGGCGACCGCCGGAGAGATGGTCGAGGGTGGCGTAGTCCTCGTAGGCGCGCACCGGGTCGAGCAGGCTCAGCGTGGTGACCGCCGTGAACAGCCGGATCCGGTGCGTGAGCGCGGCGATGTGGCTCAGCACCACCGGCGGCGAGGAGGAGATGAACGGCCGCTCGTGGCGCTCGCCGACCCCGAACCCGTCGAAGCCCAGCTCCTCGGCGAACAGCGCGTTCTCCACGACCTCCTGGAAGCGCTCCTGCGTCGACGTCCGCGCCCCGGTGACCGGGTCGGGCGCGTGCACGATCAGCGTGATGGCGAGGAACTTCATGAGGCCGCCGCCGCTCGGACGGAGAGAGGGGCCAGGCCCAGGTGGTCGCGCAGCGTCTCGCCCGCGTACTCGGTGCGGAACACGCCGCGCTCTTGGAGCAGCGGGACGACTCGGTCGGCGAACTCGTCCAGGCCGCCCGGGGTCAGGTGCGGCACCAAGATGAACCCGTCGCTCGCATCGGTCTGCACGAACTCGTTCAGTTGCTCGGCGACATGGGCGGGGGTCCCGATGAACGACTGACGTCCGGTCACCTCCACGATCAGGTCACGGATGGAGAGCTTCTTGGCGTCCGCCAGGGCGCGCCACTCGGAAGCCACGGTCAGCGGGTCGCGGTGCATCCGCACCGAAGCCCGGCCCTGGGCCACGGTGTGTTCGCCGACCAGCGGGTCCACCTCGGGGAGAGGACCGTCCGGGTCGTAGGCGGACAGGTCACGGTTCCACAGCTGCTCCAACAGCTTGATCGCGGTCTGGCCGCTCACCTGCTGACGGCGGATCACCAGCGCTCTCTCCTGGGCCTCGGCGTCGGTTTCGCCGAGGACGAAGGTGACGCCGGGCAGGATCTTCAGCTCGTCGGGGGAGCGGCCGTAGCGGGCGAGGCGTCCCTTGACGTCGCCGTAGAAGGCGCGACCCGCCTCCAGGGTGCCGTGGCGGGTGAAGATCGCGTCGGCGGCGGAGGCGGCGAACTCGCGGCCGGCCTCGGAGTCTCCGGCCTGGAAGATCACCGGGCGCCCCTGCGGGCTGCGCGGGACGTCGAAGCGGCCGGAGATGTCGAACTCGCCGACGTGGTGGTCGAACCGGCCCGGATTCGGGTCGCGCAGGAAGACCCCGGACTCCTTGTCCGCGACGATCTCGTTGCCGCGCCAGGAGTCGAACAGCTCCCAGGTAGCGTTCAGGAACTGCCGGGCGCGCTCGTAGCGGTCCTCCTGTGCCAGGAACCCGCCGCGGCGGAAGTTCTCGCCGGTGAACGCGTCCCAGGAGGTGACCACATTCCAGGCGGCACGCCCGGCGGAGAGGTGGTCGAGCGAGGCGAACTGCCGTGCCACCTCGTAGGGTTCGTTGAAGGTGGAGTTGATGGTCCCGGCCAGGCCGAGCCGGTCGGTGACGGCGGCGAGTGCGGCCAGTACGGTGAAGGTGTCGGGTCGTCCCACCACGTCGAGGTCGTAGATCTCGCCGTTCTGCTCGCGCAGTCGCAACCCCTCGGCCAGGAAGAGGAAGTCGAACTTGGCGCGCTCGGCGGTCCGCGCGAGGTGGACGAAGGAGCTGAAGTCGATCTGGCTGCCGGCGGCCGGGTCGCTCCAGACGGTGGTGTTGTTGACGCCGGGGAAGTGCGCGGCGAGGTGGATCTGCTTGAGCGGCTTGCTGCTCATGGTGCGTGGGGTCCTTCCGGCTCAGACGAGCGCTGCGGTGGCGTCAACGGCGCCCGCCGCGTAGCGGTTGGCGGGGCGCGGCAGGCCGAGCAGGCCGCGCAGGGTCGACGCCTCGTAGGCGGTGCGGAAGATTCCCCGGCGCTGCAGTTCGGGCACCAGGCCGCGGGTGATCTGTTCCAGGTCGTAGGGGAGCGTTCCGGGCCGCAGCCGGAAGCCGGTGAGCCCGGCGCGCTGCCACTCCTGCAGCAGGTCGGCGAGCTCCGCCGGGGTTCCGGTGAAGACGGCGGCGTCGCTGGTGAGCGCGGCGCCGGCCTTCCGGTCCAGGCGTGCCTTGCAGTCGGCTGCGGCACCGGGGTCCTCGTCGAGGAAGACCACCAGGTCCCCGAAGATGTGCACGGTCTCGTCCGCGCGGCCCGCGGCCGCCTGGGCCGCACGGATCTCGGCGACGAGCTGCCGCGCGTGCTCGCTGTCGTGCGGAGTGACGAACCCCAGATCGCCCGACCGGCCGACCAGACGGTAGGGCTCGCCACGGTGGGCGAGGGCGGCGACGACCGGCTGGCCCTGCGGCGGACGCGGGGTGATGGAGGGCCCGCGCACGCTGAACCGGCTGCCCTCGAAGTCGATGTAGTGCAGCTTCTTGCGGTCGATGAACCGGCCCGTGGCGACATCGCGGATCTCCGCGTCGTCCTCCCAGCTGTCCCACAGGCGCCGCAGCACCTCGACGTAGTCCTCCGCCTCGCCGAAGAGCTCCTCCAACGCCGCCTGCCCTGACGGCGAGTCGAAGTCCTCCGCACTCACCCGGGGCGCCTCGCGCCGCCCGAAGTGCGCGAACTCGTCGGCGCGCCCGGAGACCTTCACCCGGATGCCGGCGCGGCCGTTGCTCACGTAGTCGAGGGTGGCGATCGCCTTGGACAGGTGGAACGGCTCGGTGTGGGTCACCACGGCGGTCGGCACCAGCCCGATGTGGCGGGTCAGCGGCGCGATCCGCGCGGCGATCAGGACCGCGTCGAGTCGGCCGCGCACCTGGTCGGTCCGTTCGTCGGGCTCGAAGGGATGGGCGGACTGCAGGCTGAGCGAGTCCTCGATGGTGACCAGGTCCAGCAGGCCGCGCTCGGCCTCGGCGACCAGGTCGGCCCAGTAGCGGGCGGTGAACAGTTCCTCGGGCCGGGCGTCGTGCTCGCGCCAGGCGGCGGGGTGCCAGCCGGCGCCGTCGAGGGCGACGGCCAGGTGCAGGAGACCGCGCTCGTCGGGCAGGGGAGCGTCGGGCTGGGGGGATTCGGGCATGGGAGACCGCTTCCGGTTCGAAAGGGAGGTGTGGTCCGAAGGTGACGCCTGCCGAGACGCGCACCGCGCCACGGCAGGCGGCCCGCTGAGCGGAACCGGCCCCGCGGCGGACAGCTGGGGACGGACGGCACGAACGGGGCGGGCGCCGAATGGCAAGCGCGGATCAGGCGGAGGAGGCGTGCGGCGCGACGGTGCGCGGCACGAGGCGTCCTAGGAGGCCGGACACAGCGCGGTGGTCACGCGCTGCAGATCGATGTGGAGCCGTGCGAACGTGGTGGTGACGCGGCAACGGGCCTTGACGGTGACGGCAGCGAACGGCATACGGGTCTGTCGCACTCTCGTCACCTCCGTCCCCGTCGGCTGGCACCGGTTCGAACTCGCGCTTACGGCGCCGTCTTCGGCGTCGCCGGGTCATCACCTGGGGCACCCCGCCGCGTGGGAGGGTTGCCGGTCAGCAAGCCAGGGCTTGATGCTGACACTCGTGACCTGGCAGAACCGTAACCCGACAGCGGCCCCCGACACAATCCCGTTGAAATCCCAACGATCACCGGCGCCGCCGGAGCTTGCCGGATCCCGGGGCGCCCCCAACCGGCGGCCATGCGCGGGTGTTTGACGCACCTGTCGCGTATCCCAACCGGATCTCACGCCTCGGTCCGGCGTTGACATCTGCCGGACCAGGCTTCTAGCTTTGCCGACCAGAACGGTCATGAGCGTCAGCGACAAGCCCTGGCTTGCTGACCGGCAACCCTCCCCACGCGGCGGGGTGCCCCAGGTGAGGACCGGACCGAACTCTCGGTAAGCGCGATGCCCCTCGGGGCGGAATGGCACAGGTGACGGCGATGCACGCAGCTCCGGGGACGGCCGCAGGCCGCCACCGCGGTCGTGCTGCCGCGTTCCTGAACCGTGCCGTCGACCTGCTGCGGGTCAACAGCGCCCTGTGTACGGGCGCCGACTGTCCTCTTCAGCAGAGCTGACAGCCTCCCCCGGCCTTCGGCCGGGACGTACATCTCGCACGCCCGGCGCGGCGTGCACCCCTGCCTCCCGCCCTCGCGTGGCGCGCTGCGGCGCGCCCCGGGGCGGCATCCCCCGCCGTGTGGCGGTGCCCGTCGGCACGGGCGCCGGCACCCGCCTTCGCCGGAGTTCACCCATGAGCGACGCTCTCGTCCCCGCCGTTCCCCCGGACACGGCGCGCCCCCGGGACACCGACCCGCCGCCCCAAGCCGCCGCGGCGCCGGCCGAGACCACCTCCACCGCCGACGCGCGGTCCGCGCAGCGGGTGATCCCGCTGCGCCACCCGGGCCGCTGGATCGTCAGCGTGGGCGTGCTGGTCCTGGTCGCCCAGATCGTCCACGGGCTCGCGACCAACCCCTTCTACCAGTGGGACCGGTTCCAGTACTGGTTCGCCCGACCCGTCCTGATGAACGGGCTGGTCATCACCCTGGAGGTCACCGCCTACAGCGCCCTGCTCGGGCTCGCGGGCGGCATCGTCCTCGCCCTGGCCAGGCTCTCCCGCAGCCCGGTGCTGCGCGCGATCAGCTGGGTCTACGTCTGGCTGTTCCGCTCGGTGCCGCTGATCGTGGTGCTTCTCTTCCTCTACAACTTCAGCGCCCTGTACCGAACGCTCAGCGTCGGCGTGCCGTTCGGGCCGGCGTTCTGGCACTTCGACGAGTCGAAACTGGCGACCGACATGGTGATCGCGGTCGTCGGGCTGAGCCTCAACGAGGCCGCCTACGCCGCCGAGGTCGTGCGCGCCGGCATCCTCTCGGTCGACCAGGGCCAGCACGAGGCCGCAGCGGCGCTCGGACTGCCCAGGCGCTACCAGTTCGCCCGGATCGTCTTCCCGCAGGCGCTGCGCGCCATCGTCCCTTCCTACGTCAACCAGCTGATCGGCCTGGTGAAGGGCACCTCGCTGGTCTTCTACGTGTCGCTGCTGGACCTGTTCGGCTCGGTCCAGAGCATGGGCAGCACCTACCCGGGCGACATCGTGCCGCTGCTGCTGGTCGCCACCGTCTGGTACGTGATCCTCACCAGCGTCGTCTCCGTGGTCCAGTTCTACGTCGAACGCCACTACTCGCGCGGCGCCCTGAGGACCCTGCCGCCGACCCCGGTGCAACGCCTGCGCCACGGACTGTCCACCCTCATCGTCCGCGTCCGGAAGGAGACCGCGTCATGAGCGTCCTGAACCCCGAGCTGGACAGCCCCGTGGATGCGGACACCGTACCCGTCGCGGTCGAGGTCCACGATGTCCACAAGTGGTACGGGGCCCACCGGGTCCTGGACGGAATCGACCTGACCGTGGCTCCGGGCGAGGTGACGGCCATCATCGGCCCGTCCGGCTCAGGCAAGTCGACCCTGCTTCGGGTGATCAACCACCTGGAGCAGCCGCAGCTCGGCCACGTGAGCCTGGGCGGCGAACCGGTCGGTGTCCGGTGGCACCGGGGCAGGCTGAAGGAGTTGAGCGAGCGCCAGATCCTGGCCCAGCGCGGCCGGATCGGTTTCGTCTTCCAGAACTTCAACCTCTTTCCGCACCTGACCGTCCTGGACAACGTGGCCGCCGCGCCCGTCGCGACCGGCCAACTGCGCAAGCCCGAGGCCCAGCGCTGGGCACGCGAGCTGCTGGACCGGGTAGGGATGGGGGAGAAGGCCGCCGCCTACCCGCGGCAGCTGTCCGGCGGTCAGCAGCAGCGGGTCGCGATCGCCCGCGCGCTCGCGCTGCGGCCGGGCGTCATCCTCTTCGACGAACCCACCTCCGCCCTCGACCCGGAACTGGTCGGCGAGGTGCTCGCCGTCATCAAGGACCTGGCCGCGAGTGGCACCACCCTCGTCATCGTCACCCACGAGATCGGCTTCGCCCGCGAGGTCGCCGACCGCGTCGTCTTCATGGACGGCGGTCGGATTCTCGAACAAGGCAGCCCGGCCGAAGTGCTGGACCAGCCGCGGCATCCGCGCACCAGGGAGTTCCTGAGCCGCGTCCTCTGAGCCCCGTCCACTGCGACCCGACCAACCCATCACCGGCACCGAACAAGCAAGGAACAGCCATGACCGGCATCCGCACCAGCAGAGTCCTCCGCAGCCTGTCCGCAGGCACTGCCGCCGCCACGCTCACCGTCGGCCTCGCCGCCTGCGGAAGCGCCGCCTCTTCCTCTGCCGCCACCTCCGCGGACCACGCATCGACCGGCGCGGTCACCGTCGCCGCCCTCGCCAACGGCGCGGGCACCGAGACCGACATCAAGGTCGCCGAAGTCACCTCCCTGCACGCCGAGCTGCCGGCCTCGATCGCCAAGAGCGGCCAGCTGGTCATCGGCGTCGGCGCGTTGCCCGCCGGCTTCCCGCCCCTCGCCTTCGTCGGCAGCGACCAGCAGACCCTCACCGGCGCCGAACCCGACTTCGGCCGCCTGGTCGCCGCCGCCCTCGGCCTCAAGCCCGTCGTGCAGAACTCCACGTGGGAGAACCTCTTCGTCGGCATCGACAGCGGCCGCACCGATGTCGGCTTCTCCAACATCACCGACACCGAGGAGCGCAAGAAGAAGTACGACTTCGCCTCCTACCGCGAGGACAACCTCGCCTTCGAGGTCACCAAGTCCAGCACCTGGAACTTCAACGGCGACTACACCACCCTCGCGGGCAGGACCGTCGCGGTCAGCGCCGGCACCAACCAGGAGAAGATCCTCCTGGAGTGGCAGGCCAAGCTGAAGGCCGCCGGCAAGCAGCTCACGGTCAAGTACTTCCCCGACAACAACGCCACCCACCTCGCGCTGGTCGGCGGCAAGATCGACGCCTACTTCGGCCCGAACCCCGGCATCGCCTACCAGATCGCCCAGGACGCCAAGACTCCCAACCCCACCCGCAACGCCGGCACCTACTCCGGCGCGGGCGCCTCCTTGCAGGGGCTCATCGCGGCGACGACGAAGAAGGACAGCGGGCTCGTCAAGCCGATCGCCGACGCCATCAACTACCTCATCAAGAACGGCCAGTACGCCAAGTGGCTCGCCGCCTGGAACCTGTCCAACGAGGCCGTCCCCACCTCCGAGATCAACCCGCCCGGCCTGCCGCTCACCAACTCCTGATCGTCCGCGCCCCGCTGCGCGCCGACTCCGACAGGCGGACCCCGGCACCCGCCGGGGTCCGCCCCTCGACCCCTTGCGTGAGGGAGAACCGCACCATCGTGTCCACCAGCGTCCACTCGCCGCAGTCACCGGAGCGCCTCGGCGCGCCACCGCATCCCCTCGACAACCCCGCCTGGGCCGCCCTCACCGGCCCGCACGCCCACCTCGCCGAACGCCTCGGCCGCGCCGCCCGCTACCCCGTCGACGTCTCCCCGTTCACCGCCCTTGCCGACCCGGCCGACCCCAGCGCCTGGCGCGACCTCGCCACCCTGGTCGGGCAGGGGAACGTGACCGCCGTGAACGGGGCGATCACCGCACCCCCCGAGGGCTGGGAGATCGTGGAGTCCGGGCAGGGCGTGCAACTCGTGGACACCGCGCTCCGGGTGGAACCGGCCCCCGAGGCGATCCGCCTCGGCCCCGACGACGTGCCCGAGATGCTCGCTCTCGTGGCCCGTACCAAGCCGGGGCCGTTCCTGCCCCGCACCGTCGAACTGGGCACCTACCTCGGCATCCGACGCGACGGCCGCCTTGTCGCCATGGCCGGCGAACGCCTGCACCCGCCCGGCTGGACCGAGATCAGCGCCGTGTGCACCGACCCGGACCACCGCGGCCAGGGACTGGCGACCCGCTTGGTCCGCGCCGTCGCCGCCGGAATCAGGCAACGAGGGGAGACGCCGTTCCTGCATGCCGCCGCCGCGAACACCAGCGCCATCCGCCTCTACGAGTCCATCGGCTTCACCCTGCGGCGCCGCACCTCTTTCCTCCTCGTCCGCGCGCCGCAGCCGCAGGGAGCATCCGAATCCGTCCGCCACGCGGACCGTGCCTGACAGGGCGTCAAGCCGCCGTGGACGATCTGCGGCCACATCGGTGACGGTCGGACCGTCGACGTCCACATCGCCCGCTTGCGCCGCAAGCTCGGACCGAGGTACCGAGAAAGCATCGTGAGGGTTCGCCGGGTCGGCCACACGTACCGGCCGAGCACGGAGGCGGCTCGGGTCGTCGCGGTCTCGAGCGTTCGACACACCACGTCGTCGAACGCTCGCGCTGGCGGGAGCTCGTGACACGCGGGCCACCACGCCGCTCCGTGCCGACCCCGAACAAGGGGATCTCATGCTGCCAACACTGTTCGCGCCGACTCCGGTCCCGCGGGAGCCCGGCCCCGACCGGACGGACGGCGCGGCCGCCGTCCTGCGGACCGTCCTGGATCGGGGACCGCTGGCCCGCACCGCCATCGTCAGCGAGACGCGACTGAGTGCTGCCGCCGTGTCGCGGCACGCGGCGGACCTGCTCGCCATGGGACTGGTCTGGCAACCCCCGGACCCCGGGCAGCAGCCCCGCCCGGGACGCCCGCGCATCCCGCTCGACATCGACACTTCGCACCACGTAGCGGCCGGCGTGCACATCGCCGTACCACGGCTCACCTTCTCGCTCACGGATCTGCGCGGCCGCGTCATCGCGTCCGAGCACATGCCGCGAGCGGAGCATCCAGGCACGGTACTGGACGAGGTCGCCGTGCAGGTGCCCCGATTCCTGCGGCGACACGCGAACGGATTCTCCGTCCTGGGGTTGGGCCTGGTCACCGGCGGCTGGGTGGACCCCGAGAAGGGGGTCCTCGTCGAGAACACCGCGCTCGGCTGGCGCGACGTGCCGTTTCGGCGCGCGCTGCGCCAAGCGGTCCGGCTGCCCGTCCATGTGGAAGGCCATGCGCGGGCCTTGGCCCGAGCGGAGCTGCTCTTCGGCACCGTGGGCGACGGCGTCCTGCTGCACCTGTTCGTGGGCAACGCCGTGGACGCGGCGATCGCCACCGGCGGAACCCTGCTGCGGGGCCGTCGGCACGGCGCGGGCGGTATCGCCCACCTGGCCGTTCCCGGATCGACCCAGCCGTGCCCGTGCGGTCGTACCGGCTGCCTGCAGGCCACCGTGGCCGACCGCACGATCGCCGCACACGCCGTCGCTGACGGCATCATTGCGCAACCCGATCTGCCCCTGCTGCTCCAGGCCGCGCGCACGGGCGACGCGCGCGCCCTGGATCTTTGCCGTACCCGGCTTCGCATGGTGGCCCGCGCCGTTCGGCCGGTCCTCGACGTGATCCAGCCGGACGTCGTGGTCCTTACCGAGGCGGTCACCCTCCATCTCCCGCACCTGCTGCCCGAACTGAGCCGCGAACTGACCGGCGCCGCCGACATGGTGCGGGCCGGCTCTTTCGGGACGGACACGCTCGCGGTGGCGGCCGCTGTGCCCGTGCTCGCGTCCGTCTATCGGGACCCGTTGGGGCTGCGTACGGCTGGAGCGGCGGGGTGAGTCACGATCCCGCGGCATTTCTTCCACGCCGCCAGAAACCGTTGCCCCAGGCGGCGTCGCGGCGGCAGACTGGATCCATGGACGCGCAGCACAAGGCCACGATCCGGGCAGCCGCACAGCGGCTCCCCGTGAACGCCTTCCGCGCGCACCACTTCGCCGGCCTGCGCTGTCGCGCCTGCTGACCGGCCTGCCGCAGACGCACTCCTGCGCACGCGCCACGCGGCGCTGACTGCCGCGCTTCCGCGCCTGCCTTCTTCGCGTTGACGCCGGCCGGCGCCTTCCACATCCGCGAGCCACGGGCGTCACCGCGTCATGCCCTGACGTAACGCCAGGCCTCGCCATCGCCACGCCTCTCGTCCGTCATGCGCACGTTCGTCGTCTCCTGGCGCCGTCATGCCGTTGCTCCGCCTGGCGTGCCGCCTCGTCGCCGCCCGTGCACACCGTCCGTCACCGGAAGGAAACCGCCCCCATGAGCAGCACGCCCACCGTCCGTCCCGTCGCCGGTCACATCGGCGCCGACATCGACGGCGTCGATCTCGCGCAGCCGCTGTCGGCCGAGGCCGTCGACATCGTCAAGCAGGCCCTGCACCGCCACAAGGTCGTCTTCTTCCGGGGCCAGAGCCTCGACCACGGCACCCAGATCGCCTTCGCGCGCCAGTTCGGCGAGCTGACCTACGCCCACCCGCACGACGACGCCCCGCCGGCGGACCACCCGGAGATCTTCACGGTCGACCCGCGCCGCTTCGAGGAGCGCTACGGCAAGGGCTTCCGCGACGAGTACCGCAAGCGTCAGTACAGCTACACCGACGGCTGGCACACCGACGTCACGGCCGCGGTGAACCCGCCGTCCGGGTCCATCCTGCGCGCCGAGACCGTTCCCGAGGTCGGTGGCGACACCCAGTGGACCAACCTCGTCGCCGCGTACGAGGGGCTGTCCGCTCCCGTCCGTGCCTTCGTGGACACCCTGCGGGCCGAGCACCGCTACGGCGGCGGTCGGGCGGCCGACGGGGACAGCGAGTACGCCCGCCGGATCAACGACAACCTGCTGGTGGCCGTCCACCCCGTGGTGCGGGTGCACCCCGAGACCGGGGAGCGCGCGCTGTTCGTGAACCCGGTCTTCACCAGCCACATCGTCGACGTCACCCCGACCGAGAGCAAGCGCATCCTCGACCTGCTCTACGCGGAGATCACCCGGCCCGAGTACACGGTGCGCTTCCGCTGGGAGACCGGACACGTCGCCTTCTGGGACAACCGCGCCACTGCGCACCTGGCCCCGCGCGACCTGGAGCACCTCGACGTGGAGCGCCGCCTGCACCGGGTCACCCTGATCGGCGAGGTGCCCGTCGGACCGGACGGACGTGAGTCCGAGCTCCTCGCCGGACGCCCCTTCACGGCCGACCACCGCGTCGCCGTCGCCTCCTGACACCACCCCACCGACATCGCGCCGCGCACCAGAGCGCAACCGACCCGCGCGTCCGACCGGAAGGATCAGTACGTCCGTGTCCACACCCCAGGGCGTCTCCGCCCCGAACCGAAGACTGTTCCTGCAGACCCTCCTCGGCGCCGGTGCGGCGCTCGGCCTGAGCGCCTGCACCAGTGCGGCCGCCAGTGGTCCGGCGCTGGCGAGCAGCGCCGCACTGCCCACGGCGGTGCCCACCGGCACCGGCCTGCGCATCGCCTCCGCACTCGGCGCCGAGCAGCTCCAGCTCCAGCTCTCGGGTCTGATCAAGCAGATCCCGTTCACCGTCTCCTCCTGGCCGAACATCGCCGCCGGACCGGACGTCATCAACGCCTTCCGGGCCAACTCGCTCGACCTGGCCAACAACGCCGGCATCCCGCCGATCCAGGCGCACTTCCAGGGCTACGACGCCCGCATCGTGGCCCTCGACCTGACCCGCAAGCCGAACTACCTGTTCGCGACCAAACCGCACAGCGACATCCAGTCGGTGGCGCAGTTCGCGGGCAAGAAGCTGGCCTTCTCCCAGGGACAGGCTCAGGGCGTGGTGCTGCTGCGGGCGCTGCGCGAGGCCGGGCTCAAGGACTCCGACGTGCAGCTCGTTCCGCTGACCAGCAACCAGTTCCTGACCGCGCTGGAGGCCGGCCAGGTGGACATCGCGCCGCTGGCGATCTCCCAGGCCCCCGCCTATCTCAACCGCTACGGCTCCGACGGCGCGCACACCATCACCACCGATGTGGTGGACCTGCTCAACCTGCTGTGGGCCCCGGCCCAGGTGCTGGCGGACGCCGACAAGGCGGCGGCGGTCGCGGCCTTCATTCCCATCTGGGCCAAGGGCCTGGTCTGGGTCTACGAGAACCCCACCGTGTGGGAGCAGGAGTACTACGTCAAGACGCAGAACATCAGCCTCACTCAGGCCCAGCAGGTGACCGCGCTGAGCAACAAGCCTCTGCTGCCCCCGAGTTGGGATGAGGCGATCGCCTGGGAGCAGCAGACCGTCGACCTGTTGGCGCAGGGCGGCTACGTGAAGTCCTTCCAGGCCGAGACGCTCTTCGACCGCAGGTTCGAGCATCTGGCGGCTGCCGCCGTCCCCGCCCAGTACCGGAGCTGACCATGGCCGACCACGTATCCTCCACCGCCGTGGTGACAGCGCCCGAGCGCACCGTCACCCGGCCGGCTCCCGGCCCGGTACCCGAATCCGGGCCGGTCCGGAGGGCGACGGCGACCGGACGCCCCCGGACGCGCCGGCTCTCCCCGGGCAAGCGCCGTCCCTATGCCCGACTGCTGGGCCCGCTGCTCCTGCTGGCCGTGTGGGCGGTGGCCAGCGCGGCCGGGCTGCTGGACCCGCGGGTCCTGCCCGCGCCTTGGACCGTCCTGCACACGGGCGCGCATCTGTGGACAACAGGAACGCTGCGCACCGATCTGGGCACCTCCCTGTGGCGTGCGGCCCAGGGCTTCGCCATCGGCCTGGTCGCGGGCGTGGCGCTGGCACTGTTGGCCGGCCTGAGCCGGATCGGCGAGGCACTGATCGACGGCACGGTGCAGGTCAACCGCGCGGTGCCGACGCTCGGCCTGATCCCGCTGTTCATCCTGTGGCTGGGCATCGGCGAGACGTTCAAGATCGTCATCATCGCGATCGTCGTCTACATCCCGGTCTACCTCAACCTGCACGCCGCCCTGGCCGGGATCGACGCCCGCTACGTCGAACTCGCCGAGACCCTTCGGCTGAGCCGCTGGCAGTTCGTCCGACAGGTCGTCATCCCCGGTGCCCTGCCCGGCTTCTTCGTCGGACTGCGCCTGGCCGTCACCGGCTCCTGGCTCTCCCTGGTCGTCCTGGAGCAGATCAACGCCACCGACGGCCTCGGCTACATGATGTTCCAGGCGCAGAACTACGGCCAGACCGACGTCATCGTCCTCGGACTGCTCATCTACGGAGTCTTCGGATTCGCCTCCGACTCCGCCGTCCGTCTCCTGGAAAGGAGGGTCCTGACATGGCGCCGATCGCTCAGCAGCTGAACGCTCAGCAGGTGACAGCCCAACAGTCGACCCCGTCGCCCGTCCCGCCCGCGTCCGCTGTAAGCCTCACCGGCCTGACCCGCTCCTTCGGCGCGCGCACCGTGCTGGACGGCATCGACCTGGAGTTCCCGCCCGGTCAGTTCGTCGCCCTCCTGGGCCACTCGGGCTCCGGCAAGAGCACCCTGTTGCGTGCCGTCGCCGGACTCGACCACGACACCGTCGGCACCGGTGAACTCGCCACCCCCGAACGCGTTTCGGTGGTCTTCCAGGACTCCCGCCTGCTGCCCTGGCGGCGCGTGCTGGACAACGTCCTGCTCGGCGCGCCCGGACGCGAGGCCGACGGTCGCGACCCGGCCGAGCGCGCACGGGCGGCGCTCGCCGAGGTCGGCCTGGCAGGCCGGGAGAACGCCTGGCCCGGTGAGCTCTCCGGCGGCGAGCAGCAGCGCGCGGCGCTGGCCCGCGCCCTGGTACGCGAGCCCGAACTCCTGCTCGCCGACGAGCCGTTCGGGGCACTCGACGCGCTCACCCGGATCCGCATGCACACCCTGCTGCGCGAACTGTGGCAGCGCCACCACCCGTCCGTGCTGCTGGTCACCCACGACGTCGACGAGGCCGTCGCCCTCGCCGACCGCGTGCTGGTCCTCGACCACGGGCGGCTCGCCGTCGACCTGGGCGTCGACCTGCCCCACCCCCGCGTCTACCGTGACCCGCAGCTGGGCGAGCACCGCGAGCGGCTCCTGGCCGCCCTCGGGGTGCGGCCCGACGGCGGACCGGCCGGCGCCGGCCCGCAGGAGGACTGAAGTGGGCGAGTACCTCTGGTACATCCCGAACACCGTCGAACCCGGGCATCGCGGCGACGACGCCCACGAAGGCTGGGGCACCCTCGAACACTCCACCGAACTCGCCCACGCGGTCGAGGACCACGGCTGGGCCGGAGCGCTCCTGGGCACCGGTTGGGGTCGACCGGACACCTTCACCGTCGCGGCCTCTCTCGCGGCCCGCACCACGACCTTCAAGCCGCTCATCGCGATCAGGCCCGGCTACTGGCACCCGGCGAACTTCGCCTCCGCCGCCGCCACGCTCGACCAGCTCAGCCGGGGCCGGGTCCTGGTCAACATCGTCAGCGGCCTGGACGACCCCGGCGCCTACGGCGACGGCGAGTTCGACCCCTCCCGCCGCTACGACCGCACCCTGGAGTTCCTCCGTCTGGTGCGACGCCTGTGGAGCGAGGAGCAGGTGACCTTCCACGGCGAGCACTACCGGGTGGACGACTCCACCGTCCGGCCCCGGCCGTGGGGCGCCGAGGAGGGACGGCACCCACGGCTGTACTTCGGCGGCGCGAGCGAGGCCGCCGAGAAGGTCGCCGCGCAGGAGGCCGACGTCCAACTGTTCTGGGGCGAACCCCTGGACGGCGTCGCCGAGCGGATCGAGCGGCTGCGCGGGCTCAGCGCGGGCGTCGAACGCGGCCATCGGCCGCTGGAGTTCGGTCTGCGCGTGACCACCGTCGTGCGGGACACGACCGAGGAGGCGTGGCTCGCCGCCGAGGAGAAGGTCGCCCACATGGCCCGGCAGGGTGCCCACGACCCCGAGGCGCGCCAACGCCGGACCGCCGTCGGTCAGCGCCGCCTGCTCGACCTGCAGGAGCGCGGCGAGGTCCTGGACAGCTGCCTCTACACGACGCCGGGCCGTTACGGGGGCGGAGGAGCCGGAACCACGTGGCTGGTCGGCTCCGCGCAGGACGTCGCCGACGCCCTGAACCGGTACCGCGCGCTCGGGGTGACGCACTTCGTGCTGTCCGACACCCCGTACCGCGAGGAGATCGCCCGCGTCGGCGACCGGCTCCTCCCACTGCTGCGACAGACCGAACCGGGCACCACGCAGCCGATCACTCGCACGGAGGTCCCAGCATGACCGCCCTCGCCCACGACAGCACCTCACTGCGGGCTGTCTTCGCCGCGTTCCCCACCGGCGTCACGGCCCTCGCCGCCCTCGTCGACGGAAAACCCGCCGGGGTCGCGGCCAGTTCGTTCACCTCGGTGTCGCTCACGCCCCCGCTCGTCTCCGTCTGCATGGCTCACAGCTCCAGCACCTGGCCGGCGCTGCGCCGAGCCGAACGCCTGGGCATCAGCGTCCTCGGCACGGACCACGCGGCCGTGTGCCGACGCCTCGCGGGGCCGAGCGGCGAGCGGTTCACCGGCGTCGCCTGGCGAGCCACACCCGACGGCGCCGTGCTGCTGGACGGCGCGAGCGCCTGGTTCGACTGCTCACTCGAACAGGTGGTCCGCGCCGGAGACCACGACATCGTCGTCCTGCGCGTCCACGACCTGCACGCCGAACCGGCCGTGGAGCCGCTGGTCTTCCACGCGAGCGTGTTCCGCTCGCTCAACCCCGGCGCCCTGCGCCCCATCCGCTGAGACCACGAAGGAACCACACACCCATGGGCAAGCAACTGCACTTCAACCTGTTCATCCACGACACCGGGCATCATGAGGCCTCCTGGCGGCTGCCGGAGTCCGACCCTTCTGCCGACCTGGACCTCGCCTTCCACCAGCGGTTGGCCCGCATCGCGGAGGACGCGAAGTTCGACTCGGTCTTCCTCGCCGACAGCCCGGTGCTGTGGGGCGACCCGGCCCGCCGGCCCTCCGCCAGGTTGGAACCGACGGTGCTGCTGGCCGCCCTTGCGGCCGGGACCACGCACATCGGGCTCATCGCCACCGCGTCCACCAGTTACAACGAGCCGTACAACCTGGCCCGCCGGTTCGCCTCCCTCGACCACCTCTCCGGTGGCCGCGCCGGCTGGAACATCGTCACCACGGCCGGTGACGCGGCGGCGCGCAACTTCGGCCTGGAGGGCCAGCCGCTGCACCGCGTCCGCTACGAGCGGGCCGCGGAGTTCCTGGAGGTCTCCACCAAGCTGTGGGACAGCTGGGCCGACGACGCGCTGGTGGCCGACAAGGAGTCCGGCGTGCACGCGCTCGCCGACAAGGTCCGCCCCGCCGACCACCTGGGCCGCTTCTTCCGGGTGGAGGGCGCGCTGAACGTGCGCCGGTCCCCGCAGGGACACCCGCTGCTCGTCCAGGCCGGCTCGTCTCAGAACGGCCGGGAGTTCGCCGCCCGCTGGGCCGAGGCCGTCTTCACCGCTCAGCCGACGCTGGAGGAGGGGCGGGCCTTCTACACCGACGTCAAGCGCCGCGCCGCGGCCGCCGGACGCGATCCCGACCACGTCAAGATTCTGCCTGGCATCGTCCCCGTCATCGGCGCGACCGAGGCGGAGGCTCGCGAGCTCGAAGCCGAACTGGACCGACTGATCCGGCCGGAGTACGCACGGGAGCAGCTGGCCACGCTGCTCAGGGTGGAGCCGGAGCGGCTGCCGTTCGACCAGGAGCTCCCCGACGACCTGCCGACCGAGGACGAGGTCGAGGGCTCCAAGAGCCGCTACACCCTCATCGTCGAACTGGCCCGGCGGGAACACCTGACGGTCCGGCAGCTCATCGGCCGACTCGGCGGCGGCCGCGGCCACCGCACCTTCACCGGGACGCCCGTCCAGGTGGCCGACACGATCCAGCACTGGTTCGAGCACGGCGCGGCCGACGGCTTCAACGTGATGCCCGCGGTGCTGCCCTCCGGGCTGGAGGTCTTCGTCGCCGAGGTGCTGCCGATCCTGCGCGAGCGCGGCCTGTTCCGCACGGAGTACCAGGGCGCCACCCTGCGCGAGCACTACGGCCTGCCCCGCCCGGTGAACCAGTACGCCACCGCTGCTGCCGCCGGTGTGTCCGCGTGACCCAGGCCTCCCGGTACGACGTCCCGGACGACCGCCGGCCCGGCGTCGTGCCCGCCCCGCCGCCCGCGCCCGGCAGGCGGGCACCCTATCGGCCTTCAAACGGTCCGTGTGCTTTCTGCCATCGCGGGCAGGCGAACCGGCAGAGAGGTTCCCGCCATGGAAGGAGCACACCATGAGCAAGGTCCAGGAGTCGATCGACGTCGACGTGCCGATCACCACCGCGTACAACCAGTGGACGCAGTTCGAGGACTTCCCGAACTTCATGGACGGCGTCGAGGAGATCACCCAGATCGACGACCGGCACAACCACTGGAGGACGAAGGTCGCCGGCGCCACTCGTGAGTTCGACACCGAGATCGTCGACCAGGTCCCGGACGACCACGTCACCTGGCGCACCACCAGCGGGGACGTGAAGCAGACCGGCATGGTGTCCTTCCAGCCGATCGACGCCACCCACACCCGCGTCATGCTGGCCATGGACTTCCAGCCCGAGGGCATCACCGAGAAGGCCGCAGACCTGACCGGCATGCTGGACCGTCAGGTCAAGGGCGACCTCAAGCGCTTCAAGCACTTCATCGAGGAGCGCGGCATGGAGACCGGCGGCTACCGCGGCCACCTGTGACGCACGGGTGCAGACGTGCGAAGGGCCCCGGCGCTTGCCGGGGCCCTTCGGTCTTTCTACCGTCAGTCCTTTCGACGGCGGCAGGCGAGCCACATCACGACGCAGACGCCCGCGGCAGCCAGGAGGAGTCCGCGGTTGTCCCGCGCCGTCCGCGCGGCCCTGGCAGTGGTGTGCCGCACCGGCTCGGGTGTCTTCGCCTCCCACAGCCGGCCGGCCTCGGTAGCCTTGGCCCGTGCCTGTCCGGCGGCCTGGTGAGCCGTTTCCTTGACGGGGTCGGGCAGCTTGCCCTGAGCCTGGTGCGCCAGGTCGGTGGCCTTCTCCTTCAACTCGCCGGCCTTGGCGGCGGCCTGTTCCTTGACGGTGGCGGCCTTTTCCCGTGCACGGGCCTTGACGTCGGTCTTGGCCGTGAGCGCCTCGATCGTCTCGCCGAGTTCGGCGCGGGTCTGCTCGACCTGTTCGCGCAGTTCCTCGGGGCTTGAGGCAAACGGCTCGTCGTGGGGCGGCTGGGTCATCGTTGCGCGCTCTCCTTGATCTCGGCCACGTCGGCCTTCACGTTCTCGATCGTCTGCTCGGGTGTGGGCGATCCAGCCCGGTTGACCTGCTTCTTCCCGCCCAGGGCCAGCACTGCAGCGACCACACCCAGCACCGCGGCGGCGACCAGCGCGGCCGCCCATACCGGCAGGACCACCGCCAGCGCAGCGATCACGGCGGCCACCAGGGCCTGCAGCATAAGGAAGGCGACGACCCCGGCGCCGCCCACCAGCCCGCCGCCCAGGCCGTAACGCTTGCCCTTCTGTCTCATCTCCGCCTGCGCCAGGGCAAGCTCACCGCGCACCAGCTCCGTCATCTGCTGCGAGGCGCGCTGCACCAGCTCAGCTACTGGTTCCTGACCGGCACCGCCCGCCTGGCGGTTGGCGGCGCTGGATTGCGGCTGCATGCTCGACACGGCCCATCACCTCCCTTTTCCATCCGATGACCGGTTTTCGTCCCGGCCTTCCGGTCGTCTGCTCGTTCGAGCGTGTACCCCGGGCCTCGCGGTTCAGAGGGACGGGCGCAGCGCCGGGATTGCCGGTCAGCTGAGGACCGCGTCGGCTGCCTTGCGCAGCGCACTGGGCTGGGAGGGCTCGCGCGGCGCCTTCTCCTTGGCCGCCAGCAGCTGCTCACCGATCTCCTGCAGTTCCTTGCGGCCCAGGGCCTCGCGGACCTTGGGGAACCACTCGCCTTCCTCTTCGTCGATGTGGTGGTCGACGTTCTCGATCAGGACGGTGGCCTTGGCGGTGAAGTGCTCGTCGTCCGGGTCCATGGCGGCGAGCTCCGCGCACAGCACGTCGGCGACGTGGTGCTCCTCGAACGACTCCAGGATGTCCTGCTCCAGGTCCGGAACGAGCTCGCGCACCCGCGGGTACATGACCTCGTTCTCGATGTAGGTGTGGACGGTCAGCTCCTCGAGGATCTTAGAGACGATCTGGCTCTGGTCGGCGCCCTTGGTGTGGAACTCGCGGAACAGCTTCCGCACGTTCTTGTGGTCCTCTTTGAGCAGCACGATCGCGTCGGTCGACACGGGACTTCCCTTCTGCGTCAGGGGATTGGTTTCGTTGTGTCAGGACAGCACGTCCGGCCTGTCCGTGCACGGTGGCGCGGCTCAGCCGGCCCCGGCGCGGGCTGTGAGCGTTCCTGCCGTGTGTCGTGCACACGCTCCTGGAAGGTCCGGATCCCAGCGACGGCGGTCGCGCGCCCTGTGCGAGCTGTGTCCCTGCCCACGAGGTCCCCTTTCCTTTCCATCGGAGCTTGGTGTCGGTCCCTTGTCGTCTAACCGTTCCGCCGGAGTGCACGCACCCGGGCTGGGCCGGATGTGTCGCCTCGTGCCGCGACATCGTGCGCATGGCGGGGGTGTTCGGGGGCACATGCGGTCTCAGGGAGTTGGCTGTCATGTCGCCGGTTTCTTCTTCCCCGGCGCGGGCGAGTCCCGCGGCCGCTGGTAGCAGCAGAGCCGCGGGGAGGGGCAGGGGCGGGACGGCGCGGTTTTCCGTCCCGTCCGCTCCGGCCCGAATCCGGCCCGAATCCGGCCCGAATCCGGCCCGAAGGAGAGGAGGAGAGGGGTGTGAACGCGACCAAGCTGGCCTACAAGCCGGTCGGGGTGCTCCTGAGCGCCGCCGCCGGTGCCGCTGCGGGCGCGGTGACCAGGCAGGTGTGGCGCGCCGCCTCCGGCGAGGCGGAGCCGCCGAAGGCAACGGAACGCGACCGTTCCTGGGGCGAGGTGCTGGCTGCCGCGGCCTTGCAAGGCGCGGTGTTCGCCCTGGCCAAGGCAACCGTTGACCGCGCCGGAGCCGCCACCGTCAAGAAGCTGACCGGCGCCTGGCCCGAATAGCTTCGCCGACCCGGGTCTGCCCCGCGCCCCAAAAGAACAGGAGTTGCCGATGACCGTCGCCGAGATCCTGCTCCTGGCCCCACCGGTGCTCGCCGCCCTGCTCGCCGTAACGCACAGGAGCGCCGCGGGACGCCACCGCCGCACCCGCTGACCGTCGCCGCGCTCGCAGTCAGCAGGTCCCCGGTGCGGATCTTCCGGTGCTCCGCGCCGGGGAAGCGACATCGTCCGATGCGTCCAGGCGGTGAAGGGAACAAGGAGCCGCGGGCGTGGTGTCCGCCGCGGAGTGGGGCTCAAGGCCGTCAGGACCAGGCCTCTCCGGCCTCGGGGTGCCATTCGGCCAAGACGATGGTGGCGTCGTCCTGCAGGCGGCCGTGGTGATGGTCGAGGATGGCGTGGATGAGGCGGCGCAGGGCTTCGGGGGCGGGTTCGCCGGCGGCGAGGGCTCGGGTGACGAAGTCGACGAGCTGGTCCTCGCCGAACTGCCCTCCGTCGGCGGAGCGGGCTTCGGTGACGCCGTCGGTGTGGATCAGGACGCGGTCGCCGGGTTCCAACTGGCCCTCGTGCATCGTGCGGGAGGGCGTGTAGCCCGGGCCGAGTCCCAAGGGGAGCTCGCCCGGGGCCTCCAGGGCCCCCGGCACGACGTGGTGGGCGCGGATCAGCAGCGGCGGCGGATGCCCGGCGTTGACCCAGGCCAGGCGCCCGGTGACAAGGTCCAGGTGCGCGAAGACGCCGGTGAGCAGGCCGCCGGGCTGCCAACGGTGCAGGTCGTGGTCGATCCGGTCGGCGATGTCGGTGAGGGTGCCGCCCGCCCGGCGGGTGGAGCGGCAGCCGGCCAGCGCGACCGCGGAGGCCAGCCCGGCGGCCAGGTCGTGCCCCATGGCGTCGACGACGGTCAGGTGCAGACGCCCGTCGTCCAGGCCGTGGTCGAAGGCGTCGCCGCCGATCTCGTAGGCGGGCTCCAGGGCGGCCGTGGAGGTGACCCGGCTGGTGCCCAGCGTGCGCGGCGGCAGGAACGCCCACACCATTTCCGCCGCGGTGGTCATCGGGCGCTGGCGCGAGACCCGGCTGAACAGGTCGCTGAATCCGCTCTTGGACACGATCGTCAGCGCGGTCACCGCCGCGAGCTGGGTGGCGCTGTCCAGCATCGCGGGCGTGATCTGGTCGGCGGTGATGTGCAGGACGCCGATCCGGGCGATGCCGTCGACCAGGGGTAGCCACACCGCCAGCGGCCGGCGGCGCGACAGCCGCAGCGACATCGTCCGGTACGCCCACCCCGCCACCGTCCCCTCGATCGCCAGCGCGTCCCCGTCATCGCCCTCGCCAGGGCCGAGCAGGGGCACCAGCTGGTCCTCCTGCACGTCCGCCAGGTATACGGTCGCCGACGCCATCCCCAGATGGCGGGCCGCCTCGTCGACCAGCTGCGCCACTTGCAGCGGGGCCGCGGTATGCGTTCGCTCCAGAAACCGGGCCAGTGCGGCCCCCAGCTCCTCCGCCATCGCGCACCGGCCCTCTCGCCGTCTGGGCTCCTCTTTCGAGTTTGAGCCCGGGCCCACCTCGGCGCGCGGCCGATGTGGGCCCATGGGAGCAACGAGTCTTGGCGGTAGACCGGATCTCGGTACCGGGTCGGTGGCTCGTCCGGGCGACGCAATCGAGCGCGATGACCACGCAGTCGAGGTCCGGAAGGTCGAAGCGGGCAAACCTCCCAGCGTGCTCCACCCTCGGTGTCACAAGCGCTGGGCCGGTGGTGGCTGGGCCGCAGCGAGTGCGGCCTCCAGATCCGGGTGGATCTGGAAGAGGCAGGTGGCTTCGGTGACCTCCAGCACCCGGGCGGTGGCCGCGGGCAGTTTGCACAGGTGGACCGGCATGCCCAGGGGTTCGGCGCGGAGCCGCAGCCCGAGCAGGGCGTTGAGGCCGGTGGAGGTGAAGAAGGTGACGTCCGTGAGGTCGACCACGACGGCGTGGAAGTCCGCCAGCGGCTTGTCGAACGCGAGCGTGTCCTTCGCGCCGTGGTCCAGGTCTCCGAAGAGGCGGTAGACCAGCACGTCGTCCACGGACTCGGCGGTGCAGCGCGCCCGCCAGGAGGACAAGTCGGCTGAGCCGGACATCAGGCGGCCTCCGTCGGTGCCGGCGTCACGGCGAGGGGGCTGTAGGCCAGGGCCGCGGCCTGCAGCGCGTCCCACAGATCCGCCACGCGACTGCGCTCCATCGCCAGGCCCGCGTCCTCGGGATGGCTCTCCGCAAGGGCCACGTAGGCGTCCAGCGCCGTCAACGCCTGTTCGACCGCGCGCGGCACCCCGCCCGGGTGCGCGTGCAGCCGCGCGGCCAGCGCGTTCAGTTCATCGCGGGTCACAGTGCTACCTCCCGCGGTGCGGAGGGCCGGGGCCGCGAGGGCGGCCTGCTGGCGTCTGTCCCCCTAAGACTCACCCACCCGGCCGAGCGTGTCAACCATGACATGAAACCAACGTCATGTTTGTGCTGTCACGACAGTACCGTCATGCTGGAGGAATGGACCACGCTCCCGCCTCGCCCGGATGGACCTTCCTGACCAACCACGCCCGGGTGCTGGTCCAGGTCGCCCGCGACCCCGGCATCCGGGTTCGCGACATCGCCGCGCACTGCCTGCTGACCGAGCGCGCGGTCATGCGGATCATCGCCGACCTGGAGCAGGACGGCTACCTCACCCACACCCGCGAAGGACGCACCAACCACTACCGCGTGCTGCCCGGTACCCACCTGCGGCACCCCGCCGACGCCGGGCCGCCCGTTTCCGACCTCCTCGCCGTCCTCACCCAAGCGCCCGACGGGACCGCCTCCCCGACGGTCGCCTGACCGTCACCGGCGCGCACTCTACCCGCCCGGACTGACAGGTGATCACTCATCTGGGCCACGCCGGACAGCGGAAGCCGCGCTGCTCCGGGGACCCGCGGGGGAGGGCGGGCCCCCGACCCCGCTCGGCCCGTTCCTGCGGGGTGGGGTGCGCGTTCTGGGTTCACCGGGCCGGCCGCGCGTCGGCTTCGCTGTTGGGCGCGCAACGCCGCGGACGGCTCAGCCGGTGTGCCGGTCCGGTGGGGGCCCGGGCCGACCGTCAGAAAGTGGCCCAGACCGTCTTGCCGTGGGGTCCTGGCGTCGTCCCCCAGACGGTGGCGAGGAGTTCGACGACGTGCAGTCCGTGACCGCCCGGTTGAGACGGCTCGACCGGGCGAACCCGAGGCAGCCGCGATTCGGCATCGGCGACCGACACCGTCAACCGCAGGCCGTTGATCACGACAGCGATCTCGGCAGCGCCCCCACCGTGGGAGCTGGCGTTGGCGACGAGCTCGGACACCACCAGCAGCACGTCCTCGACGGCCTCGTCACCCGCCGCGTCGTCCGCCCGCCAGTGCCAGTCGGCGAGGACCTCGCGGATGAAGTCCCGTGCCCGCCCGACCGGCCGCCGGACCTCGCGGAGCGACAGGCGGCGAACCTGCTGCGCGGGCACGACGGGCCGGTCCGTCTCCGGCGCGCTCATAGCGGCCTCCCTCCGGTGCAGGAGGAAGACCGCGTGTCGCCGGTGGCCGAGGTCGGCAGTGCGGCGGCAGGCGCGGTCGGCTTTCGGACACCTGTCGTCGAGGGCCGGGTGGTGTCGGCTGTCCGCTCGTTCATGGGCAGCGTCTCCCCTTGCGGTCGGGCGGTCATTCGTCAGCAACGGGAGCATAGCCCCATGCCTCCAGGGGTAGCCGGGCTTCGGACAGCCGGGGGTTGGACGGTGGACGTGTCAGCGGGTGGGGCTGCACAGCCTGCGGGCGAGGAGGTCCCAGTCGACCAGCCACGCCTCCGCTCCGGCTGGAACGCACTGCCAGGTGCGCTCCAGGAACTGGCGCAACTGTTCGGTGCGGAACACCAGGGTCACGTGGTCGTGGCGTCCGCGCAGCGTCAACGCGCTGCGGCGGCGACCGCGCGGAGACCACACGACGTCTCCCTCTCCCGCCGGGCGGGACAGGCCCGCGGCCAGCAGCTCCCGCGACAACGACCACATCGGCGGGTCGCCCTGCGCCCCCAGTTCGGGGAAGCACAGTTGCACCGCGTAGGGGTCCGCGGCCGTGTAGCGCAGGGTGCAGCGCAGCCGCGGCCGGGCCCACCCTCCACCGGCGACCGTGACCGTCACCGGGGCGTGCAGGTCCGCTGGAACTCCGGGAGGCATCACCGCTGTGGCTTTCAGGCGGTGGTGAGGGCGTGGCGGAGGGTGGCCAGGATGCCGGTGAGGAGTCGGGAGACCTGCATCTGGGAGACGCCGATCTGCTTGCCGATCTGGGCCTGGGTCAGTTCCTCGACGAACCTCAGGCGCAGGATGGTGCGCTCGCGCTCGGACAGGCTGTTGACGGCCTCCTTGAGGGACAGGACGTTCTCGATCGTCTCCAGTGCGGGTTCGACCTCGCCGAGGCGCTCGTGCAGGGAGTGGTCGTCCTCGTCGGTGCCTGGGGTCTCCAGGGTGCCGGCGGTGTAGGCGTTCGCGGCGATCTGGGCTTGGACGACGTCGGCGGGGGTGACGCCCATGCGGTCGGCGAGCTCCGCGGTGGTGGGCTCGCGTCCGAGTTCGCTGTGCAGTGCCTCGCCGGCGCGGGCCAGTTCGATGCGCAGTTCCTGCAGTCGGCGCGGCACGTGCACGGCCCAGCTGGTGTCGCGGAAGTGGCGCTTGATCTCGCCGGTGATCGTCGGCAGCGCGTAGGTGACGAACTCCAGTCCCCGTTCGGGTTCGAAGCGGTTGATCGCCTTGATCAGGCCGATCACGCCGACCTGCACGATGTCGTCCAGCGACTCGCTGCGGTGCGCGAACCGCGCGGCCGCGTGCCGGACCAGGGCCATGTTCAGCTCGACCAGCGTGTTGCGTACGTAGGAGTACTCGCTGGTGCCCTCCTCCAGGCTTCGCAGCCGGACGAACAACAGGTCCGTCATCTCCCGGACCTCGCCCACCGTCGGGCTCGACGGCTCCTTCGGCGTCGGCCGCTGCGAGGTCGTGATCCGATCCTCGAGGGTCTCGCGGGCGTCGGGTCGGGTCCGCCGGGTGGCTTCGACAGGCACGGTACTTCCCCTCCAAGATCCAAAACCGCACACGACAGAAGCCGCGTATACCCGGCCTCCCGCCATCCATGCACACCCGATTCGATCAGAATCGACTGACGCTCGGCTCCCCGGTCGCTGGCCGCTGAGCAGCCAGAAGGCCGAAATCGGGTCTGGCTTCCGTGGGCGGTCCCCCGCGTACAGTGAGGGGCCGAGTCGGATTCAGGAACTGTTGCCACGCTGCGGAAGGCCCCTATGGACACCCCCGTCTTCGCTGATCCTCAGCGGCTCACCATTGACGTGACCGAGCATCCGGGCGGCACCGTCGTTCACGTCCTCGGCGAACTCGACCACGACACCACCGAGGAACTCCAGGAAGCCCTGGGCCAGGTCCTGGAGCGGCGCGGTGGCGGGCATCTCGTCATCGACTGTGCCGCCATCGCCTTCTGCGACTCCAGCGGCCTCAACACCCTGTTGAGAACACGCCACCGGGCACACGAACAGCAACGCCCACTGACCCTGGCGGCCCCCAGCCGCGCCATGCTCCGGCTCCTGCAGATCACCGGTGCGGACGCGGCCCTCGACACCACCCCCACCGTGGCAGAGGCACTCACGACGCTTTGAGACTCAGACCTGCTGTGAGCCTCCCTGGGCTGTCGCCCTGCCGGGTCTTGGCGCTTTGGCAGTGAGGTCCAAGGCACCCTCGGCGACCACGCGTGGCTGGTGCCCCGCCGGAGGCCGGCGGCGGGGTCCAGCACGGGAAACTCCGCCGGTTGATGTAAGACTGGCCGGCATGGATATACGGCGGAGGAACAACGTCACGGTCACCGGTCGTGCGGACGGTCCGGTGGTGCTGCTGGCCCACGGCTTCGGCTGTGACCAGAACATGTGGCGGCTGGTGCTCCCCGCCCTGGCCGAGGCATGCCGGGTGGTGCTCTTCGACTACGTCGGCTCGGGCCGCGCGGACCCTTCGGCCTGGGACGAAAAGCGCTACAGCTCGCTCGAGGGCTACGCACTGGACGCGGCGGAGGTCTGCGAGGAACTGGACCTGCGGGAGGTGACCTTCGTCGGGCATTCGGTCAGCGCGATGGTCGGCGTGCTCGCGGCGGCGAAGGCGCCACAGCGCCTCTCCCGCCTGGTCATGGTCGCCCCCTCGCCCCGCTACATCGACGACGTCGGGTACCGGGGCGGCTTCAGCGCCGACGACATCGACGAGCTGCTGGAGTCACTGGAGTCGAACTACCTGGGCTGGTCTGCGGCGATGGCCCCGGTCATCATGGGCAACGCGGACCGGCCGGAACTCGGTCAGGAACTGACCGCCTCGTTCTGCGCGACCGACCCGGACATGGCCCGTGTCTTCGCCCGGACGACGTTCCTGTCCGACAGCCGTGAGGACCTCAAGACGGTCACGCTCCCGACGCTGGTGCTGGAATGCGCACACGATGCGATCGCTCCCCGTGAGGTCGGCGCCTACGTCCACGCCGCGATCCCCGGCAGCCGCCTGGTGACGCTTCAGGCGACCGGGCACTGCCCCCAACTGAGCGCCCCGCAGGCCACCGCCGGCGCCATCCTCGACTTCCTCGGAACGACCCAATGATGTGCCGTGCCGCCGAGGAGTCGGAGAACGAACCGGAGACGGACGCCACCGACGCCGTGTTCACCTCGCTGCTGGAAGACAGCGCCGAGGAACTCTACGAGCACGCTCCGTGCGGATACCTGTCGACGCTGATGGACGGCACCATAGCGAAGATCAACACCACCCTGCTCGACTGGCTGGGCCTGTCGCGCCCCCAGGTGGTGGGGCGGATGCGGTTCACCGACCTGCTCACCGTCGGCGGCAAGCTCTACCACGAAACGCACTTCGCTCCGCTGCTGCAGATGAAGGGCGACGTGAGCGGCATCGCCCTGGACCTCAAAGCCGCCGAGGGCCGGCTGCCGGTGCTCGTCACCTCGAAAGTGAAGACCACTGAGGACGGGCAGCCGCTGCTGATCCGCACCACCGTGTTCGACGCGCGCGACCGACGCGCCTACGAGACCGAGCTGCTGCGCCGACGACGCGAGGCCGAGGAAGCCCGTCGCCGGGCCGAGGCGGACCGTGAGCGCCTCCAGGAGGCCCTTGCCGTCCTGCAACAGAACCTGCTGCCCCCGCAACTGCCCACCATCGCGGGCATGGAGGGTCAGGCCCACTACCACACGGCCTCCCCGGATCTGCTCGGCGGAGACTTCTACGACCTCTTCCCCCTGGACGCCGGCCGGTGGGCGTTCTTCCTGGGCGACGTGTGCGGCAAGGGCCCCCAGGCCGCGGCGGTCACCTCGCTCACCCGCTACACCCTGCGCGCGGCCGCCTTGCACGACCCGGATCCGACCACCGTGCTGACCACCTTGAACACCGTGCTGCACGACCGCTACTCCAGCGGCGACACCCGCTACTGCACCGCGATCTTCGGCGTCCTGGAACCCGTTGCCGGCCACGTCGACGTGCACATGGCCTCCGGTGGCCACCCGTCCGCTCTGATCCACCGCGGCGACGGCACCGCCGACTTCCTCCCCACCCCCGGGGGCATGCTGATCGGCGTCCTGCCCCAGGTACAGTTCACCGCCGCCCACACCCGACTGCATCCCGGCGACACCCTGCTCCTGTACACCGACGGCCTGACCGAGGCCCGCACCGGGCCCCAGCGCGAGCTGTACGGCGAGGACGCCCTGCGCGCCTTCGTCGCCAGCCACCCCCCGACAGGTCCCAAGGCTCTGATCAAAGCCTTGACTGCGCTCCTCACCGGTTTCGGCGACGGGCTCGACGACGACACCGCACTGCTCGCCCTGGGCGTGCCGGCGGTGCCGGAGGTCTGCGATCGCGTCCCCGGCGGCGGGACCCGATGATTCCGCTGACGATCACCACTCGTCAGGCAGCCACAGGGCCCGTCCTGGAGGTCGCCGGCGACCTCGACCATGCCACGGCCCCCGCCCTGCGCCGGGCCGTCGAGGCCCTCGGTCTGACGGCAGGGCAGGTCCTGGTGGTGGATCTGGCCGGTCTCGACTTCTGCGACTCGAGCGGCATCACCGCGCTGCTGGCGGCCCGGAACCTGACCAGCGAGCAAGGCACCGGAATGGTCCTGGCTTCGGTTCCCGAGAACACCGCCCGCATCCTGGGCATCGTCGGCTTGGACCGGGTCTTCACGATCCTCCCCAGCGCCCCGGCGTGACGTCCGCGACCGGGCCCGGATGCCCGCCGGGCTCGGTGCGGGGCTGAGGAGTGTCGACCAGCCCCACCGTGTGCCTGTCCAGCGACGCCGAGGTCACCGACACCCATCTGTGGCCGGAGTTCCTCGTCGCCTCCGGCCTGACCCTCGTTTGCCGGGCCGGCGCCACTCACTGACTGCCTGTTTCCAGTCCCAGGAGCCGCACGCCGATCCATGGATGTCCGAAATCGGAGTGTGGCGGAGGCGTTCGGCGAACGGTCACGGTGACCGTTCGCCGAACGGAACTGCTGGGGTGGGTGGGACGTGGGGGCCTCGAGGGAGGCCCTCATGCCGAGGCCGACGAACTCGGTCGGCGGCCCGACTCGGCCTTGATCGTTCTCAAGTACGTGGCCACCAACTTGTCCTGGGGGCGCACCTGATGCGAGGCTGTCGAGTCCCCGGTCCGGGGGCTTGGGACAGGTTCAGGCCGACCGGGCGGTTACTTGATCCAGAAGCGCTGGTTGTACGCGTCGGTGCACGCATACTGCTGGATCCGTGCGCCGTTTTGGCTGTTGAAGCCCGTCACGTCGAGGCACTTGTCGGAGAAGGTCCGGAACTCGACCTGCCCGTCGGGCAGCGGGTTGATGGTGAAGCGCTGGTTGTACCCGCCGGTACATGTCCACTGCTGGATCGGCACCCCGTTCCCGCTGTTCCCGTTGGGTACGTCGAGGCACTTGTTCGCGAAGGTCATGATCTCGTACTGGCCATCACCGACGTCCTCGATCCGGAACTGCTGGTTGGCCGCACCGGTGCAGATCCACTGCTGGATCGCAGCCCCATTGGCGAGACTGCCGCTGGCCACGTCGAAGCACCTGTCGGCAAAGGTCACGATGTGGACCGTTCCGTTGGCGGACGCGGCCACGCCGGTGCCTGGCACCCCCGCCCCGGCGCCCAGGGCAAGCGCTAGCACGGTCAGGCAGCGCCAACCGGCCCTGAGGGAAGCACGCATGTCGAATCTCCTATTCTCCGGAGCCCTTGTCCGGGTCACCTCAGCCTGAGGCTGCGGGCCGCCGGGCGGCCGGGATTACTCCAGCAGCAGCGTGTCGTGTACGTTCCAATTCGGTCGAGCTTCCGGCCCCTCCTTCCAGGCCGGGCACTCGACTCCGTGCCGATGGGTTCGTGGGCTCGCAGCTGCGGGCCCGTCGCGGAGCGTCGGCGACACGGCTTTCTGCGGGCCACCGCGTGTCGGCCTTGATTGGAGGCATCCGCTCCGCCAAGATCCGAGCGATGGTCCTGTCGGCATCCCCCCGTCCGGCAGGGCCATCACTACGTCGGGGGTCCCCCCAAACGTCGGAGCCGCAGTCGAGCCACTCGACCCTGTCGCCGGCCCTCAAATCGAGCTCCTCCAGGACGACCAGCCGGATCAGTCGCGCGGCCACGATCCGGCTGTTCGAGGCTGATGTCCGGGGCGAGCCGTCCACCGATTCCACCTGCTTGTCGGCCGTGGGACATCGGATGCCGTGCGAGCCGCACCGGACCCGCGGCGCGTTCGGCGTGCCGGCCGGGGATCCGTGGCGGTGGCAACCGGCTGCGCTGCGGCCGGACCGGCTCCGGCGGCCGAACGCGACGTCTAATTCCGCCGGACCCGGAGGCGTTCCGGTTGAGGATGTGCCCGAGGCCCGAGGCCCGAGGCCCGAGGCCCGAGGCCCGAGGCAGGAGTCAGGAGTCAGGAGTCAGGAGTTCTCCGCAGATGACGACGAGCGGCGGGGCGGCAGCCCTCGACGGCAGGGTGGCGCTGGTAACCGGAGGAAGCAGGGGGATCGGGGCGGCGGTGGCGCTGCGCTGGCCGGGGACGGTGCGGACGTGGCTCACTGTGCGCAGGGGCGGATCCGTCGGGTGCGCTGCGCATGGGCGGCCGTGTGGACGTGTGTCACAGGCCTCGGCTGACGACGGTCAGGACGGTTTCGGTGATGTCGAGGGCGCGTGAATCGGCGAGCTCGGCCAGGGGGCCTTCGACCAGGAGGACCGAGAGGCCGTGCACCGCGGACCATGCGGCGTACTCCGCGTCCGGGCGCCGCTCTGCGCTCAGGGCGCCGACGGCGACGAGGTCGTCCAGGCATGCGGCGAGTTGGGCGAAGGGATGGTCGGCGGCCAGATCGTCGGCGGACCTCCCCCGTGCGTTGGGCGCGGGGACGGCGGCGGGCCGGAATGCGGTGCGGAACCATCCTGGCTCGGCGCGGGCGAAATCCACGTAGGCCCGGCCGATGGCCCCCAGGCGGGCCCAGGCGCGCTCGACCGGGTCCTCGTGGCGTTCGGCCTGCGCGCGTTCGCGCATGAGTGCCCCGAGGCGGTCCAGGCAGCGGGCCGACACGGCCGCCAGGAGGTCCTCGTGGTCGGCGAAGTGCCGGTACGCGGCATTGTGGGACACCCCGGCCGAGCGGCTGACCGCGCGCAAGACCACGGCGTCGGGACCGCCGGTGCGGGCCATCTCCAGGCCGGTCTCGATCAGGGCGTTGCGCAGGTCGCCGTGGTGGTATCGGTCGGCGGGGCGGGTGGGCATGCGGCCTCCTTCTGTTGACAGTGTCCACTTTGAGGCGGATAGTCGCACATGTACCCACTGTCAACATTTCGCCTGAGCGACAGGGGGCAGCGATGCTCTCGATCCACCCCTCCCGTCGGTACCTGGTCCTGATCACGGCGTGCCTCGCGGCCTTCTCGATCAACCTCGACACCACGATCGTCAACGTGGCCCTACCGGGCCTGGCTCGGCAACTCCACGCAGGCACCAGCGATCTGCAGTGGGTCGTCGACGGCTACAACCTCGCCTTCGCCACCCTGGTGCTCGCTGCCGGCTCCCTTGGGGACCGATTCGGGCGCCGTCCCGCGCTGCTGACCGGCCTGGCCGGATTCGGCCTGACCGCCGCCGCGGCCTCCCTCGTCGACACCCCCGGCGCCCTGGTGACACTGCGCTTCGCGATGGGCGCATGCGCGGCGCTGATCTTCCCCACCACGCTCTCCGTCATCACCAACAGCTTCCCGGACCGCCGGGAACGGGCCCGCGCGATCGGGGTGTGGGGCGCCGTCACCGGCCTTGGCGTCGCAGTCGGCCCGGTGTGCGGCGGCCTGCTGCTGGCCCACTTCGGCTGGCAATCGGTCTTCCTCGCCCTGGTGCCGGCCAGCGCGGTAGCGCTGGCCGCGACCTGGCGCTGGGTTCCGGAGTCGAGCAGCCCAAGCCAGGCGCGACTTGACCCACCCGGCCTCCTCGCCTCCTCGGCGGCGATCGGCATCCTCGTCTACACCCTGATCGAAGCCCCCGGCCGGGGATGGACCTCGCCCGCCACGTTCGCGGGCTTCGCGAGCGCGACGCTGCTCACCGCGGTGTTCGTGGCCATCGAACGCCACCGCGCCCGGCCCATGATCGACCTGAGGCTGTTCAGAACACCCGCCTTCTCGGCGGCGAGCGGCTCGGTGACGGTCGCGTTCTTCGCCCTGTTCGGCTTCATCTTCCTGGTCACCCAGTACTTCCAGTTCATCCGCGGTTACGGACCCCTGTCCACCGGCGTGCGGATCCTGCCCGTGGCCGTCACCATCGCCGCGGGATCGGTCGGCGGCGTGCTGCTGGCCGGCCGCCTGGGAACCCGCGCGGTGGTGGTCACCGGACTGCTGCTGCTCGCGTCGTCGTTCGCCTGGATCGCCGCGTCACCGACGTTCACCCCCTACACCGCCGTGGTCGGTCAGATGGTGCTCATGGGCCTGGGACTGGGCATGACCACCGCGCCGGCGACGGAGTCGATCCTCAGCGTGCTGCCCCCGGCCAAGGCAGGCCTGGGCTCGGCGGTCAACGACGCCACCCGCGAAACCGGCGGCACTCTCGGCGTCGCCGTCCTGGGGAGCATCTTCACCTCCCTGTACGCGAGCCGCCTCAGCACCCTGCTGACCGGTCACCTTCCCCCGCAGCAACTGCACGGCGCGAAGGAGTCCGTTGCCACGGCCCTGGCCACCGCCCGGTCCGCAGGCGTCGGCGCACAGACGCTGCTCGGCTCGGTGCAGAGCGCCTTCATGACCGGATTCCACACCGCCTGCGTGGTAGCCGCAGCAATCTGCGCAGCAGGTTCACTGTGCGCCCTCGCCCTGCCCTCCGTCCCGCTGGGTACCCGGCCCACACCACAGCCGACCCAGGACCGCCGACGGCCTTCCCTCACACAGCAAGGACCTGCCAGTCCGACGCGAGCCGCACGCTGAACCGGAAGGCATCCGGAACACCCAGCAGATCAGCCCCTCGCGATCGAAGACCCTCGACATCTCCGGCTCCGCTGCATTCGCCGTAGACCCGGCCCCCGGGACCCCGCCGGCTGAACAGGTCGACCGCTCCGTCTTCGTGCCCCCCGCAGTCGTGCGGCGGGCATGTGGCGTTCCAGGGGGTGGGGCGGGGTCATGTGCGAGGCGCACCGTGTCTCTACGCGGAGATCCCCGGGCCGGGGGAGTCCGGTCCGCACGGCGCGGTTGCCAATCATCTCAGGGGCTGGAGGTCAAGCCGCCTGCTCGGTCGGGGGTGCCGGGGGCGGGGCTGTCAGCGGTCAGCAACTTTTGGTTCTGGCGCGAGTTCCGTGAAAGGCATGGTCAGCCCCGCGAGGGCGCTGGCTGGCCGAACCGGCCTCTGCAGGAGCGTGACTGCGCTAGAACGCGACAGCCGACAGGTCGGTAGCGACTTCGACGGCCTGGTAGCCGTAGGTATCCGCCGCATCGACGCGCAGCATGAGACAGAATCGATCGAGGGACTCGACCTCCCTTGCGAGACTCTTGTAGTCGCGCTTGAGCAGGTGCACCGCCGCGCGGTTGGCGATCGCCGACTGCCCCATGATCATGAGGACCGGCCGTTCCGACTGGGGAGGGGTGAATTTCGCGACCAGTGCATGGTCCGTTCGTCCCTGTTTGTGGATGAAGCGCTGACCATCAACCGTGAAGTCGCCACGCTGGTTGACCTTCACACCAGGCAGGTGCCTCGCCAAGTACTCGACGTTGCGCCGGTTCGATCCCAGGCCACCGATGCTGAGTTCGGTGCGATCCCCGTTCAGCTCAGGCGCTTCTGCGGCAACGAGGGAGAATCCGCACCCTGACTCCTCGGCGAGCATCGCAAGTTCGATGATCGCGTAGACGTCACCGTGCTCGGTGACGGTGGGCATCTCCCAGTGGCTGTTCAGGATGATGACGCACGGTGCACCGGGCCGCAGGCCGAGCAGTGCCTGCCTCCGATGCAGGATGCGAGCGGTGCTCACACGCTTCCAGGCCCATACGGACCCGCCGCTGACGACGCTCGTGATCAGCCCGATCACGACATTCAGCATTGCATCCGACACGGAGCCCCCGCCCTCGCCGTGGCAAAACGATCTGATGGTCGGTGAGCCAGCGTACTGATCAACGCCCCGTGGGGCGTAGTGATTGGCCCTCGCCGGGGAGTGTCAACGAGGGCTCGTCGCATCTCGCGTGTTCAGCCTGCCGCGAGCGAGCGATCCAGGTGAAGCACTTGAGTGAGATCTGAGCCTAGGTCCGCTACCCCTTGGAATTGATCACCCCGTGCTGGGTCGGGTGCGGCGAGGCCGACGGCGACGCGGCTCACGGCGGACGCTGGCTGACTCAGCCGGGCTGAGCGCTGGCCGCCTTCTTGCGCACCCCGATTCGCGCCCGCGTACGATCACCAGCCGTCGCCGATGAAGTGAGGCTGGATCGATGCCCCGTACCCCAACGCGGATACACCTGACTGCTGTCAGTCTGGCCTTGACCGCTTTGCTGGCTTGCGCAGCCTGCGCTGAACAGACCAGTGTCGTGCCGTCCGCTCCCGCGCCGACGAGTGCCGCCGGGTCCGCCGTCCCCGCAAGCCCTCCTCCGAGCCCGGGTCGACCGAACCAGCAGCAGTTGGACACGGCAGCGGACGCGGTCTCACGCCTGGGCGGCTCCTACCAGGACGTCTTTACGGGCCTGATGGTGGACGTTCCGGACGGTCGCGTCATCGTCTAACGGAAGCCGGGGGGTGGCGGCTTCGACGCCGCCCTCGCACACCTGGGTCTGAGCGTCCGCGTGGCCCTGCGCGACGCGCCGCGTTCGATCAGCGAGCTGGCGGCCACCCGCCACCGTGTCGTGGCACTGATGGGGCACACGAGTGGCTACAGCATCGTCATGGTGGGCGACGGATCAGCGGTGAGCTTCGCCCGCGGCGTGGTGGAGGTAGGCGTCAGCGGAAACCTGGCCCGCGCCCAGGACGACCTGCGTGCCCGCTTCGGCCACTGGGTCACCGTCTCAGTCGCCCAACCGCTCTGAGGCTGACCGGATTCTCCACCCCGTGTTCGGCTGCTCATGGTGCACACCTCGACCCTCCGGCGATCACAGACCGGACGCAATCCGACTACGCCGAAGCCCACTACGCCGAAGCCCTGGTCAGCAGGTCGGCGAGCACGCCAAGGATGCGGTAAGGACGCGGTCAAGGACACCTTCAAGCACTGATCGCGACGCAACGGGTGCGGGGTGGGGCGGCCTAGCCCCGACCCCAGCGGGTTGCCGAAGCCGATGAAGCCCCCGCCCTGCTGTGCGCCCTACCGGGGCAGATCGAAGCCCCGCCGCCAAGGCGAGAGGTCAGGAGCCGACGGGCAGGACGGTCTCCTGCTGCCGGGTGGTCAGTGGGGAGTCGTCCAGCGTGCGGGCGTCCGGGAGGCGGTGGCGGGCGGCAGCCAGGGCGCTGTCGATGTCGCGGGTGCCGGTGGCCACGCACAGCGTGTAGGTGACGTCCTCCAGGCGCCGGCGTGTCTGCTCATCGCCGAGCTCAGCACCCAGAGCGGCAAGCGCCGCGTACTTCTCGACCAGCGTGTTCAGCACCGACGGATGCGCCATCAGCACGTGGACCAACCCCTCCGATTGCTCAGCCTGCGCGGCGGTTCGGATCACCGCCCGAACGGCCGTGTGCCCCGGGCCGGTGCTGCGCATGCGCACCAACACTGAGGACTTGGTGCGGTCCTGGACACCTCACGGTTGCGTGTGGAGTGCCGGGTGGCCGGGCAGGCGCGCGGTGGGCGCCCCTGACGCCCGATCAACGCACAGCACTGGAGCAGGAGGATCACCTCGTGGAAGCGACGGGCATCTGGGCCTACCGACAGGACTGCGGCTATGAGGCGGGCATGGACCTGTCCGGGTTCGCGGTCGAGGCCGTCGACGGCCGGATCGGGAAAGTCGACAAGCACACGGATGAGGATGAGGCGGAGGCCGGGCAGATCGTGGTCGACACCGGCGTGTGGATCTTCGGCAAGCACGTCCTGCTGCCGGCCGGCACCATCGCCTCCATCGACGCGGACGAGAAGGTCGTGCACGTGACCCGGCGCCAGGACGAGATCAAGAACGCCCCTGAGTTCCACCGCGACCGCCACGAGAACGACCCGGAGTACCACCGGCAGATCGGCGCCTACTACCGCGCCCTCCCCCTGCACTGACAAGGCAACCGAGGGGATCGCATCTCATGACTGACAAGGCAACCGAGGGGATCGCATCTCATGGGGGCGTCAGCCGTGAGAACTACTGACGGGCCCGGCTGCTCGCCGCGTCTGACGCGGCGGGCAGCCGACTGCCACCAGCCGCCTGTCGCTCCGCCTTCGGGCTGAGGCAGTGACGCGGCGTTCGGTATCTCCCGGTTGCGCCGTGGCCAGAAGGTGGGCTACACCGCCGGCAGCTGAATCGGCCCCTGCATTGGGAGGCGCCACGGGTCCGGCTGTGGTTCGTCGCCGCCCTTCCGGCGGCCCCGCTGGCGTGGGCGGTCCGGGCGCGGGGCGGTCGCGGCCTCTCACGTAGGGGGACTGGTGAGCAGGACGGCGTAGGGGCTGACATGCGGAGGGTGACCGGCCTTCCTTGCCCGGCCCGCCTCGTCGCGACGAGCACAACGGTCTGGCCCCGTGCCACAGGGGTTGGCACGGGGCCCGACCCGGGAGGGCGGGCGCGGCCTCGGGGGAGGGGCCGGCCCGGCCCTCGGCGTCGGCGGGCTGTCCGCGAAACCGCCGACAGGGTGCGCTTGACCGGGATGACGCTCGGGCAAACGTACGAGAGATCGCGCTGTGTACAGGGGTGTCAGCGCCCTGTGTGCTCGTCGGCGCTGCTACATGAGTGGCGACTGACGGTCCGTCGGCGGCCCGAGGGGAGGAGCGGGGGTGCGTACGGTGGTGGCCCGGCTGGGTGAGGTGTGGCGTCGGGGGCGGGAGGTGGAGTTGCTGGAGCGGTCAATGGCGTTCGGCGCGCTGTTCCTGGTGACGTTGATGCCGCTGCTGGTGATCATCGCGGCGGCGTCGGCCACTCGCGGCGCGGGGCTGGCGCAGTGGATCACCGACGCGATGGGACTGACCGGGCAGGGCGCGCAGGCGGTGCGGCAGTTGTTCACCAGCAGCGGCCGCACCTTGAGCACGACTACCGCGGGCAGTGTGGCGGCGGTGACGGTGTTCGGGGTGTCGCTGATGGCCGCGGTCCAGGGCGCGTTCGAGCGCATCTGGGACCTGGCCCGCGGGCCGTGGCACAGCGCCGCTCGTCAGGCCGTCGCACTGGCAGGCCTTGTGGGCTACCTCCTCGCGGCGGCGTGGAGCGGCAGCCCGGGCCGGGGCACGGCGTTGCAGCCGGGGCTGCGGATCGCGGTCACCGTGGTGGGCGGGGTGCTGGTGTTCTGGTGGTTGCAGTGGCTCCTCCTCGCCTCACGCGTGGAGTGGCGACTGCTGTTGGCCGGAGCGGTCGCGACCGTGCTGGCTCAGGTCGGCTTGTGGTTCTTCTCCACCTGGGTGCTGGCCCCTTTGCTGGTCGCCAACGCCGTCTCCTACGGCACCATCGGCACGGTCCTGGTCGTGGTGTCCTGGCTCGTCGGCGTCGGCTACACGATCTACGCCGGCGCCCTGTTCGGCCGCGTCCTCACCCACCCCGACCCGCGGACAGCGGCGCCTGAAGGAGATGCCGGCCCCGAGATCACCGTGCCACCTGGGCGGACCGAATGATGGCGCATCGGCTCTTGTCCGAGTGCCCGCATGTGTTCGGAGCCGCGGGGGCAGACGCCCGCCGAGCGCAGCGGCGGGCGGAAGGAGACCAGGTGGCCGAGGTCGGGGCCGTGGGATGGGCGCGTAGGTTCCCCGTGCGAGGCGGGATCCGCGCCGGGCGGGCGTGGGCGGGCGACCACCTGTCGGCCTTGGGCTGGGACCAGAGCGCTCCGCAGATCGTGGACGCGGTGGTGCTGGCGGTGTCAGAGCTGCTCACGAACGCGCACGTGCACGCGCGCAGCGACGCGGAACTGGTCCTGACCTGGGACGGGCAGTGCCTGCACCTGAGCGTGCATGACCACGATCCTGGTTTGCCGCGGCCACGTGAGTCGGGTCCGGAGGAGCTCGGGGGGCGGGGTTTGGCATTGGTGGAGGCGGTGGCCGACCACTGGCACACCTCCCCGGAGCCGGACGGCAAGACGGTCACCGCCTGTTTCCACCCGCCCTCCGCGGTCTCCGGGCCGCTTCCGTCGTAGGACGCGCGACAGCGCTCGCGGCCCGATGCCGAACCCCGATAGCCACCGCGCCGGGAGCGCCTGCCCGCTCGTGCCGTTGGCACGGGTCGGATTGGTGAGCGCGCTGCGGTTCCGCGTCGAGAACCAGGCCCGGGACGTGGCGGCGCAGTTCGGCACAGGCATTCGGCGGGTGGGGAACTGGCTGGAAGGTACCTCCTGCAAGGTGCCTCGTTCCATCGGACAAGCCCAGCGTGCTGACCGGCCAGCAGGACGTACGTGACCGCCCAGCGCCCAGCGCGCCACCTTGCTGTGGATGGGGACCGCGTGCCGCCCAACAGCGCGGCGTGGATCACGGAATGCGGGGTAGACGGATGAAGCCGCCGGCTTCTCCCGGACGGACGAGCCTGGGAAGGAACCCTCCGATGCCGCAGCTCCCCGCGAGAATCAGCCACTCTGCGCCGTTCTCCCTCGCCGGCCACACATCCCCTTACCCGCTGCAGTTGACGTACAGTAGCGAGACCCCCTGGCAGGTGGCGATCGACTTCCCTCGCGAAGCGGTGACGGACCGACGACCTGCTCGCTGGGTGGTCGGCCGCGAGCTCCTACTCGACGGTCTGGCTGCTCCCTGCGGTGAGGGCGACGTGCGCGTGTGGCCACAGGGACGGTCGACGGTGCTCGAACTGCGCACCCGCACAGGTTCGGCGGTGCTGACCGTGCGTGCAGCCGCGCTGCGGGAATTTCTGAACGACACCTACGCGCTGGTCCCCGGCGGCCGCGAAGCGGACCATGTGGACTGGGACGCGGTGGTGACCCAACTGCAGGAGCGCTGACGCGCTCCCGCCTCGTCCGACAGCAGCGCCCACGACGTCACCGCCCGCCTGCTGGGCACGTCGGGCGGGCGCGTCCTGCTGATCGCGCTGGCCCTCGTGGTGATCGGCCTCGGGCTGGCCATGATCGCCCGTGCGGCGAGCCGTCGATTCGCCGAGCGCCTGCGCACCGGCTGGATGACGCGGGCCACCCGCGAGGCCGTCCTGCGGCTGGGGCAGATCGGCCACCCCGCCCGAGGGGTGATCGTCACCGCGACTGGCCTCCTCGCCCTGGTGGCCGCGCTGACGGACAACCCGGCGCGGGCCAAGGGACTCGATGCCACCCTGCGCTCCTTCGCCCGGACGTCCTTCGGCCCCAGGGCGCTGGCCGTGGCCGGCGTTCGCCTGCTCCCCGCGACGGGCGAGACCAGGACGCCGCTTCGCCCTCCTGAGGCAGCTACCGGGACCGGCGCGATGACGACCGGTCAAATCTCTCCCTGCCACCCCTACCGCGTTCGCCCCGCGATGCGGGTATGACGGCTGGACCGGGCGGCGGTCCCGCCTTGTCGTCTGCGCGCACCACAAGCCGTCACGGCGACCTGACCGGCCCCCGGCGGCTGGTCTGTGGCCTCTCGTGGGAACGGACGGCCGGCCTCACTGCCCGGCCGCGTCTCCTGCGTCTCGTTGCACTGCCGGCCCAGGCGCGGATCCGTTCGGCGTGGTGAGGACGGCGAGGAGATCGGCGACGCTCGGGCCGGTGTCGGCGGGGTGCCGCAACTGGGTGCCCGGCAGGAGCCGGTACTGGTTGGTGCGTCCTTCGCGGGTGTGGGTCAGGTACCCGGCCCGCTCCAGGTCGGCGATGATCCGCATGACCGCGCGCTCGGTGAGCAGGCAGTGCGTGGCGATGTCGCGAACCCGCATGCCGGGGTCACGGGCGATCTGGACGAGCACCCGGGCGTGGTTGGTCAGAAAGGTCCATCCGGTCGAGGCGGGAGCGTGGTCCATGGGTCCAGCATGACGCTGCTGTCGTGACAGCGCAAACATGACGCTGATTTCATGTCACGCTTGACACCTACGGGCGTGCGGGCGATCCTTTGGGTGACAAACGCAGGCAGGCCGTGGACGCCCCCGGCCCCGATCCCCGCCGCGCGGGAGGTGGCGCTGTGACCCGCGATGAACTGAACGCGCTGGCCGCGCGGCTGCACGCGCACCCGGGCGGGGCGCCGCGGGGGATCGAGCAGGCACTGAAGGCGCTGGACGCCTACCTGGCCCTCTCCGAGAGCCACCCCGAGTACGCCGGCCTGGCGGTGGAGCGAGGCCACGCGATCGATCTGTGGAACGCCCTGCAGGACACGGCAGAGGCCCTGGCGTACAGCCCCGCCGTCGCGGCGGGGACACCGACGGCGGCCGCGGCCGCCTCATGACCGGCCCCGGCGAAGGTGACCCGCCCCGCGACGGTGACCGGCCCCGCGATGGGGACCGGCCCCGGGCGGACGGCCACGATTCCCGCGGCGACGGGCACCCCGCAGCGTCCGCCCGGACGACTGGTGCCGGCTTCAGTGGCGCCCGCGGCCGCTGAGCAGGTCGCGGGCACGGTCGACCAGACCCGCGCCGGGAGCGAGGATCTTGTTCATGGGCGGGGTGTCCGGAGCGCTTGGGTGGGGCCGGGTGGGCGCCTTGTCCTTCGCGGAGCGGACCTTGTCCCCGAGCTCGGCCAGCTCCGGGCCGGTGCAGGCGGCGGCAAGCGCCGGGAAGAGGTTCTCCTCCTCGTCGGCGACGTGCGCGCTCACCTCGGTCATGAGCTGCGCGGCCGTGGCGTCGAACTCCGGCTGGTGGATGTCCAGGTCCTCAAGTTTCTTCAGCAGCTCCTCGACCCTGGCGTGGTCGGCGATCTCCCGGTCCGCAAGCTGGTCGCCCCCGGCGACGTGCTCACGCACCGCCGGGTACAGGTGCATCTCCTCAGCCACCGAATGGCGCACAAGCTCGATGGTGAACTCGTCCGCGATGTCCTTGCGCCCGGGGTGGCCGGGCGGCAGCGCGTTGAAGCGGTCGAACATCTCCTCGACCTCGCGGTGGTCCACCAGAAGTTCGTCGATCACGTTCCCACCGTGTCCCACGGTCACGCTCCTGTCGTTAGGCACTCATGTGATGCGAGGACCTGATCGGTCCTCCTGCTCGTCTAACCCCGGCCGGCGGAGGTCACGCGTCCGGCTGGGCCGAACGGGTCATCCGCGTGCCGGGGAACGAGGCGCATGCCGGGCGGCTCCGGGGGCACACGCGCTTCAAGGAGGTGGGATAAACCATGGGTCCCTTGCTGTTGGTTCTTCTGCTCGCCCTGCTGCTGGGCGGAGTCGGGTTCGCGGTGCACATCCTTTGGTGGGTCGCGATCGTGGTGCTGGTGCTGTGGGTCGCCGGTTTCTTCTTCCGCGGCGCGGGTGAATCCCGCGGCCGCTGGTATCGCTGGTAGCCGACGGAACCCAGGAGCGGGGCGGAAGCCGACACCGGTGCGGCTTCCGCCCCGCATCGCTTGCCCCACGGCGAAGGGCGGTTCGGACGCCTGGACGTGGTCGTCAACAATGCGGGCAGCATCCGGGTCGGCCCGCTGGCGACGATGGACTCGGCGGAGCGAAGCAGGCCTGATGCGCACCGGATCGCACCAAGCGGCCCGGTTCCGCGGCGACCACCGACGACGCGAGGACGCCTGGTTCGCTGCCTCCGCGTGCCTGTCGGCTCGGTCGATGAGCGCCGAACGCGCCCGCGCCAGCGATCGTCGACAGCGATCGTCGACGCCGCACTGGCACGGCGCCCCGAGCCGGTGCTGACCCCGGCCGCGAAACACTGGTCCGGCTGCACGGCCTCCGCCCGTCACGACGGGCCGTGCCCTGTCCCTGGTCAGTCGCCTCCTGCCCGACACCCCGGACCCGGCACAGCCCCGCTGGAGCAGCGGGGGCCGAAGCCCGACTGCGGTTGGGCACAGACTTCTTGGACCGGCTCACCACCCTCGACCCTCGGCGACCGCGCGGGGCTCAGGTTCAACCAGACCGTGCCTCTCGCCGACGCGGGTGGCGAGAGGGGCGCGTGACGCTCGGGCTGTCCCGGCTCACGGGAAGTCAGCTCACCTCGTGCAGGTAGGTCGAGCCGCAACGGCGGCAGAACGGGGTCGCTTCCGGGCTTCCCCAGTCGTCCGGCGGCAGCTCGCGGCCGGTCGCGTCGATCGGGCGGCCGCACATCGTCGCCGCGGACCATGTGCCAGTCGCCGTGCTCGCCCGGCCCCGCCTTTTCCTCGACCATACGGAACTGCATCCCTCGCTCCTCCCGTGCGGCGTGTACCGAGGCGGTGCTCCCGGCCCGGCCGCCCCAGGAGCTTCTGCCCTGCCCTGAGCGCGACTCGCCCCCTCTCGGACGACGGCGTGCAGGGCGGCGGTCCCCGCGCGGGTCGATGCCCACCGGCGTGGCCGACGTGCCGCCGGGCGTCGGGGTCCGGCACGGGGTGTGCCGTCGCGGTGGGGCGTCGTCGCTGGTCGGCCCGGATTCGCCAGCGCCTGAAACCGCTCGAACGCGGTGATGATCACCCTGCACAGGGCCAGTGGCGAGCCGGGCGGAGGCGCGACGCCGGCCAGGTGGTGACCACCTGGGCCGCGGATGGAGAAGAGCCGCAGCCGTATGTGCTCACCTTCCCGGTCGCCGTCGCCGTCGCCGTCGCCGTGGCACTCGCACTCGACTCCGACTGACGCCCGCTCACCCTCACCTCTGCCGGTGCTGCCCAACCTCAGACCTTTTGCATGCTCACGCAAAAGCCTGGTCGCCGGGGTGCCCTCAGTCGATCGTGGAACCACGGCGTCAGTTGCTGGTCGTCGGGCCCCGGCAGGGGCGCGATCGCGGCTCGGCCCCTGTGCACTCACGCACCGTAATCTCCGAGGGGAAGCTCTATGCGCGCAAGGATCGGACGTCTTTCGGCGAGGCTCGCGACGGTAGGTGCACTGGCTCTCGGTGCGATGGGCATGGCGACGGGGGGCGCATTCGCCGCCGGCCCAGGTGGCGTTGAGACGTGCCCGAGCGGGAGCGTGTGCCTGTACTACAACTCGCCGGGAAACGGCTGGGGCTCGTTCGAGAACTGGACGCTTCCTGTCGACACCGACCTGTCCGGCAAGTTGTTCGCTCACTGGGCCAACGGTTCGGGCTACGGCCAGGTGGTCGCCGACAACGCCGCTTCGATCGTCAACAACACCGGCCAATACGTGCAGGTCACCACGGACACGGGCGGGCACGTCAACTTCGTCCCGGGCTATGCGGGATCGCTCAACGAGGCAGCGAACCACGATACGCACCTCTGGGGCTGACGCGCTCTCACACGCGGTCCAGCAGGTCATCAGCACCGACCACGGGAGACCCCATGAAACGAACGTTCTCGATCGGCATCGCCTCAACCGGTGTGGCGGCGGCCGTGCTCCTCGCAACGTCGGGTGCGGCCTACGCCGCCGGCCCCGGCGGTGCCGAGTCCTGCCCCAGCGGCAGCATCTGCCTGTACTTCAACTCCCCCCAGTACGGCTGGGGCTCCTTCGAGCATTGGAGCCCCGGCCGATACGACGACCTGGGCCAGTTCGCCTTCAGCAACTGGGGCAACGGATCCGGGTACGGCGTCCGGGTCGGCGGCAACGCCGCGTCCGTTGTCAACAACACCGCCACCACACTCACCATCTACAACGCCACAAGCGCCCACGGAACCGTCCTTGACACCGTTGCTTCGGGCTACGCGGGCGTCCTCCCGAGCGGCATCGCCAACGCCGAGTGGTCGATGTACAGCTCGTGAATCAGCACGACTGCTGCCACCCGCGCAATGCCACAGAACCGGAGGAGACATGCGCACCATCAAACTGAGCCGCCGCACCACCGGGTTTGCCTCGGCCCTCGCCGTCGCGGCGGCCGTGACGCTGCTCGGCACGACCACGCCCGCCTACGCCGCCGGGCCAGGCGGCGCAGAGGCCTGCCCGTCCGGATCGTTCTGCCTGTACTACAACTCTCCCGGCGTGGGCTGGGGATCGTTCGAGCACTGGAGCCCTGGCTCGTTCAGCGACCTGAGCCAGTACTTCTTCCGGGACTGGGGCAACGGCTCGGGCTACGGCCAGACCGTCTACAAGAACGCGGCCTCGGTCGTGAACAACACCTCCCTATCGTGGAACATCTGTGTCCCCGCGCCCCCGCCGGACAACATGAACTGCGGGATACCCATCGCCCCGGGATACGCCGGCAGCCTGCCCAGCGCCGCGCACAACGAAGACGTCGCGATGTTCATCAACTGAGGGACCCGTTGGATCCAACGCCCCCTACCGGGCCACCGCAAGGCCGGGGACGTGAGGATCGCCATAGGTCACACCCCAAGTCCCCGCCGTGGCCGAGCATTTGGGATTCGACCTGCGGTGTCACCCAACACTGCCGTGCGGCGGCGGATCGCTGACACACGGCAGCGGCTCCGGGGCAGCTCTGACTGACCAGGAGCCGCCCGACCTCGCAGTCGAGCGCGCTCCTGGAGGCCGACCACTCCTGACGGTTCACTGTCGGACCTCCGTGCCGTCGTCTCCTTCGAGACGCTGGGGGCATGGCGTTCACCGCGTTACGTCTGGACCGCGGACGGCTCGAAGCGACGGCGGACGCCCCGGTGCTGCGACTTGTCCTGGGAGGCTGTGCGCCGAGCAGTCGCCGCACGGGCTTGGAGCGCGATCTGAGGCGACGGCCGTGTGACCGGGCCAGCCACCGACGGGCGGCTGAGCGGTCACCTGAACGCGCAGTTTTTCGGAATGAGCTGATGCACCGGGTGTGCGCGGGGGGTATGGAACGAGTGCCCGGTAAGGACCTTCACGAGCCGGTAGTCGTGATCATGAACAACGTCACACGTCTGTGCCGTCCGCGTGGGACCACGACACCGGGGTAACGGCGTGCCATGTATGTCAAACATCCATCGGACCGGGACGGCCGGAACGGAGCCGGCTTCGAGAAATTCGCGGAACACGCCTCCAACTTCACTGCCTCTCGCCTGTTCTCCGCATTCTGCGTACTGCTGGTCGCGGCGTTCGTCGCCGTCCACGCGCTGGGCATGTCGCTCGCGGCGCAACTCGCCGCGGGCGACGTCATGACCGCTGTCACCCTGCTGCTCCTCGCGCTGCTGAAGAATTCCGAACGCCGGGCCGAGTACGCGATCCAACGCAAGCTCGACGCGCTCGCCACGGCGATGCTTGAAGAGAAGGAAGGAAGAGACCGCGACGCACGCACGGCCTTGGAAGAGGCCATCCGCGCGGAAGAGGACCTGTAGACGCAGCCACGCTCGGGCCGACGGCCGGCGGGGTCGCTCTGGACCCGCCCACCGCTGAGGCGCTGCCGGTGAGGGCCTGACCTGCCGGGGTGCGGTGGCCGCTTCTCCGGCCATCGCCCCTCATGCAGGCGAGCTTTTGGGGCCTGGTGCGGTCGCCAAGAGGCTGCAAGCGAGAACAAGGTCAGCACGTGACGAGCCGCTGGATACGCGCTTGTCGGCGGGGGACTCCGTTGGATCAAGTGCCCTTGGGCTGGCGCCATTGGTTCGCGCGTCGTCCGACGGCGGCTTCGGCGACGGTCTGCTGGATGCGGCGTTCGCGGGTCGCCGGTGTCTTGGCCGCCGTGATCCATTCGAGGATGGCGCGTCTGGTGGAGCGCGGGAAGCTGTTCCAGTTGGCGCGTGCGGCGGCCTCGGCGTCGAGGAGAGTGCGCAGGTCGTCGGGTTCGAGGAGGTTTTCGACCGCGTCGAGGGCGGTCCAGGTTCCGTCCTTTTTGGCGCGGTCGACCGCCGCGGTCCCTGCGGGCTGCATCAGCCCCTGCGCACTCAGGAGTTCGATGCGGCGCTTGTTGACGCGCGACCAGTTGCTGCCCGCCCTTCGCGGGGTCAGCAGCAGCTGGGAGCGCTGGTCGTCGAGAGCTCGCGGGCGGCTGTCGACCCAGCCCTGGCACAGGGCTTCCTCCACGATGTCGGCGTAGGGGACCCGAGGGTGGCCGCTGCCGGCTTTCCAGGTGACCAGCCACACGCCCGGTGAGGTGGCGTGGTGGGCCGCGAGCCAGGACCGAAGTTCCTGACGGGAGGTCACGGTCAGGTGCTCGTAGCTGTCGCTCATGGTGTCGTCGGTCCGCTCGCGTGGTCGTCGATGAGCCGGTGCGCCAGACGCAGGCCGGCCGCGGCCGGCCCGTCGGGGCCGAGGTGGGCCGCGCTGGTGTAGCAACCGTCGATGAGGACGGCCAGCTCGTCGCCCAGTGCCCGCCCCGTTTCGTCGTCCGTGCAGCGGGCGGCCAGGCTCTGAAGCCGCTCGCGAAGCCGGGCACGGTAGTCGCGGGCGGCCCGCCGAGCCGGATGGCCCGGCTCGGGGAACTCGATACTCGCGTTGTTGAATGGGCACCCGCGAAACCCGGGCTGTCCGAGGTCCTGTGCGATCGCGTCGACGACCGCGTGCAAGGCCGCCGCGGGGTCGTGGCGGGCCGCTTCGTCGTCGATCAACGCGAGGATCGTGTCGGACAGGCGGTCCAGGTAGGCGCCGATCAGCTCCGCCTTGGTCGGGTAAAGCCGGTACACACTCGCCTTGCCCACACCGCTGGAGCCGATCAACTCGTCCATCCCGACCTCGTGCACGCCGCGCTCGTAGAACAACCGCTGCGCAGCGTCGAGCACCATCTGCTCGCGCTCCTCCCGGCTGCGCCGGACCCGCGTCTGTGTGACCATGAAGCTAATGATACGGACCGTACCGTACCAAAGGGAGCCGGTCATGAACCCTGACGATGCCGACGCACCCGTCGCCCTGATCACCGGGGCAGCCCGAGGCCTCGGCCTCGAAGTCGCCTGCCAGCTGGCCGACACCGGTGCCCAGGTCTGGATCGCCTCACGCAAACCCGAGCACGCGACCGAAGCCGCCCAACACCACCCCGGGCTGCACGCGCTGCCCCACGGCCTGGACCTGACCGCCCCCGACACCGTTGACGTCTGCGCTGCGGCTCTCGCCGACAATCCAGGCCGCCTCGACATCCTGGTCAACAACGCCGCCGCCTACGTCGACTGGACCGAACAGGCCACCAGCGCCGACCTGGACGCCGCCCGAAGAGTGTTCGACGTCAACCTGTTCGGAACCTGGCGCCTCACCCAGGCCCTCCTGCCCCTGCTGCGCCGAAGTCCCCACCCGCGCATCGTGAACATCTCCAGCGGCGCCGGCTCCCACGCCGATCCGCAGTTCGGTCTCACTGCACGCAAGGGCGCTGCGGCCTCGTACGGCATCAGCAAGGCCGCAGTCAATGCTCTCACCGCCACACTCGCCGCCGAGTTGGCCGACACCTCTGTGGTGGTCAACGCGGTCTGCCCCGACCTGACCGCCACCTGGCCGGGGGCGGAAACCATGGGCGCCCGGTCGGTCCAGGACAGCGCCCAGGGGGTCGTTTGGGCCGCCACCCTCCCCGACAACGGACCACGCGGCGGCTTCTTCCGCGACACCGCGCCGCTCGCCTGGTAGACGCGGACCCTCCGGGTGCGGGGTGCGGGGTGCGGGGTGCGCTGTCAGCGCCGGGTTCTGCGGGCGTGGTCGAGGCGGTCGGTCAACTCGGTGAACGCGGCGAGGGGTTGCTGAAGAAGTCGGTGAGGGCGGCGACGACGGCCTCGGGCTGCTCTTCGGGGATGTAGTGACCGGCGTCGGGCACGATGACGCCGGTCACGTTCTCGGCCCACGGGCTGATGGACGCCGCCATGTCCGGGATCGAACCGTGGCTGCTGGAGATTCCGAGGACGGGCGCGGTCAGTCGCCGTTGCTCGAGTGCCGCGCGGTTCTTGCGCGCGGACTCGGCGGCGTCGCGGTAGTAGGCGAGGCCGGCGCGCAGGCCGCCATCGACGGCCAGGGCTGCGCCGTAGTGGTCGAGCTCTGCTTCCTCGAACGCGTCGGGCGCGAGGGACTTGGTCTTCAGGAACCAGCTGATGTACTCCCGCTCGCGGCCGGCTATCAGCGTCTCGGGAAGATCGGGCACCGCGTGGAACGCGAAGTGCCAGGTCTTGAACGCCACGGTCGGGTCGAGAGGGATCGCTTCCGGCATGGTGATACCGGGAATTCCGGCGTCGAGCAGCGCGACCCCGTGCAGTCGGCTCTCGTAGTTCAGGGCGAGGGAGAAGGCCACCCAGGCGCCGATGTCATGCCCGGCGAGCCAGTAGTCCCGCACGCCGAGAGCGTGCACGGCGGCCTGGATGAGCGCGGCGACCTTGTGCGTGTCGTAGCTGAGCTCTGGGTGCTCGGAATTGCCCTGGCCCGGCCGGTCGATCGCAATGACCCGAAACCGATCGGCGAGAGCAGGCATGACCTTTCTCCAGGCCCACCACGTCTGCGGGAACCCGGTGAGCAGGACGACGGCCGGTCCATCCGGCCGGCCGCCTTCGACGGCGTGCAGGCGGACGCCGTCGGCGTCGACCCAGCGGTGCGTGAATCCGGCCAGGTCTTGCAGGGGCAGGGCGGGGACGGGGTTGGTCATGGGAATCCTCCATCGAGGCGGCTGGACCGTGATTCGACGCTAGCACGTCTTGAACTGATCAGTCCAAGATGGGAGGATGGGTCGCATGGCAGGCAAGAAGCAGTTCGACATGGACACGGTGCTCGACGCCGCGATGATCCAGTTCTGGCGCTCCGGCTACGCTGACACCTCGCTCGACGACCTGTCCCGGGCGACCGGCCTGAACCGCAGCTCGATCTACTCCTCGCTCGGCGACAAGGACGCGCTTTTCCTTCGTTGCCTGGATCGCTACGCCACGCGCTACGGCGACAAGTTCGATGCCGCCCTCTCGTGCGCGGCCGAGGACCCCGTCGCCGCCGTCCGTGCGTTTTTCGACGTCACCCTGGGGCGCATCGCCGACCCCGCCGTTCCCGACGGATGCCTGATGGCCCAGTCGGTCATGGCGAGTCCGGCGCTGAGCCCGAGCGTCGCAGAGCGCGTCAAAGAGTTGTTCGGCCTCCAGCGCCCGCGCCTGCGCACCGCACTGAAGGCCGGCGGAATGTCCGACGAGAACGCCGAGGACTTCGCCGTACATGTAGCGGCCGTGAACCAGTCTCTCGCGGTGATGGGCAGGGCCGGATCGAGCCCGGAGCAACTCCGGGCGATCGTCGGTGTGACCGTCGACGCGCTCGCGCGGGCGCTGAGACCGGTCGGATAGCCGGCATATCAGCCCACCATCGCCCGCTACGCCGCCGATACCGACTCGAGCCTGCGCGGACAGCTCGGGCTGGCCTCCAGCTCGCCGAACGCCTCCACGCTGGGACGACTTCCTCGCACGTCCGGGCGGCCACGCCGTGGGCGCCTGGCTCGGCCGGTACTCCGCCGACCCGGTGGACGAACCCGGCGAGGCACTGACCCGCTTGGCCGTCAACGGCAAGGCTGCGCGCAGATCCCGCACGGACGCATCGGCCATCCTGCCCGCCGCCGCGCTGCGCGGCTGCCAGGCCGTGATCGTCCAGCATCAAGTCGCGGGCTCACAGGGGGCGGGCAGTGTGCTGGGGATGGCCGGCGGTGCGCCGGCCCTCTTTCATCTCGGCTTCGTACACGTGGGTGCGGCCCGGGGCGATCTCTTCGCGGATGGTGCGTTCGGCCTGGACGAAGGGCTCGTAGTAGGTCTGGTCGTACTCTTCGACGATCTGGAAGGTCCAGCGCCCGTCGAGGACGTTGCGCCCGATGATCTCTTCTTCCAGCAGGTCGGCCAGGTCCTGGTGGCCGGCCTCGCGCAGCTCGCTCACGGCCTGGTCCAGCAGCAGGTCGGCATGACCGGTCAGCTGATGGAACGAGTAAAGGTGCCCCCGGGCCCGGATCGTGGTTTCCAGGGCTTCGGACACCTTGCCCAGGGCGCTCACCTGCGTGTCGTTGACTCCCTCGGGCCGCTGATGCCTCACGGCCGGCCGCTGACGGGCGCCAGCGTCCGTTGCCTTGTCCGTCATGATGATCACCCTTTTCGGCTTGGGTCGGTCGGCCGCCCAGAACGCGGGCTCGGGCCCGCACGGGCGGCGCGGCGCAACGCGTTCCGGACTCTGTGTCAGGCCGCACCGGTCAGGCGCTGTCGGAGTGGCCTGCTCGTACGGGAACAGCGCCAGGTCCAGGCACAGGACTGTGGGTTCCTACTCGCCCACGAAGATCTCCCACCTGTCGGCCCGATCCGTCCCGGCGGCCTCGGCCTTGACCGACGCCATCCAGGACGGACGTGAACGACAAGCCGATCGAGGCCAGGCCCGCGTTGTAGGCGCGTTCGGACTTCAACCCCATCTCGTGCAGCTTCTTGATCACCATGCGGATGCACCTCACCGTCAAAGTCACACGAGCGGAATGCCAGCGACAAGCGTCTAACCCGTGACCGCAGCCCAACCCTCACCGGCGGCCAAGGCCTCACCTGCAACGTCCCCGCATCGCCTCCCTGTCTCGGTCCACCGTTCGCCCCTGTGCGGGGCGATCGGGTCATCGTGCGGCGTGAAGGAGCGCCCCGCCCGCATAGGTGATGCCCATCGCGATGGCCTCGCCGAGCACGTTCCGGCCCACCGCCGGCCCCACTTTGGCCCCGCCCAGCCGCGCGCTGAGCCACCCCGGCAGCACGAGTGCGGCAATCACTGCGGCCATCGTCACCTGCACCCGCACGGACGAGGGCGGCAGGACGATCGCCAGGAGCGGCAGCAACGCCCCCACGGTGAAAGCGAGGAACGAGGCGCCGGCGGCATGCCACGGATCGGTCAGTTCCTCCGGGTCGATGCCGAGTACCGTTTCCGCGTGCGCGGCCAGCGCGTCGTGCTTCGTCAGCTGCACTGCGACTGCGCGCGCGAGCTCACCAGTCAGTCGCTTTGCCACGTAGAGGCCGGTGAGCTCTTCCAGTTCAGCCTCCGGAGTCGCTGCCAACTCACTACGTTCCAGGGCCAGCGCGGCCGGCTCAGCCCCCTTCCCTTCGGGGACGAAGGCCGTCGAGGAGGATGTCCAGGAGGCGGTCGGCGGTCACCGCGGTGCCGGCCGGCCAGGGCCCCGACCACCGCGCGGCCGGGGCCCTCGGCGCGGCATGATGACAGCAGAAAGCTGTCGGGACCGTCAGGGCTGCAGGGTCAGGACGCCGGGCTCCCACGGCAGCTGGTCGTAGGGGCCGCTCGCTGTGGGGGCCTTGCCCTGGTAGAGGAACTGCAGGTGGCAGGGGTCGATGGTCATGGTCTGGTCGGGGTTGTTGCGGACCAGGTCACCGTGGCTGATGTCGTTGGTCCAGGTGGCGCCGCTGTTGGCCTTGCCCGCGAAGGGGTTGCTCTCGGAGGCGGCCTGCGGGGTCCATGAGCCGCTCAGGCTGGAGGCGGTGAAGGAGCGGAAGTAGCGCTGCTCGTTCGCCCCCCGGGCCTCGACGATCATGAGGTACTGGTTCTGGCCCTGGACCTTGTAGACCTGGGGCGCCTCGAACAGGTTCTTCGTGGAGTCACTCAGGACCGTCGTGTAGGACGAGCCGAAGTTGCCCGGGAAGTTCCCGATCGGCATGCTCGCCCGGTAGATGTGGCCGTTGTCACCGGCGAAGAACAGGTACATGTTCTGGCCGTCGGCGATCAGGGTCTGGTCGATCGGGCCGGTGCCGGAACCGGGGAGGCTGCCGGTGAACAGAGGCTGCGGCGCGGACCAGCCGTTCGGGTTGGTGGGGTCGCTCGACGTGCGGTAGACGAAGGGCGACGCACCCCACTGGGACGCCAGCACCCAGAGGTGCTTGGGGGCGAAGTAGAACAGCGTGGGCGCGACCGCGGCCTGGCCCATCCCGGTTTGGCGCGCGGACGCCATGTCCGACCAGGTGGTGAAGGGGCTGAACATCATCGAGCCGTACGACGAGCCCGACACGTTCGACGCGTAGACGAGGTGCTTGCCGTTGTAGACGACGTCGGTGAAGTCCTTCACCGAGGCCCATCCGTTCGCCGGCTGGGCCAACGCACCCGTCGAGGTCCAGTGGTACGTCGACGGCAGGGCGCACGTGCCGCCGGTCGGTGCGGGCGTCGTCGGGATGGACGACCCGGAGGGGCTGAAGGTCCAGTGCTGGTTGGCACCACCGTTGGAGTCCCAGACCTGGACGGTGGCGCCGTTGGCGGTCTGGTTGCCGGGGGTCTCCAGGGCCCGGCCGCTGGCGACGTTGGTCAGAGTGTAGGAGCCGTCGCTGTTCCGGGCCGCCTTCCAGTGCTGGTTGGCACCACCGTTGGAATCCCAGACCTCCATCCTGGTGCCGTTGCCCGTCTGGTTGCCCGGCTCGTCCAGGACCCGACCGCTGGCGACGTTGGTGAGGGTGTAGGAGCCGTCGGCGATCTTGGTGGCTCGCCACTGCTGGTTGGAGGCGCCGCTGGCGTCCCACACCTGGAGCGGGGTGCCGTTGCCGTTCTGTCCCAGGTACTCGTCGAGAACGCGTCCGGCGGCGGCCTGGTTGGAGAGCGTGTAGACGGCGCCGGAGGCAATGTCCCCGCCCGGTGTGGCGCCGCCGGTGCCGCTGCTGCTGTCCAAGGCGCTGAGCGCCGCCGTGTAGGCGGGCTTCTTGTTGCCGCTGCCGTCGAACAGCAGCGGGTTCTCACCGGTGCGCCAGGAGTCGCTGTCGCGGATGCCCCACACGGTGATGCCGGCGCAGCGGGCGACGCCCAGGCAGTCCTGGACGGTGTCGGTGTAAGCGGTGGGGGAGGCCTGGGCGATGTCGAGTTCGGTGATCTGGACGTCCACGCCGAGCGCGGCGAAGGAGGACAGGGTGGTCTGGAAGCTGGCCGGTGGGCCGCTCGCGCCGAAGTGGCTCTGGAAGCCGACGCAGTCGATGGGCACGCCACGGGACTTGAAGTCCTTGACCATGCGGTAGACGCCCTGGGTTTTGGCGTCGGACCAGTTCTCGATGTTGTAGTCGTTGTAGCAGAGCTTGGCCGAGGGATCGGCCTTGCGGGCGGTACGGAAGGCCTCCTCGATGAAGCCGTCGCCCAGCACGTTCTGGAACACCGAGCTGCGGTGCCAGCCGCTGCCGTCGTCGGCGAAGGCCTCGTTGACCACGTCCCAGGCGTAGATCTTCCCCTTGAAGTGGGTCATCTCGGTGGTGATGTGCTGGTCCATCACGCTGCGCAGGGTGGTGGCGTCGGTGATGGAGCTGACCCAGCTCGGCAGTTGGGAGTGCCAGACCAGTGTGTGTCCGCGCATGCGCTGGCCGTGGGCGGCGGCGTGGCTGACGATCGCGTCGGCGGGGGCGAAGTTGAACGACCCGCGGGAGGGTTCGGTGGTGTCCCACTTCATCTCGTTCTCCGGGGTGATCATGTTGAATTCCCGGTCGAGGATGGTGGAGTACGTCGAGTCGCCGAGCCTGCCCGACGCCACGGCCGTGCCGAAGTAGCGGTCGCTGCCGGCCGCCGCCGCACCCAGCGTGCCGGGGTTCGACGTGTGTGAGGCCTGGGCGACCAGCGGCACGGCAGCAGCTGCCGCGGCGAGGACCACGGCGGCAGTGAGCGCACGGCGGGTTGCCGGACGGCGGCGATGAGAGCGGTTCTGATCTGGCAAGGACTTGTCCTTCTGACTCAGTGGGCTTTGGTCTCGGCCCCGGTTACCCCTCAGTTGCCGCCGGGGCCGTCAAGGTTGCCGAGTTCTGGGAGAAACCCGTTGTCGGGTGGGAAATGGGGGCGAGCACAGTGGTCTGCTGCGTCACGTCCGCTCCGGCCGTGGTCCACTGACGACAGCGCTGGACACCGGCCGAGCAGTCCTCGGCCTGACGAAGTGAACGGACCCGGCCCCGTCAAAGCGGGCGAGGCCGGGTCCGCACCGCACCCCTACTTGAGGGCCACACCGCCCGAGTTGTCGTAGGCGATCGTCTTCCTGATCAGGTTTCCGCCGTCGGTCTCGACCGAGGTCTGTTCCTGCTGTCCTGGACCGAACAGCAGACCGGCGATGTGCGCGTTGGCCACCTGGTCCATGTGCGCGAAGAACCAGTCCACCTTGTCGTCCTGGTAGTGGTTGAGAGTGTTGTTCTGCGCCATGTTGCCCACGGGGATCTGCCACAGGACCACCGGCTTGCCCACGGACTCGGCCATCGTCTTGTAGAACGCCAGCTGGGCGGCGGCCTTCTGGTCGTTCCAGAACTTGTCGAGGCCACCGTGGGCGGGCTGCGCGTACCAGCCCGCGTCACGGTCCGACACGTCCGTGGCCAGGAAGTCGGCGTTCTGGGCGCCGAGGTGGGCGTAGTCCTTGACGCACTGCGGGGTGTTCTGCTGCCAGTCGAAGCAGGACAGGTGCATACCCACGGCGGTGTTCGGCGCGTACTTGTGCGCCATCGAGATCAGGCACTGGGCCAGGCCGGCGGCGCTGTTCTGCTGCGATCCGCAGTCCGTCGGGTCCGCGGCCGTGACCTGCGCGGCCACCTGGCGCGGGTCGCCGAGCGACCGGACGTAGCCCCAGAAGTCGGGCTCGAGGTCGATCATGTCGTGCGAGGTGCCGATCTTCTGGAGGAAGAAGCGGTAGTCGTTCAGGTACCGGGTGAGCAGGTCGGCCCTGTTGATGGCCTGAACCTCGCCCGGGCCGTCGCCCTGGCCCGCCGCGTCCCCGAGGTCGCGCAGCGAGTACCACGTCCAGAGCATCTTCTGCGGACGCGGGCTGCCCTTGTACGTCGCCTGGGCCGCCACGCTGTCCCGCCAGGTCACGTAGGTGCCGGGCGCCGTGGTGCTGCCGTTCCAGCAGCCCCACCAGCCCGACCAACCGTCGTGGCAGCGTGCTGCCGAGTAGTAGTCCGACGAGGGTGCGGGCTGGCTGTGCACATAGGCGTACCGCACGTCGAACGGCGCGGCGGCCGCCGAGGCGTCGGACATCGAGCCGCCGATGAGCACCGTGCTGCTGCCCATGAAACGCTTCGCCGAGCTGCCGCCGCCCGCGGAGGTCGGCGGCGCCGACGTCGGGCGGGTACCGCTCGGCGTGGCGGGCGCGGTGGGTGTGGCGCTGCTGCCGGAGTTCCCCGGGGTCCCGGTGCCGCTGACGCTGTCGGCCGGGACGAGCTGCCACTGCTGGTTGGCGCCGTTCCAGTCGTGGTACTGGGCGATGTGGCCCCCATCGGCCTTGGAGCCGAGCGGGACCTCGACCGCCTTGCCGCTGAAGTGGTTGATCAGACGCACGTAGCCGTCCGGCGACTTCTCCAGGTGGAACTGCTGGTTGGCGCCGTTCAGATCTCGCCACTGCACCAGCTGGGAGCCTTCGGTCTTCGACCATTGGTAATCGTCCAGCACCTTGCCGGAGTTCCGGTTCTGCAGGCGGTAGTTCCCGTCACCCGAGTCGATGAACTTCCACTGCTGATTGGTCCCGCCGGTACGGCTCCACTGCACCACCGAAGCACCGTCGTTCGTGGCGTAGCCGAGGTCGTCCAGGGCCTCGCCGGTGTTGTGGTTGACCAGCACGTACCAGGCGTTCGTGTCCACGGTGTCCGCTGAGGCCGTGTTGATCGCGACCACGGAGCCGCCCACGACCGCCAGGCTGACGGCCGCCCAGAAACTCCGACGCCGGTACAGCCGAAGGCCGCGACGCGTCTGCCGCTGCCCAGGAAGGAGCGAGCGGAACGACGCGCGACCATGGCGGGCGCGGCCGCCGGGCGACGCCTCCGGCGACGTGGATGGGCGAGGGGCCATGTCGATGCTCTCTTTCAGCCGTGCCTGTGACCAGACCGCTTGTCCGGACACCACCCAGTTGTCACCGCCCCCGGAAAGGTTGCCCCGACCGCGAAGATTTTTTCGGGTGCCTCGCGCCGGCCCGCGATCACGCCGTCGGGCGGGGCGGCTGCCGGGGCGAAACTCCGCCGACGGCCCGTCAACCGGTAGACAGTGGGCATCGGGAGCCGTGCGGCCGTCGCCCGGCGCGGCACCGGCCGCACGGCGGGGAGTTCCGCTCCGGGCGGCGTCCCAGGTGATCGGTGATCGAACCCAGCAGGGGTTTGCTCACCCCGCCGCGCCACAGGAGGCGGGCGTCGCGACAACCGGTCGTCCGGGAACCGCCGCCGAATACGGCGGCGAGGGGGAGCACCTCCAGCGGCTGGACCGCAAGGGGCTGAGTACCGTCGCGGGGCGCCCGTCGTGCCGTCTCACGGCTTCTGGATCTACGACGACGCGCTCGTGATGGTCGAGTCGATCGGCGCCGAGCTGCGCCCGGTCGGCGCCGCCGAGATCGAGCGCTACGTGACCGTGTGGACCGCGCTGGAAGGCACCGTCGAGTTCGGGGCCGACGCGCACCGCGTCCTGGCCCATAACCGGGGGACCGCATCGCAAGCAGGCTCGTTTCGGGCAGACCCGAATCGTTGGCCCCAACACCAGCCGGCGGCGGATCGTTCTCGGGCAAGGCGCACGCGGACACGCGTTCGCTCAACGTGAAGGGGACTCGACGATGCTCAAGCTCCGTACCCGGCGGGCCGCCGCGATGGCCGCCGCCACACTCACGCTCGCCGGCGGCGCCATGTTCGCCGCGGCAGGGACCGCCAGCGCCACCATCGGCTGCACCGGCGGCAGCGGCTGCAACAACCAGACCACCATCTACTTCAACGACACCTTCTACCCGAACTCGAATACCCCCTCCACGATGGAGTGGCACAGCCCCACCATCACGCTCAAGATGCAGACGGACGGCAACCTTGTCCTGTACTGCGTCGCGGATGGCAGCGCTGTCTGGGCCACAGGCACCAACCTGAGCTGGAGCCAGCAGTCGTCCAACTACAGGAAGGTGCAGTTCCAGAGGAACGGCAACATGACCATCTGGAACTTCAACGAGTCCACGGGGTCCCAGACCCCGGCGTGGAACACCAACACTCCGAACGCCTACGAGGCCATCGTGCAGGTGGATGGCAACTTCGTCATCTACGACGGTTCCGGCAATGCCCTGTGGAGCTCCGGCACTTACCACAGATGCGGGGGCACGGCGGGCTACTGGGGCTGACCGGCAGCGCAGACAGGGCAGGAGGCTCCGACCTCACCGTGGTGACGCCGGAGCCTGTCGCGACGTTTTGTCAGCCACGGACGACGTTCGCGGCCTGCGGACCCTTCTGGCCCTGCTCGACGTCGAACGTCACGGGAGCGGCCCGGCCGCTGCAAGCAGTCGGGCTGGGCCTGGAGCACGCGGCGTTGAGTTCGCGGCCGTCGTAGACCGGGGCGCGGTGTGGCCGCGGGTGCTAGCGGGTGAGCTGCCGTAGCGCGTCGTCCCAGTCCAGGGTGAAGGATTCTTGTCCTGGGGGAACCAGTCGGTACGTCTGTCCGAGGAAGGCCCGCATGTCATCGGTGGCGATGACGAGGATCGCGGAACCGTGGGCGTCGACCAAGTCGAGGGTGATCCAGTCCTGGGTCAGCGGGCGTACGCGTACGGCGCCGAGGCCGGCCGGTTGAGTGATGCCCTCGGCCAGCAGATCGCGGGCGAATTCCCAGCACTCCGGGGCGGTACACGGGCGCGGAGACACCAGGTGCAGGCTCACCGCGTAGGCGTTGCTGCTGGTGTAGTCGAGTTCGATCCGGGCGGGCACGCAATGGTCGTCGATCTGCACGGCGGTGATTTGGCACGTCAGTAGGTCTTTGCTCCGGCTCCACATGATTGGGAGGCCTCCTCGAGAGTCCGTCACGGATGATTCGGTGCGAATCCGTGTCTGGATGGGTCGCGGTGGGTCCCGGCGGCGGGAGGGGGATTCGCCCCTTCGGATAGTCCGGCACCGCGGGAGGGGCGGAGGGGCGGACGTGGTCGGGCATCCCAGCGCGGGGGGTGAACTGGGGCCCCGGTTCGGTGGCGGGTTCAGGAGGCGGTGCCAACGCCGCGGTCGAACCGCCGCGGGCGCTTGAGGGGTCAGGTGGGGAAGGTCATCAGTGCGATGGGGGCGGTGGTGGGGTGGACCGATCCGCCTACGGGTTCGACGGTGATGCCCATGCCCTGGGCCGGGCCGATCGGGCCCTTGAGCAGGACCGTCTGGTTGGCGGCTCCGGGGGCGACCAGGCCGGCGGGGCGCATCGCTCCCGCGTCGTTGAACCACAGCTGGTAGGTCTTGCCCGAGGGAAGGGCCGGCAGGCCGGTGGTGAGGAACACGGCCCTGTTCTGGCTGCGCGAGGCGACCACGGCGGCCCGGGCGCCCTGGCCGGCGCCGCCGACGTTGCCGACCACGGTTTCGGCGTCGGACGCCGACAGCACGGCCGCGATCTGCGCCGCTTGGGCGTCTGTCTGCGCGGCGTGGTGGCGGGCGTCTTGCGCCTGCGTGTACTGCCAGGCGGCGACGCAGCCCAGCCCGACGGCGGCGGCGATGCTCGCGGCGAGCGCGAAAGCGGTGCCGCGGCTGACCACGGACGCGGAGCGGTGGGGGCGCGGTGCGGGCAGGTCGACCTTGGGCGGCTCCTGCCGTACCTGGGCGATGCGGTGCAGCACCTGATGCTTCATCGCCGCGGGCGGAGGCTCCGCGGAGGCGAGGGCCAGGCGGGCGCTAGTGGCCAGGAACTCGCCCACCTCCGCCGAGCACGCCTCGCAGTTGGTCAGGTGGTCCTCGAACGCGCTGCGCTCGTGGTCCTCGAGCGCGCCGAGCGCGTGCGCTCCGGCGAGCATGTGCAGGTCGGCGCTGGTCATGCGGTCACCCCCAGGCAGTCGCGCATCCGGATCAGACCGTCGCGCATCCGTGCTTTCATCGTGGCCGCACGGCGCCGTTCAGGGACCGGCCGGTGATCATCAGCGGACCGTCACGGTGCCGTGCATGAACTGGTGGATCGTGCAGATGTAGGAGTAGCTTCCGGGCGTCGTCGGGGCGGTGAAGCTGCCGGTCGCACCTGCGTCGATGCGCCCGGTGTCGAAGGCGTGGTTGCTGGTGGCCGTCAGGGTGTGGGCGGTGGAGTCGTGGTTGACGACCGTGACCGTCTGCCCAGGTGCGACGGTCAGTGCCATCGGCTGGTACGCGAAGTTGTCGACGACGATCCGCGCGCTGCCCGTCGCCGTCACTCCGCCCGTCCCTTCGGTGGTGCCAGCCGCGGGAGGCGAAGGGGACGCGGCGGCGTGCCCGCTGCCGGAACAGGCGCTGAGCACAAGAACGAGAACCGTCGCGGTGACCGCACAGACGGTGCGAAGCGTGCAGGTGCGAGCATGGCGCTGCGCCATGGGGAGCACTCCCAAATCGGGTGGTGGAAAGGGGGCCGAGGGGGGTGGTGGGCTGCCGCACTACAGGAAGGCGGCAGCCACCGGAGGCCGGCTCTGCCCACAGGAGTCCGGCCCGATCTGGGGGTTAGACCGTGAGCAGGCTCGGGGAGGCGGCCTCGTCGACGGGCAGGAAGTCATCCGGGACCGGGTACTGGCCCAGGACGTAGTTGAGGATCGCGGCGTGCATCGCCTCGACCGGCGCGATGGACGCGGCCGTGGCGATCCCGCCCGGGCTGGTGACGTTGTACGTCGCGAACAGGTACGTCTCCGCGGCCTGCTGTTCCAGCATCAGCGCCAGCTTCGCGACCCCGCCGACGTCCGTGACCGCACCGAGGGCCTGCAAGGTGGCAGGCTGGTTCGACAGCGGGACGTCGTTGATGGCTGGTTTGCCCGCGCCGGTCAGGACCGCGTTCCAGGCCTTGGCGTGGTCGGCGTGCTGGCTCATCGCCGTCTGGGCGAAGGTGCCCACCGCCGGCGGGACGGTGCCGAGCTTGCCCGCCCTCGCCGCGGCCAGCGCGGCGGTGTAGGCACCGACGGCCTGGTTCTCCAGCGCGGTGGCGAGCGCGACGACCTGCAGGTCTCCGGTGTACATGCTCCCCGGCGAGCCGGATCCGGCTCCGCCCGCGGCACCGCTCGCGCCCGCCGCGGACGTGGTCTTTCCGGAGCTGGAGCAGGCGGCCAGTGCGAACGCGGCCGCGACGCCGCCGGCTCCGAGCAGGAACCGGCGCCGCGACGCGGTGCCGGGCAGCGGCGCCTCCCCGCGGGTCTCGGCGGCCCGCTGGTCGCGGATCTGCTCGGTCAGCTCGGCTGCGGAGGCATGCATGGCCGGCAGGTAGGTCTGGTGGGCCTCGGCCAGGTCCCGGGTGAGTCGGGTGAGCTCGCGCTCGCTGATGGGCAGCTCCCAGCCGCCACGGCTGTCGCTCACGCAACGGCTCCTTCGTTGATCGGCGACGCGTCCTTGGTCGGGTAGAAGGCGTCGGGGAACCCGACGCTGCCAGCCGCCGCCGGCAGCTTGGCCGGATCCACCGGGATGGTGATCAACTGCGGTGCGCCGCCGGCAAGCAGGGCCTGCACGGCCAGCAGCGTGGCACGGTGCTGCGCCTCGACCGGGGCGACGGAGGCGAACAGCTTACGCAACTGCGGGTCCGAGACCAGCGCCACGTTCTTGGTGTAGGTCTGCGCCGCCACGTCCTCCAGCGTGATAGCCAGCTTCACCACGTCCGCCGGGCCCTTGATCGAAGGCAGCATCTGCTTCACGATCGCCGCGTACTTCGGGTCCGGGCTGTTCTGCGCCTTCCCGCCCGCCTGCGTCGCCGCGGCGTTGAACGCCTGCGCGTGGGCCTGGTGCTGGCTCGTCGTCTTCGCGATGAACGCGGCGACCGTCTTGTTGCCGTCCTTGATGAACGGCAGACCGGCGGCGGTGGTGTAGACGCTCACCGCCAGGTTCTCGATCGACGCGGCGGTCTGGAGCGCCATCACGTCATCACCGCTGCCGCTCGCGGCCGCCGCGCGCCCGGCACCGAGCAGCACCGCGCCACCGGCGACGGCGGCCGTCGTGCCCCGCCGCTGCCACCACCGCCGCGGCTCCTGCCCCTGCGCGAAGTCGTCCAGCGCCTCACGGGTGATCCGCACCGCATCGCTGTTCAGGTCCTGCGACTGCTCGGTCAGCTCCGCGAGCAACCGGGTGTCGATGTGCTCCTCGCCCATCACGCCCCATCTCTCTTCCTTCGCTGCCCGCTCGTCACGGGCATCTGACCCTCCTTCGGCACCGGCGCCGGGGCGGATGGGTCAGATCCCCCGACAGTGTCCAGAGGCCACCCGTGGGAGTGAGGCAACGCCCGGTGACTGACGGCTGATGGGAGCCAGCCCCGGTCTCGTGACGCCCCGGGCTCCGTGGCAAGTCACCCCACACTCCGTGACCGCTGCCTCGGGAAGGCATACGGGACCCCTCCAGGTGTGGGTGCCGGGGGCCCGCAGTCGGCCGCCCGAGAGACTCGCTCAGCGAGGACCAGGCGCACCTTCACACAAGCTTTCGGCGCAGATGCTGGGCGTGCGAGAGAGATTGGGGCAGGTGAGCGATGGTCATGGACCGCGCGGGTGAAGTCAGCGAGCAGGAGACGGCCAACGCCCGCTCGGCGGCGAATGGTCCACGTCATGGGTTGCCGGGAACACCAGCACCGGTATCCGACGTATTCGATTCGAAGGACGAAACGTGCACAGCATCCGCAAGGCACTGGCTCTGATGGCAGTCTCCGGGGCAGCGCTGTTCGGCGCCTCGGGCGTCGCCTCCGCTGACGGGGCGGTCGCCAACGGGGTAGCGGCTAACTCGCCCGGCTTCCTGTCCGGCAACCTCATCCAGGTCCCGGTCGACATCCCGATCAACCTCTGCGGCAACTCCGTGAACGTGGTCGGCGCGCTGAACCCGGCGTTCGGCAACCGCTGCTCCAACGGCGAGGAGGGTGTCGAGCACGGCGAGCAGCACCACGGCCTGGACACGGACGGCTCGGCCTGGCACCAGCACATGGGCGGCCAGGACCAGGCCGGGCGGCAGGAGCAGCGGGGCGACCACAATGACGACTGTGGCTGACGGCCAGGGCTGACCCACTGGTGGGTGAGTGGACTCTCACCCACCAGACGGCGGGTCACCGGACGCGATCAGCGTCCCGGGTGGGTCTGCGTGGACGAAGGCCCTGCCGAGACACAGCCGAAGAAGTGCATCTGCCCCGGCTCCGAAGCCGGCCGCTACCTGGTCCTGCGCCACCAGCCCCCCAGTGACGTCCGCCTCCCTGCATGAGTACTCCCAGCCGGTGGCCGTCGAGGAGCACCCCGACCTCGTCACCGCGTCCCCCGCTGACCAGAGACCGGCAAGCCGGGCGACCCCAACGGCAGCCGGCCCCCGTCTTCAAGACGTCCAACAGGTAGGCACATCTGCCCGGATGGTGCACGAGCAGGGATTCGGCGTTTGGGTGGGGCGGGGGAGGTTAGGCGCTTGTGGTCTGGTGTGAGGGACGCCGGGCTGGGGGCCGCGCTCGGCTCCACCTCCTGGGGCGCGGCCCCGTCGCCGGTGTGGCCCGGGTTCCGGGTCACACCGGCTTTCCTGGTGTGGTCGTCGGGCTTGGGGCGCGGGCCGGCTCACGTCGGCCTCATGTCCGTTCTCAGCCGTGCCAGCCCCGCGCGTCCGTTTGGAGTGGGCGTCGCTGTGGTGGGGTGAGCCGGATCAGCCGCTGCCGGGCCGGGGGGCGGCGCCCCTGGGGCGAGTCAGGTGTCGGAGTCCGGCGATTCGCTTGGGAAGCGGCTGTCGACGTGTTGTTCGGGGCGGCGTTCTTCCTGTTCGGCGATGTCGTCCAGGACGCGTTGGTCGGCTTCGGTGAGCGGGGGCTGCACGATGGCGCGGGGCCACAGGCGTCGCTTGACGACGACGTTGGCTTCGGCGGCGTAGACGGTCAGCTGGGCGCCGAGGTAGATCCACCACAGCAGGCCGAGCACGGTGCCGAACAGGCCGTAGACGGCGGTGGCGTGCCGCAGCTGGTGGGCGACCAGGACGCCGCCGAAGGCCTGCAGGACCGTCCAGGCCGGTCCGGCGAAGAGACAGCCGGGTACGAGGCAGCGCCAGTGGATCTGCTTGGGGGTCAGGATGCGGAAGCAGGCGAGGTACAGGCCGGTGTTCACCACCACCGAGGCTGCCAGGCCGCCGACGGTGACGGCAGGGCCCGCGCCGATGGACGCGACCACGCCGGTGGCTGCAGAGGAGGCCAGCAGCCCGACTCCGAGCACGGCGACCAGGGCGAGCGAGCGGCCCAGGCGCGGAAAGTAGCCGGGCCGTTTGACGCCGGGGATGTTCCACACCTGCGCCATGGCGAACTGCAGGGTCTGGGCGATGCCGAGAGAGCCGTAGAGCAGCCCCAGCACCCCGATGACCACGGCCCAGGTGCTGCCGTGCAGGGAGTGCACGTTGGTCCGCAGCTGGTCGCCGATGACGGGGAAGTCCGCGAGGGCGGAGTTCAGTACTCGCTGCTGAAGCTGAGGATTCCCGCGCAGGAAGAAGCCCAGGGATGTGGTCAGCAGCAGCAGGAGGGGAAACAGGGCGGCGAAGCCGTAGTAGGTGATCAGAGCGGCCAGCTGCCCACCGCGGTCGTCACCGAACTTCTTGATCACCCCGAATACCAGCCCCGGAGTCCGGCGGCGCTGCTGCCAGCCGTCCACCGCCCGTAGCGCCCGCTCAAACACGTTCACGCCACCGCACCCACTTTCCTGCGAAGCACCCTCAACCGATTGTGGATCGCACCAGCGCGCCGGACGGTGCGGTGCCGCGCCGGGAATCGAAGCCGGTCAGGCCGCCGGCTCCAGGGCCGCCTGGCGGCCAACGGCGTCCAGGCGGTGTGCGGGTGCCGTCGATCTTCGCAAAGCCGTCTCGGCCTCGTCCGCCCCGGCCCGGGGAGCCCTTGACGGGCCGGGGCGGCTAGAGTCCGCGGGCGGTGAGCAGGTTGCGGGCGCGGTCGACGAGGCCGACGCCGGGGGCGAGGCCACATCCTGGAATCCCGCGGCGCCCTGGGCCTTGTGAATACCGATGGCCGCGACCGCACGGGCCGTGTGCGCCGCCTGATCGGAGTGCGCCACGAGGGTGTCGACGCCGCTGGCAGCCGCGTTCGCGAGCGTCTCGGCCCTCGGCTGCCTTCTGGTGTTCCTGCCCACGAGTCCCCTCTCCGTCGGTGCGCGGGTGCTCGGTCCCCTCTCGTCTAACCCGCCGAGGCGCAGTGCACGCACCCGGCTGGGCCGAACGGGTCACGACCGGCTGCGACACGGCGCGCATGCCCGGGCGGTCCGGGGGCAGATGCGGCTTCAAGGAGGTGGGATACGACATGGGTCCCTTGCTGTTGGTTCTGCTGCTCGCCCTGCTGCTGGGCGGGGTCGGCTTCGCGGTGCACATCCTTTGGTGGGTGGCGATCGTGGTGCTGGTGCTGTGGGTTGCCGGGTTCTTCTTCCGCGGCGCGGGTGAATCCCGCGGCCGCTGGTACCGCTGGTAGCACGATTCAGCGCAACCCCGGTGCGGGGTGGGAGCCGGACACGTGTGCGGCTCCCGCCCACCACCGGTGTCACGGCGGGCGAGGAATGGGAGCAGGCGATGAACGCGGTCAAGCTGGCGTACAAGCCCGTCGGGCTGCTGCTGAGCCTCGCCGCCGGCGCTGCCGCGGGAGCGGTGACCAAGCGCGTGTGGCGCGCGGCATCCGGCGGGAGCGAGCCGCCCGTCGCGACGGAACCCGACCGCTCCTGGGGCGAAGTGCTGGCGGCCGCGGCCCTGCAGGGCGCGGTATTCGCCTTGGCCAAGGCCGCCGTTGGCCGTGCGGGCGCCACCACCGTCAAACGGCTGACCGGAACCTGGCCCCAATGACGCGACCGACCGCCCCATGCCGCCTGCGAACGAACAAGCAGCGGAGCCGGCGATGACCCCCGCCGAGATCCTGCTCCTGGTCCCGCTGCTCCTGGCCGCCACCTTGACCGCCACACGCCGCAGCGTCACCGGACGCCACCGCCGCCCACGCTGACTGCAGCGAAACGAGCTGTCCCGCAGGGCCCGGGGCCCATCGGCCGACCGGGTGTTCCGATCCAGCTCATCCGATCATCAGACCGTGCGCGCCTGGCTGTCCTGCGCCCTCGCGTAGGGGATACCAGCGAGTGATGCGCGCCGCTGGGACCAGCAGGGCTGCGGGGATGACCCAGTTCAGGCAGTCCGTTCCAGACTTCAGGCAGAGCGATCACATCCAAGTTTGCCGTCGCCAAAGAAGACATGACCGATCGCCAGGAGAGTGAGGGCATCGACGGCGCCGGCCCCCGCGGCCAGCGCCGACAGCACCATGCTGTTGCGGATCTCCCGCCGCCCCGACCGGGAGCTCCTCGGAACAAGCGCACTGCGCGTCACCACTCCAGTCCCCCGGGGCCACTCGGCTCCCGCTTCTGATGTCGCGCCGGGGGTGAAGGCCTACGGCCGGCTGCCGCGTGGCAGGGCGCGGTCGGTGAGCAGGCCGGACAGGCTGGCCGTCGCCGACGGCGGTGTCGGTGAGTCAGTCGGCGGCGACCAGGACGTCGACGTGCTCGGCCACCTGGTCCACGGTGAGGGCGGCGAAGGCCACGGCCTGGGCGAGGTCGATTCCGCCCCGGGGGCGTGGCTGAGGTGACCGCCCTGGCGGGCTGGGCGGCGGTGTACAAAGCGAGCAGGCGCGGGTGAGGTTCCCGAAGCCGAGTGGGTTGGGGTGTTCGGCGCGTCCTTGCCCTCGTCTGAGACGTCTGCGGCATGACGGTGGAGGATGGATGCGGGCAGGACCGTCAATTTTCTGGGAGCGGGCGATGAGCACCACCATCTTGGAGGACGTACGCGCGCTGAGCATGCTGGTCGCGGACGCGATCATCGACGACGACCTGCTGCGCGGGGCGCGCACGGAGGCCGACGTCGCGGAGCCGGGGCGGATCGTCGTGAGCGTGGACGAGCGGGAGTTCGTCATCACGATCCGGCCCACGCCGCCGACAGTGACCGCGGAAGGACGGACCGAGTCGCCCCGCTACTCCGAGGGCGACGTCCTACTGGAGAGCGGGGCTCCTGGGCGGCGCCTGGAGGTGTTGTGCGTGGGGGAGGAGGCATACTTCGTGCGGCGACTGGACGCGGTCCGGGGTGAGGCGGAGCCGGTGGAGATGGCCTGGGCCTACGCGAGGGCGGAGGCGGCCACGACCCGCGTGGGCGCGATCACCTGACGGAAACAGGCCCATCGATGAGCGGGCCGTCAGCAATGTACTCGGTCCTGGAGCCCTATGACTGATTCCGGGTTCGCCGCCCGCACCGGCCACGAGCATCCCGGTGACCCGGCCGCGACGGACCGTGCGCGGCAGGTCGACGCGGCCTGGGCCTCGCTGGTCCAGATCCGCCGGATGCTGCAGCCCGACCATCCAGAGCTGCCAGCTCCGTGGGAGAGGAGCCGTCCTTTGCAGGCCGTCGCTCTGGCGCTTGAGGCCGCCGGCATCTCGTTCTGCGAAGTCGACGACCAGGGAGCCGTTGCGCACGAGGGTGTTCAGCTGAGCCAGGACGACCCGGTCCTGGTCCGGGTCGTGTGGCGGCACCGCCGCGGCGAGCGGCCTGTCGACGCGGGGGAAGCCCGGCTCGGCGAAGCCGCCAGCGTGCTCGACCGCGCGGGGTGGGATGCCCTGCTTTATCGGGCGCGGGGGTCGCGCTACCTTCTGGTCGAACCGGGCCGGGACGCGTGAGGGCCCGGGCCGCAGAGGCTGACGGCAGGCGAAGCCGGCACCGGCCGGGTCGCCGCCTGGCAGGGCCGCGACAGCGACAACGGTTCGTCACGTCCTGATTTGCCGAGTCGGGATCCACCCCTGGTCGTGGTGCCGACCCTGGGGCCTGCACCACGGGGGTTGTCCGGAGCTACTGGGGGTTCTCGGGGTTGTTCTCCAGCAGGACCACCTCGAATTCCTCAAGGGCGACCGCCTGCAGGCCGGTCTCTTGGACGGCCTGACGGCGGGCGACGCTCTGCTGGGGTCGGGCGGCCTTCAGGCTCGCGCTGTCAGTGAACAGCACGCCGACTGCACCGGCCCCCCGGTCGCGGTCGACGAACAGGGCCGAGCCGCAGAAATTGGGCAGTGCCTCGAACCGGGGCAGGCCTGCGTTCGTGAAGAGGGCGATCAGGTCGTCGATGCGGGACGGCTCGATCATGAACCGGCCCAGCTGGAAAGCACGGGCCTCGGCGATCTTCGGGCTCTGCCGGAAGGCCGCGACTTCGGAGTTGTTCACCAGGACGCTGTCCGCGAACGGCGTCAGCATGGCGGCGCGCCGTTCGGCCAGGTGGTCGTCGCTGTTGCTGCGGTCCTGCTCGGTCTCCCACCAGGAGGCCATTGCGATCTTGCCGAGGTCCCGGTCGGCGAACAGGCCGTAGGACCGGAATCCGGGCGAGTCCGCGAGGAGCTTGGGAGCCTCGTTGCAGAAGGTTTCGAGTGCGTCGTCGATCTTGGTCGGGTCTCCGACCGCGTACACGGTCCGGGCGTACATCAGCGCCCCTTTCGTCGGAACCCACTGGGCGACCACGGGCTCGACGGGTCCGTGGCGCCGTCTGGTCGCCACGCGTGGCGCGGGACGGCAGGGCGCCGGGCGGGCGAACCCTGCCGCGACATCACAAGACGCCCCGATTCTATCGCCGTAGGTGCGGAAGACGGCTCAGCGAAATTCGAGCCCCCAGCCTTCGTCGTCGCCAAGCGCCTTCGCAGGCCGCGTTGGTGTGGGCGGCGAACCTGACTGGCAAGTTCCACACGGTGCTGTGGCGTGCGGCTGCACCGAAGGTGGCGGACCGGCTGGTGGTGGACCTTGACCCGGGTCCGGGGATGGACCTGCTGGCGGACCTGCTCGCCCCCGCACGGGCCTGCCGCCTGCCCGAAGGGGGGCGATGCGTCGTGGTCGGGGCGCGGACGGCGCCCGCGATCCATGCCCCGAGCCCGCCTGGCTCCGCCGCTGGAGGGGGCCCGGCCGAAGAGGGTCCCCGCCGTGCCGGGGGAGCGCGCGCCGTCCGGCGGTACAACGCCCTTCGAGGACTTGCTGCGCAGCCGGGCTGCTCGCGAGCAGCGGCAGACGGCATCCGCTACGCCGAGTGCGGCAAGACCGTCTGGGCCGAACAACGGCTCAATGGCGCGCCGACGACGCCCTGAGGGCCATCGACCGCCCCGAGCTCCGCAGCGGGCAGCTCGACGCTTCCTTGACCAAGGCGTCTTCTGCGAGCAGACTGAGTGAGTCAACTCACTCAGTCTCATTGAAGGCGCATCCGGATATGGAGACCGTCCACGGAATCACCCCCGCGCCCGCCGATTCGCGCCTTGCACTTCGCTCAAGACTCGGCCTGATCACGTTGCTGCTGCTGTGCGCGGTGCAGTTCCTCGACATCGTCGACACCGCGATCGTCAACGTCGCCCTGCCGTCCATCCAGCACAGCCTGAACTTCACCCAGCAGAACCTGCAGTGGGTGGCCAGCGGCTACATCCTCACCTACGGCGGGTTCCTCCTCCTCGGGGGACGCCTCGGCGACCTGCTCGGGCGCCGCAGGCTGCTGTTGTGGGGCCTGGCCGTCTTCGCCCTCGCGTCACTGGCCGCAGGAGGAGCCGACAACGCCGGCCTCCTGGTGGCCGCCCGTCTCACCCAAGGTGTCGGCGCGGCGCTGATGGCCCCGGCAGCGTTGTCGCAGCTGACGACGAGCTTCCGCGAGGGCAAGGACCGCGACACCGCGCTCGGCGTCTGGGGTGCCGTCAGCGGCATGGCGGCCGCGGCCGGAGTGTTCCTCGGAGGAGTGATCGCGCAGGGGCCGGGGTGGCGCTGGGTGTTCTTCGTGAACCCGCCGATCTGCGCGGTCGTCGTCATCGGGGCGATCGTCCTGCTGGCCAAGGACCCCGCCGCCAGGGGCAAGAGACCTGCCTTCGACTCGACCGGGGCCGTGCTGGTCACCGGGAGCATGCTGATGCTCGTCTACGGGCTCGTGCGGGCCCCGGTCGTCGGCTGGGGGTCGGTCCAGACCGTGGCCATCTTGACCGGGTCCGCCGTGCTGGTCGCGGCCTTCGTCCTCAACGAGTTGCGTAGCCGCAACCCGGTGGTGCCCTTCGCGATCCTGCGCGTGAAGGGATTGGTTGCCGCGGACCTCACCCAGCTGATCGCCTTCGCCGGGTTCTTCTCCCTGTTGTTCTACGCCACGCTGTACATGCAGGAGGTCCTGCACTACTCGCCGCTTCGAGCAGGTGCGGCCTACCTGCCCATCACCGCGGGATTCGCCGTGTCGGGAGCCGTCGCCTCGCAACTGATCAGGCGCATCGGAACCCGTCCCGTGGTGGTCGCCGGCTGCCTGATCGCCGCGGCCGGGATCGCCTACGTCTCGCGGCTGCCCCTGCACGGCACCTACACCAGCGACCTGCTCCCCGGACTGCTGGTGATGTCGCTGGGGGCGGGCGCCGTCTTCGTCTCCATCACCGCGGCCGCCAATGCCGGCGTCCCCGCCGACAAGGCGGGCCTCGCGGCAGGACTGCTGAACTCCTCACAACAGATCGGCAGCGCCCTGGGCCTCGCGATCCTCTCCGCCGTCGCCGTCACCCGCACCAACCAGTTGACGGCCGCTCACATGGACCACCTGGTGGCGGCGGACGCCGGATACCACCGCGCCCTCGTCGTCGGCAGCATCCTCATGGCGGCCGCGGCCCTGCTGGCCCTGCGCGTCGGCAACACCCGCGAGGCCGCCCCGCTGGTCATGGTCAACGCCCAGCCGGCCCGGCTGGACGCGCCGGCCTCAGGGTTGGCCGCCCCTCGGAACGCGTCCGCCCATTCCCGTAGGGTGGAAGCCACCGCCGCCGACGCCCCAGTCACCGCTCGAACCGACCACGCCCCCCAGTTCAAGAGCCAGCATGACTGATCAGACATTCCCCCGCCGCGCAGCCACACCCGACCGGCGGCCTGGCAAGCGCGAACGACTCGTAGCCGCCGCCGTCCAGACGGTGCACGAACAGGGAGTCGAAGCCACGACGCTCGCGGACATCGCCAAGGCCGCCGACGTCCCCGTCGGCGGCGTCTACTACTACTTCAAGACCAAGGACGACGTCGTCGCGGCCGTCATCGACGCTCACTCCCAGCAGATCCGGACCACCCTCGGTCAGATCGAATCCCGGCACAGTTCCCCGAAGAGCCGACTCAAGGCCCTCGTCGCGGCGTTCGTCGCCCAGGGCGAGGCGGTTGCCCGGTTCGGGTGCCCGCTGGGTAGCCTCTGCTCCGAACTGGACAAACGACCAGGCGAGCCGAGCCTGGCCGCCGAGTTGATGCGCCTGCCCATCGAATGGGCCGAGCGGCAATTCCACGCACTCGGGCGCCCGGACGCACACGACCTCGCCGTCGACCTCCTCGCCGCCTACGAGGGCAGCGCCCTGCTGGCCAACACCCTGCACGACTCCGATCTCCTCACCCGAGCGGCCGCCCGTATCGGCGACTGGATCGACGCCCTGTAAGAGCGTCCGCCACTGGTCGTAGGCTCGCAGTACCGCGAGGAGCAGGTGGCCGATGACGCCGGCCTCGATCCACCCGTCCCGCCGCCGGCGGATCGTGGTCGCCGAACAGGCCCGGTCAGCGACCCGCTCGTAGCCCATCCCCGAGACCAGCGCCAGGACAAGCCGGTCGAACACGACCGCGTCCGCGATCCGCGGGTTGTGGCACCCCAGCGGGTGCGAATCGGGCCGGGCAGGGATCTGCCTCAGGAACTCCTCACGGATCGGGTCGATGATGGACGCGGGCACGACGGACACGAACCCCCCAGATGGTCACGTAGCGCAGGCAACTCCATGATCATCAAACCCGTCTCCGTCGTGCCATCCTCTCCGTTCTGGCGTACTGGCCGACGCTCTACACGATGAAGCGGTGGATGGCCTCGTTGGCGTGGTCCTGAAACGACGGGTTGGCCAAGTCGGGGAAGATGTTCGCTTGGTCGACCAGGGGGCCCTTCAGCTTGTTGGCCGCGCTGGCGTAGAACACGCCGCTGGACAGGGTCGGGTCGGTGACGCCGTCGACCAGTCGCTTCGCGCCGACCTCAAGCTTGTGGGAGATCCCCAGGGCGGGCAGGACGTACTTGGACGCCAGGCGCAGCGGTAGGGCGATGTCGTTGGAGGCCTGGGTGCCGGTGGTGGCGCCGGGGCTCACGGTGAGGAAGCGGCGGTCGGGGTGCTTGCGGGCCAGGTAGGCCATCCAGAGGGCCCCGATGTACTTGGCCTGCCCGAAGGCGAGGTTGAAGTCGGTCTTTCCGTCGGCGAAGTAGCTGCCGTCGATGACGGCGGCGAGTTCATCGGCAGAGGTTGAGGCGAAAGACGGCCGCTTCATCCGCAACATCGGAAGCCCCCTGGCTGCTTCGCTTCCGGCGAGGACCGCGACCTGGCCGAGCCGCCGCTCGGTCAGGAGTCCTTCGAGGAGGACGACGTGGCCAAGAACATTCGTCGCGAAGACGTTGGTGACCCCGTCAGCGGTCAACTCCATCGACCGCGGGCCGATGACGCCGGCGTTCATGACCAACGCGTCGACGGATCCGTCGACGGCAGCAAGGCCGGCTCGCACCGAGCCCAGATCGGCGACATCCATGACGACGATGTCGAAGATGCGCCGGCCGGTGACGGCTTCGAGGTCGGCCTTTGCCGTTGTCGCCCGGTCTCGGTTGCGGCAGGCCAAGTAGATGCGGGCCGTCTCCGGTCGCAGAGCCAGCTGCCGGGCCACCTCCTTGCCGATCCCGACGTTGGCGCCCGTAATCATCACGGTCTTTCCCGTGAGTGTGCTCATCGGGATTCCCTCTCATCTTCTGCAGGGCTGATCAGGTGGAACGGCTCATGCTGATTCGCGGGACCGGTGCTGCGTTGGCGAGTCCCACAGCCCTCAAAGTGGGTTGTGCAACTCAGTCTGACCCTGGCCAGACTGGGCTGTCAAACTCAGAATCGCTACCATGGATGCATGGCGAACAAGACGAGCGACCGGCCGCGACTCACCGCGAAGGGCGAGCGCGTCCGCGGCCGAATCGTGGAGGGGGCTGCGGCCTTGATCCACGAGCGCGGAGTCGCGGGCACCACCCTGGAAGACGTCAAAGGGGCAGCGGAGGTCAGCGGCTCGCAGCTCTACCACTACTTTCCCGACAAGAACGAGCTCCTGCAGGCGGTCATCGACCACCAGGCCGACACCCTGGTCAATCACAATCGGCAGGCGCTCAGCAGTGAAGACGGAGTCGCAGCCTGGCGGGACATGCTGATCGCCGGGGTGAAGCACAGCCAGGCAAAGGGCGGCTGCCCACTCGGTTCGCTCGGCGGCCAACTCGCCGAGAGCGACCCCGAGGCCCGAGCCCTCATCGCCGCCGGATTCGAGCGATGGTCAGCTGCCATCAGCGAAGGACTCAGGTCGCTTCACGCCGACGGGAAGCTCGCACCCGGCATCGACCCGGACGCCCTCGCCACCACTATGCTCGCCGCCCTGCAAGGGGGACTGCTCCTCGCCCAGGTGCAACGGAGTACGCGTCCTTTCGAAGTCGCAATCGATACCGTTCTCGCCCTTGCCATCCGGACTTGAGACTCGAAGACCGGTAGCCGGCTGTACTCCGCCATGGGCCGCTGAACGATGCGTCGCAAGGCCACCAGGGCCGCCTCCGCGCGCCATCCGACGGCTCTGGCCGGGTCCCGCTCCCTGTGCAGTTCCTCAGTGCAGTTCCTCAGGCTCATCGTCGCATTGAGGCAGAGCGGCACGGCCCCCGGTGAGCGGCGGCGATGCGGTCCTCTACCTGAGGCACGGACGTCATCACCGTCGTAGCCTGGTCCGACGACCTGGCATACCCACCGGTAAGACACCCGCCCGCGCAGCCCCGCATCCGATAGCCCAGCTCAACGCCTACTGGCGGACGCTCTAACCCAGCGCCCACGGCCACCCCCGCCGCCGCAGACGTTCCAGCCGATGGCCTGGTAGGTGTCGTAGACCGCGACGCCGGTGGCGGGTTGGCGACGGCGGAGACGTCGGCGTTGGTGCGGTTGGAGCAGCCGGTGACGGTCTGCGCGGGAACTCGGGTGGACCGGCCAACTCGCCGACATCGTCAGGAAGTTGTACGAACCGCTCGGCGGACCGGCGAGGACAACCTCCCGGGAAGCTGACCGACATGCTTCGTGACAACTGAGACGATCGCGACCAGCCTGTGTTCGGTGCGTTGCCTGTTCGCGTGCGGGGATCGGCCGGCTGTGTGCCGGGGTGTGGCTACGCGGTGGGGTCGGGGCCGAGGGCGGCGTCGAGCAGGTCGCCGAGCTGGTCGATCTGGGCGGGCGTGAGGGCGCTGAACGAGGACTCGAGGACGGCGTCGGCCACGTCCTGTCCTGCTGCGCGCAGGCGCTCGCCCTCCTGGGTGAGCCGGTGCCTGACCGCCCGCCCGGGGCCCGGGACGCGTTCGATCAGGCCGCGGTCGGCCATTCGGGCGGCGAGGGAGCCGAAGGACTGGTCGGTCTGGAAGGTCAGCACCGCCAGGTCGTGCAGTGAGGCGTCCGGCTGCCGGTGCAGGTGCCGGAGGGTGTCCCACTGCACGAGGGAGAGTCCGAGCGGGGCCAGGGCGCGGCTGAACGCGCGGTGGTGGCGGTACTGCAGGCGCTTGACGGCCAGGGCGACCTCTGCGGGGCGGCGGTGCTTCATGGGGGAGATCGTAACCCAGAAACAATCAGCTTGCGTATATAAGGAACCTGATCTAAGGTTCCTTATATAGCTCGCTGTGGACCCCGCGAACCCCTTGAAGAGAGTTGGAACGATGAGCACTCCCGTACCGGCTGGCACTCTCCGGCCCACCCGCACCCGCACCGTCGACGTCGAATCCGGCGGCCCGGCCGAGATCACGCTCCAGGACCGCGACCGCACCCGGCCGTTCCTGCTCCTGCACGGCGGCGGCGGGCCGGCGACCATGGCGGGCTTCGCCGACCTGCTGGCCGAGCGGACCCACTCCCGGGTCCTGCTGCCCACCCACCCCGGCTTCGCCGGCACGCCGAAGCCGGACGCGCTGACCGACGTCACCGCACTGGCCCGCGCCTATGTCGCGCTGCTGGACCAACTCGACCTGCAGGACGTGACGCTGGTCGGCAACTCCTTCGGAGGCTGGCTCGCCGCGGAGATCGCCCTGCTGGGCAGCCCCCGCGTCAGCGGCGCCGTGATCATCGACGGCGTCGGCATCGAGGTGGAAGGCCACCCGCCGACCGACGTCACCGGCCTGACCCCGGCGCAGCTCAAGGCCCACTCCTTCCACGACCCGAGCAAGGCGCCCGTGCCGCCGAAGGCCGACGGCAACGAGAGCGGCAACGACAGCGGTCCCAGTCCGGACGTGCGCGCCCTGATCGGCTACACCGGTCCCACGATGTCCGACCCGACGCTCGCGGGACGGCTCGGCGACCTGCACGTGCCGGTCCTTGTGCTGTGGGGCGAAAGCGACCGGATCGTCACCCCCGCCTACGGCCGCGCCTACGCCGCGGCCATCCCGATGGCGACGTTCACCCTGCTCCCCCGCACCGGACACCTGCCGCAGGTCGAGACGCCCGAGGAACTCCTCGGCGCCCTGCTCGACCTCGGCCGATGACCTCCACCCCAGGAAGGGAAAAGTCCACCATGCGCACCCCCTTGACCGTGACCCGGATCGCTCACGCCTGCCAGCTGATCGAGATCGGGAACATCCGGATCCTCACCGACCCGTGGTTCACCCAGACCGAGACCTACTACCCGGGCGAGCCCCTCCACCTGGCCGCCGACGCGCTGGGCCCGATCGACGCGCTCGTGGTCAGCCACGAGCACTACGACCACTGCGACCTCGACGCTCTCGTCGCCGCGGGCTTCGACCTGGCCACACCCCTGATCGGGCCAGGCACCGTCGCGACCCTCGCCCGGGGAAAGGGCTTCCGTGACATCCGGGCCATCGAGGCCTGGGAGTCGACCACGGTCGCCGGTCTCACCGTGACGGCCACCCCGGGCGCGCACGGCGTCCACGAGGTGACTTTCGTGATCCAGGCCGACGGCCGCACCGTCTTCTTCGGCGGCGACTCCCTGCGCGTGCCCGAAATGGACGCGATCCCACAGCGATTCGGCCCCATCGACCTGGCGATTCTCCCGGTCAACGGCCTCTGCATCCGGCCGATGAACCTGGCTCAGGTCGTCATGAACGCCGAGGACGCCGCCGCACTCACCGCCGTGCTCCGGCCCACCCTGGCCGTGCCGCACCACTACGCGTTCCACAGCGGCCGGCTCGGCGACCGGATGATCACCAAGGGCGACCAGGACCCCCGCCACTACGCCGACGCCGTCGCCCGCATCGCCCCCGACATCGACGTCCGCCTGGCCCTGCCGGGCGTCGCGGTCACAGTCCCCTGACGCGCCGGACACCGCACCGAAGAACAGCCGGGAACTGACGTTCGGCGCGGCGAGCATGGACGGGCTCCAGGGGGCGGTCATGCGGTCAGGCACGGGTAGCGATGATCACCATGCCTTCGGATTCGTGCTCGTCGAACGTGTCGGTCACGCGTCCGCCGCGTTCTTCGCGGATGGCTACGGGAAACCGCCGGGCTCCTTCCATCATGGTCGTGATCTCCGGCAGGCGGTAGTAGTGCATGAAGTGGCGCAGCCAGCCGCCGGTTCCGTCCGGGCGCTGCAGTTTGATGGCGGTGAGTGAGGTGCGGCTGTGGGTGTCGTTGATGGAGTATTCGGTCCGCGTCGCGCCGCTCCTGGTTCGGCGAGGCGATGCGGAGCGACTCGGGTCGTGCCCAGCAGCGCGGCCCAGGTCGGTGCGTCGCGCAGCGCACCGCCGCATCGCGGTACGACGTCGAGCACCACCCGGTCGGGGCGCAGCAGGACGGCGTCGGCGCGGGACCGGTTCAGCCAGGCGGTCAGCGTGCCGTCATCCAGCACACCGGTCTCGCCGGGGAGCGGGTAGCCGTTCAGGCGGACGGTGCGGGCGCCGAGTGAGTCAGCGAGGGCTCTGACGGAGGCCCCGGGGGGTGCTGAGCAGAGCAGAGCGAAGCCCTCGCCGAGCACGTCGTCCAGTCGTGTCGGGAGTCCCTCGACGGTCACTTCGGGTTGGGGACACGGCCGCCCCACCAGGGAGCGGAACTCCCATGCGCCGCGCCTGACCAGGGGACCGGGCGTGAGGGCGGGGCTCATGTCGCGGCTGATCTTGTTGGTCAGACCCGGGATGCGGCAGACGGCGGCGACCGCGCGGCGGCGCAGGGCGGCGGCCCTGTCCTGGCCGCCGGTCATGGCCCAGCCCATGGCGACGGCGAGCCGGATCAACTGCCGGGCGTGGGGCTTGCGTTCGGCTTCGTAGCTTTCCAGCAGGCGTTCGTCGGCGCGGCCGTCGAGGACGAGGGCGAGTTTCCAGGCGAGGTTGTGGGCGTCGCGCAGGCCCGCGCACAGGCCCTGGCCGATGAACGGCGGAGTCAGGTGGGCGGCGTCGCCGAGCAGGAAGACGCGTCCGAGACGCCAGCGGTCTGCGATCCTGGCTCGGAAGGTGTAGCCGGTCGCCCGGAGGATCTCGAACGAGTCGGGGTCGGTGACGTGCACCCAAGGGCGTACCAGGCTATGGACGCGCTCGGCGTCCACCGTCTCGCCGGGGTGCTCCCCGTCGAGCAGGCGGAACTCCCAGCGGTACCGGTCCTCGCCGATGCGCATGAAGGTCGCCGCGCGGGCCGGGTCGCATACTTGGTCGACGCCCTCCCAGGAGCGCACCGGCAGGTCGGTGCGCGCGTCCACGACCATCCACCGCTCTTCGAAGCGCAGGTCCTGCCAGTTCGCACCGATGGCCTGCCGGACGATGCTGTTGGCTCCGTCGCAGCCCAGTACGGCGCGCGCCCCTACCACCTGGCTCTGGCCGCCGTCGACGGGCCGCACCGTCACCCGCACCAGCCCAGCCCCGGACGCCTGGTCGGGGGCTTGCTCCACACCGGTGACCTCGACGCCTCCGCGCAGTTCGCATTCCGGGTGGTCGGCCAGGGCCTGGCGCAGCAGCCGTTCGAGTTCGGGCTGGTCGAACAGGCTGGTCTGCGGGTATCCGTGGCGGCCGAGTCCGTCGCGCCGGAAGGTGGCGAACACGCGGTGGCGGGCATCGAGCAGGCGCAGGCCGTTGGCGGGTCGGGTGATGGTCGCGAACGGCTCGGCGACGCCCACGGCTTGCAGGATGCGGCGGACCTCGTCGTCCATCGCGACCGCGCGCGGCAGGGGGTAGACGTCGCGGTGGCGCTCCAGCAGCACCGTGTGCACGCCCCGGCGGGCGAGCAGGATCGCGGCGGTGACCCCGACGGGGCCGGCGCCGACGATCACCACGGGTGCCGCGGCGGCGGCTCGCACGGTGGTCATCGGCCGTGTCCCTGCCCCTCGGTGACGGGCGTGCGCTGCTCGCCGAGGTCGATCCGCCCGTCGGCGGTGGCGGCGGTGGCGGTGACCTGGTCGCCGGTGCGCAGGTAGCGGGGGTTCTTGCGCTGGCTGTTGAAGAACGCCTTCCACTTGATCCGCGGGGGCAGCAGGGCGGCGAGCTTCTCGACCGGCTTCGGCGGGGCCTGCAGGGCGGTGCCGCCGGGGGTACCGGTCAGCAGCAGGTCGCCCGGTTCGAGGGCCTGGAAGCGGGACAGCACGGTCAGGGCCCGGGCCGGGCGGGTGATCATGTCCGCCAGGGTCCGGTCCTGCCGCATCTCACCGTTGACACACAGGCGCAGCCGGATGTCCTGGAGATGCGCGAAGTCCTGCTCGTCCAGCAGTACGAGGTAGGGGCCGACGGGCGTGAAGGTGGGGTAGGACTTGCTCTCGTAGAACTGGCCCTTGGTCAGTTGCACGTCGCGGGCGCTGACGTCGTTGCACAGCACCAGGCCGGCGACGAAGCGGGGCAGGTCCTGCTCCTCGACGACGGTGCCGACCGGCAGCGGCGCGCCGATGACCAAGCCCAGTTCCACCTCGTAGTCCAAGAACTGCACGTGCGGGGGCCGCACGGTGGCCTCGCTCGGCCCGCACACGGAGCCGGATGCCTTGCGGAAGAACGTCGGCGGGATCTCGCCGGTGAACCCCGACTCGCGGGCGTGGCTGCGGTAGTTGACCATCTGGGCGACGACCCGGCAGGGGGTGGTGACCGGCGCCAGCGGCACCAGGTCCGCCACCGGTGTGCCGATGTCGTGGGAGTCGGCCGCCTGGGCGACGGCGACGCGGTCGGCGAGCAGTTCGGCGGTCGTCGCGGCCTTGGTGTCGATCGCCACGGCGCTGTCACCGCGCACGACGAACCAGCCGTCGGCGGTCCGCAGGATGTTGGTGCTCACGAGTTCATCGCTTTCATCAGGCCCAGCAGGCGGGCGGGGTCGATCTCGTTGTCCGCGCGCAGGGCCGACAGGGCCTCGCGCAGCAGGGCGGGAGTGGGGTTGGAGCCGAGGAAGTCGCGGGTGGCCGGCGGCCCCCACTGGGCCAGGCCGGACGCGGACATCGCGGCCCAGCCGGGTTCGACGTCGCAGGAGAACAGGTCGCCGTCGGCGAAGTGCTCGACCATCAGGCGGTCCGGGTCGCGCCAGTAGTCGAAGAGCTGGCTGCCCTGGATGTGCCGGCCGATGCCCCAACTGCGCCTGTAGCCGCGTTCGGCCAGGTACTCCCCGCCGGCGGCGAGGGCGTCGAGGTCGGTGACCTGGTAGGCGGAGTGGACGTAGCCGGTGCCCGGGCCCAGATGCATGGCCAGGGTGTGGTGGTCGACGGCGACGCTGCCCTGGTCGCAGCGGAGGAACGCCATCGTCGGCCCACGGTCGCGTTGGCCGTCGAGGAACAGGAAGTCGCTGACGATCAGCCCGAGGGTGTCCAGGTACCAGTCCAGCGCACGGACGAACACCGGGGTGGACAGCACCACGTGGCCAAGTCGCTGGACCCTGGCCGGCTCGCGGGGAGGACGCTGGGTGGTGTCGGTCCTGGGCTGCGCGGTACCGAAGTTCAGAATCAGCGGCCGCTGTTCGGGCAGCGCGGGCAGCTGTTCCAGGCCGTGCACGACGCGGACCGGGATGCCGGACGGGTCGAGCAGGTCCACCACCCGCCCGCCGGTGAGGTCGCGCAGCTCGCGCACCGACCGGCCGGTGGCGCTCGCGAGTCGGTCCAGATCGCGGGCCTCGGCGGCGCGGAACGCCGGGCCGACGAACCGGGACGCGCGCCCCGCGCGGATGACCACGCAGGCGGATCCGGGGAATGTGGCCCGCAGGTAGAGCGTGTCGGGGGTGCGTGCGGCGACGGCGAAGCCGAAGTCGCGGGCGAACGCCTCGGCCCGGTCCAGGTCCGGCTTCTCGAACTCCAGCCAGGCGAGGTCCGCGACTTTGATCAACGGATCGCGACTGCGGCCGTGGTGCTCACCGCGCAGAGCGCCCCGTTCGCTGTGCAGGCCCTGGTGGACGTCGTTCGTGGCGGTGGGGGAAGGGGTGTGGTCCATGGCGGGTGTCCCTCGTGGGTGAGAGGTCTGGCTCGGTGGGGGACCGGGGCAGACTGTGCCGTCGGGTCGGTCCTATCGGGCGAGGAGGGCGTCCAGAGCGGTGGTGAGCTCGGCGACCGGGTCGGTGCCGTGGCCGTGGGCGCGCCAGGCGACGAAGCGGTCGGGGCGCACCAGGACGGCGCCGCCGGGGGTGTGCCCCCGCGCCGCCGTCCAGGTGGAGCGCGGGTCGCGGAAGTCGCCGTCGAGGTGCCCGACGCGGACCGCGTCGATCGGCGGCCCGTCCTGTGCGGCGACCTTCTCGGCGGCCTCGCACCAGGCGTGGCCCTCCTCACCGGCGATCAGCAGGAAGCGGCCGGGACGGACCAGACGGGCCAGAGCGATGCGCTGGCCGTCGAGGTCCTCCAGCCAGGCGTGGGGCAGCGGGTGGCCCGGGCGGGCGGCGGGCGTGTAGATGCGCACCGGGTCGGGGTTGTCCGGGGGCCGGGTGCCGTCGGGCACGACGGCCGCGGAGTCGTAGATGTAGCCGAACTCGATGCCGAGCTCGTTGAACTCCATGGACTGGGCGGCCACGGCGGCCAGGAAGGCGCGGCGGAACGCGGCGTCGGCCGGGTCCTCGCTCCACAGGCGACGGGCCTGCTTCCAGTTCTCCTCGGTGTCCGCCTGCGGACCGCCGCCGAAGAGCGCGTTGACGGCGATGTGGTTCATGGCGTTCTCCAGCGAGCGCTGGACGTTGGTGGCGTCGACCGGGCGCCGTTCGGCCTCGTAGGTGTCGAGCAGTGCGTCACCGGCGTGGCCGTTCAGGACGGCGGCGAGCTTCCAGACGAGGTTCTGGACGTCGTGCATGGCGGAGGTCAGGCCCAGGCCGCCGGTGGGCGGGTGGCGGTGGGCGGCGTCGCCGGCAATGAGGACGCGGCCGCGGCGGAAGCCGTCGGCGACGACTCCCTCCAGGGACCAGCGCGAAATCATGTGGACCGTGACCTGGTCCTCGGTCAGTCCGAGGGCCTTGCGCAGGTCGGCGAGCACGGACGCGTCGTCGAGCGCGCGGGTGTCCTCGGCCCCGTAGTTGAGGTGGAACACCCACTCCTCGGAGTCGGGCCCCCAGTGGTCGGGGCCCATGGGCACCAGGACGCCGGGGATGCCGAGGTCGGGCAGCCACAGCCAGCGGATCAGCACGTCCGGGTCACCGGCCGCGCGGGACAGGTCTGCGGAGAGGTGGCAGGAGACCACGCGGGCGAGGTCGCGAACGCCCTCCTGCGCGATGTCCACGGCGGGGCCGACGGTCCGGCCGCCGTCGCACCCCAGCAGGTAGTGGGCGCGCACCCGGTAGCTCTCGCCGGTGTCGCGGTCCGTGACGACGGCGGTGACGCCGTCGTCGTCCTGGGTGAGAGCGGTCAGCTCGTGGTGGAAGCGGACCCGGTCGGGCGCGAGTTCCTCGGCCCGCGCCCGCAGGAGGGGTTCCAGACGGATCTGCGGCAGGTTGGCCTGACGTTCGGGGCTTGCCGCGAGCCACGCGGGGGAGTGCCCGCCGGCGCCCCACGCCTCCATCTTGGCGACCCTGCGCCCGTGGTCCTCGCTGTCGCCGGTCAGGCCGACGTACCAGGCGGTGTGGGACATCTGCTCGGCCGGAGCGGAGGCGGCGTAGATCGTCTCGGCCACGCCCGCGTCGCGCATGATCTCCATGGCGCGTTGGTTGAGGACGTGGGCCTTGGGCAGCATGGACGTGGTGGGCCAGGCGCTGACCAGCAGGGACTCGATACCGAGGCGGCTGAGCAGCATGGAGGCGGTCAGCCCCGCGCCGCCTCCGCCGACGATGAGGACGGGGACGTCGATGTCGTTCACGAGAGAGCTCCAGGGGTGCGGCGGCTCGCGGCCGGCGGGTGGGGGGCGGCTCACGGGTGGGGACGGCTCAGGTGTGGCGGGGGAACAAGGGGGGGGGGTTGTCCCGGTCGATCGCGTCGTGGCCGGCCGCGTCGAGTCCGGGGTAGCGGTCCAGTTCACCCGTGAAATGGGCGACGGCGAGCTCCGGCGCGAAGGGCCAGTCGGATCCGAAGAGCACCCGCTCGGGGCGGGCGAAGGCCGGCAGGCTCGGGAGCGCCGTGGGGCTGCCGGACAGCGCGGTGTCGAACCAGGAACTGCGCAGGTCCTCGAGGATCTCCTCGTGGCCGCGGCCCGTTTCGGCGATCAGGGCGGCGGCGATGCGGTGGGCGGCGTAGGGCAGGAAACCGCCCGCGTGGGACAGGATGATCCTCAGGTTCGGGTAGCGGCGCGGGACGCCGTGCAGTACCAGGCTGGCCGCGGCGCGGGTGGTGTCGAGAAGGAAGTCGGCGGCGAAGGGCGGCAGGCCGGGGACCGGGGGCGCGGGAAGTTCGGAGGGGTGGACGAACACGACGGCCGAGCGGCGGTCCAGCTCCGCCAGCAGCGGATCGTGGTCGGGGTGCCCCAGGTAGACGCCGTCGGTGTTGGCGAGTAGGACGACGCCGTCGGCCGCCAGCTCGTCCAGCGCGTGGGCGGCCTCGTTCAGGGCGGTGTCCGGGTCGGGCAGCGGGACGGTCGCGAAGTACCCGAAGCGGTCGGGGCGGTCCTTCACCAGTTCCGCCCCGAACTCGTTGACCTGCCGGGCCATGGCGGCCGCCTCGGCGCCGTCACCGAGCCAGGTGCCGGGGGTGGACAGGGACAGCACCGCCGTGTCGACGGCGTAGCTGTCCATCAGGGCGACGGCCTGCTGCGGGGTCCACCGCGGCAGTTCGCGGCCGCCCGGCGCGTGGACGCCCTTCGACCGGAGCCACCGGGTGTAGGCAGGGGGCAGGAGATGCTGGTGGACGTCGATGCGGCTCACGGTGTTCTCCCCACGTGTGAGCGGTCGTCTGCGTACTGCCAGGTCAGGGCGTAGCGGTCGAGTGCTTCGGCGACCCTGCGCCGGACCGGGTCTTCTGCGGGGGAGGGCACCACCACGCGGACCGCACCGTCGTCCGGCCGACACACGATCAGTTCCGGTTCGCAGGAGGCTCCTTGGGCTGCCAGCTCGGTATGGACCGCGCGGCGGACGGCGTCCAGGCGCAGGTCGAGCTTGTAGGGCTTGCCGACCGCGGTGAGCGGGATCGCGTCGATCACGTGCACCTCGCGCGGGGCGGCGGCACGCTCCGGAACCCGGTCGGTGGCCCAGGCGAGCAGTTCAGCCGGCCCGACGCGGGCGCCGGGGACGAGGGCGACGTAGGCGACGGGCACCTCGCCGGCGTGCGGGTCGGGACTCCCGACCGCCGCGGCCGCGGTGACCTCGGGGTGGTCGAGCAGGGCGTCCTCGATCCCGGCCGGGTCGATGTTGTGGCCGCCGCGGATGATCAGGTCCTTGGCGCGTCCGGTGAGGCTGACGAATCCGTCGGAGTCGACGCGCCCCACGTCGCCGGTGTCCAGCCAGCCGTCGCGGACCTTCCCGCCGGTGTCCAGGCGGGGCCCGCCGGAGGTGTGCTCGGCCACGTAGCCGGCGAAGACGGTGGGGCCGCTGACGGCCAGATTCCCGCTGGCGCCCGGCGGCAGGTCCTGCCAGTCGCCGGTGTCCGGATCGATCCGCACCGCCTTGATCTGCTGGTACGGCAGGCGCCGGCCGACCGTGCCGGATCGCAGTTGGCCGGGCAGGCTGACGGCCGAGGCGCAGGTCGCCTCGGTCAGCCCGTAGCCCTCGCACAGTTGGACGCCGGTGTGCCGCTCGAAGGCGTCGCGTACGGCGGGCGGCAGTGGCGAGGCGCCGACGGCGGCGAACCGGAGGCTGGAGATGTCCGCGTCGACCGCCACCGTCGCGAGAACGGAGTACACCGTCGGCACGCCCGACATGGCGGCGATGCGGTAGCGCTCGACCAGTTTCCAGAACACGCCGTACAACTCGGGATCGCGGTAGCCGAGCGGCCCCGCCCACACCACCGGGCGGCCGCGCAGCAGCGGGCCCAGCAGGGTGACGACCAGGGCGTTGACGTGGAACAGCGGCAGCGCGGCGAACATCACCGCGTCGGCGTCCAGCGGCGCGCTCACGGTCACCATCCACGCGTCCGCGATCTCGTTGGCGTGTGTGTGAGCGGCGAGTTTGGGCGTGCCGGTGGTGCCGCCGGTGTGGAAGTACGCCGCGAGGTCCCCGGCCGTCGGCGCCTCGACGTCGGCGGGCCGGTCGGCCGGATGCGCCGCGGACGACTCGGACAGGTAACCCACCCGCACGCCGTCGACCGGATCCAGCTGGGGACGGGGAGCGTCGGCGGCGGTGGGAGTGAGGGCGAGCAGCGCCTCCAGGCGCAGCGCGGCGGCGACATGACGGGCCGTGGCCCAGGCCCGAGGATCCAGTTGCGGCCCCGCCGCGATCAGCACCCGCGCGCCACCGCGTCGCAGCAGCTCCTCGACGTGCTCGGGGGCCAGGTCCGGGTTGACGGGGGCGGCGACTCCCACGGCCTGGGCGGCCAGGAGGGCCGCGGGCAGTTCCGCGGTGTTGGGCGAGAGCAGGCCCACGGCGGTCTGGCGGGTGACGCCGAGCGAGCGCAGCAGGTTGGCCGTGCGGTGCACCTGGTCGCGCAGCTGGGTGAAGGTGACCGTGACCGGTTCCAGGAAGCGCGCGGCGTCCGGCAACACCGTCAGAGCCGGGCGGTCGGGCCACAGCCGTGCGGCCCGCAGCACGGCGTCGTACGTGGTGGCGGGCAGACCGCGCTCGTCCAACGGGACGGCCTCGATGGCGGTCAGATCCGCAGGGCTCGTGCAGGCGGGCCAGAGCAGGTCCGTTGCGGGCGTCAGGGTCACCGGTGCGCCTTTGCAGGGTGGAAGAGTGATGGCTTGGGTCAGTTCTGATGAAATCATCACTCCAGGCAACCCTATTCGTCAAGAGTCGTCAATGCTGATGAAATAATCAGAAGTGAGTCGACCGCTATCATGGGCGGCATGAGCACCGACGGACAGGGCGCTGCCGGTGGGCAGTCCCTCAATCGACTGGACCGACGCAAGGCGCGCACGCGGGCCGCGCTGGTCGCTGCCGCGCAGCGCCTCCTCGCGGAACAGGGACGGGCGGACGTGAGCATCCAGGAGATCACCGACGCGGCCGACGTCGGCTTCGGCTCCTTCTACAACCACTTCACCAGCAAGGAAGAGCTGTTCGACGAGGCCGTCGCGCTCACCCTGGACGAGTACGGCGCCCTGCTGGACTCCGTCGTCGGCGACCTCGGGGATCCGGCGGAGGTCTTCGCCGCGAGCGTCCGCCTCACCGGACGGCTGCAGCACACCCATCGCCAGATGGCCAGGATCCTGGTGCGCACCGGCATGTCCTACCTGACCGCCGAGGGTGGCTTGGCCCCGCAGGCGATGCGTGACCTGCAGGCGGCTTCCGACAGCGAGCGCCTGGACATCGACGACCCGCAGACCGCCGTGGCCATGACCGGTGGCGCGCTTCTCGGTGTGCTCCACCTCCTGGAGAACCGCCCCGACCTGGATGTCGTGAACGTCACCGACCAGCTCGCCGCCCGCCTGCTGCGCATGTTCGGACTGCCGGGTGACGAGGCGACGGAGATCGCCTCCCGTCCCCTGCCGCAGCTTCCCCCAGCCTGACCTCGCGAACCTCCGAGGTCTTGTTCAGAGCGCGCGGGTGGCGGCGTGGTCGCGCAGGAGAGCGGCGAAGGCCTGTGCGGCGGGGGTGAGCGAGTGGTCGGACATGCGGACCAGCAGGATGCGGCGCACCGGTGCGGGCGGCTCCAGCGGCAGGACGCTGACGCCGGGGCGGATGCCCTCCAGGGCCAGCGCCGGGGCGAGCGCGACGCCGACACCGGCGGCGACCATGGCCTGGGCCTCCTGGTAGTCGTGGGCCTCGTAGGCGATCCGGGGCTCGAAGCCGGCGGCACGACAGCTGCGGTCCAGGGCCTCCGCGACCGGGTGTTGTTCGGCGCGCGTGATCCACGGATCGCCCGCGACTTCCGCGAGAGCCGCTGAGGGTCGACCCGCCAGCGGGTGCCGGTCGCTGACGAGGAGGGCTGGAGGGTCGTCGAGGAGCGGCGTGACGACGGCGTCCTCGCGGTCGATGCGGCACCAGTCGTAGTCCCACATCAGGGAGAGCTCGATCTCCCGGCTTTCCAGCATCGACCACAGTCCGGCCATGCGGTCACTGCGCACCGTCAGCCGCACGTCAGGGTGTGCCTCGCGGAAGGCGATCACGGCGGCCGGGAGGAGGGAGGCGGCCACCGTGGGGAACGTGCCGACACGGAGAGTGCCCGCGCGCAGTCCCGCGAAGTCGGCGAGTTCGTTGTCCGCGGCCCGCAGCTCCCGTTCGATCCGCTCTGCGCGCTCGGCCAGGGCGCGCCCGGCGTCGGTGAGGGTCACGCCCCGCGCACGGCGCTCCAGCAGAGGCTGGCCGGCCTCCGCCTCCAGGCGGCTGACCTGCTGCGACACCGCTGATGGGGTGTAGTTGAGCGCACGCGCGGTCGCGGTCACCGAGCCACGACGGGCGACCTCCGCGAAGAGCAGGAGGCGCCGGACGTCGAGCACGCGGCCACCTCCGTCGTTCAGTTCAGCTTAATACCCGTATAGATTTCCGAGATTGTACTTCACGTTGTCGTCACTCACTGTGGAAGGCACCGCACGGAGAAGCCGTCGGGATTGCACGAGGAGCCAGTCGAGTTGCGTCTTCAGGGCGAGATGATCCGTGAAGTGCGGCGCACTGCTCCGGAGCCGGCGCTCCCCACATCGCAGTCCGTGCGACTGGGCGTTCTGCTGGCACTGGTGGGCGGGGCGCTCGACGCCTACACCTTCGTCGGCCACGGCGGAGTGTTCGCCAACGCGCAGACCGGGAACGTCGTCCTGCTGGGCGTCGCGGTCGCGCGGGGGCAGTGGACACAGGCCCTCCGTCACCTGCCCGCGATCCTGGCCTTCGTCCTGGGCGTGGTCGTCGCGGAGACGCTGAAGCGGCCCGGCGTGGCCGCTTTCGTGCGCTGGCCGGCCCGCGCGGCCCTCGCCCTGGAGATCGTGGTGCTCGCCGCCGTCGCCTTGATGCCGGTGGACACCCCGGACCTGGTCGTCACGGTCGTGATCGCCTTCGTCGCCTCGGTGCAGGTCTCCACCTTCCGAAAGCTGGTGGACACCGCGTACAACACCACGATGACGACGGGAAACCTCCGGACCGCGATCCAGAGCGCCTGCACGGCGGTCGTCGATCGCGACCGGGAAGCGGCGCGCCGAGCGCGCCAGTTGGCCCTCGTGATCACTGCCTTTCTCGCCGGCGCGCTGGGAGGCGGCCTGCTGACAGCGACCGGGGGTGTCCTTGCACTGTGGGCCCTTGTCGGCCTCCTCACGCTGGGACTGGCGCTGTTCGTCCACGACGAGCGCGTCGCCGTGCGTTCGCCAGCCCACGCGGGCGGGACTCCACCCGGAAACACGTAGCGCGCGGCAGGCCTCGCCGGGCGGACCTTCCTGTCACTTCTCCGCCGTCGAGCCCCACGGGAGGGGTTCTCCCGACCGCAGGTGCTCCTTCAGCCACAGCTGGGTATTGCTGACGTGCAGCAGTGCGGCGGCCTGGCTGAGGGAGGCGTCGCGGACGGACAGGGCGTTGAAGATCGCCTCGTGTTCGGCCAGGGTGCGGTCCGAGGCCTCGGTGTCGACCAGGCCACGCCAGATCCGGGCGCGCAAGGTACGGCCGGAGATGCCCTCAAGGAGAGTGAGCAGGGTCTCGTTCCCTGTCGCCGCGATGACGGCGCGGTGGAACGCGGCGTCGTGGGCGTTGAGCCCCTCCACGTCGTCACGGGCCTCGCGCATCGCGTCCAGGTGCCGTTGGATCTCGGCCAGCTGCTCGTCGGAGATCCGGGTGGCGGCCAGGGCGGTGGCGACCGGCTCCAGGAGCCGCCGAACCTCCATGAGGTCCAGCAGCGCGGCGGAGTCGCCCTGCAGCAGTTCCACGGCGCCGCCGAGCCCCTCCAGGAGCAGGCTCGGCTGCAGGCTGGTCACGTAGGTGCCGTCGCCCCGGCGGACCTCCAGGATCCGGGCGACCGCCAGCGCCTTCACGGCCTCCCGCGCGAGGTTGCGGGAAAGGCCGAGCTGGGCCGCCAGCTCCTGCTCCGGCGGGAGCTTCGAGCCCGGCGGCAGAGCCCCGGTGCGGATCAGCTCCCGGATCTGCACGATGGCCTTGTCCGTCAGAGACACCGCGCGCTCCTTCCGGGCCCGTTCGCCGCGGGCACGTCCGACCTGATCAGCCCTTGAGGATCCCACACGTGGCGGTGGGCTTCGACGAAGGCCTTGCCGTCAGACACGGGCGCTCCAGACCGGGCCGTCGGGGTAGGCGTACTCCTTGAGTGAGCCCGGGTGCATCTGCGCGCTCAACCCCGGCAGGCCCGGGGCGAGATAGTGGCCGTCGGCGATGCGGACAGGGTCGACGAAGTGCTCGTGCAGGTGGTCGACGTACTCGATGACCCGGTCCTCGACGGTGCCGGAGAGGGCGACGTAGTCGAACATCGACAGGTGCTGGACCATCTCGCACAGCCCCACGCCGCCGGCGTGGGGGCAGACCGGCACGCCGAACTTCGCCGCCAGCAGCAGGATCGCGATGTTCTCGTTGACGCCGCCGACCCGCGCGGAGTCGATCTGGACGATGTCCACCGCGCCCGCCTGCAGGAGCTGCTTGAAGACCACCCGGTTGGCGATGTGCTCGCCGGTGGCGACCTTGATGGGACTCAGTGCCTTGCGGACGGCCGCGTGGCCGAGGATGTCGTCGGGGGAGGTGGGCTCCTCGATCCAGTACGGGTCGTACGGGGCCAGTGCCCGCATCCACTCGATCGCCGGTGCGACGTCCCATCTCTGGTTGGCGTCGACGGCGATGCGGATGTCCGGGCCGACCGCCTCGCGGGCGACACGCATCCGCCGTACGTCGTCCTCCAGGGACGCGCCGACCTTCAGCTTGATCTGGGTGAAGCCGTCGGCGACGGCCTCACGGGCGAGGCGGGCCAGCTTCTCGTCGGAGTAGCCGAGCCAGCCCGGGGTGGTGGTGTAGGCGGGGTAGCCGCGCTCCAGCAGCTCCGCGACGCGCTCCTCGCGGCCCGGTTCGGCGCGCCGCAGGATCTCCAGAGCCTCCTCGGGGGTGAGCGCGTCGCTCAGCCACCGGAAGTCGACCTGGGCGACCAGGTCCTCGGGCGACATCTCGGCGAGGAAGCGCCACACGGGCCGACCCGCGCGCTTGGCCGCCAGGTCCCAGGCGGCGTTCACGACCGCCCCGGTGGCCATGTGGATGGCGCCCTTCTCGGGGCCCAGCCAACGCAGTTGAGGGTCGTGGACGAGGGAGCGGGAGAACGCCCCGAGGTCGCCGCAGATCTCCGCCACCGACAGGCTGACCACGTGCGGCGCGAGGGCCGCGATGGCGGCGGCCTGGACGTCGTTGCCGCGTCCGGTGGTGAAGGCGAGGGCGTGGCCCTCCAGTCCGTCGCCGGCATCGGTGCGCAGGACCACGTAGGCGGCGGAGTAGTCGGGCTCGGGGTTCATCGCGTCCGAGCCGTCGAGGTGTTCGGAAGTGGGGAACCGCACGTCCAGGACGTCCAGGGCGGTGATGCGGGCGGAGGAGGGCACAGGTGAGGGCAACGGCGGCAACTTCCGTGAGGGGCAAGGGCAGTCGGTCCCTGGCCACGGGACGGGAACGCGGCGGAGGTCGGCGGTGGGTGGCCCGCCCTGGTCACTCCTGGACCTTGCCGCCGGTGATGCGGGAGATGGCGAGGGCGACCAGGATGATCAGGCCGTTGAGCGCGCCGATCCACTGCGCGGGGACACCCGCCAGGGTGAGCACGTTCTGGATCATGAAGAGCAGCAGCACGCCGCAGAACGCGCCGAACATGGTGCCCTTGCCGCCGTTCAGGCTGATCCCGCCGATGACGGCGGCGGCGAAGACGGTGAAGATGTAGCCGTTGCCCTGCGCGGAGGCGACCGAGGCCAGCCGTCCCGACAACATCAGGCCCGCGAGGGCCGCGAGCACGCTGCCGGTGACGATCACGATCCACAGCACCCGCTCGGTCCGGATGCCGGCCGCCTTCGCCGCGTCGATGTTGCCGCCGATGGCGTACAGGGAGCGGCCGAAGCCGGTCCAGCCGAGCACCACGATCGCGAACGCGAACAGGACCAGGCAGATCCAGATGGAGGCGGGCATCCCGAACCACTCCGCCGTGCCGATGTAGAGCATGGAGTTCGGCAGCTGGAAGAAGGTCTGGCCGCCGGAGATGCCGGTGAGGACGCCGCGCAGCACGATCAGCATGCCGAGGGTGACGATGAATCCGTTGAGGCCGAAGCGGATGATCAGCAGGGCGTTGATCACGCCGACGAGCGCGCCGACGGCGAGGGTGACCGGGATGGCCCAGGCGCCGGGCAGCAGGCCGAGTCCGTGTCCCGCGCCGACCGGGACGACGAGCCAGGCCGCCACACCTGGCGCGAGGCCCATGGTGGACTCCAATGAGAGGTCCATCTTCTTGACGATGAGGATCATCGTCTGGGCGAGGACCAGCAGGGCCATCTCGGACATGGCCTGCAGGACGTTGATGAGGTTGTCGGCCTGCAGGAACACTGGGTTGACGATCTGGCCGACGATCGCGATGACGACGATCGCGGGGACGAGGGCCAGATCGCGCAGACGGGCCAGCGGTATCCGGCCGCCGAGCAGCGCGACGCGCCTGGGCCCCGGTTCCCGGGTCGTGGCGGCTGGGTCCGTCAGGACGGTTTCAGGCATCGAGGTCCACTCCTTCCATCGCGGCCACGAGTTCGTGGTCGTGCCAGCCGCGGGCCAGCTCCGAAGTCACCCGGCCCTGGAACATCACCAGGACCCGGTCGCACATGCGCAGGTCGTCGAGCTCGTCGGAGGCGACGAGCACTCCGGCACCGGACTCGGCGGTCTCCTCGACCTTGTGGAGGAGGAACTCCTTGGACCGCACGTCCACGCCCGCGGTCGGGTTGATCAGCACCAGCAGGCGCGGATCGTCCGCCAGAGCGCGAGCCATGACCACCTTCTGCTGGTTGCCGCCCGACAGCGCGGACACGGGCAGCTGGGGTCCGGGCGCCTTGATCGCCAGGTTCTCGATCATGCTGTCGGCGAGCCGGTCCCGTCGGCGACGGCTGAGGAAGCCTTTGCTGCCGAGCCGGTGAGGAACGGACAGGGTGGTGTTGTCGGCGATCGACATGTCCGGCACGAACCCCTGGTGATGCCGGTCCTGCGGGACGAAACCGGCGCCCGCGGCGAGCGCGGCCGGCACGCTGCCCGGCCGCGGGCGGCTCCCGGCGATCGCCACCTCGCCCGTGTGGGCGGTCCGCAGACCCACGACTGTCTCTGCGACCTCGGTGCGACCGCTGCCTGCGGAGCCCGCGAGTCCGACGATCTCCCCGGCGCCCACCTCCAACGTCACGTCACGGTAGGCGCCGTCACGCCCCAGCGCCTGCACGGACAGCGCGGATGTGGCGCTGCGGTCGGGGGTGTTCGACCGCACCTGCAGCCGGTCCACCGCCGCCTCGCCGGTCATCGCGGCGACCAGATCGGCGCGGGGCAGATCCGTGACCGGCGCGGTCACGATGTGCCTGGCATCGCGGAACACCGTCACCATGTCGCAGATCTCGTAGACCTCTTGGAGATGGTGGCTGATGAACAGAAAGGTCACGCCCTGCGCCTGCAGGTCGCGGATCCGGTCGAAGAGCCGGTTGATCGCGGCGCCGTCGAGCTGGGCGGTCGGCTCGTCGAGGATGATGAACCGCGCTCCGAAGGACAGCGCCCGCGCGATCTCCACGAACTGACGCCGCTCCACGCTCAGATCGCCGGCCAGGGTCTGCGGGTCGACCTCCACCGACCAGGTCGACAGCAACTCCTGGGCCTGCTTCCGCAGGCCCTGCCAGTTGATCAGCCGACCACGGCCGCGCTCGTGCCGGTTCAGGAAGAGGTTCTCGGCGACGGTCAGGGTGGGGATGATCGTCGACTTCTGGTAGACGCAGGCCACGCGTTGTCGCCAGGCGTCGCGGTCCGCGAGGCGCGGGGCGGGGGCGCCGCCGAAGCTGACCTCACCCTCGTCGGGCGCCTGCAGACCGGTGAGGACCGACACGAGTGTCGACTTGCCGGCGCCGTTGCGGCCGACGAGTGCGTGGGTCTCACCGGGCCTGATGGTGATCCGGGCGCCGTCGAGGGCGACGGTGGGACCGAATCGTCTGACGATGCCCGTCGCCTCGACGACGGGCGCGGGGCTCGCGTCCCGCTCCCTGTCGCTCATCACAACCGCCTTGTCCTCGTGAGCCGTTGGATTCCTGATCGGCCAGTCAGCCGAGGTTGTCGCCCCACAGGGAGGGGTCGGTGCTCTTCACGCTGGGCAGGCCGCCGTAGGTGCCGCCGTCGGCGGTGACCAGGGGAGCCGAGAGCTGGTCCTCCAGCAGACCGGGACGGACCTGGACGATGGTGCTGTCATGGTCGGTCCTGCCGGGTGTGAACGTCTTCCCGGCGATCGCCGCCTTCAGGTAGTACAGGGCGTACTTGGCGTACAGGTCGGCGGGCTGGGAGACGGTGGCGTCGATGTCGCCGGCCGCGATGTCCTTGAGCTCCTCGGGGATGCCGTCGTTGGACACGATGAAGACGTGCTTCGGATCCGTGGGAGCCACGAGCAGCCCCTTCTGCTTGAGCACCTGGAGCGTGCCGGACAGGGCGAAGCTCGACTCCATGTAGATGCCCTTGATGTCCGGGTTGGCGATCAGGTCCGTCTGCAGCTTCTGCGCGGCGACGGCGCCGTCCCAGTTGGTGGCCTCCCCGAGCACCTGGACGCCGGGGTAGCTCGTCTTCATGCAGTCGTTGAACGCCTCGGTGCGGTCGCGGCCGTTGATGGAGTCGAGGCCGCCCTCCAACATGACGACCTTGCCCTTGCCGCCCAGTTTCGTGCCGAGGAACTGACAGGCCTTCTCGCCGTAGGCGCGGTTGTCGGCCCGCACCACCATGAACACGTTGCCGCTGTCCGGGCGGGTGTCGATGGTGACGACGGGGATCTTCCTCGCCTCCAGTTGCGCCAGGGTCGGCGCGATGGCGGCGGTGTCCTGGGGCGCCATCGCGATGCCCTTCACACCCTCGCTGATGAGCGTCTGCGCGTTGGCGGCCAGAGTCGCGACGTCGTTCTGCGAGTTGGTGGTCTTCAGCGACAGGCCCAGCTGTCCGGCGTACTGGGGCGTGTACTTGATGTAGGCGTTCCAGAAGTCGGTGTCGGAGCGGGGGTAGTCGACGCCGACCAGGGGCGCGCTGCTGGACGAAGCGGGGGTGGAGCCGCTGCTGCAGGCGCTGAGCAGTGCCAGTGCGCAGAGCGCGGAGGCAGTGCTGCACAGGACGGGCTTGAGTCTCATCGATCTGCTTCCTCGCTGGTCCCGAAGCGGGAGACGGTTTCGACGGTGCGTCAGCTGTACGTCATCATCAAAGAGATGGGATGTTTATAGAGGGCGGCGAGAAGGGCTGTCCAGAGTCAGGACGAAGTTTCCTGGACAGTGCAGGAACGTCCCCCGGGAGTGGGTGCCGAGTGGCTCACGGCGCGCAGATCCATCCCATCAATATCTCTGCACACCTGTTGACGCGGGCGAGTCATGTGCCCGAGATTCGTCCGTGACGTCCGATGCGGCGACACCAGGGACGCCTCGTCCCGCATCGGCGAAACGCGTGCTCCCACCCCCGTGCTCGCCGCGTTCTGATCCCCCCGCCGGCCGGGCAGCCCGGCCGCCCGGCGTGCCGACGCTGAACGCCAGGGCCGCAGTTGATGGAGGTTCTCCATGTTGGGCAGACGGCAGTTCCTGATGGGCGCCACCGGAGTGGTCGCTGCCGCGGTCGCGAGCAGTGCGTTCGGTGCCCCCGACGCCCAGGCCGCGCCGACCACGTACACCCCGTCCTGGGCCTCGGTGGACCAGCATCCGGCGGCCCCTGAGTGGTTCCAGGACGCCAAGTTCGGCATCTACCACCACTGGGGTGTCTTCAGCGTCCCCGCCTACGACAGCGAGTGGTACCCGCGCAACATGTTCATCAGCGGAAGCAACGCCAACCAGCACCACATCGCCACGTACGGCGACCCGTCGGTGTGGCCGTACCAGAACTTCATCAACGGTGCGAACGACCTGCACGGCACCTTCACGAAGTTCGCGCCGAAGCTGAAGTCGGCCGGAGGCAACTTCGACCCCGACGAGTGGGCGCAGCTGTTCGTCGACGCCGGAGCCCGGTTCGCCGGCCCGGTCAGCGAGCACCACGACGGCTTCTCCATGTGGAACAGCACGGTCAACGAGTGGAACTCGGCGGCCAAGGGTCCCCAACTCAACCTGCTGAAGCTGTTCGCCGACGCCATCCGGGCCAAGGGCCTGAAGCTGCTGGTGGCCATGCACCACGCCTTCAACTTCAACGGCTACTACGACCACGTGCCGGCCCAGTCGGACCCGAGCCTGCAGAAGCTCTACGGTCAGCTCGGCAGCACGGCGGAGAACCAGCTCTGGTACGACAAGCTGAAGGAGGTCGTGGACCTCGCCCAACCCGACATCCTGTGGGAGGACTTCGACCTGAGCAAGGTCGACGAGACGCAGCGGCTGAACTTCCTGTCCTACTACTACAACCAGGCCGAGTCCTGGGGCCGCGAGGTCGTGGCGACCTACAAGGACGGCTACGACAGCCACGGCGAGGTCTTCGACTTCGAGCGCGGCGGGCCGGCCGACATCACCGCGCCCTACTGGCTCACCGACGACAGCATCTCCAGCTCCAGCTGGTGCTACACCACGGGCATCGGCTACTACAGCACCCAGCAGATGCTGCACTCGCTGATCGACCGGGTCAGCAAGAACGGCAACATGCTGCTCAACATCGCCCCGATGGCCGACGGCACCATCCCCCTGGCCCAGAAGGACGTCCTGCTCGGGATCGGCGACTACCTGGGCCGCTTCGGCGAGTCGATCTACGCGACACGGGCCTGGACCGCCTACGGGGAGGGCCCGACGAAGATGGGCGGCGGCGCGTTCACCGGCCCGCAGGCCGGCACCGCCCAGGACATCCGCTTCACCCGCAGCAAGGACGACACCGTCCTGTACGCGACCGTGCTGGGCTGGCCGGGCAGCTCGCTGACGGTGTCGACGCTCAGCTCCTCGCGGATCAACCTCGGCTCACTCACCTCCGTGCAACTGCTCGACTCCACCGCCGGCACCTACACCGGTCTGCCGGCACCGACGCAGGACTCCGCCGGTCTGCACGTGACCCTGCCGTCCGCCTCCGCGCCGTTCACCGCCCTGGCGTACGTGCTGAAGCTCACCTTCTCCGGCCAGATCCCCTCCCTCCAGCCCCTCGCCGGGGCGGTGGTCTACCAGGACGTCGACTACTCGGGTCCCAGCGCCGTGCTCGCGATCGGGAACTACACCGCAGACCAGCTGGCGCTCGCCGGCCTGCCCGCCATGAGCCTGTCCTCGCTGCGGCTGACTCCCGGGTACCAGATCATCGGCTACTCCGGGGACGACTACACCGGCACGGCCTGGACCTTCACCGCGGACAACGCCGACCTGCGCACGACGGGCAACAACGACGCGGTCGCCTCGATGAAGGTGCAGTTCAACCCGGGCACCTGGTTCCGGATCACCAACGTCACCGACGGGCTGGTGCTGGACAGCGGCGGGAACGTCGCCTCGGGCTCCGCTCTGAAGCAGTGGACCTGGAACGGCAGCACCAACCTGCAATGGCAGGCCGTCGAACTCGGCAACGGCTACTACAAGCTGGTGAACCGCACCAACGGCATGGCCGTCGACGGGTGGGGCGCCACGAGCAACGGCGCCGCGGCCATGGAAGCGCCGTGGAACGGCGGCACCAACCAGCAGTGGCAGATCATCCACCAAGGTGACGGCCGGTACAGCGTCGCCAACCGCACCACCGGACTCGTCCTGGACGGCGGCGGCAGCGTTCCCTCCGGCTCTCCCACCAAGCAGTGGTCCGGGAACGGCAGCACCAACCTGCGGTGGACCTTCACGGCGGTGTGACACCCTCGCAGTGCGCCTCCGGGCCGGGGGCACGTGTCCGGCCCGGAGGCGTGATGCGCCGTCAGTAGACGGTTACGGGTGGTTGGTTCACGCCTTGCCGGTCAGGCGCCAGACCTGGTTCTTCTTGGTGCTCAGGTTGCTCGCCGGGTCACAGGTCCACTGGTGGATCGTGGCTCCGGCCGTCTTCGAGACGTTGCTGACGTCGACGCACTTGCCGCTGTGGACGGCGACCAGCTGGTAGTCCTGGCTGTTGCCGAGCGCGGTGACCGGGTTGAGCGTGAACTCCTGGTTCGTGCCACCGTTGCAGCTGTACTGGATGACGGCGGCGCCGTCGGCGGTGGAGGCGCCGGAGACGTCAAGGCACTTGCCGCTGTGCTCGTTGACGACGGTGTAGGTGTTCGCCCGTCCGGCGACCGGCTTGAGGTCGAGCATCTGCTGGTAGCCGCCCTCGCAGTAGTACTGCTGGTACTGGGTCCCGTTGGCGGTGCTGAGGTTGGTGTCGTCCAGGCACTGGAGGCTGTTCTCGCTGAGGGCGGCGGTGGAGATCGTGGTGTTGGAGGGCGGTAGGAGGGTGATGGTGTAGCCGTCCGTGGCGTTGGTGTAGGGGAGCGTCACCGACGCGGCGTTGTTGCTGACGGTCAGGTCCGTGTCGGAGACGGTGGTGGGTCCGGCGACGCCGTTGGCGTCGGGGAGACGCTGGATGACGGCGCGGACCTGGCCGTTCTCCACGACCGAGGTGGTGTCGAGTCGGTTGAGGGCGACGGTGATGTTGCCGGTGTTGCCGTTGCTGCCTATGAGGACCTTGGCGTTCCTGGCGGTGTTGTCCTTGGTGGCGAAGCCGTCGGTGTTGGCGCCGGGGACGAGGTTGACGACGTTGCCCGTCTGGGAGCCGTAGTAGCGGTACATGAACCACTCGCCGCGCGGCAGGTACTGGCCGGCGCTGTTCTTGGTGAGCAGGTTGGCCTCGTAGTCGTGCAGAGCCAGGCCGGAGCCCCAGTTGCCGCGCAGGCCGTCGACGCCGGCCCGCTCAAGGCGGCTGATGTACCAGGCGCCGCCGCCGGGGCTCTGCTGGGCGCGGGTGGCGTACTCGTTGATCTGGTACGGCCGTTGGTTGGTGAGGCCGTAGGAGGCAAGCAGGCCGTCCATGGCGGCGGCGTCGGCGACGGGGTCACCGGCCTCGGCGTGCCAGCTCCAGATGTCGGGGACGGCGTTGTGGGTCTTGACGTAGGGGAGGTAGGCCTGCCACCAGGTGTTGTTCGCGGGGTTCTGGGAGTAGCTGGGGCCGACGATGAGCTGGCCGGGGAAGCTGGCACGGACGTCGGCGTAGAAGCGGGACCACATCTGGAGGTACTGGCTCTCCGGCCGCCCCCAGAAGTTCTGGCCGTTGGGCTCGTTCCAGAGGTCCCACTGGACCGTCATGTTGTTGGCCTTGACATCGGAGAAGAGCTGGTTGACGAAGGCGTCGAACGTCGTCCAGTCGCCGTTGTCGCCGGGAAAGGCCTGGTTGGTGGTGCCGTCGGCGCCCCACAGGTCGTGGGGGAGCAGGATGAAGGTGCCGCCGAGGGCGGTGGTGCGCTTGTACTGGGCGAGGGTGGCGTTCCAGCGGGTCTGGTAGTCGGCGAGGCTGGTGGCGTAGCCGCCGCTGTTGAGCTGGGCGCCGCCGGCCCGCTCGGAGTGCCACTTGATGTCCGTGTAGAAGTGGTCCGGCGGCAGTGACCCGTCAGGGGTCATCCCGTACAGGGTGCCCGAGGCGCGGTAGGTCGGGGTGCCTGCGGTGGTGGCGAAGTCGACCGTGACGCCTGTGTCGGCGGCCTGTGACGGGCCGGCGGGCAGCAGGGTCGTGGCCAGCGTGGCCAGCAGGACGACGGCGATCGAGACCGTTCGTCGTCCGGTGCCGGTCGTCGGACGGGGAGGTGCGGTGAGTGGGCTCATCGTGCGGCTCCTCGGGGTGCGGTGACGGTGCCCGGGCCTGATCGTCCCCGGGGCTCAGGAAGCCGGTCGGGGCCGCCGGTGCGGTGGGCCGCCCCGACCAGGGGTGGACGTCTCGCTGATCCCGTGTCAGAAGACGGTCGCGGAGTCCAGCGCGACGATGTCGTTCGAGCTGGCGCCGTTCTTGGTCCCGGTGACCGTGACCGTGATGGTGTGGGTGCCGGAGGTCAGACCCGAGACGCTGAACAGGCTCGCCCCGGGAACGCGGGCCGCGCTGTAGTCGTCGACGCTGTGAGCAGGGCCGCCGTCGACGGAGTAGGTGGCGATGCCCTGGTCGACGTCCTTGACGCCGTAGACGACGGCTCCCGTGCCGTTGAACGTCAGCGTCGCGGTTGATCCAGCCGTGTTGCTCCAGTGGGCCGTTCCCTCGAACAGGTCGCCGACGCCGGTGGCCGTCCCCCAGGTGCCGCCGTAGGCGAAGGCGTTGGTGCCGGAGGTCGTGCCGTCATCAGCGGTGGTGATGTTCGGCGTGACGGTGGCGTAGTCGATCGCCACGGTGTCGTTGGCACTGGAGGCGTTCTTCGTGCCCGCGTTGGTGATCGTGACGGTGTGTGTTCCCGCGCCCAGCCCCGTGGTGGAGAAGAGCGGTGCCTGCGCGGTGCGGGTCGAGGCGTAGTCGTCGGCGTAGGTCACCGGGCCCCCGTCGACGGAGAAGCCCGCGATGCCCTGGTCCACGTCCTTGACGCCCCAGATGGTCGCACCGCTGCCGGTGAAGGTGTAGGTCGCGGCGCCGCCGGTGGTGTTGCTCCAGTGGGCGGTGCCCTGGTGCAGGTCCGGCACGCCGGCGGCGGTGCCCCAGGTCGAGTCGTAGCCGAAGTGGTCCGTGCCCGAGGTGGCGGTGTCGTCGGTCGTCGTGTCGGAGGACACCGAGCCGGGCGGCGTCACGAACAGGACGTAGGCGCCGTCGGCGTCGCCGAGCGTGACGGGAACGGTGACGGAGCCGCCGGAGACGGTGACGTTGCCGCTGTACACGGTTTCGGGGCTGTTGAGCGAGGCGACGTTCGGGATCCGGTCGAGCTCGACGTGCGTGGTGCCGCCGGAGATCAGCCACGGGTCAGCGCCGAATCCGCTGATGGACACGTTCGCCTGTCCGACGAAGCCGCCGGAGTCGCCGATCAGCGCCGCCACCTGCTTCTTGTTGCTGTCGACGGCCGCGGTCACGGCCGTGTTCCCGCTGCCCGTGGCGGAGACCCGAGTCCCGGTCAGGTCGGCGTACGCGCGGTAGGCCCAGTACTGCCCGCTGGGCACCAGGCTCCCGCCACTGTGGGTGAGGACGGTGCCGAGGTCGCCGGAGGCGCAGCAGTTGTCCCACTCCCCGCGAGCCGCGGAGGCGATGCCGGACTGGGCGAGGCGGTCGAGGTTCCAGGCCGTGTAGGCGGCGTTCTCGGCACCGAGCGGGATGTACTCGTTCTGCGACTGGGTGATACCGGTGATGCCGGCGGCCGCGAGGTAGCTGTTGACCTGGGCGGCCTGGGGCACCGGATCGCCGTAGTGGTAGCTGATCACGTTCGGGAGGGTGCCCGCCGCCTGCGCGGTCTGGATCCACGTCTGGTAGTAACTGGTCACGCCGCCGGCGAACGCGGGGCCCTCGATGCGGGCGGAAGGCGCGAGTCGCCGGATCTCCTTGACGGCGCTGTTCCACATCTGCCAGTACTGCGTGCCGATCCCCGGCGGGAAGAAGCCGGAGCCGTTCGGCTCGTTGTAGGGCTCGTACGTCACCGTGACCCCGGCGTTCTGCATGGCGGCCACGGTGTCGTCGACGAAGGTGATCCAGTTCGAGCAGTCGCCGTTGTCGCACGGGTAGAGGGCGTTGCTCGGCTGCGTCAGGTCGGCGCCCCACAGGTCGCTGAGCATCAGGACGTACTCGGCGTGGTACGGCGCCTGCGTCGTGCGCCTGACCTGGGCGAGGATCGAGTTGATGCGCGCCTGGTAGCCCGCTCCGGGCTTGTAGCCGTCGCCGATCCAGCCATCGCCGGCGATGCGGGCCCCGCCGCCGCGCATCATGGTGGGGTTCAGCGGCTGTAGGTAGTTGTCGCCCGGGGAGGTCCCGTCCTGGCTCAGGCCGTACAGGAAGCCTTGGCCGACGCCGGTCATGGGTCCGGCCGTTGATGACAGATCCACGCTGAGCGTCTCGGTGGCGGCGTGGGCTGCGGGTGGTGCCGCCATCAGGAGCAAGGCCGCGCTCGCGCCGACCGCGAGCCAGCTCTTGATCCTGGCACGGGCACGCACGGGGGGACTCAGGCGCATGGTGCTCTCCCAAGGTGGGTGGAGGGCCCCGGGCCGGGCGGCTCGGGAAGCTGGGGTGTCCGGGCGTACGCGATGGCTCGCCGGGAGGGGCGTGGACGGCTCAGCCGAGCACGGGCTGGGCTGAGTTGCGACGGGTGTGGGCCTCCGCCAGGAGGAGGTAGGCGGCGGCGGTCCAGGTGTAGGCGCGGTCGCGCAGTCCGGCGCCGGTGCGGGCGTCGAAGTTCTCGGCGAAGCCTGAGGTCTCGCACAGCACCCGGAAGCGGGCGCTGACCTCGTCAGCGAGGTCGGTGTGGCCGGCGCGACGCAGTCCGTCCTCGATCAGGACGGTCGACGGCGCCCAGATCGGGCCGCGCCAGTAGCCGTCCGCCTCGTAGCAGGGGGAGTCGGGGTGCTCGGTCGCCAGGCCGTGGTCGGTGAGGTGGCCACGGATGCGGTCCGCGAGCTTGGCGCTGATGGACGGGGGCAGCTGCTCCCCGAGCACGATCGGCATCAGGTCCAGCAGGCTGCGGCTGCGGGTGGTGGTGCCGGTGTGCGGGGAACGGGCGAGAAACCGGTCACCGTCCCACAACTGGTCGAGCAGGGCGGCAAGGACGGCGTCGGCGAGGACCGCGAACTCGTCGGCCTCGTCCGGTCGGTTGAGCTCGACGGCCATCCTCGCGAGCTCCTTGAGCTGCAGGACGAGGAACGCCGCCAGATCGGGAGCCTCGACGAGGCGACGGGAGTCGAAGGTGGTCGCGTTGTCCCAGCCGCTGTCGTTGCCGTGCTGGTAGTGCGGCAGGGCTGAGCCCGGGACGCGGCGAGCGTCCAGCCAGAACCGGGTCCAGTTCCTCAACCGCTCGTACGCCGTAGTGAGTTGCTGTCCGGCCAGCGGTTGTGGCAGGCGTGCGCGCAGGCGGTTCAGGGCCCAGCCGTGGATGGGCGGCTTGACGAAGTTGTAGAGGACTTCGGAGTGCGTGACCGAATCCGGCAGGGCTCCGCGTTCGTCCTGGTGGTCGAACGGCAACTGGAACTGGTCCCAAGCGAGTTCGGGGGAGCTGGCCGCCACTGCCAGGGCGTTGAAGCAGTGGTCCCAGCTCCAGACCTTGTCCATCCAGTGCTTCGACATCAGGATGCCGGGGCGCTTCAGCAAGCCCTCGGGGCGGACCGTGGCGGACCACAGGACGTAGGCAGCGAGGTTGGCGGCCGGCGCGGTGCCGGTGAGGGGGCCGGTGAACGGCCGCGCGAAGGAGCGGAAGCCGGTCCGGGCGCGGTCGGTGACCGTGTCGAAGTCGCCGGTGGTGGCGTAGGGGACGCGGGCGCTGTCCATCTCCTCGATGACGGCTTCCCACTCGGGCGCGCCGTGGAGGGTCAGGCGTCGGTCGGCCTCGGCGAGCGCCTCGGCTCCGGCAACGTCCGCGAAGGCGCCGGACAGAAGGGTGATGCGGTAGCGGCGTCCGGTTTCGTAGGAACTGAACTGGTAGGAGCCGTCGACCGGGTCGCGGTAGAGATAGGTGCCCGTGAACGGGGTGAGCTTGCCCTCGGCCGGGGTGATGACGAGGGACAGGTTGCGGCCGCGTACGCGAAGGACGTCCGCGGTCTCGTAGGCGAACTCGATGTGGCCTTCTGCGGCGGCGACGGTGAGGAGGCCGGGCGTGGGATGCCAGGCGGCCGGCGCCCGGCTGCCGGTGTCGGGAACGACCGGCAGCAGGCGCAGGACGGCGTGCATGCCGTTCTTGTGGGAGACCAGGTGCAGGTCACGGGTGCGGGTGTGCAGTGCGGTGACCGGCGACAGGTTGAACCAGGACCCGTAGTGGCTGAAGGGAATGTCCTCAAGGGCGAACGTCGGGCCGTGGGCGATGTCGGTCAAGGCAGAGCTCACTTCTTGATCGGGGTCGGGGTCGGGGTCGGGGTCGGGGTCGGGGTCGCGCGGGCAGCGGCGGGCGGCGGGCGGCATCGGGCGGTCAGTCCTTGACCGCTCCGGAGGTGACGCCCGCGGCGATGTAGCGCTGGGCGAGGATCAGGATCAGGGCGGCGGGGACGGAGGCCACCACGGCGGTCGCCATGATGGCGTTCCACTGCTGGTTGTTGTTGCCGATGTAGTGGTAGATGCCGAGCGTGATCGGCTGGTTGGTGCCGCCGTTGTCGAGGGTGCTCGCGAAGACGAAGTCGGACCAGGACCACAGGAACGCGAACAGCGACACGGTGACGACGGCGTTCCGGCTCATCGGCAGCACGATCGACCAGAAGGTGCGCACCGGGCCGGCGCCGTCGATCTGGGCGGCTTGCAGGAGTTCCCCGGGGATCCCGCTCATGAACGCGGTGAAGATCAGCACGCCGAACGGCACCGCGAGGGTGGAGTCGGCCACGATCAGGCCGGGCACGGACTCCATGAACCCAAGGTTCAGGTAGATGGCGTAGAAGCCCATCGCCATGATGATTCCGGGCACCATCTGGGCCACGAGCATCAGGAAGGACACCAGCCCGCCGCCGCGCGGTCGCAGCTTCGCCAGCGCGTACCCGGCGGGCGCGGCCAGGGCGACGGTCAGTACCACGGTGCCCAGGCCGATGAAGAGACTCGTGGCCAGGTAGGGGAGTTGCTGGTCCAGGACCAGCCGGTACCCCTCCAGCGTCCCGTTGATCGGCAGCAGGTCCGGGGTGGACTTGCGCATGTTCCGGTCCTGGGTCAGCGAGACGTTGACCATCCAGTAGACCGGGAACAGCATGGCCGCGGTGAACAGGACACCCAGGGCGGTCCTCCACCACACGCGGTTGCGGGGGCGGCGGGTCGTCGCGCCGTGGGTGGGGCGCAGGCCCGAGGCGGTCGCGGAGCTCATGATGCGTTCTGCCTTCGCTGGACGCGGACGTACAACAGGCCGAAGACCAGGGCGATCAGGACCAGGAGGTTGCCGACGGCGGAGCCCGGACCGAACTGGGGCAGCAGGTTGCCGAAGCCGAGGCGGTAGGACCAGGTGGCCAAGGTGGTGGACGAGTCGCCGGGACCGCCCTTCGTCATGATCCAGATGATGTCGAAGACCTTCAGCGTGTAGACCAGACCCAGTAGCAGGGTGATCGCGGACACCGGGCGCAGCAGGGGGAAGGTGATGCGCCAGAACCGCTGCCAGGCGTTGGCGCCGTCCAGGGCGGCGGCTTCGTACAGCGAGGCAGGGATGGTCTGCAGCCCGCTGTAGAGCACGACCAGATTGAACGGGACGCCGATCCAGATGTTGGCGACGATGACCGACACCAGCGACCAGGAGGGCGAGGTCAGCCAGTTGACCGCGCCGATGCCGACCGTGTGCAGCGCCGCGTTGACGACGCCCGAGTCGCTGCTGAGCATCCACGACCAGGTGGAGGCGGACACGATCAGCGGCAGCAGCCACGGCACCAGGAACAGCGCCCGCAGGACGGACGACAGCGGGAAGTGCCTGACGAAGAACACCGCGAGCGCGAGCCCGATCGAGTACTGGAAGAACAACGAGACGCCGGTGAAGATCACCGTGTGCAGCAGCGCCGGCCAGAAGGTCGGGTCCTGGACGACGTCGCTGTAGTTCTGCACTCCGGTGAAGGGGGCGCCGCCCTGGACGAACGTGCGCACGGTGTAGTCGCGCAGGGACAGGTCGATGTTGCGGTAGAGCGGGTAGGCGTAGAAGACGCCGAGGTAGATCACTACCGGGGCCAGGAACCCCCAGGCGGTCCACTGCTGCGAGCGGGGCTTGCCACCTGGTGCCGGCCCGGCGGAGGCAGCCGGTGCGGGAGCGGCGGTCGCCGCGCCGCGTCGGGCCCGCGCGGGCGGAGCTTCCGCCATGTGCGTGGTGTCGGTCATCAGCGAGAGGTCCTTTGTGGGCGGGCCCGCGCGGCAGCGCCGGCGCCTGGAGGTTGCCTGCTTACTTGGTGGCCGCGGCCTGGGCCGCGTTCAGGGCGTCCTTCGGCGACTGCGAGCCGGTCAGCGCCGCCTGCACCGCACCCCACAGCTGCTCGGAGATCTTGGGGTACTTCGTTCCCAGGTTGTCGCCGGTACGGCCCTTGGCGGCGGCGACCGCCTGCACCCACACCGCCAGGTCCGGGTTGGCGGCCACCTGCTTGTCCTGCACGGCCTTGGTCGGGGCCACGTACGACAGCGTCGTGTCGGTGGTCAGCAGGTTCTCCGCGCTGGTCAGGCAGGACACCAGTTTGGCGCTGGTGGCGTAGCGGCTCTTGTCGCTCTGCACCGGTACCGTGACGAACTCGCCGCCGGTGGGTGCCGCGGCGGTGCCGCCGTTCATGGCGGGGATCGGCAGGATCCCGTAGTCGAAGCCGGCCTTCTTCGCGTTGGCGAGCTGCCACGTGCCGTTCTCGGCGAAGGCGTACTGACCGGTGGCGAACTCCTGCCAGCTGGTCGTCTGGGTGTTGTTGATGACCGAGTTGGGTGCGTAGCCTGCCTTGAGCCAGTTCTGCCAGAGCGTCACGGCGGACACGGCCTGGTTTGAGGCGAGGTCGGTCAGCTGCGCGCCGGAGCCCCAGAACCAGGGCAGGAACTGGAAGCTGCCCTCCTCGGTGCCGATGGCGGAGAAGGTGATGCCCTTCTTGCCTGCGGCCTTCACCTTGGCCAGGGCGGCGTTGAGCGAGGCCCAGTCCTTGATGCCCGCCGAATCGACCCCGGCGGCCTTGAGGATGCTCTTGTTGTAGTACAGGGCCAGCGTGTTCGCGCCGATGGGGGTCCCGTACGTCTTGCCGCCGCTCTGGCCGGCGCCCAGCAGGTTGGGCAGGACCTGCGAGGTGTCGATCTTGTTGTCGTCCGTGGTGGTGAGCACACCGGCCTCGGCCAGGGTGGACACGACCGGGTTGTCGACGATCAGCACGTCCGGGGAGTTGCCCTGCTGCGCGGCCAGGAGCGTCTTGTTGGTCAGGTCGCTCGTGTCGAACGCGGTGCGCTTGATCGTCACGCCCGCCTGCGTGCCGCAGTTGTTCAGCAGCTTCGCCCAGTCGGAGCCGGCGTCGAACTGGGGGTAGGGGTCCCAGACCGTGTACGTCCCCGCCGCCGAGCCGGACGAGCCGGCGGAGGACCCGGAGGATCCGCCGCAGGCGGAGGCGCCGGTGAGGATGACCGCGACGGCCAGAGAGGCGAGCGCGAGCCTGCGGGAGGTGTTTCTGTTCATGGCGCGTTGTCCCTTTCCGACCTGCGGCGTCGCGGGGTCAGAAGAAGTGGGCCGGAGGCCCTGGATGCGTTACGCGGAGATGTCGAACCGGTTGCGCGAACCGGTTCGACAGGGAACCTAGGACGCCATCAGATTGGCGTCAAGGGGTTCTGCACGTGTAGTCGAACCGGTTCGCGCACCGTAGGATGGCGGCCATGAAAGACGGCCACTAGGGAGCGGAACGCATGAACATCGGCGAGATCGCCCGCCGTGCAGGAGTGTCACGCAGCACGGTCTCCTACGCGCTGAGCGGCAACCGGCCCGTCTCGGAGGCCACGCGCAAGCGGATCCAGTCCGTCATCGACGAACTGGGCTACCGCCCGAACGCCTCTGCCCGCGCCCTCGCCGAAGGCCGGACCCGCACGATCGGCCTGGTGATCCCGCCGGCCAGCAGTCGGCTCACCCACATGCAGCTGGACTTCGTGGGCAGCGTGGTCGACGCGGCCGCGAAGGCGGACCTCGACGTCCTGCTCTCCCCGTCGGGCGGTGATCACGACCGCTCCTTCGAGCGGCTGGTGTCGGAGAGCCGCGTGGACGGCGTGATCCTCATGGAGATCCGCATGGAGGACGCGCGCGTGGACCGCCTGCGGGAGGCGCGCATGCCCTTCGTCGGCATCGGCCACCCGGCGAACGACCCGGGCATGTTCTGGGTCGATGTCGACTACGCCGGGCTGATCTACCACTGCGTCCGGCATCTCGCCGACCTCGGGCACCGCGACATCGCCCTGCTGAACCGATCCCCCGAGCTCGTCGCCGCCGGTTACGGACCAGGTCACCGGGCTCGCGAAGGCTTCATGCGAGCGGTCACCGAACTCGGCCTCCAGGGGACCGAGCTGCTGTGCGGCGACGACGCCCGTTGCGGCCAGGAGTGCATCGCCGATCTGCTCGCCGGCCGCCCCGAGGTCACCGCGCTCGCCACGATCAACGAGGCGGCGCTACCGGGAGTTCAACGCGCCTTGCAGGAAGCCGGACTGGTGATCCCCCGGGACTTCTCCCTGACTGGCGTCGTCGCCAGCCAGTGGGCGGAGGACTTCCGACCCCCGCTGACGGCGGCGGACATGCCGAGCGATCAGATGGCCGCACAGGCCATGGCCTTGCTGGTGGAGATCATCCGCGACCCCTCGATGCCGGCGCAGCACATCCTGATGAGCCCGCCGATCTCGCTGCGCCACAGCACGGGCGCGGCACCGGCCGGTTCGCATGCTGCGATCCGGCCCGTGGGTCAGCCACAACAGCCCACCGGCGGAGGGTTGTCTTGACGCGGTGCCACGGTCCTGATCCGAGCCCCAGCGGAGTAAAGCGGTCGGGCATGACGTCCGCGTCGGCCCTCACCGCGACGGAGGCGGCGGAAGGGTGGTGACGTCAGGCGCCTGCAGGGGCCAGACGAGCAGGACCGGAGTCAGGTTGGAGACCGGCAGCAGTAGTGACGCGGTGTTGGACAGGTGCCTGCAGGCGTACAGGTGCGGCTTGGGCCGGACGCCCAGGCGGGCCGCGGCGGCTCGCCCCGGGTCGTGGCGCGAGCCATGACCCGGGGCGAGCGTCACCGGGCAGGAGCACCAAGCTCCACCGGTCCCAGGACAGGGCCTGGCGCTACCGTGCCGGGGTGAAACCTCCCCAGACCGCCGTCGGGGAGCCGGTCTGGCACCGCGCGTCGACCCGGTAGCTGTCGCTGCCCGCGTCGCGCACACCGGTGGCGTGGTTGAACTGGGCGGCGAACAGGTACTGACCGGCCGGCAGGGTCGGGCCTGCCTTGAGCGTCCAGCGGTAGATCAGCGTGCTGCCGGACTGGCGCACGGTGACGGTGAAGTCGCCGCTGTTCGGCACGGTGCTCCAGCTGCCCGTGCTCTGTACGCCGCCGGTCTGCGTGACGCGGATTTCCACGGTCAGGGAAGTGAGCGGTTGAGCGGTCCTCAGCTGGAGGTCGCCCTGGGACCAGTAGACGGTGGAGTGCGGGTCCACGGAGCCTGCCGACCACAGGGGTCCGGCCTGGGGCCGTGCGCCGACGGGCTGGGCCGGGTGCGAACCGGCCGGGGCCGTGGTCGGTGAGGAGTGTGTGGAGCCGGTGGAGGTGGTGGTGGGCGACGGCGTCGGACGGGGAGAGGCCGACGGGGTCTGGCTGGGTGTCGTGACGACGGTGGTCGGCGCCGGTCCGCGGACGATGTCGGCGACCGCGAAACCCCCGGTCGCCAGCAGCGCGGCCGTGGCGAGGGCGGCGAGGACGGTCCGTCGGCCCGACCGGGCGAACGGGCGGGTGCGGTGACTGACGACGGGGCCGGCGAGAGCGCGCTCCGCACGGGCCAGCATCCTGGCCCGGTCGGGCTGGTAGGCCTGGGCGGACTCGCGCAGCTGTCGGGTGATCTCCTCGCTCACGGAACCCTCCTCCCTGCCACCAGTAGCTCGGCGGATCGTACGCCGAGTATGCGTTCGAGCTCGGCCAGGCCCTTGGAGGTCTGGCTCTTGACTGTACCGACCGATATTCCCAGAGCCATCGCGGTGTCCTTCTCCGACAGGTCGAAGGCGTGGCGCAGCACGACGCAGGCTCGTCTGCGGAACGGCAGCCGGGTCAGTGCGGTGCGCACGTCGAGGACGGCGGCCACGTCGGGGCCGTCCGTCCGCTCCGGGACGCGGGACCAGAACAGGGTGATCCGGCGGCGCTCCCGGACCGTGCTGCGGACCCGTTCGCGGGCCATGTTGGCCACCACGCCGCGCGCGTAGGCGCGCGGGCTTTGGGCCGCGCGGAACCGGTCCCAGTTCTGCCAGATCGCGACCAGGGCGTCCGCGGCCAGGTCGTCGGCCGCGTCGGCCTCTCCGGTCAGGAGGTGGGCGAAGCGGGCCAGTTCGGCGTAGTGGCGTTCGAAGAAGTCGTGGAAATCTACGGACGCGTCATCGGGGAGCACTCCCTCGGTCGCCCTTTCTTGCCATGTGCGCGTTAACAACGAGGCATGAGGGTAGCAGCGGTCGTCCACAAGGCCGGGCGGCAGGACGGCCGCCCGGTTAACGGCGGGCGAACTCGACACCGGTCCGCTGGGCGACGCCCCGCGTCGACCGGGCCCCCGTCAGGCAGGAACGCCAGGATCGGGCATGTCAGTACCCCGACGCTCAGCAGCGCGCCGGGAGTGCCTCTGGCCAGCCCGTCTCCGCGCCGCGACTGTTCTGCGGCGCGCCTCGTTCGCCTCATGCCCATCCGTTCGTTCGAGCCCGTCGAGTCGGTGTTCCACCTCTCTGTTGCCGCCGCCCGTGAGAAGGTTGCCGGGTCCGCCGAAAAAGGAACTCGGGGCCAAGCACGGCCGGGGTTCAGGGGCGGGTGGGGCGGATGCTGGTTCCCTCCCGAGTGCGGTGGCGGGTCTGCGAAACTGCCGTCCGTGTCCCGCACTTCGCCGCCGCCCCAGCCGCTTGCCTACCTCCAAGCACCGAACGCCGTCCTGGACGGGCAGGTTCTGGCCGTCTTCGCGGCGGCACGGATGTTCGTGGAGTGGTTCCCAGGGGGAGCTG
>NZ_BBPO01000015.1:0-11532 GCF_000787815.1 Streptacidiphilus neutrinimicus
CCCCTGAGGACGGGGGCGGATCTGCCCGGCGCCACCGCGGGTCGCGGTCCGGCCTCCTGCCCGGGGCACGGGCCGTGCGTACGACGCGGCGAGGCACTCCGCCGTGCTCCCGGCCTGGACGGCCCGGCCCGGCCGACAGCAGGGCCTGCGGCCCGAACGGCCCCCGCACGCCCGGCCCCGGCCGCCCGCCTGGCTCGGTCTCCCGCACGGCCCGGCACAGTCCTGCCGGTCGCCCTCGCGGCCCGGCTCCGCCGACGGCCCGGCACGGTCCTGCCGGTCGCCCTCGCACGGCCCGTGGGGGCCGGGGCGGCGTTACGCCGCCGGGCGGGCGAGCTGGTCGCCTCCCACCGCGACGATGTACTCCGCGACGGCGTCGCGGTTGCGTTCCAGGCAGCGGATCCGCGCCGTCATGCGGTCGCGCTCCTCCTCGAGCGCGGCCAGCATCTCTGGGGTGGCCTCCTCGAAGAAGATGGCCCGGGTCTCCCGCAGGCACGGCAGGATCTGCTTGATGATCCGGATCGGCAGCCCGGCCCCGAGCAGGCCGCGGATCTGCAGGACCCGGTCGACCAGGCCCTCGTCGTAGTCCCGGTACCCGTTGGCCTCGCGGTCGGAGAAGATCAGCCCTTGTTCCTCGTAGTAGCGCAGCAGGCGCCGAGAGGTCTCCGTGCGCCGCGACAGCTCTCCGATTCGCATGTCAAAAAGCCTCATTCGCCTCGGACTTGACATTCACACCAATGGAAGGGTTTCAAGATTTCGCCAGGCACGCACCGAGCCCCCGCGCAACGGAGGAAGATCATGGGCGAACGGCCCGACGGGTCGTCAAGGAGATCGAGGCCGGCGGCGGCACGGCCGCGGTGATCCACGCCGACCTGGCCGAGCCGAACGCCGCGGTGGACGCGGTGGGGCAGACGCTACGGGAGCCGGGCGGCATCGACATCCTGCTGAACAACGCCGGCTTCCTCGCGTACTCGGGTTCCGCAATGGGGTTTCCCGGCGGATCGGCGAGGCCGAGCCGGGGTAGACGGAAAATGCCCATGGCAAAACGGTAGTTGTGGCGTGCGGCGGTGGCCGCCCGAATCCGCGCTTCTTGACATTCCTTGACGACTCGTCACAGTGCCGTGATGCGAGCGCGGTGGGAACGCACGAGGACCCCCCGATCGTCGGGTCGAGGGGTCCTCGTGCGGGGTGGGGGTCGGGTCAGAAGGACGCCGCAGGCCCGCCGAACCGGACGGTGTTCGACATCACCACGCCGTGGCTGGCCACGTCGATCACCACGTGGTCGCCGTCGGCGATCTGGAAGCCGTCGTGGATGCTGCTCAGGTCCGCTCCGGTCAGCACGTAGTTGACGAGCCCGGGGCGGCGCAGCGCCGGGAAGGAGAACAGGCGGTCCACCATGTCCGAGGTGCGGAACCAGAGCGCGTCGGCGCCGCAGTCGAACGTGCCCTTCCAGGCGGGGCGGCCGTCGCGCTCGATGGTGACCTGGCCGGTGGCCGCCCGCGGCGGCTCGCCGAGGAAGAGGTGCGGCGAGACCGCCGTGTCGCAGAGCTTGCCCGAGGGCGTGTAGCCGGGGTCGATCCGGTGCAGGCCGATGTCGCAGAAGTCGTTGCCGAAGGTGTAGCCCGCGTAGTGGGGCTCGCCGTTCTCGTCGTTGACGAAGACCAGGACGACCTCCGCCTCCTCGATCACGATGACCGGCTCGGCGGGGACGACCAGCGGCTGACCCGGCGTGCGCAGCCACGAGCCGAGGCCCTTGAAGAACCACTTGGGCAGCGGCGGCTGGTCGCCGTGCTGGACGATGGCGTCCGCCTTGTTCTTGTGCGTGCCGAGGAAGCCGCTGACCAGCGAGTGGGCGCCGTCCGTCGGCAGCAGCGGCGGCAGCGCGAGGAGTTCGGGGTCGCCGGCGGTCACCGTGACGGTGTCGGCCTCCCGGAGCAGGGCGACGACCGCCTCCGCGCCGCCCTCGGAAAGGAGGGCGGCGCGCAGCCGGCTCCCGGCCAGCCGGTGCAGGGTCTGCGGCTCGCCCGCCGCCGTGATGCCGCGGCTGACGTAGCGCTCACCCCGGTAGGCGTACTCGCTGATGGTCTCGGTCGTGAGGGACATGGGTGCGGACCTCCGAAGGGTCGTCGAACGGTCGTCGAGTGGGGGCGCGCCGAGCAGGGGGAACCCGGCGCGCCGGGGCGGGACGGTCAGGGGCGTCCCGCGGTCGCCGCCCGGCCGGCGGGCGACCGGACCAGGTCGCCGAGCACGTCGGCGATGCGGTCCAGGGAGGCCTTGATCCACGGGAGTTCGAGCGGGGCGACGGCGGCCAGGGCCGCGGTCCGCTGTGCGTCGGTCTCGCCGTAGAGCCGGCTGGTGGCCGCACGGATCCGCAGCGAACGGCTCGACTCTCCGAAGGCGCTGCCGGGGAGCACGCCGACGCCGTGCCGCTCGGCGAGGAGCGCGGCCAGCTCCGCGCCGCCCGAGACCCCGTGGACGTCGAGCAGTTGCTCCCGCAGCGGCTCGAAGTCCGGGTAGAGGTAGCTGGTGGCGCGCACCGGCGTCAGCTCGGCGCCGACGGCGGCGAAGTGGCGTGCCACCGCGCGCACCACCGTCTCGTGCAGCCGCCGTGCCCCGGCGACGTAGGCGACCACCTCTAAGGGTTCCCCGAACGCGTAGGCGGCGGCCGCCTGGACGGGGGCGGCCGTCGTCGACCAGGTCTGGCTGGCGACGGCCTCCAGGCGGTCGCGCAGGTCGCGTCCGAGGCGGCCCTCGGGCAGCCGGGCGACGCCCATGCGCCAGCCGCCGAGGCCCAGGTTCTTGGTCAGCCCCGTCGTCACCACGGTGCGCTCGGGGGCGAACACGGCCGGGGAGACGGCAGGTTCGGCGTCGTCGAAGACCAGGTCGCAGTAGATCTCGTCGGAGACGACGACCAGGTCGAGCTCCCTGACTGCGGCGCCGAGCCGACGCAGGGTGTCCGGCGCGGCGATGGTCCCGGTGGGGTTGTCGGGCAGGGTGACGATGACGCAGCGCGGGTTCCGTCCGGCGGCCCGGGCGGCGGCCACCGCCTCGCGCAGCGCGTCCGGGTCCGGCACGCCGCCCTGTCCCGGCAGCGTGGGCACGTGGATCGGCCGGGCGCCGGCCAGCCGCGCCTGGGCGGCGTAGCTCACCCAGCTGGGGACCGGCACCACCACGTCTCCGCCGATGGCCAGCATTAGGGCGAAGAGCAGCGGCTTGCTCCCCGGCCCGCAGAGCACGAGCTCGGGATCGGTGGGGAGATCGCGCCGCCCCCAGTACCCGGCCGCCGCGGAGCGCAGCTCCGCGCTCCCGGCCACCGGGCCGTACGCGTTGCGCCCCGCCGCGTCGGCGAGCCGCTCCCGCAGCGAGGGCAGCACGGGCAGACCGATCTCGCCGCTCGCCAGGGACAGCACCTGCTCCCCGGCGAGCCGCCGGCGCTCCAGCGCCTCGTCGGCGGCCAGAGTCGCCGACTTGGTCACCGGCACGGCTTCGGACATGGGGGACTCCAAGGATCAGGCCTCACCGGCCGGAAGCCGGCGGCGAAAGCGGAGGGAACACGCGGCGGGACAGGGCCGCCGGTCCTCGGGCACAAGTCTCGGACGCAGTCGTGCAGTGGCAGGCCGAGGCCGGAGGGCTGGGCACCTGGGTCCCCTGGGGGACCGGCGGCGGCTTGGGGGGTGAGCCGCCGCCGGGCGGGGGCGTGGGTCAGTCCGTGGCGTACTGCTGGCGCAGTTCGACCTTGCGGACCTTGCCCGTGAGGGTTTTCGGGAGGGCAGGGGTGATCTCCAGGCGCTCGGGGAGGAAGCGGGCGTCCTGGCCCGCGTCCCGGAGGTGGGCGCGGATCTCGGCGAGACTCGGCGGGGTGCCGCCGCTGGGGACGACGACGGCGAGGATCGGGTCGTCGACGTGCCCGGTGGGACCGACGATCGCGGCCTCGATCACCTTGGGATGCGCGGCGATGACCGACTCCAGCTCGGCCATCGGGAGCACGATCCCGTCGCGCATGATGGCGTCCTTGGCGCGGCCCAGGACGCGGATCCCGCCGCGTCCGTCCTCGCGGGCCACGTCGCCGGTGTCGAACCAGCCGTCGCCCATCAGCTCGGCGTCGAAGACGTCCTGCTGCTTGTAGTACCCGAGCGCCTGCGACGCCCCGCGCACCCGCAGCCGTCCGACGGGCGCGCGCCTGGTCGGGTCCTCGCACTGGTCGATGCGGATCTCCATGGAGTCGATCGGACGCCCGTGGCTGTGCGCCGCCCAGTCCTGGTTGTAGTCCAGCCGGCTGATGGTGACCGGGCCGAACTCCGACATGCCCCACACCGAGTACGTGCGTGCGCCGAAGGTGTCGCGCAGCTCGTCCACCAGCTCCTGGAGCACCGGCGCCGCGCCGGTGACGGTGTGGCGCAGGCTCGACACGTCGTGCGGGTCGGCCTGCTGGGCGGCGGCCACCCCGGACAGGGTGGGCGGCGGCCCGTAGATCAGCGTCGCGCCGTACCGCTCGACCAGGTCCAGCAGACCCGCGTGGTCGGGGCCGTCCTGGAAGGCGATGGTGCCGCCGAGCATCACCCCGGCGAGCACGCCCTGGCCGAAGCCGGAGTAGTGCACCAGCGGCGTGGTGACCGCGGCGACCAGGCCGCCGTGCAGCAGGAAGGTGTCCACGTAGCCGCGCACACCGGAGTGGACGGTGTTCTGGCTGTGCACCACGCCCTTGGAGAACCCGGTCGTGCCGGAGGTGAACAGCACCACGAACGGCTCGTCCGGGCGCAGCTGACGCCCGTCCAGATCGCCCATGCGCCGGTTCTCCCAGTGCGTGGCGACGAAGTGGTCGTGGAAGTCGACCGCGCCCGCGGGGGCGTGGCCGTCCAGCACCACCACGTGCTCCAGCGGGAGCTCGTGGCGCAGCCCGTTGAGCGTCTCGGCCAGCGGGTAGCCCTCCCACTCCGGCAGGGTGATGGCCACCCGGGCCTCGGTGAGGGCGAGCCGGTGCCGCAGCTCCTCCTCCTGGCAGACCGGCGCGATCGGGCAGATGACCGCTCCCGCCGCCATGCATGCGAACATCAGCGGCACCATCTCCCACCGGTTGGGCAGTTGCACGGCGACGACGTCGCCGCGCTCCACGCCCAGTTCCAGCAGCGCGCCGGCGAACCGGTCGGTCAGCCGGGACAGTTCCGCGTAGTCGAGGGTGTCGGTGCGGGCCTCGGCGAGCCGGCGTCCGGCGATGGCGAGCTTGCGCGGGCGCTCCACGGCCTGGCGGCGCAGGTCGTCCAGGAAGGTCTCGTCCCGCCACCAGCCGCGCCTGCGGTACTCGGCCAGCCGGTCGGCGGCCGACGGGTCGGCGGTCATCGGTGCAGCTCCGCGCGGCGCGTGGCGAGCAGCTCGGGCAGCGGGTCGCCGGCCCGGGACGCGGCGATCTCCAGCAGGTCCCGGGTGTTGGTGCGGACCCGGTCGGCGACCCAGTCGAAGACCCACTGCTTGCGCGCCTCGTGCGACAGCTCGAAGGGGACCACGCGGGTCACGGCCAGGGCCGCGGACCCCGCGCCGCCGATGTTGGCGATGACGCCGGGGACCAGGGTCACCCCGGCGGCCGCCACCTTCTCCCTGGCCTCGTCGCTGGAGGCGATGTTGGCGCCCTCGATCACCATGCGGGCGCGCAGCCGGTGCGCGTTCTCGGCGTTGAGCGCGTACTTCTGCGCCGCCAGCACCAGCAGGTCGGCGTCCAGGTCGAGCCAGGCGTCCGGCTCCCGGTTCACGGTGACGTGCTGGGGCAGCCGCGCGTGGTCGATCCGCCCGAACTCGTCGGTGATGGCGACCAGGTCGGCGACCGGCAGCCGGTCCGCGCTGATGGTGCCCTGCACGTCCGCGATGCCGACGACGACGTGTCCGCGGTCCTCGAGGAACCGGGCGACGGCGCGGCCGACGGCGCCGAAGCCCTGGATCACGATCCGGGCCGGCCCGCTGCGGCCGCTCGCCTCCAGGGCGGTGAGCGCGGCGACGCCGACGCCGTGGCCGGTGCAGTCGATCAGCGGCTCGTAGTAGGTGCGCCAGTCGATCGGCATGTCCGGGGCGCCCAGGCGGTAGCGCGGGTCGTACCCGGCCTCGTCGAAGAAGACGGCCCGGTCGGCCGGGGTGACGCCCATGTCGATACCCAGGTGGATGCCGCCGTGCAGCAGCGGCTTGACGGTCCGCCCGAAGGTGCGGAACGTTTCCCCACGGTCGCCGCCCTCGGCGACGATGCCGGCCTTCGCGCCGCCGATGCGCAGCCCCGCGAGGGTGAACTTCTCGGTCATGTCGCGGGCGAGCCCGGCGACCTCCTCCTTGGTGACCCCGGCGGTCATCCGGGTGCCGCCCATCGCCAGGCCGTCGACGAGCGAGTCGACGACCACCCAGCCCTTGATGTGGCCGCCGCTGCCGCCCAGGTGGACGGTGAAGGCGGGCCCGTTCGAGCCTTGCTCACTCATGGTCAAGTCCTTGCCTACGTAGATGGTTCACGGGTCCTTCCGCGGTCACCGGTAGAGCTGCGCGAAGCCGCGCAGGATCTCCCGGCCGTCCTCGCGGAACTCCAGATGCGCCTGGGCGCCGAAGATCCGGCCGTCGTCGGAGCGCAGGAACTCCACGGGCGCGTGCTCGGAGCGGCCGATCGAGCGGAAGCCCTGCGGGGCCTCCTGCAGGTAGAGGGTGTGCCGGTGGAAGACGGTCACCGTCGGCTTCACGTACTCGAAGAGCGGTTCGGTCTTGTCGACCTGCACCTCGTAGCCGCCGACCCGCTGCGGCCCCTCGGCCAGCCGGCCGCCGGCCGCGACCGCGATCAGCTGCATGCCGCCGCAGATCGCGAAGACCGGGACGTCGGAGTTCATGACCAGGTCGACGAGCGGCTTGTAGAAGTCCTGGTCGTAGGCCCGCACCTTGGTGCCGCTCAGGGCGATCGCCTGGTAGCGGCCGTCCAGTCCGGCGGGCACGGAGGCCGCGTCGACCGCGTCGGTCTCCGAGCCCATGTCCTCGAAGCGCCTGCGGAGCTGCGGCAAAGACAGAGTTCCGTTGTTGACGACTAGCACACGGGGTTTCGCCACGTGCTCGCTCCTCAGGTTCGGGTGATGACGGTGCCGGTGCGGGCGGCGAGCAGGTCCGTGAGGGGGGCGCTGCCGATGACGACCCGCGTCACCCCCCGGTCCAGCGCCTCCCCGGCGGCCCGCAGCTTCTTACGCATGCCGCCGGTGGCGCCCTTGTCGCGGAAAGCGGCGGCGGCCTCGGCGCCGATCCGGTCCACCGGCTGCCCGTCGACCAGCAGGTGCGGGACGTCGGTGACCAGGACCAGGTCGGTGGCGCCGACGGCGCCGGCGATCGCGGCCGCCGCGCGGTCCGCGTCGTTGTTGACCTCCTGCCCGGCGGCGTTGCGGGCCAGCGGGGTGACCAGGTAGGCGTGGCCGGGCTGCAGGTTCTTGAGGGCGGAGGGGTCGACGCCGGTGATCGGGCCGACCAGGTTCTCCAGCTCGACCAGCTGCTTCTCGCGCCACCACCAGCGTTCGCCCTCGCCGGCCTGGACCAGCCCGTCGCTGCCCAGCAGCCACTCCGCGGTGATGCCCCGGCGGCCCAGCCGGCCGAGGACGTCGTCGGCCAGCGCGGAGCTGACCGTCTTGATGTCCTCGATGACCTCGGGCGTGGTCCACCGGCTCTGGTTGCCGTAGCGGTCCCGCAGGATCGCCGACGGCTCGCTGTAGCGCGGGCTCAGCCGCTTGAGCGGCTTGGACCAGCCGTGCACGAGGACCAGCGGCCGGACCCGGCCGTACCGGGCCAGGTCGTCCCACCAGGTGCCGGCGAGGTCGTCCAGGCAGCTGCCGCCGAGCTTGACGACGGTGGGCGCCGCGTCGGTCTCGGGCGCCCCGGTCATGCGGGCATCACCGGCTGCATGGTCAGCCCCGTCTCCTCCGGCAGCCCGAACCGGATGTTGGCGACCTGGACGGCCTGTCCGGCCGCGCCCTTGACGAGGTTGTCGAGCGCGGAGAGGACGACGATCCGTCCCCCCTCGGGGTCGTGCAGGACCGTCACGTCGCAGAAGTTGGAGCCCAGCACCGCCTGCGGGTCCGGCACCGGGATCAGCGTCTCGTTGTGGCGGCGCACCCGCACGAAGCGGCTGCCCTTGTAGAAGCGCATGTAGGCGCGCTGCAGCTCGCGCTGGTCCACCTCCGCGTCGGTGAAGACGTAGGAGCTGGTGAGCAGGCCGCGGACGTGCGAGACGCCGTAGGCGGACATGCTCAGCGACGCGATGCTGCCGGACTTGGCGCGAACCAGGAAGTCGCCGACCTCGGCCGCGTGCCGGTGGCCGGTCGGGGCGTAGGGGGCGATGGCGCCGCTGCGGAACGGGTGCAGGTCCGCGGTGCGCAGCTGCAGTCCGCCGCCGCTGGAGCCGCTCTTGCCATCCACCACCACGGTCTTCAGGTCCAGCCCGAGACCGAGGGTGAGGGGGGCCAGGCCCAGGGTCAGCGCGGTGGCGTAGCACCCCGGCAGCGAGATCAGCGGCGCGCCCACCAACTGGTCCCGGATCAGCTCCGGGACGCCGTAGACGAAGCGGTCCGCCAGCTCGGTGCGGCGCTGGACCTTGGGGTACCAGCGGTCGTGCAGCTCAGGGGTGCGGATGCGGAACGCGCCGCTGAGGTCGACGATCGCGGGGACCTTGTCCGCCAGCTGCTCGGCGAGCTGCGCGGAGACCGGCGCCGGGGTGGCCAGGAACAGGACGTCGACCTGGTCGGCGACGGCCTCGGTGACGGGCTGGACGGTCAGCCCGAGGTCGACCCGCAGGTTGGCGTGCAGCTCGGCCGGACGGCGGCCGACATGGGAGGAACCGCCGAGGAAGGTCAGTTCCAGCTCGGGGTGCTGAGTGATCAGCCTGATCAGTTCGCCGCCGGCGAGCCCGGAGGCCCCGACGACACCGGCGCGGATCATGAGAGCAGCTCCTGGACGAACGAGCCGACGGCGGTGGGGATGTCCGCGCCGGTCACCGAGGCCACCCCGCGGAAGGCGGGGGCGTGGTTGACCTCGTTGACGACGTAGCCGTCGTCGGTGCGGAAGAGGTCGACGCCGTAGATCCCGGCGCCGAGTTCGGAGACCACCGCGTCGACGATCTTCACGACGTCGGGGTCGTAGGCGAGGGTGCTGCTGCGGTTGCCGAGCGCCGCGTTGCTGCGCCAGTCGGCGCCGGCGCTGGCGAACTCCGCGGCGGCGACGATGTCGCGGCCCACCACGAGGCAGCGCACCGAGGAGCCCCCGGAGAGGTACGGCTCGACCAGGCAGGCCTGCTCGAAGGCGTGCCCGAGGTCCTCGACGTAGTCGTAGACGGACTGGGCGGTGTCGGTGTGGCGGATCAGGGTGACCCGCTTGCCCATGCCGCCGAAGATCGGCTTGAGCACCACCGGCACGCCGAGCTCGTCGAGCGCCTTCTCGAAGTCCCTGCGGGACAGCACCAGCCGGAAGTCCGGCACCGGGATCTCCGCGGCGCTCAGCACCGACCGCAGCACGGCCTTGTTCTCACAGGCGTTGATGGCCCGGGCGCTGTTGAGGACCGGTATCCCGGCGGCTTCGGCGAGCGTGGCGACCAGGCCGCCGCGCGTGTAGCTGCGGCTGCGCACCAGCAGCGCGTCGAAGTCCTTGACCGAGGGCGCGCCGGGCGCGCCCAGGCACAGGGACTCGTCGTTGACCCACTCGACGTGCAGTCCGAGCTCGGGGGCGGCCTCGATCAGCCGGCGCTCCTCCCAGCTGATCCGGTCCGCGACGATGGCGACGTTCTTGGTCATCTCACTGGCCCCAGTCGCGGAGCGTGACCTCGACCATCTGCAGGGTCAGCCGCCCGTCCTGGATGTCCTCGACGCGCAGCGTGAGCATGCACTCGGGGCAGGAGAACGTCTCGCCCTGGGCGATCGGCGGCACGGTCAGGTCGGTCTCGCACTCGGGGCAGGCGCCGGTCAGGGTGGCGGTGGACATGGATTCACTCCTGTTGGTGGTGAAGGGTGGCGGTGGGTCCGGTCGAGCGGTCGGTGCGGCCGGGCGGTCGTGGGGGTGCGCTCGCGGGGTGGTGCGCTCCTGTGGGGGTGCGCGCGTGCCGTGGGCCTCAGGCGGCCTGGAACTCGACGGCGGCCTTGCGGATCGCGTCGCGGTCCAGCAGCGGTGCGCCGGAGGACTCCTGGCGCTCGATCAGCCACGGCGTGAAGGCGTCGACGTCGACGAGGACGCCGGAGTCGTTGAGGGCCCACTTGACCAGCGCGGTGGTGAGACGGGTGCGCACGAGCAGCTCGCGGGAGTTGCCGACGAGCTCGGCCGGCAGCGTCTCGTAGGCCTCGGGGTGGCTCAGCTGGCCCGGCAGCTCGTAGGCGAAGGAGTGCGGCGTGGTCGGGCCGGACTGGAACGCCTCGCCCAGCCCGGCGCCCTTGAGGGCGAGCCGCGAGAGCTCGGTGAGGTGGGTCAGGTCGAAGCGGGTGTCGCCGTGGATCACGCGCAGCGAGGTGAGCAGCTCGGCGAGCGGGGCGTTGCCGCCGCGTTCGCCGATCCCGCCCACGGTCGCGGAGATCCACTTCGCCCCGGCGCGCACGGCGGCCAGGGAGTTGGCGACGGCCATGCCCAGCATGTTGTGCGAGTGGATCTCGATCTCGGAGCCGTCGATCGCGGTCAGGTCCGCGATCACGTCCTGCATCTGCCACGGCGACAGGTACGCGACGGTCTCCGCCAGCCGGAACCGGTCGGCGCCGGCGTCGAAGCCCGCGGTGACATAGGGGACCAGGCGCTCCGCGGGGGTGCGCGCCGCGTCCTCGCCGCTGAAGGTGACGTGGAAGCCACGGTCCTTGGCCTGCGAGATCGCCGAACGGGCCAGGGCCTGGAGGAACTTGGCGCTGGGCGAGCCGAGCTTCAGCTTGGCGTGCTGCTCGGACGTGGGAATGGAGTACATGATGTGCCGCACCCCGAGGCGCTCGGCCTCGTCGAGGGCCGTCGCCACCTGCTGGCGGTCGCGCACGACCACGAGCGTCATGCTGCGCTCGGGGCCGACGGCCTCGTGGGTGGCCAGGACCAGGTCGGCGTCCTTCGAGTCGGGGCCGGCGACCATGCCCACCTCGACCAGCGCGACGCCCGTCCGCACCAGCAGGTCGGCGATCGCGGCGGCGTCCCTGGGCCCGAATTCCACGCCCGCCATATGCGCGGAGTCGCGCAGCGTGGCGTCGGATATCTGCGGCGGAACCGGGAGTGCTCTCCCGTGCTCTTTCTTTTCCATTGCGTTCCCTCCTCCTGAGTCCGGGAGGTTTTCCCGGAGCTGGCTCCGCGTGAATTCCGTGGCCCGTAGTTCGTGGGCGGGAGGCTCGTCGCCGGAGCTCGGTGGCGCGGTGCGCACTGGTGACCATCCTGTCCGCGGGGGCCTGGCCAGGCAATCATTCTTGTGTCCGGCATTGTCAAGGAATGTCGGCGAACGTCATCGGAGGGTGGGCTGAACCGGATATTTCGCCGCTTTGTCGAATTGCCCCGGGGAACGCCGAGGGGCGGGCCGGGGAATTCCCCGGCCGGCCC
>NZ_BBPO01000015.1:11762-71173 GCF_000787815.1 Streptacidiphilus neutrinimicus
CCGAGGGGCGGGCCGGGTATTCCCCGGCCCGCCCCTCGGCGTTCGCTCAGCCGCGGCCCAGCCGGTATCCGACGCCGTGGACGGTGATGATCCACTTGTCGCCGAGCTTGGCTCGCAGGTTGCTCACGTGCGTGTCGATGGTGCGGCTGGACGCCGCCCAGCTGGTGTCCCACACCCGGGCCATCAGCTCCTTGCGGGACAGCACGCTCCTGGGGTCCGCGGCGAGCGTGTGCAGCAGGTCGAACTCCTTGGAGGTGAGCTCCACCGGCCTGCCGTGCAGGCGGACCTCGCGGGTGCTGCCGTCGATCTGAAGCGGGGTCAGCGAGATGGTGTGCGAAGCGGGCTGCGGCCGCGCCCGGCGCAGCACGGCCTCGATGCGGGCCAGCATCTCGCGGATGCCGCACGAGGAGACGACGCAGTCGTCCGCCCCCGCCTGCAGCGCGAGGACCCGGTCGAGTTCGGTGTCGCGGGGGGCGATGGAGATGATGGGCTGGTCCCCGCTGGTGCGCAGCAGTCGGCACACCTCCAGGCCGTCGATGTCGGGCAGGTCGAGGTCCAGCAGGACCAGCTCCGACCGCTGGTGTGCGGCGAGCGCCTCCGCGCCGGTGGCGACGCTGCTGACGGCGTAGCCCTGCCGCCGCAGGTCCCGGACCCTGGACTCGGCCGCGGCCTGGTCGGCGGCGACCACCAGCACGGAGCCGGTCAGGCCCGGCGCGCGGGCCGTCCGCGCCTCTGCTCTCAGTGCCTCCGTCGTGATCATGGTCATGGATCCCCCACTCGTAAGCCCGGCGGGGCGCCGGTGCCCCGCCGGCTGCCCCCACATGACGGTACCCGCTTAAATAATAGCGACACTTATTTTTTTGTCACGTGAGCCGGATAACATCAGGCTGAACAGCCGACGACGGTCTGCGGGCAACTCTGCTTGCGGGGAAGGAGCGTGGTGATGCAGGAGAGGGCCGCCCGGACCCGGCAGGCGTTGGTGTGCGCCGCCGCGCGCGAGTTCGACCGCAACGGCTACGCCGCCTCGTCGCTGGCGCGGATCACCCGTTCGGCGGGGATCTCCGTGGGGGCGCTGACCTTCCACTTCGCCAGCAAGGAGGACCTGGCGGCCGAGGTCCGCGTGCACGGACACGCCGCCACCGTGGCCACGGTCAGGACCGTGCCGCGCCAGTCCGAGGCGGTGCTCTGGGTGATCTCACTGACGCTCGCCCTGGCCACGCTGCTGGAGGAGGACGTGGCCGTACGCGCCGCGGCCCGGCTGACCCGGGAACAGCCGGAGGGCGGGCCCGACTGGTCCTCCGCGTGGGTCCCGGCGATCAGGGAGCGGCTCGGCCAGCCCCGTCAGGACGAGGCGCTCCCCGGCACCGCCAGGGCCGCCCTCGCGGCCCTGGCGACCCATCTGCTCACCGGCGTCGAGGCGGAGATCCGCCAGCTTGTCTCCCTCGACCAGACCCCGGACGGCCGGCCCACCGCCCGCCTCGCCCGCATCTGGGACCTCATCCGCCAGGGCCTCGCCGCCGCCCAGGCGGAAGCCGGCCCGACGCTCCGCGACGCCCTTTAGGGCCCGGCGCGGCTCAGACCGCGGAGCAGCCGCCGTCGACCGGGACCGCGCCCCCGGTGACGAAGGAGGCGTCGTCGCTGAGGAGCCAGGCGGCGGCGCGGGCGATCTCGGCGGGCTCGGCGAGGCGTCGCTGGATGGCCCGGCTCGTGGCCGCCTGCTCCAGTTGCGGGACCGCCTCGATGGCCTGCTCCAGCAGCTCGGTGCGGGTGCTGCCGACGATGAGCGCGTTGATCCTGATGCCCCGGCCCCCGTACTCGGCCGCCGCCGCGCGGGTCAGGCCCAGCACGGCGTGCTTCGCCGCCACGTACGGCGAGACCACCCCGGTGGCGAAGAGGCCCGCCGTGCTGGAGGTGTTGACGATGGCACCGCCGCCCCGCCCCAGCATGGCCGGGATCTGCTGTTTCATGCAGTTCCAGACGCCGCGCACGTTGACGTCCATGATGCGGTCGAAGACGTCGTCGTCCGTCTCGTGCAGCGCGGTTCCCAGCGTCCCCCAGCCCGCGTTGTTGAACGCCGCGTCCAGCCGCCCGAAGGCGCGCATCGCGCGGCCGACGGCCCGCTCGACGTCGGCCGCGTCGGTCACGTCGCCGACGGCGACCTCCGCGTCCCCGCCCTCGGCCCGTATCTCGTCCGCCAGTTCGCGCAACGGCCCTTCGCGTCGCGCCATCAGCACCACCGCCGCCCCCTCGGCGGCGAACACGCGGGCGGCGGCGGCGCCGATCCCGCTGGACGAACCGGTGATCATGATGATCTTGTCGTGCAGAAGCCCCTTGTCGCCCATCGGCGCCGATCCCCCCAGATCGCTCATTCGCCCCCGCTGATCGGCGGGGGCGTGGGCGTCACCGTAACCCGGGGGTCGAGCCTCCCGCCAACTCTGTTTCCTGAACTCCAGGTTGACGCAGAGCTGCGGCGGTCGGGGGGCTGCGGCGGTCGGGGAGGTGCCGGCGGGGGGAGGCGCGGGCCGGACGGCCGGGCGGTCAGGCCGCCACGTGGGTGCGCCCCTCGCCCATCTCGATGCGCTTGACCGCGCTCGGCACGGCGAAGGCGGGCAGCAGGCAGTGCCACATGTCCTCGACGCGCTCCGGCAGGTTGGGCCGGGTGCGGTCCGAGGTCTCGACGTAGGAGCGCATCTGCGCGCCGGTGCAGGCGTCGACCACCAGCCGCGAGAGCGTGTCGACGTCGGTGCCGGCGCGCAGCTCCCGGCGGGCCAGCGCGACCTGGAGGGCCTCGGAGATGATCTCGGTCCACTGGTCGTGGGAGTTGGCCTGCGGGGAGGCGAAGTTCTCCTGCTCCCAGACCAGTCGCGCCCCCGCCTGCAGGATCGGGTCCTTCGGCATCCGGTACGCCCAGGTGAGGGTGATGTCCACGGCCTGCTGCAGGCCCTCGGAGGCGTGCGGCGGGACCACGTGCTTGGGCTGCTCCTGGACCAGCAGTTGGGCCAGTTCGTCCTTGCTGCGGAAGTGGAAGTACACCGCTCCCATCGTGAGACCGGCGCGGTCGGCGATCTTCATCATGCTGGCTCCGGCGAAGCCCAGCTCTCCGAACACCTCCGCCGCCGCCTGGATCAGGGTGTCACGGGTCCGTTCGGCCCGCGCCTGCTTCACTGTCCGTCCAGCCGCCATGAGTGCACCTCGAGGATCGCGCTTCCCAAAAACCAAAGTGTTCATTATGTTATTGACGGATGCAGCGGCCAGGCAACTGCCAGTGCGCCGCCGTTCAGCACGTACTCTCGAGGAGACGACTCGTCATGACATCGTGCACGACCGCGAACCTGCAGCTCATCAGTGTTCCGCCGCAAACGCCTGCCGGAATCTTAACTCAGGTCCGCAAGACCGACGCTGGAGAAGTCCTCGTGGCCGGCTGGAGTCGCATCTCGGACACCACCCAGCACGTCACCGTCGGCTGGCCCACGGCGCACGAGTTCTACGCCGAGGACGGGCGCTACCGTCCGCTGCTCTTCGTCGAGAGCCTGCGCCAGGGGCTGGCCCTGCTGAGCCACAGCGTGCACGAGGTCCCGCTCGGCCACCGCCTCGGCTGGGAGGCGGTCGACCTCTCGGTCAACCCGGAGGCGCTGCACGTCACGTCGGAGCCGGTGACGGTCACGCTGCTGGTGACGCACCAGTCCGTCAGACGTCGCAGACTCGGCTCCGCCCACTTCGCGTCGCGCATCGAGGCGCGGCACTCCGGACTGCAGCTCGGCACCGCCGAGGTGCACTACACCACGCATCCGCCGGCGCTCTACGACCGGCTGCGCGGCCGCTACGCGAACGCCCGCGAGGCCTTCGCGCTCGCCGCGCCCCCCACGCCGCCCGTCCCGCCGAGCCTGGTCGGGCGCACCCGCGCCCGCGACGTCGTGCTCTCGCCGACGGGCTCCGCCCTCGGCTGGCAACTGCGCGTGGACACCGGCCACAGGGTCCTCTTCGACCACCCGCACGACCACATACCCGGCATGGTTCTGCTGGAGGCGGCGGATCAGGCGGCGCAGGCCGCCACGGGCCGGCCCGTGACCGCCGTCGGGTTCGACACGACCTTCGTCCGCTACGTCGAGTTCGACCGGCCGTGCCTGGTGACGGCCGAACCGGAGGCCCCCGACGGGCTCGGTCGCGCCCGGACCAGGGTGGAGATCACCCAGGACGGCCGCCGCGTGTTCACCTCGACCGTGACCACGCTGCCCCGCTGAGGCCCAGCCGGTCACTGCCCGGCGAGCCTGCCGCGCACCATCGTCGACAGGACCGCGTGCACGTCGTCCAGGCTGCGCTCCGGCTGGAACGTGAGCCAGTCCACGGCGACGACCAGCACCATGCCGAAGACCGCCGCCGCCACCAGCCCGGTGTCGAGATCCGCCCGCAGCTCCCCCGACGCCACCGCGTCGTCCAGGGAGCCGCGCACCACCGCGACCGCCTCCTCCCGCAGCAGGGTGAGTGTGGACTGCCACGCGCGGTTGGTGCGCCACAGCTCCGACAGCAGCAGCCGTGCGAACGCGCGGTACTGCTCGATGAAGGCGAGACCCTCGCGGATCATCGCGTCGAGCTGGTCGATCGGCGCACCGGGGTGGGCGGCGGAGGCGGTCCGCAGTGCGGCGGTCAGCAGGCCGACGCCGTGCCGCAACAGCTCCTCGAACAGCTCGTTCTTGTTCTTGAAGTTGTAGTAGACCGTGCCCTTGGCGACGCCGGCCCGCTCCGCGATCTCGTCCACCGAGGTCGCGGAGAACCCTTGTTCCGCGATCAGCTGCTGGGCGGCGACGAAGAGCTTCTGCCGGGTCTGCTCGCGGCGTCCGCCGCCGCCCGCTCTGGCTGTTCTCGGGGGAGGGGTCATGACGTCATCCTTCCGCACCGGGCGTCGCTCACAGCACCAGCTCGGGGTGGAGCGAGGCCACCGTCCACATCTGGCGGCGGCGCGCCGCCAGCACGGTGCCGGCCAGCGAGGCGACCAGGAACGCGGCGAGGACGGCCGTGCCCTGCCACACCACGGTCAGGTCGCCCCCGCTGATCAGGCGGCGCAGGCCGTCGACCACCCAGGTCATCGGCAGGTAGGGGTGGATCGTGCCGAAGAAGCCGGGGCTGGTCTGAACGGGGTAGGTGCCGCCCGCCGAGGTCAGCTGCAGCATCAGGATCGCCAGGCCGATGACCCGGCCGCGCGTGCCGAAGACGGCGTTGACGCACTGGAGCACCGCGGCGAAGCTCGCGGAGGTCAGCAGCAGGAAGCCGATCGCCGCCGCCGGGCGGGCCAGGTCCAGGCCGAGCGCGAAGTGCAGCACCGCCAGCAGCGCCCCGACCTGCGCGACGCCGATCGCGACCGCCGGCAGCCAGCCGGCCAGCGCGGCGCGCCAGGAGGGGATGCCCGCGGCGAGCAGCCTGCTGTTCAGCGGGCGCAGCAGCATGTAGGCGACCATCATGCCGACCCACAGCGCCAGCGGGATGAAGTAGGAGGACAGTCCGGTGCCGTAGTTGGCGGCCTTGTTGAGCGTGCCGAGGGCGAGCTGCACCGGGTCGCTCATCACGCCGGTCGTGTTCGCGCGGTCCTGGGCGCTCAGGTCCGGGATCTTCGCGGCGCCGTCGTGGAGGGAGCCCGCCAGCTGGTCCGAGCCGCCCGCGAGCTTGTAGAGGCCGGAGTCGAGCCGGTCGGCGCCGGAGGCGAGGGTGCCCAGTCCGTCGTCCAGGCGGTGGGCGGCGGTGGAGAGTCGCGCGCTGCCCGTCGCGATGCCGCGGACGCCCGCGTTCAGCTCGTCGATCTTCGCCACCTGCGCGTCGACCTGGTCGGCCAGATGCGGCGCGTCGGCTGCGAGCTGGTTCGCGTAGCCGCGCACCGTGCCCGCGTCGGAAGCCAGTTGGGCCAGCTCGGCCTTGTTCGAGGCGACGGCCTGGTCGACCGAGGTGGCGATCGCGACCGTCCGCTGCGACGCCTGGACGGCGGTCCGCAGCGCGACGCACTCGGCGGCGCTGCCGCCCGGCGCCGCCCCGGCCTGCTGCCCGGCCTGGCACTGCTGGGCGTAGACCTGCTCCAGCTGCGCCTCGGCGGCCTTGGCGTCCGCCACGGCCCGGGCCGAGTCGGCGGGCAGCGAGGTGGCGATCTGCTGCACGGTCCCGGCAGCCGTCGCGACGGCCTGCGCGGCCCGCTGGATGTCCCCGGCGCGGCTGCGCAGCGTCGGCGTCAGCTTGTCGGTGACCCCGTGCACCATCTGGTCCAGCTGTGCCGTCCCGGCAGCGGCCTGGGCCGCACCGCTGTGCAACTGGTCCAGCCCGCCCGCGAGTTGGCCGCTGCCGGCCTGGGCCTTGCTCAGGCCGTCGCTCAGCTGCTGCGCCCCGCCCTGCGCGGTGTGCGCGCCCTGAGCCAACTTCCCTGCTCCGCCCGCCGCCTGGAGGGTCCGGTCGTGGATGTCGCCGAAGGAGACGTAGATCTGGTCGAGATAGCCGCGCACGGCGCTCGCCGAGCTGGCGGCGCGGATCTCCGAGAAGGCGGACTTCGCGATGATGCCGCTCAGGTAGCTGTTCGAGTCGTTGCTGCGGGCCTGGAGCAGGCCCGCGACGGGGTGGTCGCTCCCGCCCGTCGCGATCTTCGCGGTGAAGTCGGCGGGGATGGTGAGCGTCATGTAGTAGTCGCCCTTGCGCAGCCCCTGGTCGGCGCGGGCGGCGCTGACCTCGTGCCAGTCGAAGGTGTGCCGGTCCAGCAGCTCCGTGGTGAGGTCGCGTCCGGCGTTCAGCTGCTTGCCGCCCACCTGGGCGCCCCGGTCCTGGTCGACGATCGCGACCGGCAGGCGGTCGAAGTGGCCGTAGGGGTCCCAGAACGACCAGATGTAGAGCGCGCCGTAGAGCAGCGGCAGCAGGGCCACCGCGACGACGGCGGCGCGCGGCAGCGAGCCGCGCCGGAACCGGCGCAGCTCGAGCGAGCCGAGGGAGAGGGCGCGCAGGGGGCGCCGGCGGGCCAGCTTGTCACTCATCGTCGTCGCCCTCCGTGTCGTTCGCGTCGTCCGCCTGCGGTACGGCCGCGGGTTCGGCGTGGGCGGCCTCGATGGGCGTGGGTTCGGCAGGCGTGGGTTCGGCGGGCGCGGGTTCGCCGAGGTCGACGACCACGTCGGCCCAGGCGCCCGCCGGGGCCTGTCGGGTGGTGGCCAGCACGGTGAGCCCGGCGTCGGCGAGGGAGCGCAGCGTCGCCCAGGCCGCGTCGCGCTCGGTGTCGGAGAGGCGGTCGCCGACGTCGTCGACGGCGAGCACGCGCGGACGCCCGATCAGCGCCGCCGCGAGGGAGGTGCGGAACGCCTGCGGCGCGGAGAGGGTGTCCGCCCGCAGCGGCAGCTCGGCCCGGGTCAGTCCGGCCGCGTCGATCGCGGCGGTGACGCGCCGGTGCGCGCGGCGTCCGTGCGAGCGCAGCAGCAGCCGCTCGGTCAGGTGCTCCTCGACGGTCAGGCCGCCGTCGAGGTCGTTGACCCCGGCGACCGCGCCGAGCGCGACCAGCTTCCGCACCGCCGCGGCCCGCCGCGGCAGCGGCAGCCCGGCGACGCTCGCCTTTCCGCCGGTGGGACGCATCCGGCCCGCGACGCTCAGCAGCAGCGAGGTCCGCCCGGACCCGCTCGCCCCGACCAGGGCCACCAACTGCCCAGGTTCACCTTTGAAACTGACGCCCTGATAGACGTCTCCGCGCGGCCCCCGCAATGACAGCTCCGCCACCGCGACGGGGGCGCCTTCGTAGTCGCCCATCCCCGCCCCTCCCACTGCTCCGCAGTCTTTTGAACTGACCGGTCAGTACAAAAATGTACCACCGAAGACGCCACCGTGCGGCGAAGGGGGGCGAATCGGGCGGGTCCGTCAGGCGGGTCGGGCGAGGCCCGCGTCGTAGGCGATGATCACGGCGTGGACGCGGTCGCGGGCGCCCAGCTTGGAGAGGACGCGGCTGACGTGGGTCTTCACCGTCGACTCCGACAGGACCAGGCGCGTGGCGATCTCACTGTTCGTCAGGCCCTGGGCGACCGCCTCCAGGACCTCGCGCTCACGGTGGGAGAGGAGCGCGATGCGGGGGTCGGTGTCCGGCTCGCGGGAGGGCGCGCCGGAGGTGAAGGCGTCCAGGAGGCGGCGGGTCATCGCCGGCGCGACGACGGCGTCGCCCCCCGCCACGGCGCGGATGCCGGAGAGGAGCTCGTCCGGGCGGGCGTCCTTGAGCAGGAAGCCGCTCGCGCCCGCGCGCAGCGCGCCGTAGGCGTACTCGTCGAGGTCGAAGGTGGTGAGCACCAGGACCCGCGACCGGTCACCCGCCGCGACGATGCGGCGGGTGGCCTCGATGCCGTCCATGCCGGGCATCCGGATGTCCATCAGCACCACGTCCGGCCGCAGTTCGGCCGTCAGCCGGACGGCCTCCGCGCCGTGCGCCGCCTCGCCGACCACGGAGGTCTCGGGGCTGCTCTCCAGCAGCATGCGGAAGCCCATCCGCTGCAACGGCTGGTCGTCCACGATCAGCACGGTGGTCACGCCTTGCCGCCTTCCCTTGGAAGCCCGCCGCCGTCGAGCTTAGGGCCCGCCGCCGGGCCGCCCGGCAGCGGCAGGGTCGCGGCGACGGACCAGCCGCCCCCGGGACGCGGTCCGGCGGACACCGTGCCGCCGGCGAGCGCGGCGCGCTCGCGCAGGCCGATCAGGCCGTGGCCGGGGCCCGGACCGGGTGAGGGGCTGTCGCCGTCCTCGCCGCCGGAGTCGTCGACGCGGACCCGGACCTCCCCGGAGCGGGCGTCGGCCGTCACCGAGACGCGGACGTCGGTGCCGGGACCGGCGTGCTTGAGGCTGTTGGTCAGCGCCTCCTGGACGATCCGGTAGACGGCCAGCTGCAGACCGGGCGGCAGCGCGGAGGTGTGCCCCGAGGCGGTGTAGGTGACGGTCGGCCCGGCCGAGCGCAGCCGCTCGCACAGCGCGCCCAGCTCGGCCGTCCCGGGTTGCGGGTGCAGTTCCGCCGCGCCCGTTCGTTCGGCGCCCGTCTCCCGGGCGACGGCGAGGGAGACGGCCGGCTCGGCGCCGTCGCCGGACGCGGCCTCCGTGTCCGGGACCTCCGCGCGCAGCGCGCCGAGGGTGCGGCGCAGCTCGCCCAGCGACTCGCGGCCGGTCTCGGCGATGATCCGCAGCACCTCGGGGCCGCGTTCGGGCCGCAGCGCGGCCTGGGCGGCGCCGCCGTCGGCGAGGCCGATGATGACGGCCAGGCTGTGGCCGACGATGTCGTGCAGCTCGCGCGAGACCCGGGCCCGTTCGTCGGCCGCCGCGAGGCGCTCGCGCTGCTCGCGCTCGACCTCCAGCGTCGCGGCGCGGTCGGCGAGCGCCGCCAGCTGCCCCTGCCTGATCCGGGCCGCCAGGCCGAGGGCCGCGGCGGCCGTCGCGGCGCAGGCGACGAAGAAGAGGCCGGTCCAGGGCCGCCGGGCGAGCGGCTCGACCCGCCAGGCCAGGACCGCGATGCAGGGCAGGACCGCGGCTGCGACCCAGGGCAGCCGTCGCGGCGGCGAGTACCGGGCCACGCCGTAGAGGGCGATCATCAGACTGATGTCGCTGTGCAGTGCGACGCCGAGGGCCCACTGCGCCGCGCAGACGCCCAGCACGATCCAGAAGACCGTCAGCGGCGCACGCCGCCGCCACCCGAGCGGCACCGCCTGGGCGGCGGCGGTCAGCGCGCTCACCCACAGCGGGACGGAGTTCACCCCGAAGAGGGTGTGGTGCTCGCCGTCGCGGAAGAGATCGGCGAGCCCGATGAGCAGCACGAACAGGGCGATGACCGAGTCCAGCACCTGCGGGTGCGCCCGGTCGGCCGCACGCACGCGGAGCCAGCCGCGGGCGACGGGGTGTCCGGCCAGGTGCTCCCAGAGGGGATCGGTGCCGTGCGTCGTACTGCTCATCGGGAGGGTTACCAAGCGGTCGCTGCTAGCTGTCGGAACGCAGCAAACGGTACGCCGCGCCGATCAGGGCGGCCACGACCCACGCGCACAGGACGGCGAGACCGGCGCCCGGGCTCAGCGTGCCCGACCCCTGGTGCAGGGCGATGATCGACCCGCCCGCGCCGCCCTCGAGACCCGGGAGGTACGGGGAGACGTCCGGCTTCCAGCTGCTGGGCAGGATGTCCAGGAAGACCGGCAGCAGCATCAGCAGGACCACCAGCAGCGAGATGCCGCCGGCCACCGAGCGGACCAGCATGCCGAGCGCCGCGCCGAGCACCGCGATGAGCGCCAGGTACAGACCGGCGCCGAAGAGGCAGCGCAGCACCCCGGAGGAGGAGAGCGTCAGCGCGATCGCCTTGCCGTGCAGGAAGGGCTCCCCGCCGAGGAAGGACAGGAAGGCGCCGACGGTGGCCACGACGATGACGACGCCGAAGTAGACGAGCACCTTGGCGCCCAGCACCGGCAGGCGCTTCGGCACCGCGGCCAGGGTCGAGCGGATCAGACCGGTCGTGTACTCGCCGGCGGTGGCCAGCACGCCGAGCACGCCGAGGGCCAGCTGGGCCAGCTCGGTGCTGCGCAGCGCGATCGTCACGGCGTCGTGCGCGTCGGCGCTCGGGCCGCGCAGGGCGCTCGGGTCGTACCGGTAGGCGCCCATGATGCCGATGCCGACCAGCAGCAGCGCGGCCACGGCCAGCGTGATCCAGGTCGAGCGGAGCGAGAGGAACTTCGACCACTCGCTGCGCACGACGCGCGCGAAGGTCACCTTGTACTCGGGTCGATTCGCCGGGGCGTCGGCGATCCCGGACGTCGCGGTCAGCGTCGCGCTCATGCGGCCACGCTCCCTTCCGGCGCACCGGTCTGGGATGCGCTGCCGGCGTTGCTGCGGTACTCGACGGTGTCCCCGGTCAGCGTCATGAACGCCTCCTCCAGGGAGACCGCCTGCGGGGTCAGCTCGAAGACGGCGATGCCGGCGTCGGCGGCCGCCTGGCCGATCTGACGCGCGCTCAGGCCGGAGACGGCCAGCGTCTCGGAGCCGGCCTCGCCGGTCACGGTGACGTCCGGGCCCAGCAGCACCTCGCGCAGGCGCGCGGAGTCGGCGGAGACGACCTTGACGCTGTCGCCGCCCGCCTGGTCGATGAAGTCCGCCACGGTGGTGTCGGCCATCAGCCGGCCGCGGCCGATGATCACCAGATTGGTCGCGGTCAGCGCCATCTCGCTCATCAGGTGCGAGGAGACGAAGACGGTGCGGCCCTGCTCGGCGAGGTTCGTCAGGAGCGTGCGGATCCACAGCACGCCCTCCGGATCGAGACCGTTGACCGGCTCGTCCAGCATGATCGTCTGCGGGTCGCCGAGGAGTGCGGCGGCGATGCCGAGGCGCTGGCCCATGCCGAGGGAGAAGGCGCCGGCGCGCTTCTTGGCCACCTTGCCGAGACCGGTCAGCTCGATCACCTCGTCCACCCGGCGGCGCGGGATGCCGTGGGTCAGCGCGAGCGCGTGGAGGTGGTTGTAGGCGGAGCGCCCCGGGTGGATGGAACGGGCCTCCAGCAGCGCGCCGACCTCCTGCAGGGGCGCGGCGTGCTGGGCGTAGCGCTTGCCGTTCACGGTGACGCTGCCGCTGGTGGGCGCGTCCAGTCCGAGGATCATGCGCATGGTGGTCGACTTCCCGGCCCCGTTGGGGCCGAGGAAGCCGGTGACCACACCGGGCTTGACGGTGAAGTGCAGGTCGTCCACGGCGGTCTTGTCGCCGTAGCGCTTGACCAGATGCTGGATTTCGATCACACCAGACACACTACGAGCGCAACGGCCTGCGGCCCCGGCACACGGGGACCGTTCCGCCAGCCGTGACGGTACCCCGGTACTACCGCCCCCTAATCCCCAAGAGGTAGCCGCAATCTCCTCCAGGGGCGCGAGGCTCTGCTGATGTGCGGCTACGCCGCCTGGTCGCGACAGGTCACAGACGCTCCCGCAGGCGGGTGCACCACCCCGGGGGGGCCCGGGGAACTGCGCGACAAGCCACTCACGCAGGGGAGCCCCGAACGCGCGGGGCCATCCGCCCAGGGTGGTTCTCGCGCCCGCGCGGCGGAGCCGCACATCGGCAGAGCCCCGCGCCCCTTACGTGAGTGCGACTACCTGCGGGAGCGCGTTCTCAGAGCAGCTCTTCCAGGTAGTTCGGCTGGTCGATGGGCAGCGCGCCCTCCGGGCGGTAGCGGAGGGTGCTCGCCTCCCAGGCGAAGTAGCCGCGCATCCAGTCGCCCATGCCGTCGACGTAGCGCAGCACCGCTGCGCCCTCCTCCCTGCTGCAGCCGAGCCCCAGCACCGTGCCGGGGATCTGCTCCGCCAGGGCGAAGAACTCGTCCACCATCCCTTGTGCCTCGTCGCGGACCAGCGCGAACGCGCCCTCGCGGCTGATGCCGCGGTCCCGCTGGGTGATCACGGCGAGGTTGTAGACGTCCCCGCGCGGGGCCTCCTTGGCGTAGGAGTAGACGTCGTTGTTGACCGCGGGGGCGTCCCCGGCGAGCCGACGCATCAGCGTCAACTGCGGGTTGTGGTACGCGGTCGCGGGCACCTCGCCGAGGACGCGTTCGACGAGGTCGAGGACGGTGTCGACGCCGGACGCCCCGCGGCGCAGCACCAGGTAGGCCGCCCGGCTCGGGCGGGAGTCGGGCAGGGCGCGGCCGAGCGCCTCGCTCGGGTGGGCCATGAAGTAGCCCTCCCAGTGGAACGCCGCCCGGGCGCGCCAGCGCGCGGACATGCCCTGGCTGCCGCGACGCCACAGGTCGGCGAAGGCCGACTCGACGGGGGAGGGGTTCTCCGGCGCGCGGCCGGTGTGCAGGGTGGTGATCAGCGGCGCGCACACGCGCGCCACCTCGGCGGGACGCTCGCCGCGCTCGCCGTCGAACTGGTCGTCGAAGAGGAAGTAGAAGGCGCACTGGTCGACCGCGAGGCACAGGTCGGCCAGATCCGCGTCGGGAAAGCTGGTCGCGGCCAACTCGGGGATGGACCAGCGGTCGTAGAGTAGCTGCGCGCGCTCCTCGCGCAGCATGCCGTGGGCTCTGAGCCACTGGAGGTTGTGTCGTGCGGCGGCTTCCAGCAGTGGGTTGCGCCGGAGCGGGCCGGGGATGCGAATGACCTCCCCGGTTCCGTGCGTCTGCTCCTGATGGTGCATCAGTTCATGCATCAGCTCGTCCTCCTCTGCCCCTGGTCTGACGGCTCGGTGGTCCCCCTGTACGAACCGATTACGACGGTAGCTGAACCGATCACTCCTGTTGAGTAATCGATCGGTCATATGCTCAATTATCCAACAGAGTTGGCGTATCTGATCTGTCTTGAGCATTGCCAAAGGATCCTCCGATGCGCCAGCGCGAGGCCTCTGCGCTGGTTAACCTCGAAGTCGGGGGTGGGCCCAAGCGAGGCCGGCCGGCGGGTCAAGAGAACGGGCAGGAGCGGAGCGAGCCGTGGACGATCGACAGCTCTACGAGCGCGAGGAACCGATCGGCCTGGGCGCACGCGCCCTCGCCCGGCTGAAGGCGGACGTCGCCGCGGGCGACACCAGTCCCGGCGGTCTGCTGCTCTACCGGGGCGCGGCCGGCTTCGGCAAGACGAGCCTGCTGGGCCGCCTGCGCGCGGCGGTCAACACCGACCGCGGCGCCCAGATCCTGCTCTTCGCCAGGGCCACCGAACAGCAGCAGGGCGCGCCGTTCCACGTGGCCCGTAGCCTGCTGCAACCCGCCCTCGCGAACCTGCACGAGGCGGACCGCCGGGAGATGTTCGGCGGCTGGTACGACATCGCCGCGCCGGCCCTCGGCCTCACCCCCGCGGAGGCCGGCAGCCCGGCCGACCCGACGGGTGTGCAGGAGGCGCTCAGCTGGGTCATGACGCAACTGGCGGTGCGCCAAGGGCCCTTGCTGGTGGTGGTCGACGACCTGCACTGGGCGGACGCGGAATCGAGCCAGTGGCTCGCGAGCTACGTCGGCCAGATTCAGCACTTGCCGATGCTGGTCGCCCTGGCGTATCGGAGCGACGAGCTCGAGCCTTCCCTGGACGACCTGCTGCTGCGCGAGGTGCGCGAGCTCGGCACCCGCGGCCACAGCGTCGAGTTGCAGAAGCTCTCCCCGAACGCCGTCGAGGCGATGGTCCGCACCCGCCTCGGCGAGGACGCGGACGACGTGTTCTGCCGCACCTGCTGGTCCATCACCAACGGCAACCCCTTCTTCGTCACCAGCCTCATCGACCGCCTGAGCGAGCAGGACGTCCCGCCGATCGAGGAGAGCCAGGACCAGCTGCGCGCGCTCGCCGCGCTCAGCGGCGCCCGCGACATCGGCCGCCGCCTCGAACGGCTCGGCACCGACGTGCAGCGCACCGCCTTCGCCGCCGCGGTGCTGGACATCCCGTTCGACCTGGAGCTGATCTCCCGGGTCGCGGGCCTTCCGTTCAACTAGGCGCAGACGGCCGTCGACAAGCTGGTCGGCGACCAGATGCTCACCCGTTCCGGGCACGAGTTCCACTTCTCGCACCCCACCGTGGCCAGCGCCGTCTACCAGTCGATCACCTTCCCTGCGATGCGCACCAGCATCCACAGCAAGGCGGCCGACGAGGTGATCGCCTCGGGCAGGGGCGGCATGGCCGCGGCCTCCCGCCACCTGATCGAGCTCTACCCCGACGACAACCCCACCGTCGTGCACCAGCTGCGGCAGGCCGCCCACGAGCACCTCGCCATGGGCGCGCCGGACGCCGCCAAGCGCTGTCTGGAGCGCGCGCTGCGCGAGCCCCCGGCGGAGGAGGAGATGGCGGAGGTCCGCTACGAGCTGGGCTGCGCGGTCATGCTGCGCGACCCGGACCTGACCGTCCGCCAGCTGCAGATGGCGCTCGACGAGGTGCCCGGCCTGGAGCCGGAGCACCGGCTGAACGCCGTGCTCCGGCTCGGCCAGGCGCTCACGCACAGCAACCGCGTCACCGAGGCCGTCGAGCTGACCCGCGAGGAGGTGGCCCGGATGCCGGACGGCCCCGCGCGCACCAGGCTGCAGGCGGCGTCCTTCATGTTGCGGCTGCTGCGCCGCAACGACCCGGCGGGGCGCGAGACCTCGCGCGAGCTGGAGCTGCTGGTCCGGCAGCAGACCGGACGCACGGATCCGGAGGCGCGCTCGGTCCAGGTGCTGCGCGCCTGGGATCTCACGATGCGGGGCGAGAGCTCGTCCGAGGCGCTGGCCTTCGCCGATCTCGGCATGGACAGCGGCCGTCCGGTGGAAGGCCTCGGCTGGACCAACCAGGTCCTGGGCTTCGAGATCCCGGTCATGCTCGGCGTCGCCTACCTCTACAACGACCGCCTCGACCGCGCCCGCAGCCTCTTCATGGACGCGGCCTACGAGTTCGAGATGATGGGTTGGAGCGGCGGCCACCTGGGCTTCGCCAACTTCTTCCAGGCCCTGGTGATGTTCCGTCAGGGCAAGCTGGAGGACGCGGCCAAGGCGTTGCGGCCCACCCTGCTGCGCAAGGCCAAGGGGCTCGGCCCCGGCAACCCGCTGCTGTGGGACGTGGTCGCGGTCCTCTGCGACATCATGCTCGCCCAGGGGCAGGCCGACGAGGCCGCCAAGCTGGCCGAGGAGTACGGCATCCGCCCCGGCCAGTACCCGCCCGCGGCCGTGCTGCCGGACGCGCCCGCCCTGGTCGGCCGCCTGTTGCTGGCCCAGGGCCGCCGGGACGAGGCGGTGGCCGAGCTCGAGCGCCACGGCCGCGAGCTGGACGAGCGCGGCTGGGAGAACACCGTCTGGTCCCCGTGGATGAGCACGCTCGCTCTCGCGCTGGCGGACACCGACCCGGAGCGGGCACGCTCCCTGGCCGCGGACGCGTACGGCCGCGCCCTGCGGTCCGGAACGAACTCCGCCGAGGGCATGGCCCTGCACGCCTGGGCCAAGGTCGCCGAGCCCGCGATGGAGCTGGACCTGCTGCGCCGGGCCGTCTCCGCGCTCGGCCAGTCGCCGATCGCCTTCGAGCACGCCTCCGCCCTGGTCGACTACGGCGCGGCCCTGCGCCGGGACGGTCGGCTGCGGGATGCGGTGGCCGCCCTGGAGCAGGGCCTGGACATCGCCCGCGACTGCGGCGCGACCAGCCTGGCGGAGCGTGCCCGTCGCGAGCTGAAGGCCTCCGGCGTCAGCCCCCACCGCCTGCGGCCGATGCCATCGCGCGACCTCACCGCACTGCAGCTGCGGGCCGCCCAGCTGACGGTCGGGGGCAAGGACCGCAACGAGGTGGCGGAGTCGCTGTCCGTCAGCCCCGCCAAGGTCGACGAGCTCCTGGCGGCGGTCTACCGCACGCTGGGCACGGACGCGAAGGGCCTCGCCGAGACGTTGAAGGACGACCCCGGGGTCGATTCGGAATAGGTTGGATCGTGTCTCCGTTGTGAGCACAGGCCGAGAACCGGCCGGAAAGGCGGAACCACGACATGGCCACGATCGAGCTGACCAAGGACAACTTCAACGAAATCGTCGACAAGAACGACTTCGTTCTGATCGACTTCTGGGCGTCCTGGTGCGGTCCGTGCCGGCAGTTCGCGCCCGTCTACGACAAGGCCTCCGAGGAGAACCAGGACCTGGTCTTCGCCAAGGTCGATACGGAGGCACAGCAGGAGCTGGCCGCCGCGTTCGACATCCGGTCGATCCCGACCCTGATGGTCATCCGCGACCGGACGGTCATCTTCGCCCAGCCGGGCGCGCTGCCCGCCCCGGCGCTGGCCGAGGTGATCACGCAGTCCCGCGCCGTGGACATGGACGAGGTCCGGGCCAAGGTGGCGGAGCAGCAGGCCAAGCAGTCCGAGGCCTGACCGGGGGTCCCGAGGTGTTCACCGGCCGCGCGCGGCGAAGCTGCGCTGCGGCCGGTACTCCACCAGCGTGAGCGCCAGCTCGACGTGCCGGTCGACCAGCGCCCCGAGCGTCAGCGCGCCGTCGGAGCGGTACCACTGGGCGACGGCGTTGCACATCGCGATGACCCCGCGCCGGGCCTCGTCCGGGTAGGGGGTGTGGAACTCCCCTGAGGCGATGCCGGCCTCGATCGGGTCGCGGAACAGGTTGGTGGCCTCCGCCTGTCGCCTGCTGTACAGCTCCAGGCGCTCCGCCTCCAGGCTGCGTTCCTCCAGCAGCAGGATGTTGCTGCGCGCCGCGTGCTCCGCGCGGAACCGGGTGGTGGCCGCGACGACCGCGCCGAGCCGGTCCGCGGGTGCGGCCTGCTCGCCGCCGACGGAGTCGAGCTCGGCCGCGACCGAGGCGAAGTACCGGTCCATGCCCTCGTCCAGCAGCGCGTGCAGCAGCTCCTGCTTGCCGGAGTAGTAGTGGTACATCGCGGAGAGGCTCATCCCGGCCCGCGCGGCGATGTTCCGGATCGAGGCGCTGCCGAAGCCCCGCTCGGCGAACTCCTGCCGGGCGGCTTCGAGCAACGCGGTCTGACCGGCAGGGCGCATTCGAGCCTGTCCTTACGACGTGACTGGGCGATGACGGGACTGAGCGATCGTTCGGGATTCTATCGAGCCCGGGTTTCCGCGGCCTACTGGACAGCGGCTCCCTTCGCCTCTAGCTTAACGATCGTTCGTGAAGGTTGGAGGAGGCAACTGATGGCGAGCACGGCTGTGACGGCGAAGGCCGCGACGAAGGCCGCGACCGCGAAAAGCCCGGCCGAGGTCTACCGCGAGGGGCTGGCGCTCGGGGAGCTGCGCTACCAGCGGTGTCAGTGGTGCTCGACGCGGTTCTGCAGCGTCAGCCTGCTCTGCGCCACCTGCGGCGGCCCGGACTTCGTCTGGGAGCGCAGCAGCGGACGCGGGCGGATCCACGCCCTGCCGCAGGCGGTCGGCCCCGACGACTGGCAGGAGCGCACCGCGGTCGTCGAGCTGGACGAGGGCTTCCGGGTGCGGGCCCGGCTCGCGCCGACTCCCGCCCACCGGATCTGGCGCGGCGCGCCGGTGCGGCTGGAGGTCGCCGAGACGGGTGACGGATCACTGCGTCCGGTCTTCCGCCCGGTGGCGGCCTGACCTGGGGTCCGCTGCGGCCGCCCGCCGGTCGAATGCCCGTTTCCCGACCTTCGTCCGGTTGAAGCGGCATCCTTGGATCTGTCACTCTCGGCACGTTCGGCGCGTCTCGTCGCACGAGCACCATCAGTCCGTGGCTCATCGAGGGATCGCCATGTCCGCACGCAGCGCCTCCGCGCTCATCGCCGCCTCCGTTCTGGCGGCCACCGGCCTCGCGGTGGCGAGCGCCGGGCCGGCCTTCGCCAAGTCCTCCATCGCGATCCAGGTCAGCGCGCGCAGCGTCACGCCGGGGCAGCGCATCGGCCTCATCGCCTACGGCGCCTCCGACGACTTCGGCGGCAACCCCGTCCGCCTGTGCCTGGACGAGCGCGTCGGCCACGGGCCCTGGCGCGCCGTCGGCTGCGGGCGGGAGGGAGCGCTGCGTCTGGCAGTGCACCCCGCCCACCCCGGAACGCTGGCCTTCCGCTCCCAGTTGGTCGGCCGCAACGGGCACGGCCGCCTCGTCGTGGACCGGACCTCCCAGGTCGTCACCGTGCAGGTGCGCTGACCGCCCCGGGAGGGCCCTGCTCGACTTTGTCGAGGGCGCTAGTAAGGTATGCCTAAGCTAACCACCGAGCGGTGGTCGGCGTGTGCTGCCATACGTGTGCGTCCGGGCGAACGGCCCCGGGGGAGGGGCCAAGGATGTGGAACGACGCGTTCCCCAGTTTCCTGATCGGTCTGCGAGAGGGGCTGGAGGCGGGACTGGTCGTCTCCATCCTTGTCGCGACCCTCGTCCGCGGTGAGGAGCGGGGCCGACTGCCGCAGGTCTGGACGGGCGTCCTGGCCGCGGTGGGGCTCTCCCTCAGCTTCGGCGCGATCCTGACGTTCACCTCGGCGAACCTCTCGGCCAAGGCCCAGGAGGCGTTCGGCGGCTCCCTCAGTGTCGTCGCCGTCGCGTTCGTCACGGCGATGGTGTTCTGGATGCGCCGCAACGCCCGCAACCTCTCCGGCGAGATCAAGGAAAAGGTGACGGCGGCCCTGGCCATCGGCTCGGGGATGCTGGTCCTCACCAGCTTCCTGGCGGTCGGCCGGGAGGGGCTGGAGACCGCGCTGTTCATCTGGACCACCGCGCAGACGGCCGGCGAGTCCACCGGCCCGCTGGTCGGCGCGGCCGTCGGCCTGGTCCTGGCGGCGGCCCTGTGCTGGGGCCTGTACCGGCGGGTGCTGAAGATCAACCTGACCCGGTTCTTCACCTGGACCGGCATCGGCCTGATCGTCATCGCCGCAGGCGTCCTCGCCTACGGCCTGCGCGACCTCCAGGAGGGCGGCGTCCTGCCGGGCGCGACCGCCTTCGCCGTGGACCTCAGCGGCAGCGTCGACCAGAACTCCTGGTACGCGACGCTCGTCCAGGGCGTCCTCAACCTCACCACCCAGATGACCTGGCTCCAGGTCGTCGCCTACGTGCTCTACCTGGGCACCGTGATGACCCTCTTCGTCCGCGGCCTGCGCGCCCCGAAGCCGGCCGCCCCGAAGCCGGCCGCCCCGGAGCCGGCCGCTCCGCGGGCGGTCGAGGCCGAGGCCGGGGCCGCCGAGGCGAAGCCCGAGCCCGAGGCCGCGCGGGCGGCCGATGCCGAAGCGCCCGCGCGCGGCCGCCGCTGGGTCGTGCCGGTGGCCGTCGTCGCCGTCCCGGCGGTCGTCGCGGGAGTGGTCATCGCCTCCTCCGACGGCAAGCGGCCCGCGGCCGCGACCGTCTCCGTCTCGCCGACCGAGTGCGGCAAGGGCTTCGCCGCCCCGCAGCCCGGCCAGCAGACCTTCCAGATGCACAACACAGGCCCGCAGACCTCCGAGGTCTACCTGGTCAACCCGGCCACCAACGCCGTCTACGGCGAGATCGAGGGCCTGGCCCCCGGCACCACCCGCGCGCTGGTCGCCACCATCGGCTCCGGACAGTACGCCTGGCGCTGCGTGCCGACCGGCGGAAAGGCCGTGACCTCCGCGGCCGTCACCGTCTCCGGAGGGGGCTCCGTCGCCGCCGTCCTGCCCGTCTCGGAGCAGGACCTGGCCGGTCCGCTGGCCCAGTACCAGCAGTTCGTCGACGCGGGCCTCGCCACGCTGCAGACGCAGACCGCCAAGCTCGCCGCCGACCTGCACGCGGGCGACGTCGCCGCCGCCAAGGTTGACTGGCTGACCGCGCACCTGCAGTACTCCTCCCTCGGCGCGGCCTACGGCACCTTCGAGGACTTCGACAAGAAGATCAACGGCCGGGCCGACGGCCTGCCGCAGGGCGTGAACGACCCGGGCTTCCAGGGCTTCCACCGGATCGAGTACGGCCTGTGGCACGGGCAGTCCGCCGCCTCCCTCGCGCCGGTCGCGGACCAGCTCGCCTCCGACGTCACGGGCCTGCGCAAGGCCTTCCCGAGCCAGGACTTCGACCCCTCGGACCTGCCGCTTCGCACCCACGAGATCCTGGAGAACACGCTCCAGTTCGAGCTCACCGCCGACACCGACGAGGGCAGCGGCACCAACCTGGCCACCGCGCAGGCCAACGTCGTCGGCACCCAGGAGCTGCTGACGGTGCTGCGCCCGCTGATCGCCAAGCGCAGCCCGGACCTGCTCGGCACCGTCGACGCCGACATCGCCCGCTTCTCGTCCCTGCTGAAGCAGGGACAGCAGCCGAACGGCTCCTGGACGCCGGTGCGGCAGCTCGACCCGACGCTGCGCGCCCAGCTCAACGGCGCGCTCGGCCAGCTGCTCGAAGACCTCTCGCCCATTCCCGACCTGCTCGAGATCCGGAAGTCCGCCTGATGACCGACGTGACCGACCACCAGAACGCCACCGGCTCCTGCCCGTTCGGCTATGGATCGGGCGAGCGCCCGGGCTCCTCGCGCCGCAGCTTCGTCAGGACCGCCCTCGGCGCGGGCGCGGCCGGCGCAGCGATCGCCGGTGGAGCGCTGTCGCTGACCGGCGCCACGGCCACCCCGGCCGCCGCCGACCCGTCCAGCGACTTCAGCACCGGCAGCGTCGCCTTCCACGGCGAGCACCAGGCGGGCGTCACCACCCCGGCCCCGGCCTTCGCCGCGTTCCTGTCGATGACCGTCATCGCCCAGGACAAGGCCGGTCTGGAGCAGCTGCTGCGCACCCTGACCGGGCGGATCCGCTTCCTCACCTCCGGCGGCACCCCGCCGGACCTCGGCGTCGGCGCGCCGCCGTCCGACAGCGGGATCCTCGGCCCGGTGGTCCCGGCCGACGACCTCACCGTCACCGTCGGCGTCGGCGCCTCGCTCTTCGACGGTCGCTACGGCCTGGCCAAGCAGCGCCCGGCCAGGCTCACGCCGATGCGGACCTTCCCCAACGACAACCTGAACCCGGCCGAGTGCCACGGCGACCTCAGCCTGCAGATCTGCGCCTCCCGCCAGGACACCGTGCTGCACGCGATGCGCGACATTGCGAAGCACACCCGCGGCCTGATGCAGGTCAAGTGGCGCATCGACGGCTTCCAGTCCGCGCCGCGCCCCACCGGCGCGCAGCGCAACCTGCTGGGCTTCAAGGACGGCATCGCCAACCCGGACGTGACGTCGGGCCGGGAGATGGACCGGCTGGTCTGGGTCGAGGCGGGCTCCGGCGAGCCGGCCTGGGCGGCGGGAGGCAGCTACCAGGTGATCCGGATCATCCGGATGCTGGTGGAGTTCTGGGACCGGGTCTCGCTCACCGAGCAGGAGAAGATGTTCGGCCGCCGCAAGGACACCGGCGCCCCGCTGGACGGCGCGAACGAGACCGACATCCCCGACTACGCCAAGGACCCGCAGGGCAACGCGATTCCGCTCGACGCCCACATCCGGCTGGCCAACCCCCGCACCGCCAGGACGGACGACTCGCGCATCCTGCGCCGCGGCTTCAACTACGACCGCGGGATCGACGGCGTCGGCAACCTCGACATGGGCCTCGCCTTCTGCTGCTACCAGCAGGACGTCGTCCGCCAGTTCGAGGCCACCCAGACCAGGCTCATCGACGAGCCGCTGGTCGACTACATCTCGCCGACGGGCGGCGGCTACTTCTTCGTGCTGCCGGGCGTCGAGGACGGCTCGGACTGGCTCGGCCGCGGACTGCTCTCCGCCTGAGCCGCCTCCTGCCGGACCGGAGTGTGCGTCTCCCCTCGTGATCAGGCAAGGTAAGAGCCAGAGTACGAGGGGAGCGGTAGGTGCCCGAGGGCGTGCGGCCAGGAGAGCCCGAGCAGCCGGAGCAGCCGGAACGGACAGCGCAGGCGGAGCAGGAGACAGAGGAGCGGGCAGGGGGGTGGGCCGAGGAGGAGCTGTCGGTCACCCCCGGGCTGCTCGGCCCCACGGGACCCGTCGGCACCACCCCCGCCTCCCTGGAGGCCTCCGAGGAGGAGGCCTCCGACGAGGACTGGGCGCGCTTCGGCTACACCCCGACCATGGGCATCCCGGTCGAGGCCATGCGCCGGGACCTGCGTCGCGGCGCGCCCGGCGAGGCCCCCTGGCCGGACCGGATGCGCACGCTGCTGCGCACCCCGATGTCCGAGCGACCCGCCTTCGAGCGCACGGAATCGGAGGACCGGGCCGCGGAGGTGACCGCGCCCAAGATCGCCCGCGTGCTCGACCTGACGCTGCGCATCGGCGAGCTGCTGCTGGCCAGCGGCGAGGCCGCCGAGGACGTGGAGGCGGCCATGCTGGGCGTCTCGCACGCGCTCGGCCTGGACCGCTGCGAGCCGCAGGTCACCTTCACGCTGATCGCGATCACCTACCAGCCCTCGCTGGTCGAGCCGCCGGTCACCTCCACCCGCGTGGTGCGGCGGCGCGGCTCCGACTACACCCGGCTCGCCTCGGTCTACCGGCTCGTCGCGGACATCACCTCCGAGCGCGTCGGCGTCGAGGAGGCCTACGGCCGGCTCGCCGAGATCCGCCGCAACCGGCACCCCTACCCGACCTGGGTGCTCTCGCTGGCCACGGGCGCGCTCGCGGGCGCGGCGACGATGCTGGTCGGCGGCAAGGCCGACGGGCAGGCCTGGCTGGTGCTGCTGTGCGCGTTCGTCGCCTCCGTCATCGGCGACCGGCTTGCCTGGCTGATCTCCACCCGCGGGCTGCCGGAGTTCTACCAGTTCGTCATCGCGGCCACCCCGGCCGCCGGGCTCGGCGTCGGCCTCACCCTGATCGGCTCCGACCTGCGCGGCTCCGTCGTCATCACCGGCGGCCTGTACGCCCTGCTGCCGGGCCGCGCGCTGGTGGCGGCCGTGGCCGACGGCCTGACCGGCTTCTACATCACCGCCGCCGCCCGTCTGCTGGAGGTCCTCTACCTCGTCGTCGGCATCGTGGCGGGCGTGACGCTGGTGCTCTACATCGGCGTCAACTTCGGCGCGAGCCTGCACCCCGAGCAGACCTTCACGCAGCAGTCCGCCCCGCTGATCCAGCTCCCGGCGGCGATGGCGCTGACGCTGTGCTTCGCCGTCCTGCTGCAGACCTCCCGTCAGGTGCTGCCGGTCGTCACCGTGCTCGGCGGCGTCGGCTGGACCGCCTTCGGGGTGCTGCGGGGGGCCGGCATCTCCGCGATCGTCGCCACGGCGGTGGCCGCCACCGTCATCGGCCTCTTCGGCCAGATGGCCTCCCGCTACCGCTACGCCTCCTCGCTCCCGTACGTGACGGCGGCCCTCGGCCCGCTGCTGCCGGGCTCGGTGATCTACCTCGGCCTGCTCTTCTTCACCCAGAACCAGCCGATCCCGGGCGTGCTGTCGGTCATCCGCGCGGCCGCGCTGGCCCTGGCGCTGGCCGTCGGCGTCAACCTCGGCGGCGAGCTGGCCCGCCTGTTCCTGAAGATCCCCCAGGGCGTGGTCGGCGGCGCGAAGCAGCGCGGCGCGGCCAAGCGCACCCGAGGCTTCTGATGCGCGGCCACTTCTGGGGCTACTACACGCACCACATCCAGGACCCCGGAAAACAGCCGCTCTTCCTGCTGCTGGCCGGGTTCATCGGCTCGTTCCTGTTCATCCGGTTCAGCGTCCGGATGATCAGGCGCGGCGTGAAGTGGTGGCCCGGCAACGTCACCCCCGGCGGCCTGCACATCCACCACGTGGTCTTCGGGGTCTTCTTCCTGCTCGCCGCGGGCTTCACGGTGTTCGCGACGGACGGCACGCACCCGTGGATCGACGTCGCGGGGCTGATCTTCGGCATCGGCTGCGGACTGGTCCTGGACGAGTTCGCGCTGCTGCTGCACCTGGAGGACGTCTACTGGAGCGAGCAGGGCCGCAAGTCCGTGGACGCGGTGATCATCGGCATCCTCTTCGCCGCGCTGCTGCTGGTCGGCTACCTCCCGCTCGGCGTCAGCCCGGGCACGCCGGTGCGCTGGGGCGCGATCGCGATCATCTCCGTCAACGCGTTCTTCACGGTGGTGGCGCTGCTCAAGGGCAAGTTCTGGAGCGGCATGATCGGCATCATGGTCCCGGGCCTGTCCTGGATCGCCGCGACGCGCCTGGCGCGCCCGAACAGCCCCTGGGCGCGCTGGCGCTACACCTACCGCCCGCGCAAGTTCGCTCGCGCGAGGCGCAGGGAGGCCCGCTGGCACCGCCGGGGCGACGCGGCCCGCACCTGGTTCTTCGACCTGATCGCGGGCAAGCCCACGCCGCCGGGACAGGCGCCCTCCCGCGCACACCTCTTCGCCGAGCGCTGGGGCCACCGGGTGGCCGCCCGGCTGGAGCACGCCGCGTACGCCCCGCTGGACCAGGCCCGGGTCCAGAAGCTCGCCCGCCTGAACCGCCTCGCCGTCAAGCACGGCCCGAAGCCCGCCACCGGCACCGCCGAATCCGCCCGCCGCCGCGCCGCCGCCCGCCGCCGCCGCGCCATCGCCGCCGGCCGCCGCCGCAGCAACCTCTAGCTAGGGCCTGGCTTGTGGATCATGCCGGGCCCACGACGCGGGCTGATCCGACCTGATCCGACCTGATCCGACCTGATCCACGAGACAGGCCCCAGCCCGCCCTCCGCCGCGCCGCTTCGGCGCCCGGCCGGCCACCCTGGCCCGGTCTGCCCGTCTCCGCGCCGCCAGCCCCCGGCCGTGGCCTCCCGGCCCCTCCCGTCCCCGGCCCGGCTGTGCTCGCTGCCTCCGAGCCTTCGGGCCCGGGCATCCTGGCCTCCAGGCCGGCGGCGCTGGCCGGCTCGGGCAGCGGGATCCCGTGCGGCGGGGGCTGCCTTCTTGCGTGAGGCCCACGGCCGCCGCGCCGCCGGATTCGCGAAACAACTGACGGGCCGTCACCCAGGTGGGTCACCCAGCGGTGCGAATCTCTGACGGGTGGCCAGACTTGAGAGGGTGAACCGCCCTAGCTCCGCACTCGCGTCCGCCGCGCTGCTGCTCGCAGCCGTTCTCGCCACGCCGCGGGCTGCCGCGGACGACGGGCCCGGCGGCCCGTCCGCCGGGCGGCTCGCGTCCGCGCAGACGGCCGCTCAGGCCGCGCAGGCGCAGGTCGAGGCCGTCGAGACGCAGCTCATCGCCGCGCAGAGCGCCGAGGCGGCGACGAACGTGCGCGTGGAGTCCGCCGTGGAGGCGTACAACGGCGCCGTCGTCGCGCAGCAGAAGGCCGCGGCGCAGGCCGCCGCCACCTCCGTTGCGGCCCGTGGCGCGGACGCTGCCGAGCGCGGCGCGCGCGAGATGGTCGGCGCACTGGCCGCCCAGCAGTACCGGGAGGGCGGGCCGCCACAGCTGGCCGGCCTCGCCGGCCTCCTCGCGGCGCGGGACCCGCACGCCGCGGAGCTCGCCACGGAGGCCGCCCAGGGCGTGGCCCAGCAGGCGCAGAGCGCCCTGCGGCAGGCCGTCGCGACCGCGACGCAGGCCGCGCGCGCGGACACCGCCGCCCAGCAGGCGAACACCGCGGCCGCCGCGGCGACGGCCAAGGTCGCGGCCGCTCGGACGGCCGCCCAACTGCAACTGGCCGCACAACAGGCGCAGGTCGCCGTGCTGGACGCACAGCACACCGCGCTGCTCGAGGGCCTGGCCGATGCCCAACGGGTCGCGCTCCAGCTGACGGAGGCCCACGCCCAGGCGCTCGCCGCGCAGGCGGCCAAGCTGGCCGCGCTCGCCGCCCCGGCCAAGCAGCAGGCCACGCCGCCGCCTCCGCCGTCCGGGCCCGGAGACGTGCACAGCGTGCTGGCCTTCGCGCGTGCGGCCCTCGGCCTCCCGTACGTCTGGGGGGGCGCGGGCCCGCAGAACTACGACTGCTCGGGCCTCACCATGCGCGCCTGGGAGCGGGCGGGCGTCGAGCTGCCGCACTACGCCGCGGACCAGTACCAGCAGTCGCACCCGGTGACCTACCGTCAGTTGCAACCGGGCGACCTGGTCTTCTGGTCCCACGACGGCAGCCCGCAGGGCATCTTCCACGTCGCACTCTTCACCGGCGACGACACCGTCATCGAGGCCCCGCGCACGGGCGACGTCGTCAAGACCGCCTCCCTGTGGATCATGGGCACCCCGGCCTTCTACGCCCGCCCCTGACCACCGCCGCTCCGTTCGCCGTCCCGCCTGCTCGCCGGAGCGTCGGCCGCCGGTCGGCCGAAAGTCGGCGGCACGCCGGGGGCAGAGCGCGTCGCCGACCAGCCCGGCGCGGCCGGGCAGCTCCCGTCCAGCGGAGCAGGCGTTCGCCGCAGCGGCAGGCGAGGCGCCGTGGCGCCGCGCCGTGCCTCTCCCGCAGCTGGGCGGGCAGGGCAGGCGGACGGCCCGCGTCCGGATCGAAGTGCACCGGCGTGCTGTAGCCCGCCGCCATCGGGCCGCCCGCGAGGGGTACGGCCACCGCGGCGAACAGCAGCAGGCACGCCGCCCGCAGCCCGATCCGCCGATGCCGCCGACGGAAACGCAGGGCGTCCGGGTCGCCGTGATGCGGCGCGGCCCACAGCGGGGACGGCAGCGCACCGCCGAGCAGCGCCAGTGCGAGCAGCCGCACCGGCAGGGGCGGGGCCAGCAGGACGACCAGGCACGCGGCCGCCGCGCCGAGCGCCCGCGCGGCAGCGCCCACCTCACTGACCTGGCCCGCACCCGTCGCGCCCACACCCGTTCCGGCCTCAACAGGACGGCCAACCCCCGCATGGCACCCCCGTCCACGCACCTGCGCCGAGACGGCCACGGTGACACGCCGGGGGGCGTCCGTCCATGGTTCAGGCCTGCTGGGGCTCGGCCGTCGCCGGGACGAGCCCGAGCGCACGGAACGTCACCCGCTGGTCGTACCAGAGCAGCGCGACCGTCACGGCCGTCATCGCCACGGCCATCGCCAGGTGCCCCGCCGTCCCCTCGACCTGCGTGCCGAGGGCGCCCAGCCCGGCGTGGACGCCGACCCGCAGGGCGATCAGCCCGACCAGGATCTTCCGGCTGCGGCCGTTCTTGAGCATGGCCCGTAGCAGCTTGCGCCGACGACCCAGCATGGTGAAGCCGACCGCGATGTTGACCGCGCCCAGCGCGACCAGCGCCATCCACGCGTCCGGGTGCAGCTTGACGATGTCGAAGGCCGCGCCCATCACCCCCTCGAAGGCGAAGAACCACGGCGACAGCGGCTTGATCTCACCCGGCGCGAGCGGCTCGGGGCGGCTGCGCTTGAACGTGAACGCGTTGCTGAGCTGGCCGATCGCCATGGTCGTCTCCCCCTGGACTGCGTCTCTCCCTGACGACCACGAGCTTCCCGCGCCGGGGGACCACAGCGGCAGAAACAGCCGTCCTGACTCGGGCAGGACATTTGTCATACCGGCGGCGTGACACCGCCTAGGCTGGCCGCCGCCGCCCCGAGCGGGGCGGACCGCAGGAGAGGTGGGAGAACGTGGCCAAGCCCGTGCGCGCGGCGATCGGTGGCAAGTGGATCAGGTGCGGCTTCTGTGGCGGCGACGCCTTCCGGGACCGCGAGGTCAAGCTGAACAGCTCCGGCATGGAACTGCTCAACCTCGGCTGGGCGAACGAGTCGGCCACCGGCCTGATCTGCTGGAACTGCGGCTACGTCCAGCTCTTCATGAACGACGACCTCGACCTGTACAAGGCCTGAGCCGGAACGCACGAAGCCCGGCGGACGTCGGTCCGCCGGGCTCAGGTGCGGCCGCCGTCCGGTGCGGAGGGACGGCGGCGTCGGTCGTGCCTTCTGCCGCTGGTCAGTGGCTCTTGCCGGACTCGGCGAGGCGCTTGATGGAGTTGGTGATCTCCTCCTCCGCCTCCTGGCGGCCGACCCAGTGGGCGCCCTCGACGGACTTGCCGGGCTCCAGGTCCTTGTAGACCTCAAAGAAGTGCTGGATCTCGAGGCGGTCGAACTCCGAGACGTGGTGGATGTCGCGCAGGTGCTCCCAGCGCGGGTCCGAGGCCGGGACGCAGAGCAGCTTGTCGTCGCCGCCCGCCTCGTCGGTCATGTGGAACATCCCGATGGCGCGGCACTTGATGACGCAGCCGGGGAAGGTGGGCTCCTCCAGGATGACGAGCGCGTCCAGCGGGTCGCCGTCCTCGCCGAGGGTCCCGTCGACGAAGCCGTAGTCGGCCGGGTAGCGGGTCGAGGTGAAGAGCATGCGGTCGAGGTAGATGCGACCAGTCTCGTGGTCGACCTCGTACTTGTTCCGCGAACCCTTCGGGATCTCGATCGTGACGTCGAACTCCACAGCTCTCCTCCAATATCAGTGGTTGCAGCCAATAGTGTCTCCTACGGCGTGGAGTGCTCAGGAATGGGGAAGGGCCGGATGGGCAACTGGGCGGACCGTGGAGGCCGGGCGGCCGCGACGGCGAGACGAGTCGCGGGGCAGGTCGCACGGCAGGCGGCGGAGCGGACGGGACCGATACGCGCGTCCGCGCTGCGTTCGGCCGAGCGAGCGTGGCGGGAGTACGGGCGGCCGTACGGACGGAAGTACGGGCGGCGGTACGCGTACGCGCCCACGCGCTGGGTCGTCGGCGTCGCCGCAGGCAGCGGGCTGGTGCTGGTCGTCGTCAGCATCGCGGTGGCCGGGCCCTGGCAGGGCGGTCAGCGGGTGGGCGACCGGGCGCTCGCGGAGGGGCGGCCCTCCGCCGCGGCCCGCCACGGCGGTCGTCCGGGCACGCCGAAGCCCGCCGGCCCGGCCTGGCACGACGCCGCGGACGTGCTCGCCCCCGCGAGCGGATCGGGCACTCTGCCGACCGCCGCCGGCCTCGGCGGCACGTTGGCCGGGCCGATGGGCGTGTCCGTGCTCGGCCGGGTCACCGCCTCCGTCGTGGACGTCACCGACGGCCACACCCTCTACAGCGTCGGCGCGGACCAGGCTCAGGAGCCCGCGTCCACCAACAAGATCGCCACCGCGACCGCCGCGCTCAGCCTGCTCGGGCCGGACCACCGCTTCACCACCAAGGTGGTGGGTGACGCAGCCACCGGCCTGACCCTGGTCGGCGGCGGCGACCCGACGCTGAGCGCGTCGAGCGGTCCCGACAGCCTGACCGCCCTCGCGGCGGCGACGGCGGCCGCGCTCCGCGCCCAGGCGAGCCCCTCGGCCTCGTCGGGGGCGTCCGCGTCCGCCGCGCCCTTGGGCGGCGGGCACCGGATCACGCTCCACTACGACATCTCGCTCTTCTCCGCGCCGGCCCTGCACCCCATCGGCGTCAACGAGAACATCGCCCTGGTCCAAGCCCTCACCGCCGACGAGGGCCGGCTCGACCCGACCAGCACGGAGAACGCCCCCCGCGAGGCCGACCCCGCGTTGCACGCCGCGAACGCCTTCGCCGCGGCCCTGACGGCGGACGGCGTCGACGTCGACACCTCCCCGTCCCAGGGGACCGCACCCGCGAACGCCCCGCAGCTCGCCCAGGTCCAGAGCGCGCCGCTGAGCGACATCGTCGAGCGGATGCTGACCGAGAGCGACAACGACGTCGCGGAGGCCCTCGGCCACGCCGTCGCCCTCGCCTCCGGCAGGCCTGCGACCTTCACCGACGCCGCGGCGGCGGTGACCGCGCGGCTCGCCCGGCTGGGCATCCGGCTCGGCTCGACCCACCTGGCCGACTCCAGCGGCCTCAGCGGCGACGACGGCATCCCGGCGGCGGTCCTGACGCAGCTGCTGGTGCTGGACGCCTCCCCGGCCCACCCCGAGCTGCGCAGCGTCATCAGCGGTCTCCCGATCGCGGGCTTCACCGGCACCCTGGACAACCGCTACGGCGGCGCCGGCAGCGAGGCCGGCCTCGGCGTCGTCCGGGCCAAGACCGGCACCCTGCAGACCGTCAACACCCTGGCTGGCCTGGTGGTGGACCGCAGCGGCCGGCCGCTGGCGTTCGCCTTCATGTCCAACGGCAGCGGCAGCCAGGACGCGGCCCGCGCGGCCCTCGACGTCCTGGCCTCCCGCCTGGCGACCTGCGGCTGCGGGTAGGGGCACGCCTCGATCGTGCGACGCTGCTGCCCGAACCGGCCGGGAGAACGTACGGTTGAACGCATGACGAGCGCCAGCGGCAACAGCAGCAACGGCACGGACATGATCGACTGGGATCTCGCGGTCGCCACGGCGACCCGCCTCGTACGGCCGGGGCCGGAGGTGACGCGGGAGGAGGCACGGGCCGTCGTCGCCGAGCTCCGGACCCACGCGCACGAGGCGGAGGAGCACGTGCGCGCGTACACGCGCATGGGGGCCCCGCAGAGCGGCACCCCCGTGCTCGTCGTGGACCGGCCGGGGTGGATCAAGGCGAACGTGGCCGGGTTCCGGACCGTCATCAGCCCGCTCACGGGCAAGCTGGCGGCCCGGCGGGCGAACATCCCGGGCGGGGCGGCGATGAGCGTCGTCGGCAGCAAGATGACCGGCGTCGAGCTCGGGCTGGTGCTCTCCTTCCTGTCGACCAAGGTGCTCGGGCAGTACGAGACCTTCGCGCCGGCCGACCTGCCGGCCGACCTCTCCGCGCCGGAGGACGGCCGACCGGTCACCCCGCCGGGACGGCTGCTGCTGGTCGCGCCGAACATCGTCGCCGTCGAGCGGGAGCTCGACGTGGACCCGCACGACTTCCGGCTGTGGGTGTGCCTGCACGAGGAGACCCACCGGACCCAGTTCACCGCGGTGCCCTGGCTGCGGGACCACATCGAGGGGGAGATCCAGGCGTTCCTCGCCGAGACCGAGATCGACCCGGGCACGCTCTTCGAGCGGCTGCGCGAGGCCCTCACCGAGGGCGGGCAGAAGCCGGAGAACCTGGTCGAGGTCGTGCAGACGCCCACTCAGCGGGAGATCCTCGGTCGGCTGACGGCCGTGATGTCCCTGCTGGAGGGTCATGCCGACGTGGTGATGGACGGGGTGGGGCCGCAGGTCGTGCCGACCGTCGGGGAGATCCGCGAGAAGTTCCAGCAGCGCCGCGCCAAGGGCGCGAGCCGGATGGACCAGCTGCTGCGGCGCCTGCTCGGCATGGACGCGAAGCTGCGTCAGTACCAGGACGGGGCCGTCTTCGTGAACGCGGTGCTGGACGCCGTGGGGATGGACGGCTTCAACAAGGTCTGGACGTCCCCGAACACCCTCCCCACGCGGGAGGAGATCCACAACCCGGCCGCCTGGGTGGCCCGAATGCATCGTTGAGGCGCCGCCCGCAACCGCCGGCCCGCCCCGGGGCCCAGCTCCGGGACGACGGACCGGCGGGGCGCCGTCGCCCCGCCGAAACGATTCGGCATTCACTCGTCCGATCGAACCGGTACTGCGGGACGACGACGCACCCGCGTGTCGTCGATGACTTCTGCGACGATGCGCAACATCCCGGTCACTCTGGGTGTGAGACGATGCGGCAGTCCACCCGCCCTGAGGAGTGATCGGTCATGGGCCCCCATCCCGCGGTAGCGGCGATACGCCTGGCGGTGCGCCGGGTGCTCGCCGAGTTCTCCGACGAGGTTCCCGCCACTTTCGCCCCCGGGAGCCGAGCCCCCGGGAACGAAGCCGCCGTACCCCCGCAGTTCATCCGCTCCGTGGGCGACGTCGACCCGCGGCACGCGAAGTACCGCAGACCCCGTCCGAAGCCGGCGCCCTCCGCGCCGCTCGTGCTGGTGGCCTGCTCCGGCGGGGCCGACTCGATGGCCCTCGCCGCCGCCACCGTCTTCGAGGCCGCCAAGCTGGGCATCCGCGCCGGTGCGGTGACCGTCGACCACGGGCTCCAGACCGGCTCCACCGCCCGCGCCGTGGAGGTCGCCACGCGCCTGCGCGACCTCGGGCTCGACCCGGTCGACGCGCTCGGGGTGAACGTTCCTGCCGCGCGCGGCCACGGCGGTCCCGAGGCCGCCGCGCGGGACGCCCGCTACGCCGCGCTGGAGGCCGCCGCCGAGCGCCACGGAGCCCGCGCCGTGCTCCTCGGCCACACCCGCGACGACCAGGCCGAGACGGTCCTGCTCGGCCTGGCCCGCGGCAGCGGCACCCGCTCGCTCAGCGGCATGCCCGTCGTCGCCGGCCGCTACCGCCGCCCCTTCCTGGAGCTCGACCGGGCCACCACCCGCGCCGCCTGCCACGTGCTCGACCTGCCGGTCTGGGACGACCCGCACAACACCGACCCCGCCTACACCCGCGCCCGGGTCCGCCACGAGGTGCTGCCGGTGCTGGAGAAGCACCTCGGCGGCGGCGTGGTCGAGGCCCTGGCCCGCACCGCGCGGCTCTTCCGTGACGACGCCGACGCCCTCGACGCGTGGGCGGCCCAGGCCGAGACGGAGATCACCCACCCGGACGGCCTCGACTGCGCGCGCCTGGCCGATCTGCCCGCCGCCGTCCGCCGCCGGGTGCTGCGCCGGGCCGCGCTGGCCGCCGGGTCCCCCGGCGGGGAGCTGTTCGCCCGCCATGTCGAGGCGATGGACCAGCTGGTCACCGCCTGGCACGGCCAGGGTGCGGTCCATCTGCCCGGCGACGTCCGGATGCGGCGGCAGGCGGGCCGCCTGGCCTTCCGGCGAGTCTGAGACTTCCGGCGCTCCCGTAAGGTTGAGGAACGCAGGCGCAGGGACGACTCTGCGGAATCCAGCTTCGAGGAAGTAGCGCGGGTGGACGAGAAGGACATGGGCACCGACCTTGCCAAGGTGCTCATCAGCAAGGACGAGATCGACGCCAAGCTGCTCGAGCTGGGCGCGCAGATCGACCGTGACTACGCGGGCAAGGATCTGCTCATCGTGGGCGTGCTCAAGGGCGCGGTCATGGTGATGGCCGACCTGGCCCGGACGCTGCACTCCGATGTCACCATGGACTGGATGGCGGTCTCCTCCTACGGGATGGGCACCAAGTCCTCCGGGGTGGTCCGTATCCTCAAGGACCTGGACACCGACATCTCCGGCCGCGACGTGCTGATCGTCGAGGACATCATCGACTCCGGTCTGACGCTGTCCTGGCTGCTCAGCAACCTGCAGTCGCGCAACCCCGGGTCGCTGGAGGTCTGCACGCTGCTGCGCAAGCCGGACGCGGCCAAGGTGTCGATCGACGTCAGGTACGTCGGTTTCGACATCCCGAACGAGTTCGTCGTCGGCTACGGGCTGGACTACGCGGAGAAGTTCCGCAACCTGCCCTTCGTCGGCACGCTCGCCCCGCACGTGTACGGCGGCTGAGCCCGGGCGGATTGCTCCAGGGCGGTGGGAACAGTGCTCGGTTTCCCTCCGTTGGACCGTGGGAAGAGCCGTTTGACACGGGAACGCAACCGTTCACATGGAGAATGGCTGCGGTACCGTCCAATAATTCGCTGTTCCTATCGGGGACGGTCGAGGACAAACACAGACATAGGACGCACCACCGGCCGAAGGGCCGGGGGTGCCGCACTTAGTGGCAGGAGGGACGGGGCGGCCAGGGTCGCCCCGCATGGATGGACGTGAAGCGATACTTCCGTGCGCCGGTGATGTGGATTGTGCTGGCTGTCCTCGCCATCGTCGTGCTGATGCAGGTGGTGTCTTCGGCCCAGGGCTACAAGACCGAGGACACCAGCAAGGTCATCAGCGCGATCAACGCGGGTCAGGCCCAGTCGGTCCAGGTCACGACCGGTGACAGCCAGATGATCAAGGTTCAGCTGAAGGACGGCCAGTCCGTCGACGGCACGAACATGATCCAGGCCCCCTACGCCTCCGACCAGTTCGCGGCGACGCTGCAGACCGAACTGCAGCAGGACGTGAGCAGTGGCAAGCTGCCGAGCTACACCGTCAAGGTGGACAAGCAGAACGCCTTCCTCGGCATTCTGATCTCGCTGCTGCCGTTCGTGCTGATCGTCGGCGTGTTCCTGCTGCTGATGAACCAGATGCAGGGCGGCGGCTCGCGCGTCATGCAGTTCGGCAAGTCCAAGGCGAAGCTCATCACCAAGGACACCCCCAAGACGACCTTCGCGGACGTCGCGGGCGCCGACGAGGCCGTCGAGGAGCTCCAGGAGATCAAGGAGTTCCTGCAGGAGCCGGCCAAGTTCCAGGCCGTCGGGGCCAAGATCCCCAAGGGTGTGCTGCTCTACGGGCCGCCCGGAACCGGTAAGACCCTGCTCGCCCGGGCCGTGGCCGGCGAGGCGGGCGTGCCGTTCTACTCGATCTCCGGTTCCGACTTCGTCGAGATGTTCGTCGGTGTCGGCGCCAGCCGCGTCCGCGACCTGTTCGAGCAGGCCAAGGCGAACGCCCCGGCCATCGTCTTCGTCGACGAGATCGACGCGGTCGGCCGCCACCGCGGCGCCGGCCTCGGCGGCGGTCACGACGAGCGCGAGCAGACCCTCAACCAGCTGCTGGTCGAGATGGACGGCTTCGACGTCAAGGGCGGCGTGATCCTGATCGCGGCGACCAACCGTCCCGACATCCTCGACCCGGCGCTGCTGCGCCCGGGCCGTTTCGACCGCCAGATCGCGGTCGACCGTCCGGACCTCACCGGCCGTCTGGAGATCCTCAAGGTCCACCAGAAGGGCAAGCCGGTCGCACCGGACGTCGACCTCATGGCCGTCGCCCGCCGCACCCCCGGCTTCACCGGCGCCGACCTGAGCAACGTCCTCAACGAGGCCGCGCTGCTCACCGCGCGCAGCGACAAGAAGCTGATCGACAACAACGTCCTGGACGAGGCGATCGACCGCGTCGTGGCGGGTCCGCAGAAGCGCACGCGGATCATGTCCGACAAGGAGAAGAAGATCACCGCGTACCACGAGGGCGGTCACGCCCTGGTCGCGGCGGCCTCGCCGAACAGCGACCCGGTGCACAAGGTCACGATCCTCTCCCGCGGCCGCGCCCTCGGTTACACGATGGTGCTGCCGGACGAGGACAAGTACTCGACCACGCGCAACGAGATGCTCGACCAGCTCGCCTACATGATGGGCGGGCGCGCGGCGGAGGAGCTGGTCTTCCACGACCCGACCACCGGCGCGTCCAACGACATCGAGAAGGCGACCGGCACCGCCCGGGCCATGGTCACCCAGTACGGCATGACCGAGCGCCTCGGCGCGATCAAGTTCGGGACCGACAACTCCGAGCCCTTCCTGGGCCGTGAGATGGGCCACCAGCGCGACTACTCGGAAGAGGTCGCCGCCCTGGTGGACGAGGAAGTCAAGAAGCTGATCGAGAACGCCCACAACGAGGCGTGGGAGATCCTGGTCGAGAACCGCGACGTGCTGGACACCCTGGTTCTGGAGCTCCTCGACAAGGAGACCCTGAACAAGGAGCAGCTCGCCGAGATCTTCGCTCCGATCGTCAAGCGCCCGCCGCGTCCGGCCTGGACCGGCTCGCCGCGTCGGACCCCGTCCACCCGCCCGCCGGTGCAGTCGCCGCGCGAGCTGACGCTGACCAACGGTGTCACCGACACCGTGGGCCCGCTGGACACGACCACCAACCTGGACCAGCCGGAGCTGTGACAGCCGTGGTCTGAGACCGGACATACCGACGCTGCCCCGAGGCTTTAGCCTTGGGGCAGCGTTCTTTTGTTTCGAACTTCCAGTCGAGGAGCACTACTCATGATCGATCCGGTGACCATCGAGGGTTCGACCGGAGCCGTCCGGGAGTTCGACCAGAAGCGGGCCGAGGACGCGATCCGCGAGCTGCTCATCGCCGTGGGTGAGGACCCGGAGCGCGAGGGCCTGCGGGAGACGCCGGCCCGGGTGGCGCGCGCCTACAAGGAGATATTCGCCGGGCTCTACCAGAAGCCCGAGGACGTGCTCACGACCGTCTTCGACCTGGGCCACGACGAGCTGGTGCTGGTCAAGGACATCGAGCTGGTCTCCTGCTGCGAGCACCACCTGCTGCCGTTCCACGGCGTCGCGCACGTCGGCTACATCCCCGCCGAGAACGGCAAGATCACCGGTCTGTCCAAGCTGGCCCGCCTGGTGGACGTCTTCGCCCGCCGCCCGCAGGTGCAGGAGCGGCTGACGACGCAGATCGCGGACTCCCTGATGCGGATCCTCGAGGCCCGCGGCGTGATCGTGGTCGTCGAGGCCGAGCACATGTGCATGAGCGTCCGCGGCATCCGCAAGCCCGGGGCCAAGACGATGACCTCCGCCGTCCGCGGCCAGCTCCGCGACGGCAAGACCCGCGCCGAGGCGATGAGCCTCATCATCGGCCGCTAGGCGAGCGGGGCGCGGGCCGGTCAGTGGGTCAGCTGCTCGCTGATCCACTCCAGCATCGGCCCCTGCTCCACCGCCCAGGTGCCGAAGTTGTGGCCGCCCGAGGCGAGCAGCATCGGCGTCGCCCGCATCGGGGCGCGGACCTGCGCGAGGAACCGCTTCGTCGCCGGGTAGTCGCGGTCCCTGACTGAGGTGCCCAGCAGCACGCTGATCGGCGGGGGCGGCAGGTGGGTGAGCCGCCAGCCGAAGTCCGCCTCCTGGAGCAGGCGGTCGCGGTCCGGGCCGGGAGGGCCGAACAGGGTGCCGGTCTGCCGGTTCTCGTAGAGGCCGTAGTCGCCGCCCAGGTCCGCGACGACGCCGAAGACGGACGGGTGACGCAGGCCGAAGTCCAGCGCGCAGGTGCCGCCCTCCGAGTAGCCCTCCACCGCCCACCCGTCGGCGCCGGGCAACAGCCGGTACGCGGAGCGCAGCGCCGCGGGGACCTCCTCGGTGAAGTACGTCTCCACGCGCGGGCCGCCGACGGAGTCCACGCAGTTGGTGTCCCTGGGCAGGGCCACGTTCTGCGAGATCAGCACGAGCACCGTCGGCTGCATCCGGCCCGCGGCGATCAGGCCGGAGGCCTGCCGCGGCGGGTTCAGCCGGTCCAGCGTGGTCTGGATCGTGCCGGGGAAGCCGGTCATCATCAGCACGACCGGGAACCGGGTGCGCGCGTAGGCCGGCTGGAAGTACTGCGGCGGCAGGTACACGTACGCCTGCTGTCCCAGGCCCGTGCGCGGGCCGAGCAGGCGCACGCTGGAGACCTGGCCGACGGCGGCGGGCCGACCGGAGAGGAAGGCGGGCGCGGGACCGTCCGGGCGGACCAGACGGGAGCCGTGCCCGGTGGGGAGCGCGTCGCCGCTCGTGCCGGTGGAGGCCCCGAAGGTGACCTGCTGGTCCGCGCCGAGCAGGTCGCCCCAGGTGGGGTAGAAGTCGCCGTAGCCGTTGATCAGCAGGGCCGCGACCAGGACCAGGCCGAGCTGCGCGCTCAGCAGCGCGCCCAGCCGGGCCAGCACGAAGAGCCCGCCCGAGCGGGCCAGCCGCGGCCACAGCCACACCGTCGTCACCGTGACCAGCACGGTGACCCCGAGAACCGTCCAGAGCAGCGCGCCGCTGGTCAGTTCCATCCGCCTGTTCCCCGTTCCGCCGGTCGACCTTCCCGGTGCTCAACGACGGAGAGCGGTGAAGAGGAGCGGGTCAGGCGCCTTGGGAGCTGGGAACGGAGAGCTTGTTGGCGACCCACGGGAGCGCCAGCGGCGTCTCCTGGTTCCAGGTGTTGAAGTTGTGGCCGCCGCTGGTGAGGTACAGCGAGGAGATCTGGAACGGCGGCTTGGCCGTGACGGCCTTGATGAAGGCCTCGGTGGCCTTGTAGTCGCTCTCGGTCTTGCTGCTGGTCACCAGCAGGGAGACGGGCACGGCCGGCAGGTGCTGCACCCGCCACATCAGGTTCGCCTGGTTGCGCAGCGCCTGGCTGCCGCCGAACAGGTCGCCGGTGGTGGAGTCCTCGGCCGCCTTGTAGTAGCCGGAGAGCGAGGCCGCCGCAGTGAAGGAGTTGGGCTCGCGCATGGCCAGCGAGAGGGCGCAGTAGCCGCCGGTCGAGTCACCGATCACGCCCCACGCCTTACCGTCGGTGGAGACGTTGTAGGTGGTGGCGAGGGCGCGCGGCAGGTCCTGCGAGAAGAACGTCTGGGCCTGCGGGCCGCCGGGTATGTCCTGGCACTCGTTGTCGCGCGGCATCGCGACCGAGGGGCGCAGCAGCACCATGACCGTGGGCGGCATCTTCTTCTGGTAGATGGCCTGCGCGGCGATGGTCGGGTACTTCATCCGGGAGATCAGGTTCTCCGCGGTGCCCGGGTAGCCGGTGAAGACGACCACGACGGGGAACTTCTTGTTCTTGTACGCGGGGTCCTTGTAGGCGGCCGGGAGGTAGACGTAGCCGTCCTCGTTCAGGCCCGTCGAGCCGCCGTGGACGGTGACCTGCTCCACCGTGCCGCCCTTGGCGCCCGCCGCCGCGCCGCCCAGCTGGAGCGCCACCGGCTTGCTGTCCTGCACGGTGACGCCGCCCAGGCCCTTGCCGTCGGAGGCGGGCTTGCTGTGGTCGACGATGGCCGGGGTGGCGCCCTGGTCGGTGCCGAAGAGGTCGCTGAAGGAGCTGTAGAAGCCGCCCCAGTTGTTGGCCACCAGCGCCAGCGCCATCAGGCTGAGCAGCTGGCTCAGCAGGAGCGTGCCGACCCGCCCGAGAACGGCCTTCCAGTTCCGACCGCTCAGGCGGGGCCAGAGGTAGACCGTCCCCGCGAAGCTGGCGAGTGCCAGCAGCGCGATGAGCAGCTCGAGCTTCTTGCTGGTGAGTCCCATTCCCCGTGCCTACGCCTTCGTCCTGCGACCCGCGCCCGGGGTGCCGGGGCGGGCGGGCGCGAGGGTGGTGGCCCGGCCCGACGTACCAGCATGCCTGAGCGTTCGCTGGGAAGCTGCATCGAAGGTCGTATGTGTGACCCATTCATTACATGTCATCACCTCGCACACCCTCGCGTGGGACGAAGTCCTTACCTGTGCGTCTACGCTGTCCTCCCATGAGCGAACCCGTGGCCACCGAGCGACCGACCCGCAAGGGCCTGCCGATTCCCAAGGTCTCCCGCCCATGGGTGCCCCGAGCTGTGGGATTCGCCACAGCCCTGATCGGTCTCTTCGACATCGTCGCCGGTGTCGCCCCGCACATCCGCGAGAGCCGGATGCACAAGCTGGCGACGCTGCTGCCGGGCACGGTGACCACCGTCGCGACCGCGCTCTCGCTGGTCATCGGCATCGTGCTGATCATGCTCGCGCACGCGCTGCGCCGCCGTAAGCTGCGCGCCTTCCGGGCGGTCGCGGTGCTGCTGCCGGTCGGCTTCGTGATGGAGCTGCTGCGCTGGCATCACACCGGCACCGCGGTGATCACGCTGGTGGTCTGGATCGTCCTGCTGCTCAACCACCGCGAGTTCTACGCGCTTTCCGACCCGCGCACGCGCTGGCGGGCGGCGGTCAACTTCGTGGTGATGCTGGTGCTGAGCTTCGGCCTCGGCATGATCATCGTGAGTGCGCACGCCAAGACCACCGTCGGCGACCCGTCGCTGCGCCAGCGGTTCTGGGAGGTCTTCTGGGGCCTGATCGGCGTCGGCGGCCCGATCCACTACACCGGGAGCCGCACCGGCGACCTGGTCTACTACTCGCTGGCCGGCCTCGGCTTCTTCACCGCCGTCAGCACCATCTGGCTGGCGCTGCGCCCGTCCAAGCCGTTCGCGGTGCTGGACGCCTCCGAGGAGCAGCAGGTCCGCGAGCTGCTGACCAAGCACGGCGCCCGCGACTCGCTCGGCTACTTCGCGCTGCGCCGCGACAAGAGCGTGCTCTTCTCGCCGACCGGCAAGGCCGCCATCGCCTACCGCGTCGTCTCCGGCGTCATGCTCGCCTCCGGCGACCCGATCGGCGACGTCGAGGCGTGGCCCGGCGCGATCAAGGTCTTCATGGAGGAGGCCCACAAGCACGCCTGGGTCCCCGCGGTCATGGGCTGCAGCGAGCAGGGCGGCGAGGTCTGGACCCGCGAGGCGGGCCTGGACGCGCTGGAGATCGGCGACGAGGCGATCGTCGAGGTCGAGGAGTTCACCCTCGAGGGCCGCGCGATGCGCAACGTCCGCCAGATGGTCAAGCGCATCGAGCGCGCCGGCTACGAGTGCCGCGTCCGCCGCGTCGAGGCCCTGGACGCCGCCGAGCGCGACGCGATCCGTCACGCCGCGGACGCCTGGCGCGGCACCGAGACCGAGCGCGGCTTCTCGATGGCGCTCGGCCGCTTCGGCGACGTCCGTGACGAGGGCTGCGTCGTGGTCACTGCGCACAAGGCCATCGAGGGCGCGCCGGAAGGGACTTCCGACATCCGCGCGGTGCTGCACTTCGTGCCGTGGGGCAAGGACGGCATCTCGCTCGACCTGATGCGCCGCGACCGCGACGCCGACCCGGGCCTGAACGAGCTGCTGATCGTCAAGGCCCTGCAGGCCTGCCCCGAGCTGGGCGTGAACCGCGTCTCGCTGAACTTCGCGATGTTCCGCAGCGCGCTGGCGCGTGGCGAGCGGATCGGCGCGGGCCCGGTGCTGCGCGCCTGGCGCGGGCTGCTGGTCTTCCTGTCCCGGTGGTTCCAGATCGAGTCGCTGTACAAGTTCAACGCGAAGTTCCGCCCGATCTGGGAGCCGCGCTTCCTGGTCTATCCGGGCCCCGGCGACCTGCCGCGTATCGGCATCGCGTCGCTCCAGGCGGAGGCGTTCATCGTGATGGAGCTGCCGAAGTTCCTGCGCCGTTTCCAGAAGGACCGCCCGGAGCCGAACGCCGCGATCACGGTCCCCGTACCGCGCTGAGGCCGGCTCCGCCGGGAGGCGCGCGGGTCCGGCCGCGCCCCGGCGGGATAATCGAGCCATGGAGACTCCGCACCGACACCTTCCCGGACTGGCCGATTGGGGCCGCTGCGGGGTCATGGGCATCGTCAACGTCACACCCGACTCCTTCTCCGACGGCGGCCTGTGGCTCGATCCGGACAAGGCGGTCGCGCACGGCGTCGAGCTGACGCGGCAGGGCGCCGACCTGGTCGACGTCGGCGGCGAGTCCACCCGGCCCGGGGCCAAGCGGGTCACCGAGGAGGAGGAGCTGCGCCGGGTCGTCCCCGTCGTGACGGGGCTCGCTGCCGCCGGGGTGACCGTCAGCGTCGACACCATGCGGGCCGCCGTCGCCGAGGCGGCCGTCGCCGCCGGGGCCGGGGTGATCAACGACGTGAGCGGCGGCCGGGCCGACGCGAACATGGTCAAGGTCGCGGCCGAGACCGGCGTCCCCTTCGTGGTGATGCACTGGCGGGGCCAGTCGACGGAGATGGACGCGCTGGCCCGCTACGAGGACGTGGTCCGCGAGGTCGTGGCCGAGGTCGAGGCGCAGACCGAGGCCGTGCTGGCCGCCGGCGTCCGGCCGGAGCAGCTCATCGTCGACCCGGGGCTGGGCTTCGCCAAGACGCGCGAGGACGACTGGGCGCTGCTGGCCCGCCTCGACGCCTGGAGCCGGCTCGGGTGCCCGCTGCTCGTCGCCGCCTCGCGCAAGCGCTTCCTCGGCACGCTGCTGGCCGACGCCGTCACCGGCGAACCGCGTCCGGCCAGGGAGCGCGACGCCGCGACCGCCGCCGTCTCCGCGCTGGCGGCCGCGGCCGGGGCCTGGGCGGTGCGCGTGCACGAGGTCGCGGCCAGCGCGGACGCGGTCCGCGTCGAGGCGGCGCTGCGGGCCGCGAGGGAGCAGCGGTGACGGGCGTCCCGCGCGGGAGCGAGGCCGAGGCCACCGCGGTCCGGGAGGCCAACGACGCCCTCTACGCCGCCCTGGAGGCCGGGGACCTGGACGCGCTGACGGACGTCTGGGTCTCGGGCGCCGACGCGGACGACGTCCACGGCGCGGTCTGCGTGCACCCCGGTTGGCCGGTGCTGCGCGGCCGGGCCTCGGTGCTTCGCTCCTACGCGCTGATCATGGCGCACACGGACTACATCCAGTTCTTCCTCACCGACGTCGAGGTCGAGGTGCTCGGCGACGTGGCGCTCGTCACCTGCACCGAGAACATCCTCTCCGGCGGCGAGGCGGAGGAGGAGGGCCAGCTCGGTCCCCTGGTCGGGGGAAAGGTCGTCGCCACGAACCTGTTCCGACGGACGGGTGACGGCTGGCGGCTCTGGTCCCACCACGGTTCGCCGGTGCTGACCGGCGGCGACGACGAGGAAGAGTGATCTTTTCGGGTACATCCGGTGAAGGTCCGAGCGCCTGGGAATCAAAAGGGTGCCCTGCGGGATTGTCGGTATTGCAAGGTAGCTTGGTGCTCGTGGGCAACGATGCCTGCGCCGCTCCCGCGTGCGTCCTCCCCGGTGCGCCGTACCGGTACGCAGATGGAGAGCCGGACCTCAGGGAGTGTTCGCAACATGCTCGACCGAATCGCGATCAAGGGCCTGCGCGCCCGCGGTCACCACGGCGTCTTCCCACGCGAGCGTGAGCTGGGGCAGACGTTCGTGGTCGACGTGGTGCTCGGCCTGGACACGCGCCCTGCCGCCTCCGGGGACGACCTGGAGGCGACGGCCCACTACGGCGTCATCGCCGAGGAGGTCGTGGGCATCGTCACCGGCGATCCGGTCGATCTCATCGAGACGCTCGCACAGCGCATCGCCGACCAGTGCCTCACCCACGCCGCCGTGCGGGAGGTGGAGGTCACCGTGCACAAGCCGGACGCGCCGATCACCGTCCCGTTCGACGACGTCACCATCACTATCGTTCGGAGTCGCGGATGAGCCCCATGTCTCCCGATCCCATCGCCACGCCGGTCCCGTCCGAGATCAAGGACACCGTCGACTCGGCCGACACCACCCTGCACAACCCTCGCCGTGCGGTGATCGCCCTCGGCAGCAACCTCGGCAACCGCCTGGAGACTCTCCAGGGCGCCGTCGACGCGCTCGAGGACACCCCCGGCGTCCGGGTCAAGGCCGTCTCCGCCGTCTTCGAGACGGACGGCGTCGGCGGCCCCGAGGACCAGCCCGCCTACCTCAACGCGGTGCTGGTGCTGAAGACCACGCTCCCGCCGCAGTCGCTGCTGGAACGCGCCAACGCCATCGAGGACGCCTTCGGCCGCGTCCGCGAGGTTCGCTGGGGCCCGCGCACGCTCGACGTCGACATCGTCGCCTACGAGGGCGTCGAGCAGGACGTCCCCGACCTCGTGCTGCCGCACCCGCGCGCCCACGAGCGCGGCTTCGTGCTCGCGCCCTGGCACGACGCGGACCCGGACGCCGAGCTCCCCGGCCACGGCAAGGTCGGCGAGCTGCTCGCCGCCGTCGGTGAGGAGGGCGTCCGCCGCCGCGAGGACCTCACCCTCCTCCTGCCGCGCTGACCCCGGCTGCTTCCCGCCGTCCCCGGGCGGGTGACGCGCTGACACCCGGTCACCGCCGCCGTCCGGGTACGGTGGAGCAGATCCTGCTTGGAGGGACTGCTGTGAAGCCGCTTCGACCGCTCGTGCTGGTCGTGACCACGCTCGTCGCCGGTGTGCTGTCCTGGGCGGGCGCCCGGCTGTGGAACGCGGTCGGTTCGCTGCCCGGAGTGCCGGCCGCCGCGCCGATCGTGCTCGCGGTGATCGCGGTGGTGCTGGCCGCCGCGGCGATCACGCTGCGCGGGCGGCTGCGCGCCCAGCGCGAACGCGAGGCCGGGGCCAAGGGCGTCGACCCGCTCTTCGCCGCGCGGGCGCTGGTGCTGGGCCAGGCCAGCGCGCTCGTCGCGGCGCTGGTGACGGGTGTCTACGGCGGCATGGGCGTCTTCCTGATCACCCTCTCCGGCTCCACCCCGGCCCGTCAGGGCCAGGCGCTGACGGCGCTGTTCGCCGTCATCGCCGGCATCGCGGTGATGGCGGCCGGGCTGTGGCTGCAGCACATCTGCCGACTGCCGGACGACGACGACCAGAACCGCGAGCACGCGGCGCAGCGACACTGAGGCTCTCGCGCCCAACGTCGGTTTTCGGACGCCGGATTGAACGTGTCCGGCAATTTCTGGGGCCTGTCAAGAGTGTCTTTGGCCCCCCGCCTGACATAAGTCGGACGATCACGCTAGATTTCTGGCCATGTCTCGTGGTCGCCACCGTCAAGCCTCGCGCCTCGGCCGGGCGCTCCCGTCGATCGCCTGCATGGTCCTGGCGTCGGCCGCCTTCGCGGCCGCCCTGCTGACCAGCAGTCTCGGCATCCTGCGTGTCCTGGTGGCCGCCGTCTGCGTCGGCGCGTGCGCCGCCGCGGTACTGCTGCGGCAGCGGGAGAGCGCCGCCCAGGCCGATCTCGACACCGAGAGGTCGGCACGGGGCCGGGACGAAGCCCGGTTCGAGGAGCGTGTCGCCGAGCTCGAGTACCAGGCCGAGGTCGCCGAGGAGCAGGTCAAGCGCCTGGAGCGGCGTGTGCTCGCCCAGCGCAGCCAGCTCGCCCACGCAGAGGCGGCCCACGGGCAGCTGCTCCGCGACCGTGCCCGCATGGCCGCCGAGCAGGCCGTGCGCGACGCCGAGACGGCCCAGGCCCTGGAGGTCGCGAAGCGCGGCGCCCGGCCGACCCCGGCCGCCTTCCTCAAGGCCGCGAACGCGCTGCGCTGGCTGGAGCGCCAGGCCGAGCAGTCCGAGTCCAGCCGTACCCTGGCCCTGCGTCAGCCCGCGCTCCCGGCCGCGGTCCCGCCCGCGCCGAGCGCCGAGGTGAAGAGCGCGGCGAAGGACGTGGCGAAGGAGGAGCGCCCCGCCGAGCAGCTGGAGCCGGCCGTCTCACCGAAGCCGAGCACCGGTCAGAACGCCGCGGAGTCCGGGTCGTTCTTCACCAGGAGCAAGCCCGCCGCGGCCGTCGTGGAGAAGTCCCAGGGATCAGCGGCGGCGCCCGCCCAGCGCGAGCGCGGGCTGGTCGCCCCCTACATGCAGCCCTCGGCCCAGCCGCAGAACGCGGAGGCGGCGGCCTCGGCCCCGGCCTGGGCCCGTGCCGCGCTCCCGCCGCTGCGGCCGGCCGCAGCGGTCCCCCCGCAGTCGGCGCTGCCGCGCCAGGGCGGCACCCCGCAGGGCGCGTTCAACTTCTTCTCCCGCCAGGAGGCGGCGATCGGCAGCAAGCTCGGCACCCCGGCCGAGCAGACCGCAGCCGACCAGACCGCAGCCGACCAGACCCCAGCCGACCAGGCTGCAGCCGTCCACGACACGGCCGACGTCATCGGCGACGAGGCCGCTGCCGCGCAGGCCCGCTACGTCGCCGCGCCGGAGGCCCCCTCGGTCCTCCCGACGCACGCCCACGAGCGCACCGAGCACGCGATCGTCGACCTCACGGCCGAGGACGAGACCGAGCCCATCGACGTCCGCGCCATCCGCGCGGTGTGACGCGCGCGCCCCGGACGGGGCTCGCTACTTGTCGACGTCTCCGACGACGAAGAACAGCGAGCCCAGGATCGCCACCATGTCCGGGACCAGCGTGCCGGGCAGGACCTCGCTGAGGACCTGGAGGTTGTTGAAGGACGCCGAGCGCAGCTTCAGGCGCCAGGGGGTCTTGTCGCCGCGGGAGACCAGGTAGTAGCCGTTGATGCCCAGCGGGTTCTCCGTCCAGGCGTAGGTCGCGCCCTCGGGGGCCTTGAGGACCTTGGGGAGGCGCTGGTTGACGGGCCCCTGCGGCAGCTCCGCGATGCGGTCCAGGCAGGCGTCGGCGAGGTCCAGGCTGTTGTGCAGCTGGTCGAGCAGGACCTCGAAGCGGGCCAGGCAGTCGCCGGTCTGGCGGACCGGCACCCGGAGGACGTCGGCCAGCTCCCCGTAGGCGAGGTACGGCTCGTCGCGGCGGAGGTCGAAGTCGACGCCGGAGCCGCGGGCGATCGGGCCGCTCACGCCGTAGGCGTGGACCAGCTCGGGGGAGAGCACACCGACCCCGGCCGTCCGCGCGCGGAAGATCTCGTTGCCGAGAACCAGGCGGTCGAAGACGTCCATCCGCGCCCGCACCGCGGCCACCGAGCCGCGCACGCGGCCGTACCAGCCGGCCGGGAGGTCCTCCTTGAGGCCGCCGACGCGGTTGAACATGTAGTGCATGCGGCCGCCGGAGGCCTCCTCCAGCACCGACTGGAGGCGCTCGCGCTCGTCGAAGGCGTGGAAGATCGGGGTGATCCCGCCCAGCTCCAGGGGGTAGGAGCCGAGGAACATCAGGTGGTTCAGCACCCGGTTCAGCTCGGCCAGCAGCGTCCGCGTCCAGGTGGCGCGGACGGGGACCTCCATGCCGAGCATGCGTTCGACGGCCAGCACCACGCCCAGCTCGTTGGCGAAGGCGGAGAGCCAGTCGTGCCGGTTGGCCAGCATGATGATCTGGCGGTAGTCGCGCGCCTCGAAGAGCTTCTCCGCGCCGCGGTGCATGTAGCCGATGATCGGCTCGGCCTCGCCGATGCGCTCGCCGTCGAGGCGCAGTCGCAGCCGGAGCACGCCGTGGGTGCTGGGGTGCTGCGGGCCGATGTTCAGCACCATGTCGCTGGTCCCCAGCTCCGTGCCGCTGCCCGCCAGGGCCGCGCCTGCGCCGATGCCGACTGTCGTCTCCGTCATGACACCAGAGTCTGCCATCCCCCGAGGGGCCCGGCGTCGTCGCTGTCCGCGGCCTGGATGTCCACCGTCTGCGCGCCCCAGAGGAAGGAGCCGAGGCCCCCGGTCGCGGTCAGCTCGGCGGCCTCCCCGGCGGAGGCCAGCGCCCGGACATACCCGGCTGGGTCGCTCGACGCAAGTGCGAGCGGGGGCCGCGCGCCGTTCACGCCCAGCGCGTGCAGCGCGGCGCGCTGCGTCGTCCACAGGCTGTGGGTGACGCGCGGGTTCGCGCGCGTCGCCGCGTCGAGGCAGGCGTCGAGCGCGACATGGGCGGTCAGGTCACAGGAGCCGTCCGGGGCGGGTTCGACCTGGCGGCCGACCCGGTAGCCGGTCAGCGTGCCGAAGGGGGGCCGGTCCGCGCGGGTGTGCGCGTAGTCGACGGCGACCGCGAGGCCGCGCCCGACGGCCCCGACCGCCTCCGCCCAGGCCCGGTCCCGCTCCCGCCCGAGCTCCGCGCGCTCGGCCGGCTCGGTCAGTGCGCCGGGGAACCACTCCCGCAGCCAGGCGGCGTCCGGCGCGTCCAGCGGCTCGCCCAGCCGCTCCGCTCCCGTCGCCGGATCGACCAGCACGTACCGCGGGACGCCGTCGTCGTCGGTCTCGGCGATCTCGCAGGGGACGTTGTCCAGCCACTCGTTGGCGAAGAGCAGCCCCGCAGGGACGGCCTCGATCCGGTCCGTCCAGGCGATCCAGGCGGGCAGCCCCTCCGGGCGCGCGGCCCGTTCCACGGCGACCAGCCGCAGCCGGTCCGCCAGGGCGGGGTCGACCGCGCGGGCCTGCGCGCCGAGCGCGAGCAGCAACTCGCCGCGCCCCGCGCCGACGTCGCAGACGGTCAACTGCTCCGGACGGTCCAGCGCCTCGTCCACCCACCGGGTCAACCGCAGCACCGCCCCGGCGAAGAGCGGCGAGGCGTGCACGGAGGTGCGGAAGTGCGTGGCGGGCCCGGAGTCTTCGCGCACGAAGAACCCCTGCGGGCCGTACAGGGCCCGCTCCATGGCCGCGCGCCAGGGCAGATGGTTCATGCGCTCCAGCCTCCCAGCGGGGCCGGCCCCCGCTCCAGTCGGGGCCGTGATCGCCGCAAGAACGATTGCCGCCGGCAACCAACTCCGACTTCCGGAGGATGCCCGAGTCACCCCGGCGACGGAGGGCGGGGCTTTGCGCGCTGCCTAACCTGGAAGCGTGCAATTCCTCTACAGCTGGTTCCGCAGCCACCCGATGGTGTCCGACACCTTGTGGGCCGTGCTGCTGTTCCTGCTGTCGATGCCCGAGGCGATCTCCCAGGGCAGCCTGGGGCAGGTGCTGCTCGCGCTCGCGCTCTGCACCCTCGTGGCGATCCGGCGGCGGCACCCGAACTTCGCGCTGTGGGCGGCGGCCGCCGTTGCCTTCGTCCAGCTCGCCTACGGCCACAACATCCACGCCTCCGACCTGGCGCTGCTCGTCATCGGCTACGGCGCCGCCGCCTTCGGCAAGCCGTGGACCGCGCGGGCCGCGCTCGCGCTCGGCTTCGTCTCCGGGCCGCTGGCGTTCATCGCGTTCGGCGACACCTCGCTGAACCGGCCCCAGGACGTCGTCTTCTCGCTGGTCGCCTCCACGCCGTTCGTGCTGGCCTGGCTGCTCGGCCGGTTCACCAGCATCCGCCGTGCCTACTACCTGGAGCTGGAGGACCGCGCCGCCCGGCTGGAGCGCGAGCGCGACGCCCAGTCCAAGGTCGCGGTCGCGGCCGAGCGCGCCCGCATCGCCCGCGAGCTGCACGACGTCGTGGCCCACAACGTCTCGGTGATGATCGTCCAGGCCGACGGCGCCTCCTACGTCATGGACGCCTCCCCGGAGCAGGCCAAGGAGGCGCTCGGCACCATCGCCGCCACCGGCCGCCAGGCGCTGGCCGAGATGCGCCGCCTGCTCGGCCTGCTGCGCAGCGAGGAGTCCACCGGGGAGTACGTGCCCCAGCCCGGCGTCGAGCAGCTGCCCGACCTGCTGGAGCAGGTCCGCAGCGCGGGCCTGCCAGTGGCCTTCACCGTCGAGGGGGAGCCCCGCCCGCTGCCGCGCGGCGTGGAGCTGACGGCCTATCGCATCGTCCAGGAGGCGCTCACCAACGCTCGCAAGCACGGCGGCCCGGCGGCCAGCGCCACCGTGCGGATCCGCTTCCAGGACAGCGACCTCGCCATGCTCATCGAGGACGACGGCCGCGGCGCCAGCGCCGAGCTCGTCCACGCCGGCGGCGAGGACGGCTTCGGGCATGGTCTGATCGGGATGCGCGAGCGCGTCGGCATGGTCGGCGGCAGCCTGGACGCAGGCCCGCGCGCCGGCGGCGGCTTCCGCATCGAGGCCGTGCTGCCGCTCGGCTCCGCCCGCTGACGCATCGCCCAGAACACCGCCCAGAACGAGAGGGAGAGCCGCGTGACCGTCCGGATCATGCTCGTCGACGACCAGGAGCTGCTGCGCACCGGCTTCCGCATGGTGCTGCAGTCCCAGCCCGACATCGAGATCGTCGCCGAGGCCGGCGACGGCGCCCAGGCGCTGGAGGTCCTCTCCGCCGTCGAGGTCGACGTGGTCCTCATGGACGTCCGGATGCCCCGCCTCGACGGCGTCGAGGCCACCCGCCGCATCTGCGACCCGGCGACCGACCTCGCCTCGCGGCCGAAGGTGCTCATCCTGACCACCTTCGACCTGGACGAGTACGCCTTCTCCGCGCTGAAGGCGGGTGCGAGCGGCTTCCTGCTCAAGGACGTCCCGCCGGTCGAGCTGGTCGCCGCGATCCGCGCGGTCGACAGCGGCGAGGCCGTCGTCGCGCCGACGACGACCCGCCGCATGATCGACCGCTTCACCACCGTGCTGCCCGCCGCGGCCGAGCCCAAGCTGACCCCGGAGCTGGAGCGGCTGACCGAACGCGAGCGCGAGGTGCTGCTGCTGGTCGCGCAGGGTCTGTCCAACGGCGAGATCGCCGAGCGCCTCGGCCTGTCCGAGGCCACGGTCAAGACGCACGTCGGCCGCATCCTCACCAAGCTGGACCTGCGCGACCGCGTCCAGGCCGTGGTCCTCGCCTACGAGACCGGCCTGGTCCGCGCCGCGCGCTGAGCCCCGGCTCGGCCGGGTCCGCCCTGGTTTGACCCGGCCCGGGCTAGCGGAGCATCTTCAGGAACTGCCCGAGCGCGTCCTCGATCTCCTGCGGGGTCCACTCCAGCGCCGGACCGGCGACGGTGATCTCGGTGAAGGACACGCCCGGCACCGCCGTCGCCCGCCAGCCGCGGAACAACGCCTGCCCGGTCTCCTCGGCCTGACGCAGCGTCGTCTCGTTCAGCGCGTCGACGGCGTAGGGGAGCAGGTACTGGAACTGGTGCGTCTGCGGCACGCCGGGGTTGACCCGGCTGCCCGGCACCGCGGCCAGCGCCTTCGCCACGACCTTGGCGTGCGCGACGTAGGCGGGCAGGCGGGGCAGCTCCCGGTCCAGCCCGACCAGGGCGGAGAGCACGGCCGGCCACTGCTGGTACAACTGGCCGCCGTAGCGATGCCGCCACGCCCTCGCCTGCGCGACGAACTCCTCCGGCCCGGCGAGCGCGGCGCCGCTGACACCGCCGAGGGTCTTGTAGAAGGAGACGTAGACGGAGTCCGCCAGCTCCGCGATCTCCGCCAGCGTGTGCCCGAAGTGAGGCGTCGTCTCCCACAGCCGCGCGCCGTCGAAGTGCACGACGGCGTCGCGCTCGCGGGCCGCGTCGACGGTGGCCGTCAGCTCCTCCCAGCTCGGCAGCACGAAGCCGGCGTCGCGCAGCGGCAGCTCCAGCATCAGGGTGCCGAAGGGCTCGTCGCAGTCGGCCACCTCCTCCGCGTTCGGCAGCCGCGGCTCACGCGTCGGCCAGACGCTGCGCAGGCCCGTCAGCTGGGCGTAGGCGTGGCGCTCGTGCAGCTCCGGGTGCGCGAGCGGGTGCATCGCGACGAGCTGGTTCCCGGTCCGCTCGGCCCAGCAGCGCAGCGCGACTTGCTGCGCCATCGTCCCGGTCGGGAAGTACGCCGCCGCCTCCATGCCCAGCAGCTCGGCGACGCGGTCCTCCAGCGCGGCGACGATGCCGTCGCCGTAGAGGTCCGTCCGCCCGTCGAGGTCGTACGCGGCCCGGCCCGCGTCCCCGGACAGCTCCGCGAGCCACTCGCCCGGGGTGAGCGGGCGCACGCCGGACAGCAGCCGCTCCGCCCCGTGCGCCGCCGCGAAGCGGCGCTCGGCGCCGTCCACGGGGGGCGCGGCCGACGGGGGCACGGACGCGGTGGAGTGTTCGTTTGCCATGACGTCAGCCTCCCAGACCCGAGCCCGTACGTCGCCGGACGTGCGCTCCCCGACCGGGCGACATGACGTAGCATCCGCAACGCCCGTCACTCTCCCCTCGTCTCGTCCACGGCTTGATCTGTTCAGGAGCAGTCACCTTGTCCCAAGCCCTCGCCCAGCTGGTGCTGTCCCCGATGACGCGGGCGGTCTACCGCCCGGTCGTGATCGGCCGCGAGAACATCCCGAGGACCGGGCCCGTCATCATCGCCAGCAACCACCTCGCCGCGATCGACAGCGCGGTCATCCCGCTGGTCGCGCCGCGCCCCGTGGCGTTCCTGGCGAAGGCCGAGTACTTCACCGGCACGGGCGTGAAGGGCAGGGCCAACAAGGTCTTCTTCTCCTCCATGGGCTCCATCCCGGTCGAACGCGGCACCCACCGCGCGGCGCAGGCCGCGCTGGACGCGGGCCTCGCGGTGCTCCAGGAGGGCGGCGCGTTCGGCATCTACCCGGAGGGCACGCGCTCGCGCGACGGCCGGTTGTACAAGGGCCGCACGGGCGTCGCCTGGCTCGCGCTGGCCTCCGGCGCGCCGGTCGTCCCGGTCGCCCTGACGGGCACGGAGCGGATCCAGCCGGTCGGCAAGCTGATGCCGCGGCTGCGGCGGATCACCGTGCAGTTCGGCAAGCCGCTGGACTTCTCCGACCGCATCGGGATCACCCCGGTCGGCCCGGTCCGCCGCGCGATCACGGACGAGATCATGGAGGCGATCCACGCCATGTCGGCGCAGCCCCTCGCCGGGGTCTACAACGAGCACCAGAAGGCGGACGAGTAGGCCCCTCGGGGGCGCGCGGCAGTGGCGACAAGCCACGCACCCGGGTAGAGCCCGAACGCGCCGGGTCCATCCGCACGTCGGTGGATGCTCGCGCCCACGCGGCGGAGCCGGCGGAGCCGCAGATCAGCAGAGCCCCGCGCGCCCGACAGTGGCTGGCGCCACAGCACCTGCGCCCGTGCGGGCCGTAAACTGGCCGGGAACGTCTGGTACCCGCTGAGGACTGGAACGGAAACCGCACCATGGACGACCTCGGGCTGCCCGCCTTCGGCGATCCCGACCCCACCGCGCCCGACAACCGGCCCGGGCGACTCGCCGTAGGCGTCGTCGGCACCGGGCGCGTCGGCCCGGCCCTGGGCGCGGCGCTGCAGTACGCCGGCCACAAGGTCGTCGCCGCCTCCGGCGTCTCCCTCGCGTCCCAGCGCCGGGCGAGCACGCTGCTGCCGGGGGTGCGACTGGTCACCCCGCCGCAGGTGATGGCCGCCGCCGACCTCGTGCTGCTGACCGTCCCGGACGACGCGCTCGAGGACCTCGTCGCCGGCCTCGCCGCGACCGGCGCGGTCCGCCCCGGCCAGATCCTCGTGCACACCTCCGGTGCCAAGGGCGTCTCCGTGCTGGAGCCGGCCACCAGGGCCGGCGCGCTGCCGCTCGCCCTGCACCCGGCGATGACCTTCACCGGCACCGCCGTCGACGTCGCCCGGCTCGCGGGCTGCCCCTTCGGGGTGACCGCTCCCGAGGAGCTGCGCCCGGTCGCGGAGGCGCTGGTCGTGGAGATGGGCGGCGAGCCCGAGTGGATCCCCGAGGAGCGCCGCCCGCTCTACCACACGGCTCTCGCCCACGGCTCGAACCACCTGGTCACCCTGGTCGCGCAGGCGATGGAGCTGCTGGCACTGGCCGGTGTCGCCGAGCCCGGCCGGATGCTGGGCCCGCTGCTGGGCGCGGCGCTCGACAACACGCTGCGGGCGGGGGACCTCGCTTTGACCGGGCCGGTCGCCCGGGGCGACGCGGGCACCGTCCGCACCCACATCGAGCAGCTGCGCGGCACCACGCCGCAGTTGCTGGAGGCCTACCGGGCCATGGCCCGGGCCACCGCCGACCGGGCGCTGGCGGGCGGAACGCTGAAGCCCGAGGCCGCCGAGGCCCTGCTGGACGCCCTCGCCGAGGAGAACAACCGATGACCGTCCTGGTGCACACCAAGCGCGAGCTCGAAGCCCAGCGCGGCTGCGCGACAGGCCCGCACGCCGTCGTGATGACGATGGGCGCGCTGCACGAGGGCCACGCGGCCCTGGTCCGCGCCGCGCGCGAGCGCGCCGGGGCCGAGGGCACGGTCGTCGTCACCGTCTTCGTCAACCCGCTCCAGTTCGGCGCGGGCGAGGACCTGGACCGCTACCCGCGCACCCTCGACGCCGACCTGATGCTGGCCAGCGAGGCGGGCGCCGACGTGGTCTTCGCCCCGGGCGTCGACGAGGTCTACCCCGGCGGGGAGCCGCAGGTGCGGCTGTCCGCCGGGCCGATGGGCCGCGGCTACGAGGGCGCCTCGCGTCCCGGCCACTTCGACGGGATGCTGACCGTCGTCGCCAAGCTGCTCCACCTCACCGCGCCGGACGTGGCCTTCTTCGGCGAGAAGGACGGCCAGCAGTTGGCGCTGATCCGGCGCATGGTCGCCGACCTGAACTTCCCGGTGGAGATCGCGGGCGTGCCGACCGTCCGCGAGGCGGACGGGCTGGCGCTGTCCAGCCGCAACCGCTTCCTCTCCGTCGAGGAGCGGGAGCGCGCGCTCGCGCTCTCCCGCGCGCTGTTCGCCGGGCGGGACGCCCGCGCGGCCGGCGCGGCCCCGTCGGCGGTGAAGAAGGCGGCCTCAGGCGTTCTCGAGGGGGTGGGAAGCACCATCGCTCTCGACTACCTCGGCCTGATCGACCCGTCCGACTTCACCGAGATCGACCGGGAGGACTTCACCGGCGAGGCGGTTCTGGCCGTCGCCGCCAGGGTGGGGGCCACCCGCCTCATCGACAACGTCCGCTTCCGGTTCTGACGCCCGCCGTCCGAGCCCCGGCATGTACTTCCCCACAGGAGACGTGACCACGCCATGATCCGCACGATGCTCAAGTCCAAGATCCACCGCGCCACCGTCACCCAGGCCGACCTGCACTACGTCGGCTCGGTCACCGTGGACGAGGACCTGCTCGACGCCGCCGACCTGCTCCCCGGCGAGCTGGTCCACATCGTCGACATCGACAACGGCGCGCGCCTGGAGACCTACACCATCGCCGGGGAGCGCGGCACCGGCGTGATCGGCGTCAACGGTGCGGCGGCTCGTCTGGTCCACCCCGGTGACCTGGTCATCCTCATCGCATACGGTCAGATGGAGGACACCGAGGCCCGCGCGTACGAGCCGCGTATCGTCTTCGTCGACCGCGAGAACCGGATCACCCACACCGGCGCGGACGCCGCCGCTGCCCCAGAGGGCAGCGGCCTGACGCGGGGCGACGCGATCGTCGCGGCACCCGCCTTCGCTGTACGGAGTCACGAATGAGCAGCACCGCCTCAGCGCCAAGCCCCTCAGTGCGCAGACTCGCCGCCCCCGCGCCGGGCTGGACGAAGACGACCGACGTGGTCGTCGTCGGCTCCGGCGTCGCGGGGCTCACCACGGCCCTGCGGGTGCGCGAGGCCGGCCTGCGCGTGCTGGTCGTCACCAAAGCGATGCTCGACGACGGCTCGACCCGCTGGGCGCAGGGCGGTATCGCCGCCGCGCTCGGCGAGGGCGACACTCCTGAGCAGCACCTGTCGGACACCCTCGTCGCGGGCGCGGGCCTGTGCGACGAGGAGGCGGTGCGCATGCTGGTCACCGAGGGCCCCGGCGCGGTCCGCCGCCTCATCGCCACCGGCGCGACCTTCGACCGCGACGACGAGGGCGAGATCCTGCTCACCCGCGAGGGCGGCCACCACCGACGCCGCATCGCGCACGCGGGCGGCGACGCGACGGGCGCGGAGATATCGCGCGCCCTGGTCGAGGCCGTCCGCACCGACGACGACCTCGAACTGATCGAGCACGCCCTGGTGCTGGACCTGCTGACGGACGCGAAGGGCCGCACGGCCGGCCTGACCCTGCACGTCATGGGCGAGGGCCAGCGCGACGGCGTCGGCGCGGTGCACGCGCGGGCCGTCGTCCTCGCGACGGGCGGTCTCGGCCAGGTCTTCTCCGCCACCACCAACCCGGCCGTCTCGACCGGCGACGGCGTGGCCCTGGCGCTGCGCGCCGGGGCGGAGGTCGCGGACCTGGAGTTCGTGCAGTTCCACCCGACGGTGCTGTGGCTCGGCCCGGACGCGGAGGGCCAGCAGCCGCTGATCTCCGAGGCGGTCCGCGGCGAGGGCGCGCATTTGGTCGACGCCGACGGCGTCCGGTTCATGGTCGGACAGCACGAGCTCGCGGAGCTCGCCCCGCGCGACATCGTGGCCAAGGGCATCATGCGGCGCATGCAGGAGACCGGCGCGGAGCACATGTACCTCGACGGCCGCCGCTTCGGCGCGGCGATGTGGGAGGAGCGCTTCCCCACCATCCTCGCCTCCTGCCGCTCCCACGGCATCGACCCGGTCACCGAGCTGATCCCGGTCGCCCCTGCCGCGCACTACGCCTCGGGCGGCGTGCGGACCGACCTGCGCGGCCACACCTCCGTCTCGGGCCTGTACGCCTGCGGCGAGGCCGCGTGCACCGGCGTCCACGGCGCGAACCGGCTGGCGTCCAACTCGCTGCTGGAGGGCCTGGTCTTCGCGGAGCGGATCGCGGCGGACATCATCGAGCGCGACCGCCTCGGCAAGCTGGCGCCGCGTCACGAGGACACGACGCGCCCGGTCGAGGTTGTCCCGCTGCTCGCCGCCGAGGCGCGCGCGGAGATCCAGCGGGTCATGACGCGGGGCGTCGGCGTGCTGCGCTCGGCGGACAGCATGGCCGCGGCGGTCGAGGGCTTGGCCGCTCTCGCGGAGCCGGAGCCCGACAAGTCCGAGTTCCCGCAGGTGGAGACCTGGGAGGCGACCAACCTCCACCTCGTCGCCTCCGCGCTGACGGCGGCGGCGCTGCTCCGGGAGGAGACGCGCGGCTGCCACTGGCGCGAGGACGCGCCGGATCGCGACGACGAGAACTGGCAGAAGCACCTGATCACCACCCTGGACGAAGGACGTCTGCAGGTCGGATGAACCGTCAGGGGCGCGAGGACTGCGCGACAAGCCACCCACGCACCGGGCAGGCCGAACGCGCAGGGCCATCCGCCCCGGGTGGTCTCTCGCGCACGCATTCAACAAGCGGGGCCCCGCGCCCCTCAGTAGTGCAACACCCCTCTGACACAAAGGATCTGTCGTGTCCCACGAAGACCTCCCCCTGATCGAAGACGGCTGCGGCGACGACTGCGCGTGCGGCGAGTACGAGACCGCGCTCGACCCCGCGCTCGCGGCCCTGCTGGAGGACGCCGGGCTGGACCCGGTCGAGGTGGAGGACATCGCGACGATGGCCCTCGCCGAGGACCTCGCCGGTGGGGAGGACGTCACGTCCGTCGCCACCGTGCCGGCCGACGCCGTCGCCACGGCCGACTTCGTCGCCCGGCAGGCGGGCGTCGTCGCCGGTCTGCGCGTCGCGGAGGCAGTGCTCTCGCTCGTCGCCGAGGAGGAGTTCACCGTCGAGCGGCACGTCGAGGACGGCGCGCGGGTCGAGGCCGGCACGGTGCTGCTGAGCGTCACCACCCGCACCCGCGACCTGCTCACGGCCGAGCGCTCCGCGCTCAACCTGCTGTGCCACATGTCCGGCATCGCGACCGCGACCCGCGCCTGGGCCGACGCGCTCGAGGGCACGAAGGCCGTCGTCCGCGACACCCGCAAGACCACGCCGGGCCTGCGCGCGCTGCAGAAGTACGCCGTGCGCTGCGGCGGCGGGGCGAACCACCGCATGGCGCTGTCGGACGCCGCGCTGGTCAAGGACAACCACGTGGTCGCCGCGGGCGGCGTCGCCGAGGCGTTCAAGGCCGTCCGCGCGGCCTACCCGGACCTGCCGGTCGAGGTCGAGGTGGACACGCTCGAGCAGATCCCGCCCGTGCTGGAGGCCGGTGCGGACCTGATCCTGCTCGACAACTTCAGCGTCGACGAGCTGCGCGAGGCCGTCGCGCTCGTCGCGGGTCGGGCGAGGCTCGAGTCGTCCGGCGGGCTGACCCTCGACACTGCCCGCGCGGTGGGCGAGACCGGCGTCGACTACCTCGCCGTCGGCGCTCTGACGCACTCCTCGCCGATTCTTGACATCGGCCTCGACCTGCGCGGATAGTCACCCCCTCCCCACGAGAAAGTGCGCCCATGCTGCTCACGATCGACGTCGGCAACACCCAGACGGTTCTCGGCATCTTCGACGGCGAGGAGATCGTCGAGCACTGGCGCGTCTCCACGGATCCGCGCCGGACCGCCGACGAGCTCGCGGTGCTGATGCAGGGGCTCATGGGCGCCCACCCGGTGCTGAAGAACGAGGGTGTGGACGGGCTGGCGATCTGCTGCACCGTCCCCACCGTCCTGCACGAGCTGCGCGAGGTGACCCGGCGTTATTACGGAGACGTGCCCGCCGTCCTGGTCGAGCCGGGCGTCAAGACCGGCGTGCACGTGCTGACCGACAACCCCAAGGAGGTCGGCACCGACCGGATCGTCAACACGCTGGCGGCCAAGCACCTCTACGGCGGTCCGTGCATCGTCGTCGACTTCGGCACCGCGACGAGCTTCGACGCGATCAACGAGCGCGGCGACTTCGTCGGCGGCGCGATCGCGCCGGGCATCGAGATCTCGGTCGAGGCGCTGGGGGTGCGCGGCGCGATGCTGCGGAAGATCGAGGTGGCCAGGCCGCGCAGCGTGATCGGCAAGAACACGGTCGAGGCGATGCAGTCCGGCGTGCTCTTCGGCTTCGCGGGACAGGTGGACGGCATCGTCAACCGCATGGCGGCCGAGCTGGCGACGAACCCGGACGACGTGCAGGTGATCGCGACGGGCGGCCTGGCGCCGCTGGTGCTGGGCGAGGCGACCAGCATCGACGTCCACGAGCCGTGGCTGACGCTGATCGGACTGCGCCTCGTCTACGAGCGCAACACAGCGTGATCTGAGCCGGGCCGCTGGGCCGAACGACTGTCAGTTTTCCGGAAGACCCGCCGACATACGGCGGGTTCATCCGATTTTCCCTTTTCGTTACGTACAGTCGTCCCATGCCTACGCCTCACGGTTCGCGCGGCGGCATGGCCTTCAGCGCGGACGAGCTCCGGGTCCTTCGGCGGGCCCTGGCCCACGTGCTCAACCCTCCAGCCGCCGTGGACAGCAGACCTGCCGGGTCGGCCGCTCGTGCCACCTGGGTCGAGGACGTCCAGGACATGCTCCGGCTGTCCGAGGCGATCGAGGAGGCGGTGCTCGAGGGCGGCCGGATGCGCGCTTTCGCCCTCGCCGAGCTGGTCCGCTACCGGGCCGCCCTGCCGGGCAGCGCGACGGGGTACCTGCAGCGCCTGGAGGAGGCCGTCACGGACGGCTACCTGCCGGACGCCGACGACCTGTCCGCGCTGCGCGCGCTGAACGCCCTGCCCTGCGCCCAGGCCGAACACAGCCGCCGCACCCAGCTGCGCAGGCGCTGCGCCGAGCTGGCGGAGTCGGGCGCGGGCCGCCGGCTCGACCTGCCGACCGTTCCGCTGCCCTCTCCCGCCCTTCGGCCGGGGGTGCCCCAGTCCGCCCCCGCGCCCGCCGTCGCTCCGACGGTGGTCGCGCTGGTCCCGCCGCGCCCCGCCCCGACCGTGGGGGAGATCCCGCGGCCGCCGCGGATCGCGAGCGTGTCGATCGGCGGGAAGGTGGCGGACTTCGCCCGCGCGAACCGCCCGTCCAGGCTGCGCGAGCCGGGCTCGGTCGAGCTCGGCCGCGCCGAGTCGTATCCCCTGCCCATCCGACGTGGAGGAACGAGCGACATGAGCAGCAGCAACGAGCACCCCGCCCCGGCTCCGTCCGCGGCGCAGGGCAAGCCGAAGCCGAAGCCCGCGGGGGACCGCCCGGTCCGGCCGATCCCCACGCCGGGGGACATCTTCCCGCGGGGCGTCCGCCGGCCCGGCGGCGAGGACGAGGAGCTCGCCACCGGTACAGGCTGATTGATCCGGTTTCAGGCAGGGCGGTGGGTATCCGGAAGATAACGTTCGGGCCACCGCCCTGGTCCACGTGTTCCCCCAGGTGCTTGGATCTTGCTCGATTCACACCACTCGCACCTCATTCTCACCGGGGAACCACAGATGGCCTTCGCTCGCGCGCGACGGGCGGTCCGTTTCGGAGCCGTCGCCGCCGCCGTCCTCATGTCCGGCGGTCTGTCCGCCCTCCCCGCCACGGCGGCCGGGGGCGGCACCTTCGCCGCGATCGTCAGCACCGCCGACGCGACGCTGCTGCCGCAGACCGACGGCGCGGCGGCGCAGCGCTTCCACCAGGTCGGCGTGGTGGTGATGGCCGAGACCGGGCCGCTGACCGGCGTCACCGTCGCGGTCGACGCGAGCGGCGCGGCCGGGGTCGTCGAGCTCTCCCTGCCCACGGGCTGCGGCTACACCGACGCCGTCAAGCTGCACGAGCGGTGCGTTCTCGGCTCGGTGGACTCGATCGCTCAGCTGGAGGTCGGCATGCGCTCGGCCGCCGGCGCGGCGGTCGGCGCCAAGGGGACCGTGCGCTTCACCGTGACGGCCACCAACGCGACCGCCGACAGGCAGGCGCCGCCGACCGTCAC
>NZ_BBPO01000015.1:71352-97744 GCF_000787815.1 Streptacidiphilus neutrinimicus
GCGCTTCACCGTGACGGCCACCAACGCGACCGCCGACAGGCAGGCGCCGCCGACCGTCACCGCCGTCACCGTAGGCTCCGGCCCGGACCTCGCCGTCGGCGCGCTGCCCGCGACCGTGGACGTGAAGGCCGGTCAGGCCACCCCGCTGAACCCGGTCGTGCAGAACGTCGGCGACCAGGCGGCCTCCGGCGGTGTCACCCTCGTCCTCGACACCATGAGCGGCGGTGGCTACGACTTCGGCGGCGGCTTCAGCAACTGCTTCTACGGCGGCGTGGCTGCCATGGTCTGCCACTTCGACACCGTGATCCAGCCGGGCACGTCCTACGAGCTCGCCACCCCCGTGCCGCTGACCGCTGGTCAGCAGGCGCTGAGCGGCGACGGCCTGCTCTACGGCTGGGACGTCAAGGGCGGCGCCATCGACACCCAGCTCGGCGGCGGCACGTCGGGCAAGGGCGCCCCGCTGACCCTGGTGCCCGCCCCCGCGTCGCAGCTCGCGCGCACCCCGGTCGACATCAACTACGACAACAACGTCCGCGTCTCCGAGCTGCACCTGGTCACGTCGTACGACCTCGCCGTGACCGCCCCGCACGGCATCACCGGCACCGTCGGGCACACCGCCGACGCCACCTTCGGGGTACGCAACGCGGGCAGCGTCCCGACGTCGGTCTTCCCGGGCACGAAGGACATCACCGCGGGGGTCATCGTGCTCCTGCCGAACGGCGTCTCCGTCAGCGTGCTGCCCAAGGACTGCGAGCTCGTCCCCCAGGGCCCGCCGCCCGTCCAGAACGGCACCACGTCCGGCGACCTGCACGGGCTGCTCGCCCACGCCGGCTTCGGCACGCACGCCGTCGCCCGCTTCGGTGGCAGCGACAGCGGCTCCGGCCCGGACGGCCCGATGTACGCCTGCGCGGTGCGCCACGTGCTCAAGCCCGGCGCGCAGGCCGGCTTCACCTTCGGCCTCAAGCCCACCAAGGCGCTGAAGCAGGCGACCGGCCTCGCGGGCGTCATCGGCTCGCAGAACGACAACGACCCCGCCGACGACGTGGCCGAGTTCACCGTGACCGCCACCAAGGCGACCGCCACCGCGACGCCCACCCCGACCCACTCCACCCCGGCCACGCCGTCCCCGTCCCCGACCGGCGGCCTCGCCCACACCGGTGGCGGCTCCGACGCCCTCCCCCTGGCCGCGGCCGGCCTCGGCGCCGTCCTCCTCGGCGCGGCCTCGGTGCTGCTGACCCGCCGTCGTCGCCAGGGCGGCCACGCGTAACCGTTCGACCCACTCCGAGGGGCGGCCCACGGGCCGCCCTTCGCCGTCCGGCGGGCGAACGCGCGAGTGAATCCGGTAAGAATCCGCCGCCTGTTTGGGGCCGCCTGTCCCCCCGTGGCCCATTGGCGCCGTTGGTCCAGCCCTAGCCTTCCTGCGCGGCGCCTGTGGCTGAGGCCCGGGCGCCCCTTGACTCAGGGGGGTCCTTTGAAACGATCCGTCATCCGCCGTGCGACTGCCCTCGGGGCGGCGGTCGCGGCGCTCACCTTCGGTCTCGGCGCGGGGGCTGCCGAGGCGTCCACCACGGCGACCGCCAATCCGGTCGTCACTCTCCAGCAGCCGTACGAGGCGGCGCTCCCCGGCAAGGGGAGCGTGCAGGTGAACTGGACCTGGCTCGCGAACGCCAAGCACGTCGACGCCTCCGACGTCACGCTGACCATCGACGCCCGCGGTCTCGCCAAGGTCGCCAAGGTGGTCTTCTCGGGCAACTGCGCCGTTCACGGCCTGGTCGCCACCTGCTCGGAGTCGTTCCAGGGCGACTCGACCACGGTTCCGCAGAGCATCGCCGGCGCGAGCCAGTTCGTGCTCTCGGCGCTGCCCGGCGCCAAGCCCGGTGCCACGGGCGGCTACAAGATCACCGGCCACTCGTCCGCCGCGACCATCGTGGGCGGCGGCGGCCAGGTGACCGTCGGCGGCCCGGACTTCAAGCTCACGTCGGTGTCGCAGGACCTCGGCAAGCAGCCGCTCCACTCGGTCGTCTCTGAGCCGGTCGGCTTCACCAACGCCGGCAACCGGCCGGCGAACGGCTCCCGCGTGCTGTTCTTCGCGTCCTCGGGGCTGACGTTCGCCACCCACTACGCCAACTGCCGCTACGGTCACCCCGGCCGGGCCGGCGGCGCGTCCGTGGCACTGTGCAGCTTCAACGGCACGCTGCGGGTGGGCGAGCAGGTGGCGACGGCCCAGCCGATGCGCCTCCGCTTCACCTCGCGCGCGCTCTTCGAGCAGATGCAGGGCGTTGTCGGCCCCCGGGGTGACAGCGCGACCTGGGACTGGATCACCACGCCCGGCAGCGGCTACGTCTGGACCCAGGGCAAGGGCGCCGTTCTCGGCCTGAAGGTGGTCAAGCCCGGCCGCGCCACCTCGGCGCCCGCCGGGACGGCCCAGCTCGCGAACACCTACGACCACAGCTTCATCACGGGTGTGACGGCACGGAACACCGCCGACTTCGGGACCACCGGCTTCTCGGCGAAGGCGGCCCGCGGTGGCCGGGTCACCGTGAAGCTCACCCTGACCAACCACGGCCCCGCGGACCTGGCCGACTACAGCGGCGGTGGCGAGGCGACGCCCGGGCTCATGATCACCCCGCCTCCGGGCACGACGGTGGTCGGCACCTCGGCGTCGTGCGCCCCGTACGACTCCGCCAAGCCCCAGCAGGGGTACTACTGCGGCGGCAGCGCGTACGGGCAGCAGAGCGGGACCAGGCTGACCTTCACCCTGACCCTGCGGGTGGACACGTACGTCGCGGGCGCCACCGGGACCGTCCGGGTGCGTTACTGGCCCAACGTCCCGAACGGCCAGAACCCGTACCGCGTCTGGTACGACCCGGACCCCCGGAACGACACGGCGGCGATCCGCATCAACTAAAGCGCCCGCCTTTCGGCACGATGACCGCCGTGCCCCGCCACTTCGAGGTTTAACGAGTGGCGGGGCACGCCCGTGCGGTCGATACCCTGGTGGGGTGAGCGATCAGCAGACCCCCGCAGCCCCGGCCGTAGCAGGCGCCGACGACCTCCCCGAGCAGATGCGGGTGAGGCGCGAGAAGCTGGAGCGGCTCAAGGCCGCCGGCGTCGACCCGTACCCCGTCGGGTTCCCGCGGACCAGCACGCTGGCCGACCTGCGGGCCGCTTACCCGGGGCTCGACCCCGACACCGCCACCGGCGACCGGGCCGGGGTGACCGGCCGCGTCATGCTCAGCCGCACCGGCGGCAAGCTCTGCTTCGCGACGCTGCGCGACGGCACCGGCGACCTGCAGGTCATGCTCTCGCTCGACAAGCTCGGCGAGGAGCGTCTCGCGGCCTGGAAGGCCGACATCGACCTCGGCGACCACGTCGGCGTGGAGGGCGAGGTGATCACCTCCAAGCGCGGTGAGCTGTCGATCATGGTCGACCGCTGGGAGCTCACGTCCAAGTGTCTGCGCCCGCTGCCGGAGAAGCACAAGGGTCTGGCCGACCCGGAGGCTCGCGTGCGCCAGCGCTACGTGGACCTGATCGTGAACCCCGAGGCCCGCGAGATGATGCAGCTGCGCGTCCGCGTGCTGCGCTCGCTGCGCGACACCTTCGAGCGCCGCGGCTTCCTCGAGGTCGAGACGCCGATGCTGCAGCCGATCCACGGCGGCGCCAACGCGCGTCCGTTCACCACGCACATCAACGCGTACGACATGACGCTCTACCTGCGCATCGCCACCGAGCTGTACCTCAAGCGGCTCATGGTCGGCGGGGTGGAGAAGGTCTTCGAGATCAACCGGAACTTCCGCAACGAGGGCGCCGACGCGACCCACAACCCGGAGTTCACCGCGATCGAGGCCTACGAGGCCTACGGCGACTACGACACCCAGGCTGAGCTGACCCGCGACCTGATCCTGAGCGCGGCCAAGGACGCGCTCGGCACCACCGTGATCCGGGGCCTCGACCAGCACGGCGAGGAGGTCGAGATCGACCTGGCCGAGCCGTGGGAGCAGGTCAGCGTCTACCCGGGCATCAGCGCCCGCCTTGGCGTCGAGGTGACCCCGGGGACCTCCGTGGACGAGCTGCGCAAGCTCGCCGACGAGCACGGCGTCCCCTACGAGAAGAAGTGGGGCCACGGCCAGCTGATCCTGGAGTTCGTCGAGCGCCTGCTGGAGCACAACGCGGTCAAGCCGACCTTCATCCGGGACTACCCGACCGAGGTCTCCCCGCTGAGCCGCAAGCACCGCTCCGTCGACGGGGTGGCCGAGAAGTGGGACCTGGTGATCTTCGGCAAGGAGATCGCCACCGCCTACTCCGAGCTGATCGACCCGGTCGACCAGCGCGAGCGGCTGACCGCGCAGTCGCTGCTGGCGGCCGGCGGCGACGTGGAGGCGATGCAGGTGGACGAGGACTTCCTGCGGGCCCTGGAGTACGGCATGCCGCCCACCGGCGGGATGGGGCTCGGTGTCGACCGCCTGGTGATGCTGCTCACCAACAAGTCGATCCGGGAGACCCTCCTCTTCCCGCTCGTGAAGCCCGAGTAGAGTCGGCCCCATGCAGTACATCGAGGCTCTGACTCCGCCGGTCGTGATGGCCATCGCCTTCGGCTTCATGATCCGCACGCTCTTCCGCAACCAGGGCGGCGCGAACGCGTCCAAGGAGGACGCGGCGGCCGAGGCGATGACGGCCTCCCAGGAGTAGCGCGAACGGACCGGGGTGTGGGGTTTGACCCCACACCCCCTTCTGTCGTGGATTAATCCGGGCAAAAGTGATATTTGCACTGTCATGGTGCGCGCACTGGGTGAACTCGAGAACGAGGTCATGACCCGGCTCTGGCAGTGGAACCGGCTAGTCACCGTTCGCGAGGTTCTGGAGGATCTCCAGCGGGAACGGGAGATCGCATACACCACGGTGATGACCGTGATGGACAAGCTGTTCCAGAAGGGCTGGCTGCGCAGGGAACAGGAAGGCCGTGCGTATCGATATGCGCCCGTCTCCACCCGCGAGGCCTATACCGCGGCGCTGATGAACGACGCGTGGGAGACGAGTGACAAGCCGGCGGCGGCTCTGGTGCACTTCTTCGGCATGATGTCGCCGGAGCAGCAGGAGGCACTCGGCGACGCTCTTCGCATCTTCGCGCCGTCCATCTTCCCCGTCGATATCAACGCGGACGAGGTCCGTTCGTCGCCGGAAGGCGAGTCATCGCAAGAGGGCGGGGCACGGTAGCGTCTGCGCATGCAGGTCACCATCCGCCGCGCGCGGACCGCCGATGTGCCCACGATCCGACGCCTGGTGGACGGGTACGCCCGCGAACGGATCCTGCTCAACAAGCCGACGGTGACCCTCTTCGAGTCTCTCCAGGAGTTCTGGGTCGCCGAACGCGACGACACGGCCGAGGTCGTGGCCTGCGGCGCACTGCACGTCATGTGGGAGGACCTGGCCGAGGTCCGCACCCTGGCCGTGGACCGTTCCTGCCGCGGCACCGGCATCGGGCACGCGCTGCTGCAGAAGCTCGTGGACACCGCCCGCTGGATCGGCGTGCGTCGTATTTTCTGCCTGACGTTCGAAGTCGAGTTCTTCACCAAACACGGCTTCCAGGAGATCGCCTCGACTCCGGTGGACGCCGCCGTGTACGAGGAGCTCTTGCGAAGCTACGACGAAGGTGTCGCGGAGTTCCTGGATCTGGAACGCGTCAAGCCGAACACCCTCGGCAACACCCGGATGCTGCTGCATCTGTGAGAGATGAGTTCTCGGGGGCCGGTTGAATTTTTCGCGGAAAGACGGTTTGCTTTCCGACGAGTAATCCAGGCTTTTGAGGAAAGGGACACCCGTGGCGCAGAAGGTCCAGGTCCTTCTTGTCGACGATCTCGAAGGCGGCGAGGCGGACGAGACGGTGACGTTCGCTCTCGACGGGGTTGCCTACGAGATCGACCTCACCCACGCGAACGCGGGCAAGCTGCGCGAGCTGCTGGCCCCCTACACCGACAAGGGCCGCAAGCAGAGCGGCCGCTCCGCCGGCGGCCGTGGCCGCGGTCGGGCCGCCGTCGCGGCCCGCCCGGTCGGCGGCAACCCGGACACCGCCAAGATGCGGGCCTGGGCCAAGGAGCAGGGCTACGAGGTCAACGAGCGCGGCCGCGTGCCGAGCAACATCCGTGAGGCGTACGAGAAGGCCCACGGCTGATCGAGGCGTCGCAGCTGCAGCTGGGCGCAGGCGTCGGCACAGGTGTCGAGCAGGCGGTCCACCGGTTCGGGTGAGGGCACGGGCCCGCGCCGGAACGGCAGCGCCCCCGCGGCGCCGCCCGGGCCGTCGGCACCCCGTGCGCCGGTCGCCCGCAGGACCCCGTCCAGGTGCCCCCAGCCGAGCCAGTGGAGCACCCCGGGCAGTTCTTCCGCCGTTCCGAGGGGGACCGGCCACAGCAGTCGGTCCCCGCGGCGCCAGACGGCGCCGGTCGGTCGGCCGCGGCGGTCCATCCGGGCCAGCGCGAGCAGGCCGCCGGGCAGCGGCACGTCGAGCAGGTCGCAGCTCTCCGGCAGGGGAGAGGCGGCCTGTTCTGCTGCGCCGGGCGGGAGCGGGGGCACATATCCACCAACCAGAAGACCCTGCTTCCGGTTACGCTCGACATAGGGAATCGCCGGATTCCTCGGTCAGCGAACACCGGACGGAGTCGCCCGGGAGTCACCGAGGCTGCGGCGGGGTACGCCACTGGGTATGAATGCCCAAGTGGGAAGCCCGTCGCGCGGTGGTGTCGCGGCGTGTCGGTGACGCCCTTCGGGGGCGTTCGCCGTCGGCGTAGCGATTCCAGGTGGATCTGCCTGGCCTGCGGGAACACCATCCCGCAGCATTCGGTTTGAGTCATTGTCGGCCGTCGCACGGTCCCCCACCAGCGGGTGTCGACGGTTGGAGTGAGGAGCTGTTCCGGCCTCCGGGACTAGCATGCGGTAGGACAGGGAGGGGATTTTCCCTCACTGCCCCGACCGCTCTGAGGAGCGATTAACGATGTTCGAGAGGTTCACCGACCGCGCGCGGCGGGTTGTCGTCCTGGCTCAGGAAGAAGCCCGGATGCTCAACCACAACTACATCGGCACCGAGCACATCCTCCTGGGCCTGATCCACGAGGGTGAGGGTGTCGCCGCTAAGGCCCTGGAGAGCCTCGGGATCTCGCTCGAGGCGGTTCGCCAGCAGGTCGAGGAGATCATCGGCCAGGGCCAGCAGGCCCCGTCCGGTCACATCCCCTTCACCCCCCGGGCGAAGAAGGTCCTGGAGCTGTCGCTCCGCGAGGCACTTCAGCTGGGCCACAACTACATCGGCACCGAGCACATCCTGCTCGGCCTGATCCGCGAGGGCGAGGGCGTCGCCGCCCAGGTCCTGGTGAAGCTGGGCGCCGATCTCAACCGGGTGCGCCAGCAGGTCATCCAGCTGCTCTCCGGTTACCAGACTTCCGGTGGCAAGGAGTCCGCCACGGCCGGCGGGCCGGCCGAGGGCACTCCGTCGACCTCCCTGGTCCTCGACCAGTTCGGCCGCAACCTGACGCAGGCCGCCCGCGAGGCCAAGCTCGACCCGGTCATCGGGCGCGAGAAGGAGATCGAGCGGGTCATGCAGGTGCTGTCCCGCCGCACCAAGAACAACCCGGTCCTCATCGGCGAGCCCGGCGTCGGCAAGACGGCCGTCGTCGAGGGCCTGGCCCAGGCGATCGTCAAGGGCGAGGTGCCCGAGACGATCAAGGACAAGCAGCTCTACACGCTGGACCTCGGCGCCCTGGTCGCCGGCTCCCGCTACCGCGGCGACTTCGAGGAGCGCCTGAAGAAGGTCCTCAAGGAGATCCGCACCCGCGGCGACATCATCCTGTTCATCGACGAGATCCACACCCTCGTCGGTGCGGGCGCCGCCGAGGGCGCGATCGACGCCGCCTCGATCCTCAAGCCGATGCTGGCCCGAGGCGAGCTGCAGACCATCGGCGCCACCACGCTGGACGAGTACCGCAAGCATCTGGAGAAGGACGCCGCGCTGGAGCGCCGCTTCCAGCCGATCCAGGTCGCCGAGCCGTCGCTCGCCCACACCATCGAGATCCTCAAGGGTCTGCGCGACCGCTACGAGGCGCACCACCGCGTCTCGATCACGGACGCCGCCCTGGTCGCCGCCGCCACGCTGGCCGACCGCTACATCTCGGACCGCTTCCTGCCGGACAAGGCGATCGACCTGATCGACGAGGCCGGATCCCGGATGCGCATCCGCCGGATGACGGCGCCGCCGGACCTGCGCGAGTTCGACGAGAAGATCGCGGACGTGCGGCGCGAGAAGGAGTCCGCGATCGACGCGCAGGACTTCGAGAAGGCCGCGTCGCTGCGTGACAACGAGAAGCAGCTCCTGACCGCCAAGGCCAAGCGCGAGAAGGAGTGGAAGGCCGGCGACATGGACGTCGTGGCCGAGGTCGACGAGGAGCTCATCGCCGAGGTCCTGGCCACCGCCACCGGCATCCCGGTCTTCAAGCTGACCGAGGAGGAGTCCTCGCGGCTGCTGCGCATGGAGGACGAGCTGCACAAGCGCGTCATCGGCCAGAAGGACGCGATCAAGGCCCTGTCGCAGGCCATCCGCCGTACCCGTGCGGGTCTGAAGGACCCGAAGCGCCCCGGTGGCTCCTTCATCTTCGCCGGCCCCTCGGGCGTCGGTAAGACGGAGCTGTCCAAGACGCTCGCCGAGTTCCTCTTCGGCGACGAGGACGCGCTGATCCAGCTCGACATGTCCGAGTTCAGCGAGAAGCACACCGTCTCCCGCCTGTTCGGCTCCCCGCCCGGCTACGTCGGGTACGAGGAGGGCGGCCAGCTGACGGAGAAGGTGCGCCGCAAGCCGTTCTCGGTCGTCCTCTTCGACGAGGTTGAGAAGGCCCACCCGGACATCTTCAACTCGCTGCTGCAGATCCTGGAGGACGGTCGCCTGACCGACTCCCAGGGCCGGGTCGTGGACTTCAAGAACACGGTCATCATCATGACCACCAACCTCGGCACCCGGGACATCTCCAAGGGCTTCAACCTGGGCTTCGCCGCCACGGGCGACGTCCAGACCGGCTACGAGCGGATGAAGGCCAAGGTCGGCGAGGAGCTCAAGCAGCACTTCCGCCCCGAGTTCCTCAACCGCGTCGACGACATCGTGGTCTTCCACCAGCTCGGCGAGGACGAGATCATCCAGATCGTCGACCTCATGGCCGCCAAGGTGGACGAGCGCCTCAAGGACCGCGACATGGGCCTCGAGCTCCGTCCGGCCGCCAAGGCGCTGCTCGCCAAGCGCGGTTACGACCCGCTGCTGGGCGCGCGTCCGCTGCGTCGCACGATCCAGCGCGAGATCGAGGACACGCTGTCGGAGAAGATCCTCTTCGGCGAGCTGCGCTCCGGCCACATCGTCGTCGTGGACGTCGAGGGCGAGGGCAAGGAAGCCAAGTTCACCTTCCACGGCGCGGACAAGGCCCCCGTGGCCGACGCCCCGCCGGTCGCCGCGGCCGGTCCGACGGACATGACCGCGTAACGACGCCTGACGAAGGCAGCACGAAAGGGCCCGGCTCCCCCCGAGGGAGCCGGGCCCTTCGTCGTCCGCTCAGCAGCGTCGTCCGCCCGCCGCGGGTGTCCGCTCAGTGGGCCAGGATCCGGTACCAGGGGAGCTGGCGCGCCCAGCGGACCTGCGGGGTGGGGACGGGCTCGGCGCCGGGCGGCGGGCCGCCGTCCACGGCGAGGAGCAGACCCGGCGGCAGTGCGTCCGTCGGGAGCACGGCCCCGTCCGCGCCGTAGATCCAGAGCGACGCGAGGCCGGGGAAGACCCGGGCGACCTCGCGCAGCAGGTGGAGGCCGCGCGGGTTCCGCAGCCGCAGCGCGGTGACCTGCGGCAGCGGCGCCAGAGCGGACAGGCTCGCGAGGTCGGGCTCGTCCAGGTCGAGCGCGGTGATCCCGCCGTGCTCGCGCAGCACCGGCCAGCCCTCGGGGATGATGTCCCTGGCCATCACCCGCAGCGAGCCCAGTGCCGGGGCCCGCAGGATCCCCTCCAGCTCCCCGGGCAGGAAGTCGAGGAACGACCCGGCGTCGGCCAGGCTCAGGTGGGTCAGCCGCGGCATCCGCCCCAGCGCGGCCCAGGACGCGGTCCCGGGGCAGCCGAGGATGATGACCCGCTGGATCGCCGTCCCGGCGAGCGGCGCCAGGTCCAGCTCGCCCGAGCAGTTGATCATCATCAGCTGCTCCAGCTCCGCGGCGGCGCGCAGGAACGACAGGTCGATCGGGCGCGGGTTCTCGTGCAGCCGCCACTCGAGCAGCGGGGGGAGCGGCATCGCCTCGACGACGTCCTGCGGCAGGTCCCCCGAGAACTCGACCCGGCGGACGAGGGAGAGGTGCGCGGCGGCGAACGCGGCCTCGGCCCGGCTGCTGATCATCAGCCGCAGGTCGGGGGAGCAGTCCAGCCGCGTGATGACCTCGCGGCCGTACTGCTCGGTGTCGAAGTTCCGCCAGGAGTAGGCGAGCTGGGCGCGCACGTCCACATGCGGGTGGTCCGCGTAGGCGGCCAGCAGCGGCAGGGCGCGCTCGTTGAAGATGTTGCCCGCGCAGACGACGACCGCGTGGGCTGTCTCGTCGTCCAGACCTTCCGGGCCGGGCAGCAGCTCCAGCACCACCGGACCGGCCGAGGCCAGCTCCCGGGCCGCCGTCACGTTGCGCGGCGGGACCAGCGCCGTCGCGGCCGCCGTGACGGCCTCGCGGACGGACGGGTCCAGCTCGACGGCCGTGTCCAGGCAGGCCGCCGCCAGCAGCCGCAGCCGGTGGGCGTGCTGCGGCTCCTCCTCGGCGCGGCGCAGGACGCGGGTGAGCAGGTCGGCGCGCTCGCGGGGGCGGGCGTGGCCGATCGCGAGGCGGATCACGTCCTCCCACTGGTCTTCGTGGGCGCGCTCGACGAGCAGCGGGATGTCGCCCTCCTCGATCGCCGCCTGCGCGCCGAGGTAGTCCTGGAAGGTGCGGTGCACGAAGTCGACCGCTCCGGGCGCCGGTTCGCGCAGCAGCCCGCTGCGGACCAGCAGGTGGCGCAGCACCGCCTCGGCGGAGCCCTGGACCTGGGGCATCTGCGGCAGCGCGTGCTCGATGCGGGCCAGGGCCTGGCTCTCCGACAGCTCCGACTGCCCGTTGCGGATCAGCCAGTAGGCGAGCTTCTGCAGCAGCGCCTGCTGCTGGGCCTCGCTGAGCGCCGGCCCCTCCGAGGCCGGGTCGACGCCGCGTTCCTCGTCGCGCCGGACCAGCAGCATCTCCAGGGCGGCGTCGTAGAGGGCCATCCGGCCGCTCGGCAGATGGCCCTGCCGGTCGGCGTTGAGCGCGCAGATCAGGGAGCACATCAGCGGGTTGGTGGCGAGCCGGCCGAGGTCCTGCTTGCGGCCCACGGCCTCGGTCAGCATGGTCCGCCAGCGGGCCAGCCGCTCCCGCTGGTCCTCGTCCCGGCCGGCGCCGACGGCCGCGGCGGCGTGCCAGCGGTCGATGAACGCCGCGACGTCGGAGCGGCTCATCGGCAGCAGGTCCAGCTCGGCGAAGCCGAGGTCGGCGAGCCAGCCCTCGCGGACGGCGGAGGGGCGCGTGGTGACCACGCAGCGGATGTCGGGGTAGGCGGCGAGCAGCCCGCTCAGCCACTCCCGCACCCGCCGCCGCTCGCTCGCCGGGGCCTCGTCGATGCCGTCGACGAGCAGCAGCAGCCGGCCTTCGGCCATCCGCGCGCTCACCCACCCCTCCGAGCCGGGGAACCCGGCGAGCGGGTTCCCCGACGCCTTCAGGAACTCCTCAGGCCCCGGCAGCGCCTGCCCCGGACGCGCCAGCGCGCGCAGCCGCAGCAACAGTGGCGTGCAGCCTTTGAACTGGCGCAGCTGATCCGGGAGTTCGTCGCGCGCGGAGAGCGTCGTGAGCCACTGCAGCAGCGTCGTCTTGCCGGAGCCCGCGTTCCCGCGCAGCAGGATCCGCGGCTGCTGCGCGAGCGCGTCCTCGACCCGCCGCGCCGAGGGCGGCACGTCCTCGTCGCCCGCGTCCCGCCGCGGCTGCTCGCGGTCGGCGAGCTCAAGGCTGAGGTAGGCGATGTCCAGCCGCCACTCGCCGTCCCCGCGCCCGGAGCGGGTGACGCCGTAGATCCGCACCTTGTCCCACTCCCGCGCGAGGTACGCGCGCAGGCGCTGCTCGAAGGTGTCGGCGGGCGGCTGGAGGCGGGCCCGGAGGAAGCCGACGTTGCCCTCGTCGAAAAGCTCGCAGACCTCCGGGGCGAGGACGAACTCCTCACCGAGGGTCAGTTGCAGCCGTGCATCACCCCACCGGGACGGCACCGAGCGGACCAGCCCGACCAGGCAGTTGTCGAGGAACACCGGCGCCCCCGACATGCCCGCCCACGGTGAGCCGTCCACCGCGCCCTCCGGCGGCCGGTGCTCACTGTCCAGCACCGGCCTCCCGCTCAGAAGCCCGCTGGCGGGCTTGAGCGTGCCGACGATCTGCTCGCTGTCCAGGCGCTCTCCGGCCCGGCGCTGCACCTGCGGAAAGCCCACGGCCACCGCCCCGCGCCGCGCGCCCAGATCGGCCAGGAAGCCCCAGGTCAGCCGCTCGAAACCACGGAACGCCTCCGCCGGGAGCAAATCCGTTTCCGCCACGAGCAGCGCGGCGTCGCACCGTTCGTCCAGCCGTCGCCAGGCCACCCGGCACGTCCTCGGGCCGCCGAACCCGGGGACGGCCACCTGCGCGGTCGGCTCCTCGCCGACGACGTGCGCGGCGGTGACCACCATCCACGGGCTCAGCAGGTACCCGCTGCCCTGGCTGCGGCCCAGCACGGCCGCGATGCGCTCGCGTTGAGGATGCGTCATCGGAGCCGTCAGAAGCCGTCGAGGTCAGGGGCGTTGTCGTTGCCGACGAGGACGTCCGCGCCGCTCGTCCGCTGCTTCGGCTTGAGGGTGACGCTGACCCGCTGGGTGTCGGCGCGGGTCTGTGCGGACTCGTAGCCGGCGGTCAGGACCCAGGCCTTCACGCCGCCCTTCGCGGTGCGGTCGTGGCTCAGCTGGACGGTGAACTCCAGCTGGATGTCGCCGACTTCGAAGGCCAGCTCGGAGCCTGCGCCGCGCACGGCGGCGGTGACGAGCTGGTCGCGGATCGCCTCGATGGCGTCGGCGAGATCGACGCGGTGTTCGTCCATGCCGCAATGATCCCCGAAGTCCGGCTCGGGGAACGAGCTTTCGGCTGTTGCGAAGCGGTGACAGGACAGGGATCGGGTGCGAACGACCGTCGGCGAGGATTTCGGTGTCGCCGGGAGGGCGACCACCGAAATGCACGCACGTGGGGGTTGGTTCATGTCCGTTCGCCGCAAGGTTCTCGCCGGGGCCGCCGTTGTCGCCGCGGTCTCCGCCGCCGTCGCCCTGCCGGGTGCGGCGCAGGCCGCTCAGCCCGCGAAGGCGGCCGCCGCCAAGAGCCCGTTGGTGATGACGCTGGGTCGGATCCAGCCCGGCCCGCTGGTGCCGGGCGGGGCGGCGAAGGTCTTCGACCTGTCCGTCACCAACACCTCCGGCAAGGCCGTCGCGTTCGGCAGCGAGATCGGCGGGGGCCCGCACGGGGCGCTCTCGGTCGACGGGACCGACGTGAAGCTGAGCGTGACGCCGGTCCACGCCCCGGCGACGACGGTGGAGTTCGGCGGCCAGGACGGCGGCCTGCTCGGCTTCCTCTACCCGAAGCACGGCCCGGTCAACGGCGCCTTCACGCTGCCGGCGCACGCCACCTACACCTGGAAGGTCAGCCTCGCCGCGACCAAGGCCTGGCCGGTCAACGACGACCGCCTCTTCCTCGGCTTCAACGTGTCCGCCCAGAACGGCCAGGGGTGGTCGGCCGACCGTCAGCTGAACCTCCAGGTCGGCACCGCCCACACCGGCGGCCCGATCGTGCAGACGCTCACCGGCGGCAACGTCGTGGCGCCGGGCAAGCCGCTGGTGCTGCGCTACACGCTGACCAACCACACCGGCGCCGCCGTCGCGCAGCCGCTGCAGCCCGGAGTGCTGGAGGAGCTGCCGGGCAGCGGGTCGCTGAACGCCACACTGGTCTACGACCTGTGGGAGAACGGCCGCTGGGTGCAGATCGGCACCGACGGCGCCGGGCTGCCCAAGCTGCCCGCCCACTGGGCCAACGGCGCGAGCGCGAGCTACACGGTCCGGGTGCGCGTGACGCACTGGGACGCCGGCGCGCCGGCGTCCCAGAAGGTGATCGTCTCGGCCTCCTACGACCCGTTCGAGGCCTCCGCCGACCGCCTGGTGACGGTCACCCACTGAGGTAAGGGCTGAGGCGTGCCGAGGCGGTCGCCCAGGAGTGCGGGTTCAGGACTTCGGGTTCAGGACTCCGCGCCCTGGGCGATCGCCTCGCTGACCTCCTCGACCCGGGCGGTCTCCTCGGCGGCGAAGCGCTCGGCGTCGAGCCGTTCGGCGATCTCCTCGTCCTGCAGCATCAGCGCGTCGAGGTTGGAGTCGCCCATGTCGAAGACGCCCATGTCGAGGTAGGCCTGCTGGAGCCCCGGGCCCCACAGGCCGATGTCCTTGACGCAGGGCACGATCCGCGAGAACAGCAGCTTGCGGAAGAACTGCAGGTACTCGCTGTTCTCGCTGAGCTCCTCGGCGTCCTTCTTCGGGATGCCGAAGTTCTCCAGCACCTCGACGCCGCGCAGCCGGTCGCGCATCAGGTAGCAGCCCTCGATGACGAACTCCTCGCGCTCGGCGAGCTCCTTCGCCGAGAGCTGGGCGTAGTAGTCGCGCAACGCCATCCGGCCGAAGGCGACGTGGCGGGCCTCGTCCTGCATCACGTAGGCGAGGAGTTGCTTGGGCAGCGGCTTGCTGGTGGTGTCGCGCAGCATGCCGAACGCGGCCAGCGCCAGGCCCTCGATCAGCACCTGCATGCCGAGGTAGGGCATGTCCCAGCGGGAGTCGCGCAGGGTGTCGCCGAGGAGCGACTGCAGGTTGTCGTTGATCGGGTAGAGCATGCCGATCTTCTCGTGCAGGAAGCGCGAGTACAGCTCGACGTGGCGGGCCTCGTCCATGGTCTGGGTGGCCGAGTAGAACTTGGCGTCCATGTCCGGCACCGACGCAACGATGCGGGCTGCGCAGACCATCGCGCCCTGCTCACCGTGGAGGAACTGGCTGAACTGCCAGGAGGCGTAGTGCCGGCGCAGGTCGGCGCGGTCGGCCTCGCTCATCCTGTCCCAGTACCGCGAGCCGTAGAGGGTCATCGCCTCGTCGGGGACGCCCAGCGGGTCGTAGGGGTCGACCTCGAGGGACCAGTCGATGCGCTTGACCTGGTCCCACTGCTTGTCCTTGCCCTTCTGGTACAGGTTCAGCAGCCGTTCGCGGCCCTCGTCGTACTCCCAGTTGAACCGGGCGGAGCCGGCCGCGGGGACGGTCCACTGGCCGTCCTGTTCCGAGGGCTTGGTGGTGTACAGGTCGTACGTCGACATTGACTCGCTCCTTGGACGCCGGAAAGGCTCCTCAGGAGCGTCACATGGCATTACCAACCGGTCAACGGCGATCGGACACAGCGACGGAGTGTCCCTGTCGAACGATTCCTTGTGGCACCCGGGTATTGACGCGGTGTCAATACGTGCGTACGGGGTGCCCGCTACGCCTCCGTGGCGACCTTGCCGATCCGGTCGGCGACGTCGAGCGCGATCCGCAGCGCCGTCTCCCTGCGGGTGACGTCGTCGGGGAGCTCGGGCAGGTCGCGCTTCTCCTCCTCGCGCTCGTGCGCGTCGGCGACGAAGGCGGCGACGTTGACCGTCATCAGCGCGACGGTGGCGCGGACCCGGTCCTCGAAGGAGGGGCTCGGCCCCTGCATCAGCCGGGTGAGCACGATGATCCGGTCCTTGAACGCGTTACCGACCTCCAGCTCCCGGATCGCTGGCTGGTTCTCGTGGAAGAACCGCAGGATCGGCTGCCGGTCGGCCATGCCCTCGGCGAAGCGGCGCAGGATCTCGTCCCGGACGTCCGGGCTGTACTCCTGCTGCTGCCCCCAGGCGATGGTCTGCTCGATCGGCTCGGAGATCCGCGCGACGATGCCCGCGAGGATGTCCTCCTTGGTGCGGAAGTGGTAGTACAGCGCGGCCTTGGTGACCCCCAGCCGGTCGGCGATCTCGCGAAGCGAGGTCTTCTCGTAGCCGTGCTCCACGAAGAGCTCCAGGGCCACGTCGAGAATGCGCTCCCGGGTATCCCCACGGGGGGTCTGGGTGGTCATCGCTGTCTACTCGCTCCGCCGGATCAGCTGCGCTCCTCGCGCAGGACTAGCACGAGCTTATCGTGCTCCGTTCAGCGCTACTAGCCGGTCGGCAAGCAAGGTGGGGTTCGGATGAGGATCCGGGTCGTGTCCGGAGCGTGTCCGGGGTGTTCCGGATCACGTCGGCAGGCGGTACACGCCCGCCGCGACCGGCTCCACGAGCCCGTCCGCGACCAGGCCGTCGAGCGCCCGCGCCCGCTGCACGCCGTCCTCCCACACCGCGTCCAGCTGCGCCTGGGTCACCGTGCCCGGAGCCTCCCGCAGCACGGCCAGCAGCTTCCCGCGCACCTGCCGGTCGGTCCCCGCGTAGCTCTGCCCGCGCCGGGCCGGGCCCTCCCACGGCGGCGACCCCGCCTGCCGCCAGGCGCAGCCGCGCGCGACCGGGCAGCGTCCGCAGTCCGGCGTCCGCGCCGTGCAGACCAGCGCGCCCAGCTCCATCACTGCCACGGCCCAGGTCGCGGCGGTCTCCGCGTCGTCCGGCAGCAGCGCGGCCGCCGTGCGGCGCTCGGCGGCGGTGGTGGCGTTCGCCGGGTACTCCTGCCCGGAGACGGCACGGGCGAGGACGCGCCGCACGTTCGTGTCCAGCACGGCGTGCCGCTGACGGAAGGCGAAGGAGGCGACGGCCGCGGCGGTGTACTCGCCGACCCCCGGCAGCGCGAGCAACTGCGCGTGGTCGGCGGGCACCTCGCCGCCGTGCTGCTCGGTGATCGCGGTCGCGGCGGCGTGCAGCCGCAGCGCCCGGCGCGGGTAGCCCAGCCGCCCCCACGCCCGGACGGCTTCGCCGGCCGGCTCGGCGGCGAGCGCCCTCGGCGTCGGCCAACGGCGCAGCCACTCCTCGTAGACGGGGAGCACGCGCTTGACCGGGGTCTGCTGCAGCATGAACTCGCTGACCATCACCGCCCAAGGCGAGGCGTCCTCCCGCCGCCAGGGCAGGTCCCGCGCGGAGGCGGAGTACCAGGCGAGAACGGGACGGTGGAGGGTGTCGACTGCGGTATCCATGGCGGCACGAGTCTAGTTGGCCCGCCAGGCGGCACGGGGCCGCACGGGTGGGAACCTCGGCCGTGAGGCGCCCGCGTCCCCCGGCTGCGGCTGCGGCTGCGGCTGCGGCTGCGGCTGCGGCTTCGGCCCCGGCCCCGGCTGCGGCTTCGGGCCTGGGGCTGAGAGGCCGCGGCCTCGCTCCGCGGCTACCGCAGGGAGCGGAGCTGGAGGGTCTGCGTCAGCCAGTTGCGCCGGGTGGGGCCGGGGAACGGGGTGCCGCTCAGGGGCAGGCGGACCAGGAAGCGGGTGCCGTGGCCGCCCGGTGTCTCGGAGACGGTGACGGTGCCGCCGTGCAGCGCCGCCTGCTGGGCGACGAGGGTCAGCCCGAGCCCGGAGCCGGGGCTCTCCGCGCCGCGGACGAACCGCTCGAAGACCTCGGCCCGGCGCTCGGGCGGGATGCCCGGGCCCCAGTCGTCCACCGTCAGCACCGCCTCCGGCCCGGCGACGGTCAGCCCGACCGCCACATGGGGGGTCTGCCCGGGCAGGTGCCCGTGCACGGCCGCGTTCGTCAGCAGGTTGGTCACCAGGATCTTGAGCCCCGGCTCCCACGCCCGCACCCGCACGCCGTAGCCGCCCGAGAACGTCAGCGACGCCTCCGGCCGCGCGCGGCCCACGGCCGCGACGCAGGAGTCGACGAGTTCGCCCAGGTCCAGCTCGGCGAACGCGTCGGCCTCGACGAGGTCGCCGCGGGCCAGCGTGCGCAGCGCGGTCAGCAGCTCGAGCAGCCGCGTGTGCTCCACGCGCAGGTCCGTGACGACCTCCGCCCGCTCGCCGGCCGGGAGGTCGGGATGCGCGGCGAGGACGTCGAGGTTGGTCTGCATCGACATCAGCGGCGTGCGCAGCTCGTGGGAGGCGGCGGAGGCGAACGCACGGGCCGTCTCCAGGGCCTCGCCCGTCCGCGCGGCCTGCTCGTCGTAGCGGGCGAGGACGGTGCTGAGCGCCGTGGCGAGGTCGTCGACCTCGGTGACGCCGGAGGGGTCGCGCCGGAAGGCGGCCGCCCCGCCGCGCGGGTCGAGCGCGGACGCCCGGGCCGCGAGCGCGCGCAGCGAGCGGGTGGCGCGGCGGGCCAGCGCCAGCGTGAGCAGGCCGGCCAGCGGCACCGCGGCCAGCGTGGCGAACAGCACGTTGGTGCGGACGGTCGCGAGCTGGGTGTTGACTGAGCTGTCGGGGGAGAAGACCCAGAGCGTGCCGGCGGCGGCGCCGGGCAGCGAGACGCCGACGGCCCGGAAGCCGGGGAGGCTGATGAGCGAGTCGGTGGGCTGCGGCAGCGGGATGCTCGCGCTCGGCCTCGGACCACCGTCGACGGCCACGTCGCCCTGGCTGTCCAGCACGAGCACGCCCGCGTCCAGCGCGGCCGAGAGGACCTGCCGGTTGCGCAGCCGCTCGACGTTCGGCCGCCCGCCCCGCGCGGCGGACAGCACGCTGCGGGCGTCCGGCTGGAGGGCGACGGCGAGGGTGTGCAGCCGGGCGTTCTGCTGCTGCCGCAGGTCGTGGCCGACCAGGCCGACCAGCAGTGCGCCGAGCGCGAGCACCACCAGCGGCACGGTCAGCGCGACCCACAGGGCCAGCCGCGTCGACAGCTTCATCGGCCGGGCTCTCATCGGGTTCCCTCCCGTCCGGCCGCGTTCCTCTTCGGGCTCATCTGTTCGGCCTCATCGGTGGGAACCAGCCTCTCGCAGGACGAACCCGACGCCGCGCACGGTGTGCAGCAGCCGGGGCCGGCCGCCCTCCTCCAGCTTGCGCCGCAGATAGCTGACGAAGGTGTCCACGGCGTCGGTGCGCACCTCGAAGTCGTAGCCCCAGACGCGGTCCAGCAGCTGGTCGCGGGTGAGCACGATGCCCGGGTTGCGGACGAACTGCTCGAGCAGCGCGAACTCGCGGCGGGTCAGCTTGAGCTCCGCGCCTTCGCGGAAGGCCTGCCGGGTAGTCGGGTTGACCACCAGCGGACCGGCCTGGAGGACCTCCGTCGGCGCGGGAGCGGGGCGCCGACGCAGCAGGGCGTGCAGCCGCAGCACCAGCTCCTCCAGTGCGAAGGGCTTGATCAGGTAGTCGTCCGCGCCCGCCTGGAGCCCGGCGACCCGGTCGGCCAGCTCGTCCAGCGCGGAGAGCATCAGCACCGGGGTCTCGTCGCCGTCGGCCCGGATCCGGCGGCAGACCTCGGTCCCCGACATGCCGGGCATCGACACGTCCAGCACGAGCACGTCCGGCGAGGCGGTCCCCATCAGGTCCAGCGCCGCCGCGCCGTCCGCGGCTACCAGCACGGTGAACCCGCTGAGCCGCAGTCCGCGCTCCAGTGAGCGGCGGATCGCCGCGTCGTCGTCGACGACGAGCACGCGTCCCGACATCACGCCTCCACGTCTATTCAAGGATCGGGCCAAAGCCAGTCGGGCGGCCCATTGCTGACCACCAGTCGGCCGAACAGGACGATGATGTGAAAGAAGAAGCAGCAGGTACGGCGGTGTTGCACTGAGGAGGGGTGGAACTCTCGTAAGGTTTGCTCGTGCCTTCCTTGCGCAATCCTGTCGGACCACTGCCGGCGTCAATCTACTGGCGGCGGCGCATCGTCGTGCTCGCGGCCCTCGCGGCCGCGGTCGTGCTGGTCGGCGTGCTCGCCTTCGGCGGCAGCGGCCCGGACCGGAAGGCGAGCGCGGGCGGCGCCGGCACCCCGGCCAGCTCGCTGACGCCGGGCCCGACGCGCGGCGGCTCCAACGACGGTGCGGTGGGCGGCGGCGGCTCGGCCTCGCCGAGCCCGGGCTCCGCCGCCTCGGGCGCGCCCACGAGCGCGCCGAGCGGCGCCCCGGTCGTGACGGGCCCCACCGGCTCAGGCTCGGGCGGCACGGGCGCGACCTCCGGCGGCACGGGTTCCCCCGCGGGCGGCACGGTGGGCACGGGCGGTTCCGGCTCGACGCTGACGCCGAACGAGCCGGGCACCAGGAGCCTGCCCACCTGCGTGGCGACCGATCTCGACCTGTCGCTGACCAGCACCGCGCAGACCTACCGTCCCTCGCAGTTCCCGGGGTTCCAGCTCGGGATCACCAACACCGGCGGCTCCGCCTGCAAGGTGGACCTGGGCGCGAAGTCGGCGGTGCTGACGATCACCTCCGACACGGGCGCGACGGTCTGGTCCTCCAGCTACTGCCCGAAGGACACCTCCTCCCAGTGGTACGCCGTCCCGGCGGCGGGCGACGGACCGCTGACGGCGCTGTTCGGCTGGGGCCGCACGACCTCGAAGCCTGGCTGCACCCCGGGTGACGGCGGCAGCAGCGCCCCGGCCGGGACGTACGTGGCGCACATCGGCCTCGGGGGCGTCTCGGCGCAGCCGCAGCACTGGTTCAAGCTGGCGCCGTTCGGCAGCTGACCGCCTCGGCGGCGCGCCAGGCGATGCTCGCCCGAACGGGTGAGTCGTCAGATTGTCCGGTATGTCCCCACGTTCACGCCAGGCCGAGCGCCTGAAGCTGGGCCCATGGCGTCGAACCAGGCAGGCACAGAAGCACCGGCGGCTCCCCAGCAGGCGGCCCCGGGGGCTGAGCAGCTCAAGGCCGTGCTGCTCAGCCCCGGCTATCTGAAGCTGCTGCTGCTCGCCGCCCTGATCGGCATTCCCGTCTCCCTGGTGGCCTTCGGCTTCGTCGGTTTCGAGCACCAGCTGCAGAGTTGGGTCTGGACGTCGCTCCCCTCGGGGCTCGGCTACCACCAGCCACCGTGGTGGTGGCCGCTGCCGACGCTCGCGCTGACCGGCTTGCTCGTCGTGCCCGTGCTGACCCGGATGCCCGGCAAAGGCGGCCATCTCCCCGTGCGGGGGCTGGGCGGCCCCCCGCAGCCGCCGAGTTACCTGCCCTCGATCGTGCTCGCCGCCCTGATCGTGCTGCCGCTCGGCGCCTCCCTGGGACCCGAGGCGCCGCTGATGGCACTCGGCGGCGCGCTGGCGCTGCTAGGCGTCCGCCGCGCCCAGCGCGAGGCGCAGCCGAAGGCGGCGGCGATCGTCGCGACGGCCGGCTCCTCGGCCGCCATCGCGACGATCTTCGGTAATCCGCTGATCGGCTGCGTGATGGTGCTGGAGGCGGCCGGGCTGGGCGGCTCGCAACTGCTGCTGCTCGTGGTGCCCTGCCTGCTGGCGAGCGGCGTGGGCGGGCTGGTCTTCACCGGGTTCGGCCACTGGACCGGTCTCTCCATCGGCGCCCTGACCCTGCAGGGCGAACCCAAGAGCCAGGTCCCGACGGCCCCGGACTACCTGTGGGGCATCCCCCTCGCGGCCCTGATCGCGGTCGTGATCGTCGCCGTGCAGGCGCTCGGCTGGACCACCTTCGCCTACACCGAGCGCCGGACCGGCCTGCGGATCGTCCTCTGCGCCATCGGGGTCGGCGTCTGCACCGCCGCCTACGCCCTGTTCACCGGCCGGTCACCGGAGGAGGCCGCGCTCTCCGGCCAGGAGACGCTGAGTCAGCTGGCCGCGAACCCGCAGTCCTGGGGTGTGGCCACACTGGTGCTGCTGGTCCTGTTCAAGGGGCTGGCCTGGGGGATCAGCCTCGGCTCGCTGCGCGGTGGGCCGATCTTCCCGGCGATCATGGTGGGCGCGGCGACCGGGATCGCCTGCGCGGGCCTGCCCGGCTTCGGGGCTGCGGCCGGCCTCTCCGTCGGCCTGGCCGCCTCGGGCGCGGCGATCACCGGCCTGCCGGTCACCGCGAGCCTGCTGGCGATCCTGCTGGTGGGTGCGAACGCGAAGGACGCGGCGCCGCTGATGCTCGTCGCCGCGGTGGTGAGCTTCGTCGTGGCGACGAAGCTGAGACCCCGGCCGCCCGAGCCAGCGCGGAGCTCGACGCCCGCCGAGCCAGGAGTGGGAACGGACCCCGGAAGGGCTCAGACGTAGCGTTCGAGGATGGACGACTCGGCCAGCCGGGAGAGCCCCTCGCGGACCGAGCGGGCCCGGGACTCGCCGACGCCCTCGACCGTCTGCAGGTCGTCGATGCTGGCGGCCAGCAGCTTCTGCAGCCCGCCGAAGTGCTCGACCAGGCGCTCGATCACCGTGTTCGGCAGGCGCGGCACCTTGGCCAGCAGTCGGTAGCCGCGCGGGCTGACCGCCGAGTCCAGCGCCTCGGGCGTGCCCGGGTAGCCGAGCGCCTTGGCGACCGTCTGGATCTCCAGCAGCTCCGAGTGGGTCAGCGCCTCCAGGTCCGTCAGCACGTCCTGGACGGACCGGCCGCGCTTGGCGGCGCGCTCGGGGAAGTAGTCGCGGGCGACCAGCTCGCGGTCCGGCTCCACACCCGCGATCAGCTCGTCGAGCTGGAGCGAGAGCAGGCGGCCGTCGGTGCCCAGCTCCACCACGTAGCCCGCGATCTCACTGGCGATCAGGCGGACCATCTCCTGCCGCTGCGCCACCGCCGCCACGTCACGAACCGTCACCAGGTCCTCGATCTCCAGCGCGGAGAGCGTGCCGGAGACCTCGTCCAGGCGCAGCTTGTAGCGCTCCAGCGTGGCCAGCGCCTGGTTGGCCCGGGAGAGGATGGCGGCGGAGTCCTCGATGACGCGGCGGGCGCCGTTGACGTAGAGGGCGATCAGGCGCATCGACTGGCTGACCGAGACGACCGGGTAGCCGGTCTGCTTGTTGACCCGCTCGGCGGTGCGGTGCCGGGTGCCGGTCTCCTCGGTGGGGATGTCCGCGTCCGGGACCAGCTGCACGCCCGCGCGCACGATCTTGGTGATGTCCTTGTCGAGCACCACCGCGCCGTCGAGCTTGCACAGCTCGCGCAGGCGGGTCGCGGAGAACTCGACGTCGAGGACGAAACCGCCGGTGCACAGCGCCTCGACCTGCTTGTCGAAGCCCACGACGATCAGACCGCCGGTCCGGCCGCGCAGCACGCGCTCGAGGCCGTCCCGCAGGGCGGTGCCGGGGGCGATGGCGCTGAGGGAAGCCCGGAGCAGGGCCTCCTCGCGGGAGGAGCGGTCCGCCCGGTCGTTGGCTGCCACGGCGGCGACTCCTCCGGTGGGGTGCGGTGTGCGCGTACGAGTTTACCGGTGACCGCCTGTGAGTGTGCCCGGATATTACGGAGGCCGGGGAATCGGTGTTATTTCGTCACTTCACTCACACAGGTCACACGGGGCGCTTCGCACACCCACCGCGAGGCCTCGCAAGGCCCCCCGGCACAGGGAATCCGAGGGATCACTCGGGCTCGATCTCCTCCCAGCCGGCCATCAGCTCGTCCGCGCTGTCGGGAATGTCGAGGTAGTTCGGGACGGCGCGCTGCCGCTCGTCCGTCAGATCCACCCGGCCGCGGCGGTTCTCCGCGCCGTTCGTCTCCCGGCCCTGACGCGGAGCGCGCCGCCCGCCGCCGCGCCCGGGGCGGCCCGGGATGGCCGCCAGCGCGTCGCCGATGGTGGCGACCTCCACCACCCGCATGCCCTTCGGCACCTTGCCGGGCTCCGGCGGGACCAGCGCGTGGGTGAAGCCGAGCCGCGCCGCCTCGGCCAGCCGCCGCTCCACGCCCGTCACTCGGCGCACCTCGCCCGCGAGACCGACCTCGCCGATCGCCACCATCCCCTGCGGCAGCGGGGTGTCGGCGGCGGAGGAGGCCAGCGCCAGCGCGATCGCCAGATCCGCGGACGGCTCCGAGAGCTTCACCCCGCCGACGGTGGCCGCGTAGATGTCCATCTTGCCGAGCCGGACCCCGCCGTGGCGCTCCAACATGGCCAGGATCATCGCGATACGCGGTGAGTCCAGGCCCGAGGTGGCGCGGCGCGGGGAGGGGATCACCGAATCCACCAGCAGCGCCTGCACCTCCGCCACCAGCGGCCGCCGTCCCTCCAGGGTGACGGTCAGACAGGTGCCGGGGACGGGCTCCGCCCGCTTGGTCAGGAACAGGCCGGACGGATCCGGCAGGCCGACGATGCCCGAGTCGTGCAGCTCGAAGCAGCCGACCTCGTCGGTGGCGCCGTAGCGGTTCTTGACGCCGCGGATCAGCCGCAGCCGGGCGTGCCGGTCGCCCTCGAAGTGCAGCACCACGTCGACCAGGTGCTCCAGCAGGCGCGGGCCCGCGATCGCGCCCTCCTTGGTGACGTGACCGACCAGCAGGGTCGACATGGCCCGCGTCTTGGACTCGCGGATCAGGGCGGCCGCCACCTCCCTGATCTGCGCCGGGCCGCCCGGCGCGCCGTCCAGCTCGGCCGAGGCGACGGTCTGCACCGAGTCCAGGATCAGCAGGGTGGGCTGCACCTGCTGGATGTGCCCGAGCACGGCCGCCAGGTCCGTCTCGGCGGCGAGGTAGAGATGCGGGGAGAGCGCGTCGATCCGGTCGGCGCGCAGGCGCACCTGCGAGGCGGACTCCTCCCCGGTGATGTACAGCGTCCGCCGCTCCGGCCCCGCCGCCTTGGCGGCGACGTCCAGCAGCAGTGTCGACTTGCCGACACCGGGCTCCCCGGCCAGCAGCACGACCGCGCCCGGCACCAGCCCGCCGCCCAGCACCCGGTCCAGCTCGTCGATGTTCGTCGGCCGCGAGACCGCGACCGTCGCGTCCACCTGCCCGATGGGCCGCGCGGGCGAGGACACCGGCCCGGCCGCGGTGGTCCGCACCGCCGGCGACCCGCCGACCTCCTCCACCGTGCCCCAGGCGTTGCACTCGGTGCAACGCCCCGTCCACTTGGGCGGCGTGGAACCGCATTCGGAGCACCGGTAGGTGCTCCGTGTCTTCGAGGAACTGGATCGCGCGGCCATGCGGGAACGCTACAGGGGACCACTGACAGGCAGTGGTCCCCCGCGTGACCGGGCAGCGGTCGGTTCACGGTGGCGTCCAGGAGAGCTTGGCGTCACCCTGGCCCTCGGCCTTGACGGTCGTGCCCTGGCCCCAGTTGAAGGCGTAGGTGTAGCTCGCCACGCCCTTCACCTTGGGGGTGAGGGTGAAGGTCGTCGGAACGCCGACGCCGCCGCTGGAGCCGTGCTCCGTGTAGACGTCCGAGCTCACGGCCGGCGAGGTGTCCAGGTGGGTGCGGTCGGGACGCCGCCGTCCGCGTGGGTTGGCCGACCGCGAGCGCGGCGAGCGCGAGGGCCGCCGCGCCGGTGCGGGCGGTGCGCAAGCGACCGCCCAAGGATCTGTGCATACGGGTCTCCGCTGGTGAGGCCCGCGCGACGTCCGGTCGGAGGTCGGTGTGCGGGCGCGACGGAATGCCAGGAGAGATCGCCAACAGATGGCACACGGATATCCGCAAGGCCGGGCGGGCGATATTGCGACGTCTCACCCGAAAGTGTGGTTGGAGGTGGCTTCCCCGGAGGGGGTGGCGCGGCGTCTCTACCGTCACAGAGGTGGAGACCCTGCAGGACCAACTCGCCGACGCGCTGTTCAGCTACTGCCTGTCGGTACTGTGCGACCAGGACGCGGCCGTGGCCGCCGTGCGGCAGACGCGGCGGCTCGCCGCGCGCCATCGGCGGCGGCTGCGGCGACCGGAGTCGGAGCGCGCGTGGCTGTACGCGCTCGCCCGGTACGTGTGCCTGGTGCGGCTGGAGGCGCGGGCGGAGGACGGCGGGGCGAGGCCCGTGACGGAGTCGGCAGCGGCGCGGTCACGCCTGGCCCGGCTCGCCTGGCCGGAGGCCGCCGGGACGTCGCCCGCCCAGCGCGAGGCGCTGGAGCTGGCGGGGCGGCACTCGCTGGAGAACGAGGAGATCGCCGCCGTGCTCGGGGTGCGGGCCGAGACGGCGGGGGTCCTGCTGACGCAGGGCAGTTGCGAGGTGGAGCGCACGGCCGCGGCCCTCTCCGTCCTCACCGCGGACGCCTGCCCGGAGCTGAGCCGGCTCGGGCGCGGGCGCGGGCCCGTCCTCGGCAGGGCGTTGCGCAACGAGCTGGTCCGGCACCTGGACGACTGCCCCACCTGCCGGGGCACCGCGGAGCGCGGCGCGGCGGAGGGGCCGTGGCCGGGGGCGTTCCGGGCGGCCGGGTCGCTGCCGCTGGTGCACCTGCCCCGGGCCGCGCTGCGCGCGGCCGGTGAGGTGGAGGACGTGCCCGAGCCGCGCTTCGACCGGCGTGGCTTCCCGGTGCACGCGGCCCCCGTGCGGCCGCCCCAGCGGGCGCACCACCGCGACCAGGTCGCGGTGGTGCGGCAGCGGGCC
>NZ_BBPO01000015.1:98245-118952 GCF_000787815.1 Streptacidiphilus neutrinimicus
GGGCGACGCACGCCGGCGGCGGGCCCAGCAGCCCGGCCGCCCAGGTCACCTCCGTGCGGGTGGCCGACGGCACGTCGGGCGCGTCGGCCGGGGCGGCCGGGGGCGCGGGCGACGCGAGCGGCACCGCCGGTGCGCAGCCCCCCGCCGGTGTCACGGCTGCGGGCGGCGGGCACCTGGGCGAGAACGTCGCCTTCACCGTCACCTCGCCGAGCCCGTCCGCGAGTTCGGCCCCGGGCGGGTCGCCCGGCGCCGGCCCGGGCGGTGGCGGCGTGTCACAGGGACAGCTCCAGGTGGGCGCGGCGCAGTCGGGTGACCGTACGGTGGTCACCCTGACCAACACCGGTGGCAGCGCGCTGCTGTGGACGGCCGCCACGGACGCCTCATGGCTGCGCCTGAGCCGCGACGGCGGCACGCTCGCGCCGGGCGCGCAGCTGACGGTCCTGATCAGCGTGGACGAGTCGGCGGCCCCCGCCGACCCGTGGTCCGCCCGGATCGTCTTCCAGCCGTCGGGCGCGGTGGTGACGCTCGAAGGGACGGGGACTCGTCGCGGCGTCCCCAGCCCGAGTGCGAGCCCGAGCTCCGCCCCGAGCTCAACCCCGAGCCCCGGTCAGACGCCGACCTCCGGCCCCACGTCCGCCTCGCCGACGCCGACCCCGTCGCCGAGCGGGTCCGCGGCGGGCGGCCCGACGCCGAGTCAGACGCCGGGGCCGTCGGCGAGCGCCTCCTCGGCGCCGGTCACCGCCTCGCCCTGAACGGGGTCGGCGAGGACTCCGCAGAAAGGTTCAGTCAGCCGGGTGCGGGGCGACCGGTCCGGCCGGGTTGTCGAGGTGGCGCTCGCAGAGGCGGACGAGCTCGGCGTATCCGGCCGGGCCCATCAGCTCGGTGAGCTCGGCCCGGTAGCTGACGTAGACCGGCTCCGCGCCGACATGCGCGTCGGGGCTGCCGGTGCACCACCACTGCAGGTCGTGACCGCCCGGGCCCCAGCCGCGGCGGTCGTACTCGCCGATGGTGACCTGGAGGTAGCGGGTCTCGTCGGGACGGTCGATCCAGTCGTAGCCGCGGCGGATCGGCAGCTGCCAGCAGACGTCCGGCTTGGTCTCCAGCGGCTCGCGGCCCTCGCTGAGCGCGAGCGTGTGCAGCGCGCAGCCCTCGCCGCCGGCGAAGCCGGGCCGATTGAGGAAGATGCACGCGCCGTCGATCCGACGGGTGCGCAGGTCGCCGTCCTCGTCCGGCTCGCTGATGCCCTTGGGGCCGGTGCCCTGCTTGTGGTACTGCCAGGTCTCGGGCGTGAGCCGGGCGGCGTGGCCGAGGACGCGCTGCTGGTCGTCGTCGTCGGACCAGTGCGCGCCGAGCGTGCAGCAGCCGTCGCTGGCGCGGCCCGGGCGGATGCCGTGGCAGCCGCGCCCGAAGATGCACGTCCACCGGGACGTGAGCCAGGTCAGGTCGCACCGGAAGACCTGTTCGCTGTCGTCCGGGTCGGCGAACTCCACCCAGGCGCGCGGGAAGTCGAGCGGAACCTCGCGCTTGCGCGCGGCCTTGGCCGCCTTCTTCGCCGCCTTCTCGGCCGCCCTGACCTCGGCGGCGCTGCTGATCGTCACGTCCACTGCTGCCACCCATACAGCCTATGCCGCGGCGGGGCCGACGCCGCCGACCGGCTCCGTGGACGCGCCGAACGGGCGGGAGCGGGCGATCGAGGCAGGGCGAGCCATGGGGGCGTTCGGCATCGCGTAGCGTGGACCCCTATGCGACTAGGCGTTCTCGACGTGGGATCCAACACTGTCCACTTCCTCGTGGTGGACGCGCACCCCGGTGCGGCGCCGTTGCCCGCGTACTCCCACAAGATAGAGCTGCGCCTGGCCGAACTCCTCGACGCCGGAGGCTCGATCCGCGAGGACGGCGTGCGGCAGCTGGTCGACATGGTCGTCTCCTCGATGCGGGTCGCGGAGGACAAGGGGGTCGAGGAGGTCCTGCCGTTCGCCACCAGCGCGGTGCGCGAGGCCGCGAACGGAGAGGCAGTGCTGAAGCGCGTCCAGGACGAGACGGGCGTCGAGCTGCGCGTCCTGTCCGGCGGTGACGAGGCCCGCCTCACCTTCCTGGCCGCACGTCGCTGGTACGGCTGGTCCAGCGGCCGACTGCTGCTGCTCGACATCGGCGGCGGGTCGCTGGAGATCGCCTGCGGCCTCGACGAGGAGCCGGACACCGCCGTCTCCCTTCCGCTGGGCGCGGGACGGCTGACGGCGGGCTGGCTGCCGGGCGATCCGCCGGACGCCGAGCGGGTGCGGGAGCTGCGCAAGCACGTCCGCGCGGAGATCGCCCGCACGGTGGCCGAGGTCTCCCGGCTCGGGCCGCCGGACCACGTGGTGGGCACCTCCAAGACCTTCAAGCAGCTGGCCAGGATCACCGGCGCCGCCCGTGAGTCGGAGGGCGCGCTGGTGCCGCGCCGACTGCCGCGCGGGGCGCTGGAGGACTGGGTGCCGCGCCTCGCGGCGATGTCCGTCGAGCAGCGGGTGCTGCTGCCCGGGGTCTCGGCCGGCCGCGCCCGCCAGCTGCTCGCCGGGGCGCTGGTCGCCGAGGCGGCCATGGACCTGTACCGGGTCGACGAGCTGGACATCTGCCCGTGGGCGCTGCGCGAGGGCGTCATCCTGCGGCGACTGGACCGGCTGTCCGGATGAGGGGTCGCGTCCCGGGAGGGATGCGTCACTGTGGCAGGCGCCACCCGAGCCCCACGCAAAAGGGTCCCTAAGCTGTAGAGCGTGGCGAAAGAGTGCATTGTCGTGCCGAAGGCCAAGGTCGCGCTGTCGACCGCCTCCGTCTACCCCGAGAACACCGCCGCCGCGTTCGAGATCGCCGGGCGGCTCGGGTACGACGGAGTCGAGGTCATGGTCTGGACGGACCCGGTCAGCCAGGACATCGAGGCACTGCGGCGGCTCTCCGACTACCACCAGGTCCCGATCCTGGCCGTGCACGCGCCCTGCCTGCTGATCACCCAGCGGGTGTGGAGCACGGACCCGTGGCAGAAGCTGCAGAAGGCGCGCTCCGCCGCCGAGAAGCTCGGGGCGCAGACCGTCGTGGTCCACCCGCCGTTCCGCTGGCAGCGCCAGTACGCGCGGGACTTCGTCCAGGGGATCTGGCGGATGGCGGACGAGACCGACGTCCGCTTCGCGGTGGAGAACATGTACCCGTGGCGCTACCGCGACCGCGAGGTCGCCGCCTACGCGCCGGACTGGGACCCGACCGGCGAGGACTACCGCCACTTCACCATCGACCTCTCCCACGTCGCTACCTCCCGCGCCGACGCGCTGGCCATGCTGGACCGGATGGGGGACCGGCTCGGGCACGTCCATCTCGCCGACGGGTCCGGCTCGGCCAAGGACGAGCACCTGATCCCCGGGCGCGGCACGCAGCCCTGCGCGGAGCTGCTGGAGCGGCTGGCCCGGAACGGCTTCGACGGGCACGTGGTGCTGGAGGTCAACACCCGCCGCTCGCCGGGGCCCGTCGAACGCGAGGCCGACCTCGCCGAGGCCCTCGCGTTCACCCGTCTGAATCTGGCGGCCGCCAGCCAGGAGGCCGCCCCCTCCGCCGGTGCTCGCATGCCGGACAGCGTGTCCGACAGGCGGTCATAGGGCGTACCCTCGACGGCACGAGCGAAGGAGTTGGTTCACGTGCCGCAGCTGAGGTCCCGCACGGTCACACACGGTCGCAACATGGCGGGCGCGCGCGCTCTCATGCGCGCGTCCGGTGTAGCCACCGAGGACATCGGCAAGCCGATCGTCGCGGTGGCGAACTCCTTCACTGAGTTCGTTCCCGGGCACACCCACCTGGCCCCGGTCGGCCGGATCGTCTCCGAGGCGATCAAGGCCGCAGGCGCCGTCCCGCGCGAGTTCAACACCATCGCGGTCGACGACGGCATCGCCATGGGCCACGGGGGCATGCTCTACTCGCTGCCCTCGCGCGACCTGATCGCGGACAGCGTCGAGTACATGGTCGAGGCGCACTGCGCGGACGCGCTGATCTGCATCTCGAACTGCGACAAGATCACCCCGGGCATGCTGATGGCCGCGTTGCGGCTGAACATCCCCACCGTCTTCGTCTCCGGCGGGCCCATGGAGGCCGGCCGGGCCGTGCTCGTGGACGGCACCGTCCGCAAGCTGGACCTGATCAACGCCATCGCGGACGCGGTCAACGAGAACGTCTCCGACGAGGACATCCGCCGGATCGAGGAGAACGCCTGCCCGACCTGCGGGTCCTGCTCGGGCATGTTCACCGCCAACTCGATGAACTGCCTGACCGAGGCCGTCGGCCTCTCGCTGCCGGGCAACGGCTCCGTGCTGGCCACCCACACCGCCCGCCGCGGCCTCTACGAGGACGCGGGCCGCACGGTCGTGGAGCTGACCCGCCGCTACTACGACCAGGACGACGCGTCCGTGCTGCCGCGCTCCGTCGCCACCAAGGCGGCGTTCGAGAACGCGATGGCCCTGGACATCGCCATGGGCGGCTCGACCAACACGATCCTGCACCTGCTGGCCGCCGCGCAGGAGGCCGAGGTCGACTTCACCGTCCACGACATCGACCGGCTCTCGCGCCACGTGCCGTGCCTGGCCAAGGTCGCCCCGAACGTCGCGCCGCAGGGCACGTACTACATGGAGGACGTGCACCGGGCCGGCGGCATCCCCGCCATCCTGGGCGAGCTGCACCGCGGCGGGCTGCTGAACGAGGACGTCCACACCGTCCACTCCGCGTCGCTGGAGGAGTGGCTGAAGAACTGGGACGTGCGCGGGGGCTCCCCCTCCGACGCGGCCGTCGAGCTGTGGCACGCGGCCCCCGGCGGGCAGCGGTCCGCGACGGCGTTCTCCCAGTCCGAGCGCTGGGAGACGCTGGACACCGACGCCGCCGGAGGCTGCATCCGCTCCGCCGAGCACGCCTACTCCAAGGACGGCGGCCTGGCCGTGCTCCACGGCAACCTCGCCGAGGACGGCTGCGTCGTGAAGACCGCGGGCGTCGACGAGTCGATCTGGACCTTCGAGGGCCCGGCCGTGGTCTGCGAGTCCCAGGACGAGGCCGTCGAGAAGATCCTGGCCAAGCAGGTCAAGGAGGGCGACGTCGTCGTCATCCGCTACGAGGGCCCCAAGGGCGGTCCGGGCATGCAGGAGATGCTCTACCCGACCTCCTTCCTCAAGGGCCGGGGCCTGGGCAAGGCCTGCGCGCTGATCACCGACGGGCGCTTCTCCGGCGGCACCAGTGGCCTGTCCATCGGCCACGTCTCGCCCGAGGCGGCCTCCGGCGGCGTCATCGCGCTGGTCCGCGACGGCGACCGGATCCGCATCGACATCCCGAACCGCGGTATCGAGCTGCTGGTCCCGCAGGAGGAGCTGGACGCCCGCCGCGCCGAGCTGGGCGGGGTCTTCGCGCCGAGGAACCGCGAGCGCAAGGTCTCGGCCGCGCTGCGCGCCTACGCCGCGATGGCCACCAGCGCGGACAAGGGCGCCGTGCGCGACGTCACCAAGCTGGGCTGATCCGGCCGGGGCCCTCGCCCCCGCATAATCGAAGAATGCCTGAAGGTAACGCCCCCGCCCCCACGTCCGCCGACGCCGGTGTCGAGGCGCCGGCCATCCGCTGGTTCGGAACCAGCTGGGTGGACGGGGGCCCCGACTACTGGCTGCGCCGCGTCGCCGTCGGCGTCGGCTCCCTGGCCGCGGTCGCGGCGGGGGCGTTCGTCATGCGGCTGGCCGTGCAGGGCGTCGTCGTCGCCAACACCGGCGCGTTCGTGGAGCTCCTGCTGGTGCTGGCCATCGCGGTGTGCAGCTGCGTGGCCGCGCTGCGCACCTGGAGCGTGCTCACCCGGGGCAAGGAGTCACTGACCGGCTGGATGGCCGACGAGAAGTCGCTCGGCGTGATGCTGGCCGTCGGCTTCGTCGGCTCGCTCGTCTCCTACTTCCTGCGCAGCCTCGTCGAGGCTCCGGGGGAGAGCGTGCAGCGCTCCCGCTACGAGCTCGCCCTCGCGGCGGCGGCCCGCCGCAAGGCCGGCCGACAGCCGGCCAAGGCGGGGAAGCGCAAGCGGTGATCAGGTCCGGCTGGAGCGACCGCAGTCGGGCTGCTTGGTCGGCAGCGGCTTGCTGAGGTCGTAGGGGTCCGTCGCCGGGCCGCTGGGGGCCGGGCCGGACGCGGTGCTGCTCGGCAGGGCCGACTGGAACTGCGGGGTCAGGAAGCCGTCGGTCGGCTCGCAGCCCTCACCGGCGGTGGTCCCGTTGGAGTCGCTGATGGTCACTGTCCCCGGGGTGACCTCGTAACGGGCCGAGTCGTAGAAGCGGAAGGTCAGCGTGCGCCGCGCGATGACCCGCTCGACCTCGTCGGTGGAGCCGGCCGGGTGGGCCGCGTAGACGTAGTCGTAGTCCGTCTTCACCAGCAGACCGCCGTCGCCGTCGGAGGCCAGGGTGGTCTCGCCCTGGACGCGGACATCGCCGACGGGGACGGCGTACGAGGGGTCGAACCGACTGATCCAGCCCTGGGGGTCGTCGCTCTTGTCGGGGTGGGCCAGGGCCTTGGTCAGCCAGTTGCGCTGGTAGGGGTCGAGCAGATCCACGGCCGACTGCGGGTAGCCGCCGCCCACCGTGTGCGGATCGATGAGGGCCGCGACCAGGAACTCCTTGACCAGTTGCTCGTCCTTGCCCACCGTGTGCGCCGAGTAGATGCCGATCGGCTTCGCCGCCGGGAGGGCGATGCCGGCCGCCCCGGAGGGCCACTTGTCCGCGGGGGAGCCCGCGAACGGGTGCTGCATGTCCGGGGACTGGTCGGCGAACGGGGTCGGCGGCGCGGCCGTGGGGCTGGCGCTGAGTGCCGGGGCGATGCTCGGGGCCGCGGCGGGGGCTGTCCCGGCGCTGCCCGGAGCCTTGCTGAAGGCCCAGTCGTGCACCTTCTTGGCGTTCATGCTGACCAGGACCAGGGCGGCCGCGAGCAGCACGAACAGCGGCAGCTGCCAACGACGGCGACGGCGGGGCTTCAGCGGGACGACCGGTGCCCGCCAGGAGGTGTCCTGCGGGGGGTTCTTCTTCCACCGGGCGGAGAGCATCCGGGCGCGCGCGGAACTCTCCTTGTGCTCGGCGGCTCGGACGAAGTCCTCGTCGAGCACGAGCTTCTCGAACGGGTCATCCTGCTGATCGTCGATCTTCGGCACCGCGCCAGTCTGACCAGGGCCTAAACGCGTGCACAGGAGTGAACGAGTAAGAACTGGGCAAGAGGGCGCGTGTCACGCGCCCTTCTGCGCAGGTCGCCCTGTATGTCCTCTGCCCCTGACCCGCCGGGCCGCCTGAGCCGGCCGCGCGTCAGCTCCCTGAGCGCTTGCGCGCGCCGGCGACGCTGCTGACCACGCCGATGACGGCGTAGAGCACCGCGGCGTGCCACAGGCCCGTCCATATGCTCGCGAACAGGCCGCTGGAGCTCAGGAAGTACTGCGTGATCGTGTTCGTCACCGCGAGCGCGGCCGCGGGCGCGCCCGCCGCCTGCCAGGGGTGCTCCTGCGCCCAACGGCGCAGACGGTGGTCCCCGCCCTTCTTCTGGAGCGCCGCGCCGGCGCCGCCGACCAGGAAGAAGAGGAAGAGACCGATGCTGGCCGGCCCCGCCAGGATGCCGAGCGACCAGTGCAGGGTGATCAGGTCGATCCCGACGGCAGCCCCGGCACCCACCAGACCGACGACACCCGCCGTGCGCCACGGCCCACGCGAGGCCGAGGCGACGGCCAGCGTGCCGGATTCGCGCGGGCTGATCTCACTACGACTCATGCTTCCAAGGTGCGCCTGTGCCGCCGCAGAAGCCATAGGGGACGTCCCTGAGTTTGCCCCTAGTCCACCCCTCATCCCCGCGAAGGACCTCCGTACCCCGCTTCCCGCGCCCGGCCCCGACCCCCGCCGCCCCCTAAGCTGACGCCATGCTGACCCGACGCCTCCTCCTCGCCGCCGCAGACAGCCCGAGGGCACGGCAGGCCGTGCTGGCCGCGCCGGGAGGGCGGGCCGTGGTGGCCCGGTTCGTCGCCGGGGAGACGCGGGCCGACGCGATCGTCGCCACGGACAGCCTGGTGGCCCGCGGGCTCGGCGTCACCCTCGACCACCTCGGGGAGGACACCCGGGACGCGGGGCAGGCCGAGGCCGTCGCCGACGAGTACGTCGGCGTCCTCGGCGCGCTCGACCGGGCCGGGCTGGCCCGGCGCGCGGAGGTGTCCGTCAAGCTGTCCGCGCTCGGCTCCGGCCTCGGCGCCGACGGCCCCGCGCTCGCCCGCGGGCACCTGCGCGCGATCTGCCGCGCCGCCGACGCGGCCGGCACCACCGTCACCGTCGACATGGAGGACCACGCCGCGACCGAGGCCACCCTGGCCGCCGTCGCCGAGCTGCGCCTGGACCACCCTGCCCTCGGCGTGGTGCTCCAGTCCTACCTGCGCCGCACCGAGTCCGACTGCCGCGAGCTGCTCGGCGCGGGCTCCCGGGTCCGCCTGGTCAAGGGCGCGTACGCCGAGCCGGACTCCGTCGCCTACCGCGACCGCGCCGCCGTCGACCGTTCCTATGTGCGCTGCCTGCGGCTGCTGATGGAGGGTCAGGGGTACCCCATGGTCGCCACCCACGACCAGCGCCTCATCGAGATCGCCGGCGCGCTCGCCGTCCGCGCCGGGCGGCCGCAGGACAGCTACGAGTTCCAGATGCTCTACGGCATCCGCGTCGACGAGCAGCGCCGTCTCGCCGAGGCGGGGGAGACGGTCCGCGTCTACGTCCCCTACGGCACCGACTGGTACGCCTACTTCATGCGCCGTCTCGCCGAACGCCCGGCCAACCTCGGCTTCTTCGCCCGCTCCCTGGCAGGCCGCTGACGCGTCGTCGGGGCCTACATGCCCTGGACCACGCCGAGGATGTTCCCCTCGCTGTCCTTGAACCAGCTGCCGCGCACGGTGCCGATCTCCGCCACGCCGCCGACGGTCTTGAGGCCGGGCAGGTCGTACTCCTCGAACACGATGCCGCGCCGGCGCAGGTCGGCCATCACCGCGTCCAGGTCGGCCACGTTCCAGCCGGCCACCGTGTGCGCGGCCTGGCCGCCGCTCGGGGTCGCGTACACCGTGAACCGGACGCCTCCGGACTCGAGGACCAGGGTCTCCCCCTCGTCGCGCACCAGCGCGAGCCCGAGGGTGTCGCGGTAGAAGCGCTTGGCCCGTTCGATGTCGCTCGCCGGTATGACGGCGGTGAGAGCCACGTCGGCCAACATCGTCACCACCTCCTCCCACCAGCCTAGGCAGGGCCGCGGCGACCCGCCTGCCCGCGTATCGGACGCTGCCGCGCCCCGCGCGTGCCCGGTGACACACTGGGCCCATGACGCAACGAGTCGCCGTCCTCGGCACCGGAAAGATCGGTGAGGCCCTGGTCTCCGGCCTGCTGCGGGCCGGGAAGGCCCCCGCCGACGTGCTGGTCACCGCACGCCGCCCCGAGCGGGCCGCGGAGCTGCGCACCCGCTACGGCGTCGAGGCCGTCGGCAACGAGGACGCCGTCAAGGCCGCGGACACGGTGATCCTCACCGTCAAGCCGCAGGACATGGGCACGCTGCTGGAGGAGCTCGCGCCCGCACTCCCCGCCGACCGGCTCGTCATCTCCGGCGCCGCCGGCATCCCCACCGCCTGGTTCGAGGAGCGCCTCGCCCCCGGCACCCCGGTGGTCCGCGTCATGACCAACACCCCCGTCCTCGTCGACGAGGCGATGAGCGTCATCTCGGCCGGCTCCCACGCCACCGAGGAGCACCTGCTCCGCACCGAGGAGATCTTCCGCCAGGTCGGCAAGACGCTGCGCGTCCCGGAGTCCCAGCAGGACGCGGCCACCGCGCTCTCCGGCTCCGGCCCCGCTTACTTCTTCTACCTCGTCGAGGCGATGACGGACGCCGGCATCCTGCTCGGCCTGCCGCGCACCGTCGCCCACGAGCTGATCGTCCAGGCGGCGGTCGGCGCGTCCGTCATGCTGCGGGACTCCGGCGAGCACCCGGTCAAGCTGCGCGAGGCGGTCACGTCCCCGGCCGGCACGACGATCGCCGCGATCCGCGAGCTGGAGAACCACGGCGTCCGCGCCGCCCTGCTGGGCGCGCTGGAGGCCGCCAGGGACCGCTCCCAGGAGCTCGCCTCCGGAGGCAAGTAGGCCCGCGGTCCGGGCCGACGGGCAGAACCGGCGGGCAGGGTCGGCGGCCCCAGTAGGGTTGACCGGGTGCTGCGATACGACCTGGTGATCTTCGACAACGACGGCGTCCTGGTGGACAGCGAGCCGCTCTCCAACCGCCTCCTGGCGGACTACCTGACGGAGCTGGGCTTCCCGACCACCCTGGAGGACTCGTACCGCGACTTCATGGGCGCCGCGGCCCACACGGTCCACGACGTCATAGCCGAGCGCTACGACGGCGCGCGGCTGCCCGAGACCTTCGACGCGGACTTCCACGGCCGGGTCTTCGCCTCCTTCCGCGAGCAGCTGACGGCCGTCGCGGGCGCGGCGGAGCTGCTGAAGTTCGTCGCGGACCGGGTTCCCTACTGCGTCGCCTCCTCCGCGCACCACGAGTGGATCCGCACGGCCCACGAGGTCACCGGCCTCGGCCCGTTCTTCACGGACGCGCAGCTCTTCAGCGCGCAGGACGTGGGCCGCGGCAAGCCCGCCCCCGACCTCTTCCTGCACGCCGCCGAGCGGATGGGCGTGGCCCCCGAGCGCTGCGTCGTCATCGAGGACAGCCCGCTGGGCGTCGCGGCGGCGCGCGCGGCGGGCATGGACGTCTACGGCTACGCCGCGCTGACGCCGCGGGCGCGGCTTGCGGACGCGACGGGGATCGTCGACGACCTGGCCCAGATGCACGCGCTGCTCTAGGCGCACCGCCCCCGCGTCACTCCCCGACCGCCAGGCGCTTCCCCCGCTGCAGATCCCCTCGGGCCTCGGTGAGGCGGAACGGCAGCCCGAGGCCGACGCTGCTCTCCGCGCGCATCCGCAGGGCTGGTTCGGGCCCCGCCGCGCTGTTGCCGACCGAGCCGAGCGGGGTCCCGGCCGCGACGTGCTGCCCGCGCCGGACCTGGACGGAGTCCTCGCGCAGGCCGCTCAGGACGACCACGCCGCGGTCGGTGCCGATGCGGACGTGGTTGCCGTCCGGGTGGCCCGCGCAGGAGGCCAGCGGCGGATGGTCGGGCAGGCCGTCGACGGCCGCCAGCACCACGCCGTCGACGGGGCTGACGACGGGGTGGCCGAACACGGCGTACCGCTCGTTCGTCGCGGGCGCCAGGCCGAGCGCGCGGCGGCCGCGCCACTGAGGGCCCTCGCCGAGCTGGACCAGGTCGACCGCGTAGCGCGCGCTGCGCTCGCCGCCGGGGGAGAGCGAGGCCTCGGCGTAGCGGTTGACGGCGGGGCCGCCCGCCTCGGTGCAGACGAAGACGCCGCCGCGCAGCGGCGAGCGCAGCTGGAGGGGGTGCGCGGTGGGCGCCCCGGGGATCGGACGGGACCGCTGCCACGTCCACGCGGTGAGGCCCGCCACGCCGACGAAGAGGCCGGTCTCGGGCAGGCCGGGAGGGCCCCAGCCGAGGCCGGCGCCCAGCACGTGGCCGAAGGCCAGCACCGAGACCACCGCCGGGGCGAGCGGCAGCGAGCTAAACCAGGGCGGCAGCGCCCACGTCGGCGCGGTCCGCAGCACGTACCAGGCGAAGGCGGGCGTCTGGGCCAGGATCAGCAGCCAGCCGGTCGCGCCACCGGCGAGCCAAGGGAACGTCAGTTCCGCCGCCGTCGCCGCCGCGTAGGCGAGCACCGTGCGCTGGAGACGCGCCACCGCGGCGGGCTTCGGCCCGCCGCCGCGCACCGGCACGGGCGCTGGCGTGCGCACGGGCGCGGCCTGGTCCGGCGCCAGGGGCGGCTCCGCCGATGCGGCCGCCGCTCCCGACGCCGCCGATCCCGACGCTGCCGATCCCGACTCCGGCGCGGCTGCCGACTCCGGCGCCGAGATCGGCTCGGACGCGGGCTCCGAGGTCGGCTCGGGCCGGGGCTCCGACGCGGGCCCCGCAGCCGTCTCCACCGCGCCGCGCGGGACGGGGACGGTGGCGGTCCGGGCCGCGAGGCGGGCGGTCAGGGCGCCGGGGCCGGTGACGAAGGACGCCAGCCGGCCGTCCTCGTCCAGGCGGGCCCAGGCCAGCTCCGAGCCGGTCGCGAAGACCAGCAGGTGCAGGTCCTTCTGCCGCCGCACGCTCCGCAGCTCGCCGTGGCGCTCGCGCAGCGCGTCGACCGCCTCCTGCAGCCGGTGCACCGGGACCCGCTCCAGCAGCCGCTCGCCGATCAGCGTCGGCGCCACCTCCGGCGCGCCGAACAGCGCGACGAGCGTCTGCGCGACGGGGTCGGCCGTCCCCGGGGCGCGGCCGGCCGAACGGAGACGAAGACGCGTTGCCATACCCATGCGCCCACGGTAGGGAACGCGGGGCGTTCTGCCCTGGAACGACGTGGTTCGCCACGGGTTGCCTTTGCGGATCGATCCTCGGACGGGGGTTCCGCTGCCGCCCGCCAGTCCGTACGCTCGCGCCAACCTGTTCGGATACCGGCCGGTAGGGTAGGGACACCCGGATGACCACAGCAGCTCTTGAGATCACGCCCGGACTGCGGCACGCGCGCAGCTCCCTGCTGTTCAGCTACGTCGCCCAGGGCGCCGTCTTCGCGCTGCTCGTCACCCGCATCCCGGGCATCCAGACCCAGTACGGGATCAGCGACGGCCTGCTGCCGGTCTTTCTCGCCGCCGTGCCGATCCTGGCGGGCGTCGGCTCCATCTCCATGGAGTTCGTGGTCAAGAAGACCTCGCCGCGCGCCGTCCTGCGGGTGGTGCAGCCGCTGGTCTGCCTGACCCTGCTCGGCGTCGGCCTCGGCGACCGGATGTGGGAGGCCGCCGTCGCGCTGGCCGCGTTCGGCCTGACCGTCGGCGGCCTGGACGCCAGTCAGGCCATGTCGGCCGTCGCCCTTCAGCACCGCTACGGGCGCAGCATCATGCAGACCTTCTACGCGGCGTTCAGCCTCGGCGGCATCATCGGCGCCTCGCTGGCCTGGGCGCAGGTGCACTTCAAGCTGAGCCTGCTGTCCATGTTCGGCACCGTCGGCGTCCTCGTCGCCGCCTCCGTCCTGGTGGCCGGGCGCTGGTACGCGGGCCCGGCGGAGCTCGGGCGGGCCGTCGAGGAGGCGGCGGAGGCCGCGAACCGCTCCATCCCGTGGAAGCCGCTGCTGCCGCTCTGCCTGGCCATGTGCGTCGCCTACATCGGCGACGCCACCGTCTCCAACTGGGCCGCCAAGTACCTCCAGGAGGGCCTGCACAGCTCCGAGCAGATGACCACCGTCCCCTACAACGCGTACATGGTGGTCATGCTGATCGGCCGTCTGCTGGGCGACGCGCGCGTGCAGAGCTGGGGCAGCGTCCGCACCGTCCGGCTGGGCGCGGCGGTCTGTGCCGCCGGCTTCCTGCTGGTGGCCGTCTCCCCGAGCTCCTGGATCGCGGTCGCCGCCTTCGCCGTCGTCGGCCTCGGCATCTCCGTGATCGTCCCGCAGGTGTTCGCCGCGGGCGGCCGGCTCTTCCCCAGGGACTCGGACGCGGCCGTGGCCCGGCTCAACATCTTCAACTACGTCGGCTTCCTGGTCGGCGCGCCGCTGGTCGGCGGTCTCGCCGGGGCCACGGGCTACCGCGTCGCCATGCTGGTGCCGATGGTGCTGATCCTCACGGTCTTCACCGTCAGCAAGGCGTTCGGGCCGAGCGTCGTCAGGGAGCCGGAGGCCGATACCGTGGCGGTATGACCGTCACGCGGCTGTACTGGGACGACGCCCTCACGACGTACGACTTCGGGCCGGGCCATCCGATGGACCCGGTCCGGCTCCGGCTGACGATGGACCTGGTGCGGGCCTTCGGCCTGGACGCGCTCCCCGAGGTCCGCGTGCTCGCGGCGCCGGCCGCGGGGGAGTCCACACTGCGGCTGGTGCACGAGCCCGGCTACATCACCGCCGTCGAGGCGGTCGCCGCGACGGGCGTCCCCAATCCGGCCCGCGGCCTCGGCACGGAGGACAACCCCGCGTTCGCCGCGATCCACGCCGCCTCCGCGCTGATCGCGGGGCAGTCCGTCGCCGGGGCCGAGGCGGTCTGGGCCGAGGGCGGCCACGCCGTCAACTTCGCGGGCGGCCTGCACCACGCGATGCCCGGCCAGGCCTCCGGCTTCTGCATCTACAACGACGCCGCGCTCGCCATCGCCCGCCTGCTGGAGCTCGGCGCGGAGCGCGTCGTCTACGTCGACGTCGACGTCCACCACGGCGACGGCGTGGAGAGAGTCTTCTGGGACGACCCGCGCGTGCTCACGATCTCGCTGCACGAGCACCCCCGCACCCTCTTCCCCCAGACCGGCTGGCCCGAGGAGACGGGCGGCGCGGCGGGCTACGCGGTCAACGTCGCCCTCCCGGCGGGCACCGGCGACGCCGGCTGGCTGCGGGCCTTCCACGCGATCGTGCCGCCGCTGGTCGAGGCGTTCGACCCGCAGGTGATCGTCTCCCAGCACGGCGCCGACACCCACATCGAGGACCCGCTGGCCCACCTCGCGATCAGCCTCGACGCCCAGCGCGCGGTGATGACCACGATCCGCGAGCTGGCGGCGCGACACACCGGGGACCGCTGGCTGGCCCTCGGGGGCGGCGGCTACGCGGTCGTCGACGTGGTCCCGCGTTCCTGGACCCACCTGGTCGCGCTGTCGGCCGGCCAGCCGATCGCGGCCGACACCGAGACGCCCGAGGAGTGGCGTGCCGAGGTCCGCGCGCTCACCCGGACGACGGCTCCGCAGCGCATGACGGACGGCTTCGCGGCGGCCTGGAAGGACTTCGAGGGCGGCTACGACCCGGCCGACCGGGTCGACCAGGCGATCATCGCCACCCGCAAGGCGGTCTTCCCGCACCACGGACTGCTCCTCTGACCCCAGGGGCACGCATGGCTCCCGTCTCGCGCGACGCACTCGTCTCCCACCTGCTCGCGACCCGCCTCGCGGGCGAGGTCGCGACGCCCCGAGAGGCGAACCTGCGGAACTACGCCCGCTTCGTCCGGCGGGATCCGGACATGCTGCTCGGCCTGGACCCGCTGCGCGACCGGACCGAGGCGGAGCTCCTCGCCCTCATGGCCCGCCGGTGCGGGGTGGCTCCGGACCCCCGCCATCGGCACGGCCAGGACACCATCGACCCCGAGCGGACGGCCGACGCGCTGGAGCGGCTCGCCGTCGTCCTCGGCGAGACCGCCGCCGACGAGGCCGCCGCGCACGCAGGCGCGCTGCTCGGGACAGGACACCCTGGCCCCCTGCGGGCGATGTACGCCGCCTTCGGCCGCGCCCTGCGCGCCGCCGGATGCGCGACGCGTACGCCCGCGCGCGGTACGCGCTTCTTGATGCACACGGGTGAGGGTCCGCGCTGGTGCGGCCTTGACTACGAGGAGCGGGTCGGCGTGCTGGTGGTGTATGAAGGGGGCGCGTCAAGCAAGGGGAGCGACGGCCCCCGCTCCCCGGGGGACCCCGTCCACACGCACTCGCCGCAGCCCGTCCGGATCGCCCTCGCCGCGCTCGCCGAGAGCGGCGAGCCAGCCCCTGGCCTGGTCCTGGGCGACCACGGGTGGGTCTGCGCGGCCGGACGGCTCGGCCTGCGCGCCGCCGGCTTCGCGGACAGCAACGACCCCGCGGTCTTCGTCGCGGAGGAGGAGGGGCAGGTCGAGGTGGCCATCCCGATCGACGACGGACTGTGTCCGGACTGCTACAGACTGCCGACCGCCTACGTACTGCAACTGGCCGATCTGTCTCGGTAATCCCGGGGCCCGTCTCCCCCTTCCCACTCGTACCACCCGCAACTACTCTGGGGATACGCGTGTGCCGGCTTAAGTCACCGGAGGGGAAGCCGGTGCCCGTCACACGGAGAAGGTGCGGTGTTGTCATGGCGTCTGGAGAGCGGCCTCTGAACGAGGTCAACTTCCTCACCGTGGCGGAAGTCGCCTCGGTGATGCGAGTGTCGAAGATGACCGTGTACCGCCTGGTGCACAGCAGCGAACTGCCGGCCATCCGGGTCGGGCGGTCGTTCCGGGTACCCGAGCAAGCGGTGCACGACTACCTCCGCGACTCCTACGTGGGACGGGAGACCGCGTAGGAACCGACAGCACGATCCTGTGAGAATCCGGCCCGGCATCCCGCGCACGTCGCGGGCGCCGGGCCGAATTACGTTTCGCGCCCAGACTTCGGTAGTCTGTTGGCCTCCATCAACGTTTGGACCCGGTTGCCCGCACTCGCGGGTTAGTCCAGTGAGTGAGGTTCCCATGGGTTCCGTGATCAAGAAGCGCCGCAAGCGTATGGCCAAGAAGAAGCACCGCAAGCTTCTCAAGCGCACGCGCGTCCAGCGTCGTAACAAGAAGTAACACCGCTCGGCCACGCCGAAGGTGTCCAGCCGCCCGCACCGACGTTACTGTCTGGTGCGGGCGGCTTCTGTTTGTCCGGCGAAGCCGTCGTGCGGCTGTAGGTGTGCAGCGGAGAGGGGCTGAGGGGCGTCGTGGGAAACGTCGTTCTCGTCACCGGGGTGGGCCGGCATCTGGGCAGCCGCTTCGCGCGGGTGATCAGAGACCAGCCCGGCGTCGACCACGTCGTCGGGGTCGACGTGCAGCCTCCCTCACAGCCGATCGAGGGGGCCGCGCCGTACAGCTTCGTCAGCGCGGACATCCGCAGGCCCGTCGTCGCCCGAGTGATAGCCGAGCACGGCGTCACCACGGTGGTGCACCTCAACGTCAGCACCACCACGCTCGGCTCGACCAGCCGCGGCGCGGTCAAGGAGACCAACGTCATCGGCACTATGCAGCTGCTGGCCGCGGTGCAGAAGGCCCCGAGCGTCTCCAGGCTCGTGGTGAAGTCCACGACCAGCGTCTACGGCTCCGCGCCGCGCGACCCGGCCGTCTTCCACGAGCGCATGCAACCCAAGGTGCTGCCGAGCGGCGGCTTCGCCAAGGACGCGGTGGAGGTCGAGGGCTACGTGCGCGGCTTCTCCCGGCGGCGTCCCGACGTCGCGGTGGGCGTGCTGCGCTTCGCCAACATCCTCGGCCCGGACGCGGACACCCCGCTGAACGAGTACTTCGCGCTGCCGGTCCTGCCGACCGTCCTCGGCTTCGACCCGCGGCTGCAGTTCGTCCACGAGGACGACGCCGTCGAGGTGCTGCGCCTGGCCGCGCTGGAGCCCCGGCGCGGCACCACCAACAGCGGTACGTTCAATGTGGCGGGCGACGGCGTCATGCTGCTCTCCCAGGCCGCGCGGCGCCTCGGCAAGCCGACCCTGCCCATGCTGCTCCAGGCCGTCAGTTTCATGGCCGGCCTGGCCCGGCAGGCCCGGATGCTGGACTTCTCCCCGGAGCAGCTGCGGCTGCTGACGCACGGTCGGGTGGTGGACACCACCCTGCTGCGGGAGACTTTCGGCTACACCCCCGCCTACAGCACCGAGCAGGCCCTGGCCTGCCTCGGCGCCGTGCAGGGCCCCGGCCTGCTGCCGCCCGCGCGTGTCGCGGCGTGGACGGACCGGGTCGCGAGCACGCTGCCAGTGACGATCGAGAGGACGCGAGGATGAGCTCGGCGCGGGAGCGGACCTGGCGCGAAGAGCGCGACGCCAAGGTCATCCCCATCACCAAGCGCCGCGGGGTCCCGGCGGCCCGCCCCCCGCAGGCGGAAGACCAGCCGCCGCGGGCCGGGACGCCGGGCTCCGAGGGCGGCGTCGCCGAGGCCGTGGCGCAGGCCGTCGGCAACGCGCTGGCGGGCCCGCTGGGCGGCGTCGCGGGCAAGGTCCTCGGCGACGGTTGGGAGCGGCGGACCGCGAACGGCCTCGGCTTCCTGCGGCGGCGCCTCACCGGCGACTACCGGATCGACGAGTTCGGCTTCGACCAGGAGCTCACCGAGCAGGTCTTCCTGTCGCTGATGCGCCCGCTGGCGGACAAGTACTTCCGCGTGGAGGTGCGCGGCGCGGAGAACCTGCCCGCCAAGGGCGGCGCGCTGGTCGTCGCCAACCACTCCGGGGTGCTGCCGCTGGACGCGCTGATGACCCAGGTCGCGATCCACGACCACGCCCAGCGTCATCTGCGGATGCTCGCGGCGGACCTGGTCTTCGTGCTGCCGGTGGTGAACGAGCTGGCCCGCAAGGCCGGGCACACGCTCGCCTGCAACGAGGACGCGCAGCGGCTGCTGGAGAACGGCGAGATCGTCGGCGTGTGGCCGGAGGGCTTCAAGGGCATCGGCAAGCCCTTCGCCGACCGCTACAAGCTGCAGCGCTTCGGCCGCGGCGGCTTCGTCTCCTCCGCGCTGCGGGCCGGGGTCCCGATCGTGCCGTGCTCGATCGTCGGGGCGGAGGAGACCTACCCGATGATCGGCAACGCGAAGACGCTGGCCCGGCTGCTGGGGCTGCCGTACGTGCCGATCACCCCGACGTTCCCGTGGCTGGGCCCGCTGGGCGCGCTGCCGCTCCCGACGAAGTGGGTCATCCAGTTCGGCGAGCCGATCCCCACGGACGCCTACCCGCCGGAGGCGGCGGACGACCCGATGCTGATGTTCAACCTGACGGACCAGGTCCGCGAGACGATCCAGCACACGCTCTACCGGATGCTGGTGCAGCGGCGTTCGGTGTTCTTCTGAGGGAACCGCTGAGGGGCGTGAGGCACCCCGCGTTCGCGCGGTGCCTCACGCCCCTCGTGCCTAGTCGGCTAGCTGCCCGAGACCCCGATCCCGATCCCCGGCAACAAGCCCCCGACCAAAGGGGGGATGGTCAGGCCGTTCCCTCCCGAGCCGCTCGGGCTCGCGCTCGGCGTGGCCGAGGGAGCCGTGGAGGGCGAGGCGCCGCCGAGCAGGCCGCCGACACTGCCGAGGCCGGAGCCGCCGACGAGGTTGCCCGTGCCGGAGGTGGTCTGGCCCGAGGGCGCCGTGGAGGGCGAGGCACCGCTCGGCATCGTGCCCGTACCCGATGTGGTGCTGCCCGAGGGTGCCCCGACGGACGGGGACGGGGACGGGGAGCCGCCCGAGTCGGAGTCGGACCCCGCACCCGGCTGGCCCGGGAGGAGCGGGGTGACCTCCTGCCTTATCCCGGAGAGCAGGCCGCGCACCTGCGAGGCCACCGGGTCGAGCTGGCCCGGCAGTTCAGGCTCGAGCTGGTCCATCGCCCGGCTCTGCACCGCCGCGAACCCGGCGAGCTGCCGCAGCGGAGCGAGCGAGTGGCTGCGGCGGTAGATCTCGTTGAGCAGATCGCGGCCGCGCTTGCCCTCGACGTTCATGTCCGACAGTGCGCGGTCGAGGTCGGCGATGGTCTGCGGGCTGAGCCGACGGGGGCCCGTCGGTGCGCCGCGGCCCATCAGTTGGCGGGCCTCGGCCATGCGGGTGGAGGCCTCGTCCAGCAGCAGCTTGCCGCGTTCCTCGTCCGAACCGGCGAGGTCGAGCCGCCAGTCCTCCAGACCCCGCTTCATGCCGTAGAGGGCGTCCCCGGGCAGGGACGACGTGGCGGCGACGGCGACGCCGCCGAGCGTGCCGAGCGCCATCATCGAGGCCAGACCGCCGACGGCGAGGCGGCGACCCCAACGGGTGGACGGCCACAGCGCCGCCGGTCGAACCGCGCGGTGGGAACCGCGACGGGAGCGCTGGGCGGGCACCGTCGCGCCGCCACCGCCCGCGAAGACCCGCTCGAACTCGGCCACCAGCAGCGCGCGTTGCGTCAGGCGGACCTGAGGGTCAAGGCTCGGCCCGGACACGGTGGCCAGGGCGGTCACCATGGCGAGCATGTGGTCGTACTGTCCCTCGCCCTCGCCGGGCTCGTCGTCGAACCGGGCGTCCCGCGCATCCACGGCGTCGGCGAAGGCTCTCGCCCGACGGAACTCCAGCACGTTCGCTGTCATGGGCAGCACCTCCTCTCGACGTTATCGACTGTTCGGCCGAGCGGCAGGTTGCACCGTCGCGCCGCGATCCACCCGAAAGGGTGAAGCAGTTCCCGGAATTGGGCCTTGCATCCTGCGCAACGATTGTGAGAGGGGAGGGTTACGCAAGCGTCAGCTCCGCAGGTGTGGGTGTCGCCGCTACCGGGCATCGCTCGGCAGCAGTCGGGCCAGCGTGCGGACCGCACGGTACTGCAAGGTCTTGATCGCCCCCTCGTTCTTGCCCATGATCCGGGCCGTCTCGGCCACCGAGAGCCCTTGCAGGAAGCGGAGCGTCACGCACTCCTGCTGCTGCGGGTTGAGCCGGCGCACCGCCTCCAGCAGAGCCGCGTTGGAGAGGGACTCCAGCACCGAGTCCTCGGGGCTCGGCTCGACCTGGTTGGAGTCGAGCATCTCGCCGGTGGTGACCTCCAGCCGGAACCGGCTGGACTTGAAGTGGTCGGCCACCAGGTTCCGCGCGATGGTGACCAGCCAGGCGCCGAAGTCCCGGCCCTGCCAGGTGAACGTGCCGATGCGGCGCAGCGCCCGCAGGAAGGTCTCGCTGGTGAGGTCCTCGGCCGTGGCCCGGCCGCCGACGCGGTAGTAGATGTACCGGTAGACCGTGTCCGCGTAGTGGTCGTACAGGCGGCCGAAGGCCTCGCCGTCGCCGTCCTGGGCGCGTTCGACCAGCGCCATGATCGGGTTCCCGGCCGGGCTCTCCCAGCCTGTGTCCGCCTCCGATCCGGCCGCCCCCGCGCCCGCCGACCCCGAC
>NZ_BBPO01000014.1:0-18775 GCF_000787815.1 Streptacidiphilus neutrinimicus
AGCGATAGTGCTCACCTGCTGGCGGCTACGGACCGTAGTCTCCCTCACGGCCCGACGAGTCCCATTAGGCAGCGTCGCCCGGCCGGTCGTCGTCCGGCCGGTCGCGACGGTCGCCGTGGGCGCGGCCGTTGCCGCGCTCGCCGGTGGACTGCGGAGGCACGCCGGGTCCGAGCCCGGGAGGGGGCCCCGGGGTGTAGCGCGAGTCGAACGGCTCCTCCCCGCGCTCGTGTCCGGCGTTGGCGAACACCACCGCGATGTAGGGGAGGACGCCGCCCGCGACGATGGCGATGACGGCGGCGATCCGGTCCACCTGCCACAGGACGATCGCCAGGATGACGCAGACCGTACGGATGCCCATGGTGAGGGCATAACGGCGCTGACGATGGCGGATGTCCTCGGACAGCCCCCGATGGGCGGCAGTGATGCTCACCGGCTGGTGAGCATGGCGATACAAGCGCACGCCCGCCTCCTTCGCCTGCCGTTCTGCACCCGACGCCGACCCGCAGCAGCGATGCGGCGTCCGGTCTCGCCGGGACTGACTCCTCCTCCGACTGCTCCTACCCGCCCTGCTCGCGAGCACCCACCCCGGTGGAGATCCCTTGGCTGCGACCTGCGGAAGGCCCCGCCGCGCATGACTCGCCTGCGGTGGGGCACACGCGGGCCAGCCCCGGGCAGGCGGAACCCCGTGCGAAGCGGCCCTGTCGCGGTCCCGAGGTTCCCCACCGCTTGAGTGAGCGTCGAACAGTGCGGAGGCAGCGTGATCGTGCCGGTGGTCCGCGAGGTGTGGCGGCGCGGGCGCGAGGTCGAGGTGATGCAGCGGGCGATGGCGTTCGCGGCGCTGTTCCTGGTGACCCTGATCCCGCTGCTGGTGGTGATCGCTGCGGCCTCCACGACTCGTGGGAGCGGCGTGGCGCAGTGGCTCACCGACGCCATGGGACTGTCCGGACGCGGCACGGGGGCGGTACGGGAGCTGTTCACCGCGCGCGGCCGCACCCTGAGCACCACGACGGCGGGCAGCCTGGCCGGAGTGGCCGTGTTCGGGGTCACCATGATGGCGTCCGTGCAGGGCGCCCTGGAACGGATCTGGGACCTGCCCCGCGGGCCCTGGCACAGCGCCGCCCGTCAGACCGTCGGCCTCGCCGGTCTGCTCGGCTACATCCTGTTGGCCGCCTGGAGCGGGCAACCGTGGCAGAACACGCCGGTCCAGCCCGGTCTTCGCATCGCTGTCACCCTTCTCGGGGGCGTTCTGCTCTTCTGGGGGCTGCAACGCCTCCTCCTCGGCTCCCGCGTCCCCTGGGCGCCCCTCCTGCCGGGAGCCCTTGCCACCGTGCTGGCGCTGGTGGGCCTGCGCTTCTTCTCCAACCTGGTCCTGGCCCCGCTCCTGGTCGAGAACGCGGTGTCCTACGGCTCGATCGGCACCGTCCTGGTCGTGGTCTCCTGGCTGATCGGCGTCGGCTACACCGTCTACGCGGGCGCGCTCCTCGGCCGAGTCCTCTCCGGAACGCAGTCCTCGGCTCAGCCGGGCTAGACCGACACCGAAGAGCCCTCCCCCGCAGGGCCGTCTTCCAGGAGGCCACGTTGCCCACCGCTGCCTTGAGCTCAGGACGCTGGAAGCCGTGCTCGGCGAGTGCCCAACGGCTGACCTCTCTCACCGCTCCTGGGAAGAGGGGTCCAGCCGGGCGCGGGCCCCTTGGCTGGGGGCGGTCAGGGGTCGATGTACTGGTCGGCCCAGGCGCTGATGATGTGGGCGGCGCGCTTCGCCTGGCCGCGGGCGGTGAGGAGGTGGTCGGCGCCCTCGAGCGAGACGAAGCTGCGCGGGTGGCGCGCCTCGCGGAAGATCTCGCCGGCGTTGGCGATGTCGACCGTGTCGTCCGTGGGCGAGTGCATGACGAGCAGCGGCCGGTTCAGCTCGCGGATGCGGTCCCGCAGGCGGGCCTGGCGAACGTCGTTGACGAAGGCGCGCTTCAGCACCAGGGTCCGCCCGCCGACGAACCACTCGTGCGAGCCGTCGCTGAGGACCCGGTCCACCACGGCGTCGTACTGGTGCTCGACCGTGCTCGGGTCGGAGGGCGCGCCGATCGTGGCGACGGCGCGGACGCCCTTAGCGTCGGCCGCGGCGGCGATCGCCGCGGCGCCGCCCCACGAGTGCCCGACGAGCAGGTCCGCCGGGGTCCCCCGCTCGGCCATCAGCGCCGCCGCGCGGACGGTGTCCTCGACCTTGACGGTGAAGGAGCCGTCGCCCCAGTCGCCGTCGGAGTCCCCGATCCCGAGGTTGTCGTAACGCAGCATCCCGATCCCCTCGCGGGCCAGCTGCTTGCTCACGCGCGAGGCGGCCGGCGAGTTCCTGCCGAGGGTGAATCCGTGGACGAAGATGCCCCAGCCCCGGATCTCGCCTTCCGGCAGGTCGATCGATCCGGCCAGCTCGGGGCCGACGACGCTCTTGAATCTCACTTCTTCAGTCATGGTGTGCTCGCCTCGAAGGAATCAGGGAAAAGGCAGGGGCGGCGCGTGCTCCCGACCGGTCAGGGGCCGGGAGCACGGGTGCGGTGCGCGGAGCGCCGACCATCGTCGGCGCGTCGGCGTCGGCGTCGGCGTCAGAGAGTCGGCGCCTGGTCGGAAACCGGCTTGGCGGTCATCAGCGCCGTGATCTCGGCGGCCAGCTCCGGACCGAGCTCGCCCCAGCCGTCCTTGTAACCGTAGACGCCGGCCAGGGTGCGGGCCTCGTAGTCGCCGTTCATGATCTCGATGTCGTCGGCCGTGATGAGCGACGGGTGCGCGACGCCGACGGCGCTGGAGACCTTGGTCAGCTCTTTGCGCAGGGTGCGCAGGTACACGGCGGCGCGGGTGGACTTCGAGGCCGGGTCGAGGCCGCGTGCCAGCCACGCGTTCTGGGTGGCGATGCCGGTGGGGCACTTGTCGGTGTGGCACTTCTGCGACTGGATGCAGCCGATCGACAGCATCGCCTCGCGTGCGACGTTGACCATGTCGGCGCCCAGCGCGAACGCGACCGCGGCGTTCTCGGGCAGACCGAGCTTGCCGGAGCCTATGAAGGTCAGGTCATCGGTCAGTCCGAGCTCCGCGAAGGTGCCGTAGACGCGGGAGAAGCCCATCCGGAACGGCAGCGAGACCGAGTCGGCGAAGATCCGCGGCGCGGCGCCGGTGCCGCCCTCGCTGCCGTCGATGGTCACGAAGTCGACGCCGCGGTCGCCGCGCTCCATCAGCGCGGCCAGCTCCTGCCAGAAGCCCATCTCCCCGACCGCGCTCTTGACGCCGACCGGCAGGCCGGTCTCGGCGGCGAGCAGCTCGACGAAGTCGAGCATCGAGTCGACGTCGCCGAAGGCGGTGTGCCGGGACGGGGAGGCGCAGTCCTTGCCGACCGGGATGCCGCGGATGGCCGCGATCTCCGGGGTCACCTTGGCGCCCGGCAGCATCCCGCCCAGGCCCGGCTTGGCGCCCTGGGAGAGCTTGATCTCGAGCGCCTTGACCGGGGCGCCGGCGACGACCTCCTTGAGCTTGTCGAGGTTGAACGTGCCGTCCTCGTTGCGGCAGCCGAAGTAGGCGGTGCCGATCTGCAGGACGATGTCGCCGCCGTTGCGGTGGTAGGGAGAGAGACCGCCCTCGCCGGTGTTGTGCATCGTGCCCGCCAGCGCCGCGCCCTTGTTGAGCGCGGTGATGGCCGCGCCGGAGAGGGAGCCGAAGCTCATCGCGGAGATGTTCACGACGCTGTTCGGGCGGAACGCCTTAGCGCGCCCGCGCGGGCCGCCCAGCACCTTGGCCGACGGCAGCGGAGCCTGCGGGTCGTGCGCGTCCGGGAGAGCGCCGGCGAAGGTGCGCTGCTTGAGGTAGGCGTGCCCCTGGACGTGCTCGACGTCGACCTCGGTTCCGAAGCCGAAGTAGTTGTTCTCTTCCTTCGCCGACGCGTAGATCCAGCTGCGCTGGTCGCGGCTGAACGGGCGCTCCTCCTCGTTGGAGGTCACGATGTACTGCCGCAGCTCGGGGCCGATCGTCTCCAGCAGGTACCGGGCGTGCCCGACCACCGGGAAGTTCCGGAGCAGTGCGTGCCTCTTCTGGACAAGGTCGCGGGCGGCGACCAGCGCCACTGCGGTTGCGGCGACGGCGCCGATCCTCCGGGCGTGCATGGACGTTCCTCCTCGAGGCATGGCGCCATCGCCATGCGGTGGACGACGTTGTGTCGTGTTCGGCGCTGGACGACAGGCACGGTCAGGGCACACCGGTGTCCGTCGACGAAAGCGCGATGATATTAGGAAGCCCGACACGGGTGTGCGGCCAGGGTGCCGGCCGGCGCGCGACTCCCGTCCCGTCCCCCGTCTGCTGTCGGCCGTCGGCCGCGGCGAGGCCACCCCGCATCTTCGTCACGTCGGATTGCGGCGTGGTGACCGGATCCCGAACGGCGGGCCTCAGTTCTCTCCTGCTTCCGGCAGCCAGCCGATCACGTCGTCGAGCCGGACGTCGTGCAGCAGCGCCCCGGCGAGGCGGACGCCCGTGGCGTCGGTGAGGCCGTACGGCGGTGCGCCGGTGTTCACCCGGCCGATCCCGGCGTGGCTCAGATCCGCGCCGCGAAGGTCCGCCGCCCGCAGGTCGCAGGCGGCCAGCCGCACGCCGCGGAGCGACGCTCCGCGCAGGTCCGCACCGCTGAGGTCGCAGAACGTCAACGAACAGCCGTCCAAGGTCGCCTGCCGCAGATCGACGCCCCTGAACGAACACCGCGTGAACCGCACCTGCAAGGCCCGGGCGGAGGCCAGCTCCCGACCGCCGAAGTCCTCTCCCCTCACCCCCGCATAGCGCGGGAGCGCGGCGAGCCACTGCCTGGCGTTCAGCGGCACGGTCATGAACGACAGCCTGCCGGGCGCCCGCGAAGCGGTCTCCCCGTTTTCCGCCGACTCACCGTCAGCGCAGCTGGGGGACTATCCTGATCCGCCGCACGCCGTCACCTTCCTCCGAAAGGTCCGCCGCTGATGACCCGGGTCCTGCTCACCGGCTTCGAACCCTTCGACGGCGAGAGGACGAACCCCTCCTGGGAGGCCGCCCGGTTGGTGGCCGACGGGCCGCGCCTGCGAGGGCTGGAGGTGACCGGTGTGCTGCTGCCGTGCGTGTTCGACTCGTCGGTGGAGGCGCTGCGGGAGGCGATCCGCGACACGGAGCCGGATCTCGTCCTCGCGCTGGGCCAGGCGACCGGAAGGTCGGGGATCTCGGTGGAGCGCGTGGCGGTGAACCTGAGCGACGCGCGGATCCCGGACAACGCCGGGCGGCAGCCCGTCGACCAGCCGGTCGTGCCCGGCGGCCCGGCGGCGTACTTCGCGGCGCTGCCGGTGAAGGCGTGCGTCGCCGCCGTGCGGGAGGCCGGCGTTCCCGCCTCGCTCTCGCACACCGCGGGGACCTTCGTCTGCAACCACGTCTTCTACGCCCTGATGCACCTGATAGCCACCGAGCGGCCGCGGCTGCGCGGCGGCTTCGTGCACGTCCCGGCCAGCCCCGGGCAGGTGCTGGACCAGGCCGTCCCCTCCCTCCCGACCGCGACGGTCGCCCGCGGACTGCGCGCCCTCCTCACCACCGCCGCGACCCGCCACGAGGATCTCCCGGTGCCGGGAGGCACCACCCACTGACCCGCTAGCCGACCAGCCGCGAGGCGCGCGACGGACTGTCGCTCCCCCGGGGGGCCGACCGGGTCGGGCGGCGCGTCACGGGTTCGAGGCGCAGGCGCTGGTGGGGCCAGGGCACGGGCGCGGGGGACGGGCCGAACCAGACGCGGACGTCCTCGCCGGTGCGGACGGGCAGGAGGGGGTAGTCGTTCTCGGCGTGCTCGGTGCGGTGCAGCGCCTGGGCCGCGCTCAGGTGGCGGGCGGCGTAGGCGTCGAACGCGGCGGCGTCCGACGGGTGACAGACGGTCAGGGACACCTCGCGGGCGTCCGGCTCGGGGGTGAAGTTCGGGCCGCGCAGCAGCAGGACGTCATCGCTGTCGATCATTGTGGCGTTGGCGACGTCGCGGTGCTCCCGCCAGACCGGGCCGGTGTAGAAGGCCTCCAGCGAGAGCCGACGCTGCGTCATGTCCGGGAAGGCGCGCAGCCAGACGAAGCGGTCCGGGTCGTCGAGGTCGCGGAAGCGGCCGCCGAGGGTGATGCCGACGGCCTCCTGGCCGGTCACAAACTCACGCTCGAACAGCTCGATCAGGGTGTCCCGGGCGCCGGGGTGCAAGGTGTACTGCCGAAGTTCGACGATGCTCATGCGCCGCAGGCTAGGGGCGCTCCCCTGACACCTCCCGTCAGGGAACACCCGACGACGAGGCCCACGAGGGCGACGGCGGCCGGACGTTCTCCGAGTTCCGGCAGGCAGCGCCCGGCGGGACGCCCGCTGCTTGACGGGACGGGACGGATGGCTTACCCCTGGGGGACTGACACCGGCCGGGAGGCGGCGAGCAAGTGAAACCCCTGGTCCGCACCGCTTCACTGAACGGGTACGTGGAGCTGGGCCGGTCCGTCGGGATCGACCCGCAGCCGCTGCTGCGGCAGGTGGGCCTGGACGCGGCCGCCCTCGCCGTGCCGGACCGGTGGATCGCGGGCGCGGCGGCGGTCCAGCTGTTGGAACTGTCCGCCGGGGCCGCGCGGCGGCCGGACTTCGGGCTGCTGCTGGCCGAGTACCGTCGCCTGTCCACGCTGGGGCCGATCGGGCTGGTGATCCGGGAGGAGCCGGACGTGCGCAGCGCGCTCGCCCTGCTGCTGCGGCACGAGCACATGTACAACGAGCTGCTGCACATCCGGCTCTCCGAGGCGCACGGGCTTGCGACGCTCAAGGTGACGCTGGACCTCGGCGAGGAGCTCGAGCACCGCCAGGCGACCGAGCTCGCGGTGGCGGCGCTGCACCGCGTCGTGCGCGGGTTCCTGGGCGAGCGCTGGCAGTCGCTGACCGTCTGCTTCACGCACCCGGCCCCGCCCGGGGACGCCGGGACCCACCGGCGTCTCTTCGGCCCCCATGTGGAGTTCGATCGCGAGTTCGACGGCTTCGTCTTCTACGCGAGCGAGCTCGACTCCCCCAACGCGCTCGCCGACCCCCAGCTGCGCACCTATGCGCGGCAGTACTTCGAGGCGATCGCCGTCCCCCGGGACACCGCCGCCGAGGACCGGGTCCGCGAACTGATCGAGGTGCTGCTGCCCACCGGGCGCTGCTCGGTCGAGCAGATCGCCCACAGCCTCGGCGTCGACCGGCGGACCGTGCACCGGCGGCTGGCCGAGGCCGGTCAGACGTTCTCCTCGCTGCTGGGCGCCACGCGTCGGCAGCTGGCCGAGCAGCTCGTCGCCAGCCCGCGCCGGTCTTTGACGGAGATCTCCGGGCTGCTCGGCTTCGCCTCGCCGAGCGCCTTCTCGCGCTGGTTCGGGCAGCAGTTCGGCTGCAGCGCACGGGAGTGGCGCGCGCGGCGGGCCTCCGAGCGGGCGGCTGATCGCTGACCGGCAGGCACCCGGGCTGGCCTGTCCCGAGCGGCCCCGGGCCAACCTGACCGGCGCGGACCCGGGTCGACCTGTCCCGAGCGGACCCGGGTCGGCCTGTCCCGAAATGGCAAGTACGCCGTCTCCATCGGTAAAGCGAAGCCCGTCGTCCGGACCTACGGTTGGCGCACCCCGCTGAGGGGCCCGCCCCGATCCTCGTCCTCGTCCCCGTCCTGTCGGACGAGTGCGACGAGCGGTCGGCCGTTCCTGTGAAGGAGAGGGACCGTGCACTTCCACGACGACTCGCTGTTCCCGGAGAACCAGGAGAAGCTCGTCATCCAGGCCGCCCCCTACGGCCCGGAGTGGCTGCCGGGCGACGCCGAGGACATCCCCCTCACCATGGACGAGCACGTCCAGGCCGCCGTCGACTGCTACAACGCAGGCGCCACCGTGCTGCACATCCACGTCCGCGAGCTCGACGGCCACGGCTCGAAGCGGATGTCGATGTTCAACGAACTGATGACGCGGCTGCGCGAGGCGGTGCCGGACATGGTGCTGCAGATCGGCGGCTCGATCTCGTTCGCTCCCGAGGAGGGCGGCGACGAGGCGAAGTGGCTCAGCTACGACACCCGGCACCTGCTGGCCGAGCTGGACCCGCGGCCGGACCAGGTGACCATCGCGATCAACACCTACCAGATGAACATCGTCGAGATCATGACCGCCGACGACCTGGAGGGCACCTCGATCGGCAGCAACCCGGCGCTCTACAAGGCGTACCGGAACATGGTCGTCGAGGCCGGTCCGGACTTCTACCTGGAGCACCTCAAGCGGCTGACCGCCAACGGGATCCAGCCCCACTTCCAACTCGCCACCCTGGCGCAGCTGGAGACCGTCGAGCGGCTGATCCGCAAGGGGATCTGGACCGGCCCGCTGGTGCTCAACTACGTCGCCATCGGCGGCGGCTTCTCCGGCCGGCACCCGGCCGACCTGGTGGAGTTCATCCGCCGCGTCCCGGACGGGGCCGTGCTGACCATCGAGAGCTCGATGCGCGCGGTCGCGCCGATGAACGCCGTGGGCATCGCGCTCGGGCAGCACGTCCGCGTCGGCAACGAGGACAACCTGTGGTTCCGCAAGGGCGAACGGATGACCACGGTGAAGCAGATCGAGCAGATGGTCAGAATCTCCGAGACGCTCGGCCGCGAGGTGGCCAGCGGCGCGGAGGCCAGGAAGATCTACAAGATCGGCGAGCACTACGGCAGCACCGAGGAGACCCTGGCCCGCCTGGGCATGGTGCCCAACCGCGAGCCGGGCCGGCGCGGCTTCATGCTCCGCCCCGAGGGCTCCGGCGGCGAGGGCCACCGGCCCCGGCCCGAGTAGCGGCACCGGGCCGAGCAACCGACGACATCCTCACGCGGGCGCACCCGCGCGCCCGCGCCCGCGCCCGACCACGCACCCCACCGACTCCTGGAGACCCCGTGGCCTACGCCGTCCGCTTCCACCAGACCGGGGACCCGAGCGTCCTGCGGTACGAACAGGTCGCCGTGGGCGATCCGGGGCCCGGCGAGGTCCGGGTCCGCCACGAGGCCGTCGGCCTCAACTTCGCCGACACCTACTTCCGCACCGGCCTGTATCCGTCCCCGCTCCCAGCCGGGATGGGCGTCGAGGCGGCGGGCGTGGTCGAGGCCGTCGGCGCGGGGGTCGCCCACGTCGCCCCCGGCGACCGGGTCACCTACACCGGCAGCCCGTTGGGCGCCTACAGCACCGAGCGGGTGCTGCCCGCCGCGCACCTGATCCGGCTGCCCGACGCGATCGGCTTCGAGACGGCCGCCGCGATGACCATGCGCGGCCTGACCGCCGCCTACCTGCTGCGCCGCATCGCCCCGATGCGGAACCTGGGGGCCGGGGACACGATCCTGCTGCACGCCGCGGCCGGCGGCGTCGGCCTGATCGTGGCCCAGTGGGCCAAGCTGCTGGGCCTGAACGTGATCGGCACCGTGTCGAGCGAGGAGAAGGCCGCGCTGGCCCGCGCGCACGGCGTGGACCACGTCATCCTCTACCGGCACGAGAACGTGGCCGAACGGGTGCGCGAGCTGACCGACGGCGCGGGCGTGCCGGTCGTCTACGACAGCGTCGGCCAGGACACCTACGCCGCCTCGCTCGCGTCCCTCGCCCGGCGCGGCGTCCTCGTCTGCTTCGGCACGGCCTCCGGTCCGGTCCCGCCGATCGACGCCGTGCGACTCGCCCTCGCGGGCTCGGTGTTCGTCACCCGCCCGGCCCTGGCCGACTACATCGCCGACCCCGCCGAGCGGGACGAGCTGTCGGCGGAGCTGTTCGGGCACGTCGCCTCCGGCCGCCTCACCATCCGGACCGACCAGCGCTACCCGCTCGAAGACGCCGTCCAGGCGCACCGCGACCTGGAGTCCGGCCGCACCACCGGTTCCTCCGTCTTCGTCCTGTGACCACTCCTTTCGGGAGGACGCATCATGACCGACACCCTGGACACCACCTCCGCGACGCCGCCCGAGGTCCGCGGCATCGTCGAGGCCGAGCCGCTGACCTGCACCATCGGCGCGCAGCTGCACGGCGTGGACCTCGCCGACGCGATCGGTGACGACGAGCTGTTCACCGAGATCCGCGCGCTGCTGCTGCGCCACAAGGTGCTGTTCCTGCGCGACCAGACCTTCAGCCGAGCCGAGCACGTCGCCTTCGCGCGGCGCTTCGGGCCGCTGATGGACCACCCCGTCGCGGGCAGCGACCCCGAGCACCCTGGCCTGGTCCGCATCCACAAGGGCCAGGAGAGGACCGCGGACTACGAGAACGCCCTGCACGCCGACGGCACCTGGCGCGAGGCGCCGGGGATGGGCGCGGTGCTGCGGTGCGTCGAGTGCCCGCCCGTCGGCGGCGACACCCTCTGGGTGGACATGGCCGCGGCCTACCGACGGCTGCCCGAGCACGTCAAGGCGCAGATCGAGGGGCTGCGGGCCCGTCACAGCATCGAGTCCACCTTCGGAGCCGTCCTGCCGCTCGAACAGCGGCACGCGCTGAAGGCCCGGTACCCGGACGCCGAGCACCCGGTGGTGCGCACCCACCCGGAGACCGGCGAGAAGATCCTCTTCGTCAACAGCTTCACCACGCACTTCGTCAACTACCACACACCCGAACGCGTCCGCTTCGGGCAGGACTTCGCCCCCGGGGCGGGCCAGCTACTGCAGTACCTGACCAGCCAGGCCGCCGTCCCGGAGTTCCAGGTCCGCTGGCGCTGGCAGCCGGGCTCGGTCGCCATCTGGGACAACCGCAGCACGCAGCACTACGCCGTCAACGACTACTGGCCCGCAGCCCGCCGGATGGAGCGCGCGGAGATCGTCGGCGACCGGCCCTTCTGAGTATTCGTCAACGTTCAGGCACCCCCACACAAGGTCAGGCACCCCCACGAGGTGAGGTGGCAACAATGAGGTTCACCACCACCGCCGGAACGTCACCGGCCGTGTCCAGACGCTACGCCTGGGTCGTCTTCGCTCTGAGTTTCGCCCTGCTCCTGTCCGACTACATGTCACGACAGGTGCTCAACGCGGTCTTTCCGCTGCTCAAAGCCCAGTGGCTGCTGAGCGACGCCAAGCTGGGGTCACTCAGCGGCGTCGTGGCGCTGGCCGTCGGGCTGCTCACCTTCCCGATGTCGTTCCTGGCGGACCGCTGGGGCCGGGTCACGAGCCTGCTGTTCGCCGCCGTCCTGTGGAGCCTGGCCACCGTCGGCTGCGCCGTGTCCGCGGGCTACGGCCAGCTCTTCGTCGGCCGGATCTTCGTCGGCGTCGGCGAGGCGGCCTACGGCAGCGTGGGCATCGCCGTCGTCCTCAGCGTCTTCCCGGTGGCGCTCCGGGCCACGCTCTCCGGCGCGTTCATCGCCGGGGGCGCGTTCGGGTCGGTGCTCGGCGTCGCGCTCGGCGGCGCCCTCGCCCAGCAGTTCGGCTGGCGCTGGGCGTTCGGGACGATGGGCCTCCTCGGTCTGGTGCTCGCCGCGGTCTACGCCCTGGTGGTGACCGAGAAACGGCTCGACCCGCAGCGCGGGGCGACGGCAGCGTCCGAGCCCCTCGCCTCCGCCCCGCTCCCCTCGCTGCTGCCGCAGCTGTTCTCCTCCGTCTCGGTGATCAGCGCCTACGTGGGCAGCGGCCTGCAGTTCCTCGTCCCCGGCGCGCTCATCGCCTGGCTGCCCAGCTACTTCAACCGCTCCTACCACCTGAGCACGGCCGAGGCCGGCGCGACCGCCGGAGTGTTCACGCTGCTGATCGGCGTCGGCATGATCGCGGGCGGCATCCTCTCCGACCGGATCAGCCAGACCGTGCCCCTGCGCAAGTGGACCGTCGCGATCGGCAGCAGCCTCGCCTCGCTCGTGCTGCTCACCGGCGCCTTCAGCCTCCCGGACGGGACGGTGCAGCTGGTCCTGCTGGCGGCGGGCTGCCTGGCCTGCGCGGGCACGGCGGGACCGGCCGCGGCGATGGTCGCCAACCTCACCCCGGCCCTGGTATCGGCGACGGCCTTCGCCACGCTCACCCTGGCCAACAGCCTGCTGGGCCTCGCCCCGGGACCGTCGCTGACCGGCGTGCTGGCCGACCACACGGGTCTGCGCGGCGCTCTCCAACTGGTGCCGCTGGTGTCCGTGGTGACGGTGGCCGTGTTCCTCCTCGGCCGACGCCGCTACACCCGCGACCTCCTCCGGCTGACCACGCGCTCGGCGCCGGCGGACGCGGTTCGCCTCACCGAGACGCCGGAACCGCCGGAAGCGCCGGACGCGCCGGACGCGCCGGACGCGCCGAAAGCTGCGCAACCCGCGCACCCCGCGGAGACGGAGCTCCCCGCATGACCACCGCGGCCGAGCAGCCGACCGTCGTCCTGGTCCCCGGACTGCGTGACCACGTCGCCGAGCACTGGCAGACCGCCCTGTCCGACGCCCTCAGCGCCACCGGCCGCGCGGTGCGGACCGTGCCGCCGCTGACCGAGGACCGGCTCAGCCGCGCCGCGCAGGTCGACGCCCTCCAGCGGGTCGTGGCCGAGGTCGACGGACCCGTCGTCCTGGTCGCCCACAGCGCGGACGTCCTCACCACCGTGCACTGGGCCCACCGGCACGGCGCGCAGATCACGGGCGCGCTGCTGGCCACGCCCCCGGACTTCGACACGGCCCTGCCGGACGGCTACCCCTCCCCCGAGGTCCTGGCCGACCACGGCTGGACCCCGGTGCCACGCGGCCCGCTGCCGTTCCCCAGCATCGTCGCCGCGAGCGCGGACGACCCGCTGGCCGCGTTCGCGGCGGTCGCCGACCTCGCCCGCGACTGGGGCAGCCGCCTGGTCGAGCTCGGCCCGGTCGGCCACCTCAACCCCGCCTCCGGCTACGGCCCCTGGCCCCAGGCGGAGGACCTGCTCCACCAGCTCGAAGACGCCTGACGGCGTCGCCGGCAGCACCCGGCAGCACCGCGTGCCGCCGCCTCATCCGAGGCCGAGCCCCGGGCCGTCACCCACGACCCGGGGCTGCGCGCCATGAAGGCGAGCCAGAAGGCGCTCGTCGTCCCAGTCGGGAACCGTCGTGCTGCCGGACACCCAGTCCCGGCGCAGGATCGCGTAGCCGACGGCGTCACGCACCCCGCCGTCGGACGTCGGCCACGCGTCGCGATAGTGAGCCTCCTTCGCGTAGCCGGCCCTCAGGAAGGCGCGGCGCATGGCGGCGTTGTCCTGGCGCGTGGTGCCCTCGATCCGCCGCACTCCGGGGAACTCGGTGAACAGGTACCCGGTGAGCCACGCCAGGGCCTGTCCGCCGAGACCGCGCCCCCGGTACCGGGAACGGATCCGCAGGTCGAACAGCGGTGTGTCGTCATCCAGGTCCATCAGTCGCACGAGCCCGGCCCGTTCACCGGCCACCGTGATCCAGAAGGCCCTGGCGTCCTCGCCGTCGTAACAACCCTCGTTGATCCGCTGCCGGACGGTCTCCCGGTCGACCACCTCGGCGCCGTGGAACGGCCATGTGTCACCGGCGAGGAAGCCGATCAGGTCCTCCGCCTCGGCGGACACGAAGCGTCGATAGAAGATCTCCACAGCCGCACTCCAAGGGTCTTCCCGCCATCGGTCATCGGGTCGGCAGCCGCACGCAGGGCCGGCGGAGCCGATCGTAGGAGGATCCCCGGCGGTCCGCCTCCGGGTTTCGGGGCCGGGAGGCGGACCGCTCGGTGGGTGACGCCGGATCAGGGTGCTGACCGGTCAGACGAAGCGGTGGCCGCCGTCGACGTGCAGTTCGGTGCCGGTGATGAAGCCGTTGCTCATCACCGACACGAAGGCCTCGGCGATGTCGTCGGGGGTGCCGACGCGGCGGGCGGGGAGGCGGGCGGACAGTTCGGCGAAGGCCGCCTCCTTGTCGATGGCGAGCTGGGCCCAGATGGCGGTGTCGACCCAGCCCGGGGAGATCACGTTCACCCGCACCGGCGCGAGTTCGACGGCCAGCCCGCGCGCCAGCGACGCGAGCGCGCCGTTGGCCGCGGCCATGATCGTGTTCGCGCCGTTCGGCCGGTACGCGTTGATGCCGGAGGTGTAGGTGATCGAGTCGGTGACCCGCCCGTCCGCGTACTTGCCCACCAGCCAGGCGCCGAGCAGTTTGGCCTCGACGACGCCCCAAGCCGTCGCGGTGGCGACGTCGGCGGTGCGGCCGTAGACACCGGTCGCGTCCGCCGCGGTCACCGCGACGTGAGCCACGCGTCCCACGCGGTCGAAGAGCGCGGCCACGTCCTCCTCACGTGCGATGTCGGCCACGACGGCGTCGACCTTGCCTTCCGGCCGGGCGAGCGCCAGTTCCTCCCGGGCCTTCGCCAGGCGGTCGGCGGACCGACCGACGATCGTGACATCCGTGTGCTGGGCGAGCAGGGTCCGGGCGAGGGCGAGGCCCATCCCGGAGCCGCCGCCGATGATGATCGTGTTGGTCATGGTCCGAGGCTGCACCGCCGGACCGGCCGGGGGGAGGCCGCGTCGATCCTGGGGGTGACCCGGCCACCCACGAGCGGGCCGGGCGCTGGCAGACTCGGAGCCGTGAACGCGATGGCCAGATTTCTGCGCATCCGGCGCGGGCAGATCGGCCCGGCCGACGTCGGGCTGCCCTCCGGTCCGGGGGCCCGGCGCACGCCCGGGCTGCGCCGTGAGGAGCTGGCCGCGCTGGCCGGCGTGAGCGTGGACTACTACATCCGCATCGAGCAGGGGCGCGAGACCGCGCCCAGCGACGCGGTCCTCGGCGCGCTGGCCCGGGTCCTGGGGCTCAGCGCCGACGAGCACGGCCACCTGCTCGGCCTGGCCGACCAGGCCGCCGGACGGACGCCGCGTCAGCGGCCTGCCGAGGCCAAGCCCGCCGGCCCTGGCCTGCGGCTCCTGCTGGAGTCGGTCCGGCCCAGCCCCGCCTACGTGGTCGACGAGGTCAACGACGTGCTGGCGGCGAACCCCGAGGGCCTCGCGCTGATGCCCGGCCTCGCCGACTATGCGCCGGGACGGCGCAACACGATCCGCTACACCTTCCTGCACGCGGCCGCGCGGACCCTGTTCGCCGACTGGGACCGGGTGGCCCGCAACTGCGTCGCGCACCTGCACACGGCCGAGCTGGGCGCGCCGGCGCGCACGGCCGCGCTGGTCGAGGAACTGTCCTCGGCCAGCGGTGAGTTCGCCGCGCTGTGGCGCCGCGAGGAGGTGTGGGTCAAGCGCGCGGGCGAGACCGCGTTCCTGCACCCGGCGATCGGCCGGGTCACGCTCGCCAACGAGGTGCTGGCCACCCCGGGTGACGGTCAGCGCGTGCTGGTCTACCAGGCCGCGCCCGGGACGCCCGAGCACGACGCCCTGGTCCTGCTGGCCATGACCGCCGAGAACGTGCGGGCCCTATGAACTCCCAGGTTCCTCCGGCACGTTGGTGATGCGCTCGTCCACCACCTCGAAGATCTCGAACTCGGGTTCGGCGTTCAGTTCGCGGAAGAGGCGCGGCGCGGCCGGTCCGTCGGGCGAGGCCCGCACGGCGTCCATGGCGGACCGGTCCCGCCACAGGGTCTGGATCCTCCAGCGCCCGCCCTCGCCGCGCAGCAGCTCCGTCTGGAGAAGGCCGTCAGGGAGCGGCAGGGCGATCAGGCGGTGGTAGGCGGCGACCAGCCGGTCCTCGTACTCGGCCCCGACGCTCACGTTCACCTCGGCCAGCACCCAGTTGAGCATGATCAAGCCCCTTGTCGAGGAGTCCGGCCGCGAGCGGTCCCCTCTCGCAACGCTAGACCCGGCACGACGCGGTCGCTCGTTCGTGCTTCTGTCACATGGCATGAGCATGCCCGCTCGGGATACGGTGGTCGCGCCCCCGCCCGACGGGGGCATGCACGGCTACGAGCACTTCCGGACCGTTGTTTCATCGACCAGGAAGGTTCCGCCCCATGCGATCCCGTCTGGCAGCCGCAAGGCTCGCCGCCGCCGTCCTCGCCGCCGCAGCGGCGTTCGGCCCCGCCACCGCCTCCGCGGCCGTGGCCCCGCACGACGCCTGGCTCCCCTGCCCGGTGGGCCTGACGGCCGACAAGGCCTGGGCGCCCGGCAGCACGTTCGGCGGCGGCACCCGCTGGTGCGTGGGCGAGTACCAGCTCGCGATGCAGTACGACGGCAACCTGGTGATCTACGACGTCAACGGCCAGGCCCTGTGGAACACCCAGACCGAGGGCCACCCGGGCGCCGGCGCGATCATGCAGACCGACGGCAACCTCGTCGTCTACCAGAACTCCACGCCCCTGTGGAACTCCGGCACCGGGGGCAACCAGGGCGCGAACTACTACCTGTGTTTCCAGACCGACGGCAACCTGGTGATCTACGCCCCGGTGCCGCACACCACCGCCTGCAACGGCGCGCCGAGGTGGTACAGCAACACCTGACCCGCACGCACCCGCGCACCCGCGCCCCCGCACGGGCGACCGGCCGGCACGACGACCGCGCCGGCCGGTCGGCCGTGGCGCTCAGCCGCGCGCGGGCCGGCCTACGGGATCATCGGGCCATGTCCTCGATCACCGGGCCGATCAACGTCACCAGCACCTTCGTCACCTTCTTCGCCGTCGTCGGGCCGCCGAAGGTGATGCTGACGTTCGCCCATGTGGCGCGGGAGCGCACCACGCAGGAGGCGCGGCGGGTGGCGCTGCTCGCCTCGGCCGCGTCGGCGTTCCTCGGCGCGCTGTGCGCCTGGACGGCGCCCTATGTGACGGACTTCTTCCACATCAGCACCGAGTCACTGGAGCTGGCCGGCGGGATCATCTTCTTCCTCTACGCCGTGGGCCTGGTGCTCGGGATGCACCTGGGAGCCGACAGCCAGGAGGAGGCGGACGAGATGCACCCCCTCGTCTCCGGCTTCCGCGAGCTGCTGCTGCCGTACGTGGTGAGCCCGCTGGCGGTGACCGCCGTGATCGTGGAGTCCCTCAGCCGGCCGGGCTGGGCGTGGCGCTCCAGTGTCGTGGCGTCGTTCGTCGCCGTGGCCCTGATCGACGCCGTCTGCATGGTCGCGACGACGGGTCTGCTGCGCAGGGTGCACACGACCACGCTGGAGATGGGCTCCCGGTTGCTGGGTCTGCTCCTCGCCGCCGTCGGCGTCGAGCTGTTCCTGACGGGCCTGGACCGCGCGATTCTCGACTGGGGCCAGATCCCGCACTGAGCCCCACCGCCGACGGGCCTTCAGGCGTCGACGGGGTCGTCGCCGAGCGCCTGGTTCAGCAGGTCGCCGAGCCGGTCGAGGTCGGCGGGCGAGAGGTGGTGGAACGACGACTCCAGCACGCCGTCCGCGATGACCTGGCCTTCGGCGCGCAGGCACGCGCCCTCCTCGGTCAGCCGGTGCCGCACGGCCCGGCCCGGCCCCGGAACCCGTTCGATCAGACCGCGGTCGGCCATACGGGTGGCCAGCGAGCCGAACGACTGGTCCGTCTGGAAGGTCAGCACCGCGAGCTCGTGCAGCGAGGCGTCCGGGTTCCGGTGCAGGTGGCGCAGGGTGTCCCACTGCACGAGGGAGAGCCCCAGGGGAGTGAGCGCGCGGCTCAGCGCGCAGTGGTGCCGGTACTGCAGCCGTTTGACGGCCAGGCCCACCTCGGCCGGGCGGTCACTCATGGTCCCCGACCCTACCACCATTGACACAGGAGGCTTATATAAGCATGCTGATATCAGCTTCCTGAGATAGCTAGTCCGAGCACCAGTCCGTGGAGGACGCGATGAACACCCCCGTTCCGGCCGGCAGCCTCCGGCCCACCCGCACTGAGACCCGCACGCTGCGGCCCGGCTCCGCCGAGTCCGTGGAGATCACGCTCCAGGACCGCGACCGCACCCGCCCGTTCCTGCTGCTGCACGGCGGCGGCGGGGTGGCGACCATGGCGGGCTTCGCCGACCTGCTCGCCGAACGCACCCACTCCCGGGTGCTGCTGCCCACCCACCCCGGCTTCGGCGGCACGCCGAAGGCCGCCTCGCTGCGCGATGTCACCGACCTCGCCCGCGCCTACGTCGAACTCCTGGACGACCTCGGGCTCACCGACGTCACGGTGGTCGGCAACTCCTTCGGCGGCTGGCTCGCCGCCGAGATCGCCCTCCAGGCCGGACAGCGCGTCAGCGGCGCCGTCATCGTCGACGGCGTCGGCATCGAGGTCGAGGGACACCCCATGACCGACGTTCGCGGCAAGTCGGTCGCGGAGATCCAGACCTACTCCTTCCACGACCCGAGCAGGGCACCGACGCCCCCGGCCGGGACGCCCGGCCCGAGCCCGGACGTGCAGGCCCTGGTCGGCTACGCCGGGCCGGCGATGACCGACCCCACCCTGCTGGACCGGCTCGGCAAGATCGACATCCCGGTCCACGTGGTGTGGGGCGAGAGCGACCGCATCGTCGACCCCGAATACGGCCGGGCCTACGCGGCCGCGATCCCCGGCGCGGCGTTCACGCTGCTGCCGCGCACCGGTCACCTGCCGCAGGTCGAGACGCCCGAGGAGCTCCTCGGCGCGCTGCTCGACCTCGACCGGCGCTGAGCCCCCCATGCGGCCGCGGCCTGGATCACGAACGTCACCTCGTGCACGCCGGGCTGGCCCGGCGTCGCGGTCACCGTGAGGTCGCCGACGCCGGTGGCGTCCCATGCCTCCACCGTGCGCACGTCGCGGAACCCCTTGGCGGCCCGAACGGTTCGGGCACGTCGACCAACGGCCTGGCCGCTACGTCGACGCGGTCGCCCGCCGCGCCCCCGGACCTCGACGTCCGGATCGTCCTGCCGGGCGCCCGCGTGGACGTCGCGGGAGCGGCGGGCCCGGCGGCCCCGGCCGGCTCAGCGGGCCGCGGAGCGG
>NZ_BBPO01000014.1:19012-48145 GCF_000787815.1 Streptacidiphilus neutrinimicus
GGCCCGGCGGCCCCGGCCGGCTCAGCGGGCCGCGGAGCGGCGCGCAGCCGGGGTGGCGACGGCCGCGTGGACGAGCGCGTCGTCGGCGGGCGGGTGTTCCAGCGCCCGGTCGGAGGGCCGGAATCCGGCGAGGATGACGCAGAGGTGACGCCGCCAGACCTCCGGCGCGCGTCCCGCGGTGTCGTCGACGATCCCGCGCAGGGACAGCACGGCGAGGTAGACGTCGCTCAGCGTGAGGTCGCCACGGACCTCGCCGCCGTGCTGGGCCTCCTCCAGCAACCCGGCGAGCAGGGACCACAGTTCCGCGCGGCGGGTGTCGGCGGTGGGCGGCACGGCCTGCCACAGCCGGGTGAGGCAGCCGTGGTGCGAGGCCAGCACCGAGCCGATGTAGGTCAGGACCTGCTCCAGGCCCTTCCCGTCGGCGTGGGCCTCGGCCAGTTCCCTGGCGCGCTGCAGGACGGTGTCGAGGATCTCGTCGCTCAGGGCGGTGAGCAGGGCGTCCTTGGTCGGGAACCGCCGGTACAGGGTGCCCATGCCGACGCCCGCGCGGTGGGCGATCTCCTCGACCCCCGCGTCCTGGCCGACCTCGGCGAAGACCTCCCAGGCCGCGCGGAGCAGTCGTTCACGGTTCTCGGCCGCGTCGCGGCGCAGCGGCCGGCCCGGGCGGGCGGTGGTGCCGTCGGGGCCGGCGGTGGTGCGGTCGTTCATGCGACGGTCGGCTCCCCGGCGTCGGCTTCGGCACCGATCTGAGCACCGGCGTCGGCCCCGGCAGCGACGCCCTGGCGCGGGATCGGCGAGCCCTCGGCGACCGGCTGCTGCAGGCGCCGGTTCGGCCGCGAGGAGGGGATGATCACGGCGGCCAGCGCGGCGAGCACGGCCGCGCCGGTGAGGAACCAGAACGTCGCCGTGTAGCCGGAGTCCTGCGGGAAGGGGTGCGCGGCGGTCACGCCGCCGGCGAGGATGCTCGCCGCGACACCGCTGCCGACGGCCCCGCCGATGGTACGGATGTTGGCGTTCATCCCGCTGGCCGCGCCGGTCTGCGCGGGCGGGACGGCCTCGACGACGATCGCGGACATGGAGGAGAACGCGAGGCCGAGCCCGACGCCGAGCAGGCTCGACGCCAAGTACAGCTCCCAGGTCCGGTCGTGACCGGCCGCGAGCACCACGAACGGGATGACGGTCGCCACGCTCCCGGCGACCAGGACCCGCTTGGCCCCGTGACGGGCGCTCAGGCGGCCGGTGAGCGTGCCGAGGACGAACATGAAGCCGGTCATCGGCAGCATGTAGAGGCCGGACTGCGTGACGCTGGCGCTGAAGCCGTACCCGGCGAGCCGCCGCGGGGTCTGCACCAGCTGCGGCAGGAAGGTCATCGTGGTGTACATCACCACGCCGAACAGCAGGGCCACGAGGTTGGCGGTCCAGACCGCGGGGATGCGCATCATCCGCATGTCGATCAGCGGCTCGGCCGAGCGCAGTTCGACCAGGATCCACAGCGCCGCGCAGACCGCCGCGGCGGCGAACAGCCCGAGGATCCGGGCCGAGCCCCAGCCCCAGGAGGGGCCCTCGCTGACCGCGAGCAGCAGCGCCACCAGCCAGACCGACAGCAGGACCGCCGCGCCCCAGCTGATCCGGCCCGGGGTGCGCACCGGTGACTCCGGCACGAACAGGTGGGTCGCGACGGTCGCCAGGGCCGTCATGATCATCGGGAACCAGAAGAGCCAGTGGTAGTCCATGTCGGCGACGATCGGCCCGGCCAGGATCAGCCCGATACCGCCGCCGATCGCGGTCAGCGCGGCGGTGATGCCGACCGCGCCGTGCACCTTCGCCGCGGGGAACTCGTCGCGGATGATGCCGAAGGCCAGCGGCAGCACGCCGCCGCCGAGCCCCTGGATCACGCGCGCGACGACCATCAGGCCGATGCTGTTCGACAGCCCGGCGACTCCCGATCCGACGGTGAGCGCCACGAGCGTGAGCAGCAGCATCCGCTCCTTGCCGACCTTGTCGCCGATGCGCCCGAGTATCGGCGTCGCCACGGAGGCCGACAGCAGGTAACCGATCATCAGCCAGGTGGCGGTGGACTGCGAGGTGTGCAGGCGCTCGATCAGCGTCGGCATCACCGGCACGACGAGCGACTGCAGCAGGGAGTAGGCGCCGACGCCGAGCAGCAGCACGGCGAAGGTGACGTTGTAGTGCGGGCGTGCGGCGGTACGCGCCATCGACGACTCCAGCGGATAGGCCAACCGGAGATGTGACTCCGCATACCGAACGGTATCAGGCTCTGGTCGGGCAGACTCGCAGGCGGCTGGAGGGTGACTCGCCTTGGCCCGGTCCGTATCTCGCCGCGTCAGAGAGGCCCGCGATCCAGGTGTTCAGCGGTCGCGGCAGAGCGGCGGGCCGGCCCCGCCGGCCGGGAACGCGCGGCGGGCAGCGGCGCGAGGTCTGGACGAAGAGGCTCCCTGCGAGGGAGAGCGGCATGACGCCGAGCCCGACCCCGCCCACCTGTTCGATGAGCCCTCTGGCGTGTCCTTCCGCCGCCGACGGGCCCGGACGTGTTGCCGTGGAGGAGTGATCACACCCTCCACCTCATCCGCAGATTCACCGTGTCCGCACCCGGGCCCGTCCCGGCGAGCCGTGATCAAGGCCACCGGCGCCGCCGGCCTGGTGAGCCCCTTAGGCTTCGCACGACGCAGACCCCGCCAGGATCCGGGTCCGCAGGCTCCTGCTCCGCACGCTCCCGCTCCGCATGTTCCGGCCGTCGGCCGCAGCATGCTGCTTGCCGCGGACCAGGCCAGCGAGCGGGTCCTCGTGTTGGACGCGGCCAACCCGACCTGGCAGCACGGGATGCAGCCGATGCGCGCCGCCCGCAGCGCCTCCTGGTCGTGGTCGCCGCTGGACCACAGCGGCCTGAGCCGGTTGAGCCCGAAGCGCAGCTGGAACAATGTCAGCGAGGCCAAGTACCGGCTGTGGGAGGGCGAGCACTGGGTGCTCACCTGCGCGTCGGGAGGTATGGCCGCGATGGTCTCCCTGACCACCGGATCGGTGCGCTGGGCCACCCGGACGGACGCGAACGCGCACAGCGTCGAGGTGCTCCCGAACGGCAACGTCGCGGTCGCCGCGAGCACGCAGGACTTCGTACGGATCTACACCGCCTCACAGTCCTCCCGCTCGGCCCACTACAGCCAGTTCCACCTCCCGGGAGCGCACGGCCTCCAGTGGGACCAGACCCGGGAGCTCCTGTGGGCCGCCGGCGACACCCGGCTGGTGGCCCTGCGGGTCAGCGGGACCGCGAGCCGCCCCCGCATCCATCTGGTGCGGTCCGTGGCCCTGCCGAGCCGCGGCGGACACGACGTGAACGCGGTCGCCTCCTCCCCCGGGCTGTTGTGGGTCACCACCGAGAGCCACGTCTACCAGTACTCCGTCGCGAGCAAGGCCTTCGTGGCGTACACCGGCGAGCAGGAGATCGACGAGCCGGGCGTCAAGAGCATCAGCGACGACCCGGTCAGCGGTCAGGTGCTCACCGTGGCGCCGGACGGCGAGAACCCGTGCCAGTGGTGCACCTCGAGGGTGGCCTTCCACCTACCCGACGGGATCCAGGGCATCACCAAGAGCAGCCTGTACAAGGCCCGGTGGATGCCCGCGGTCCTGGCGGCGGCCGACGGCAGAGACCGGTCCGCCTCGCTGCCGCCCGGGTGAGACGAGCCGGGCGACCCGGCAGGAAGTCCTCGGGCCCTGGTCCCCCGCGGTGCGGGAGGCCCAGGGCCCGAGGACATGGCCGATCCGGCCTCGCGGGTCAGGCGGTTCGGCCGACCACGCGGTGCAGGTGTCGGATCACCAGCGGGGTGAGGCAGACCAGCGCCAGGCCCTGACCCGGCAGGGACATGGTCCGCTCGGCGGTCCACAGCAGCTCGTTGAGGTCGACGAAAGGGCCGGCCTCGTACAGGCCCGCGAACTGGTACACGATCAGGCCCACCAGCCCCGCGGCGGCGGTCAGCCACCCCAGCGCGTCGCCGACCGGGTGCCGGAGCGTGATGACCAGCAGGGCGGCGATGCACGCCACGACCGCCTCGGTGCGGAACCAGGTGCCGATGTTGATCCCGGGTGCGGTCAGCGCGTAGTGACCGGCGAGGTAGGCGTGGACGGCGCCGTCGACCGCCAGCCCGACCGCGGCCAGGATCCGGGCCGGCAGGTCGAAGTACCCGGGCCGGCTCTCGATCAGGCTCGGCACCGGATCACGGCGGGCGGTCTCCGGCGGGCAGATCGGACGTTCCGTCATGTCTGGTCGCCGGTGAGGTGGGCGTAGACGACGACGTTGCTGGAGTACTCCTGGGTGGCCTTGTCGTAGGTGCCGCCGCAGGTGATCAGCCGGACCTCGGGGCGGCCGGTGGCGCCGTAGACCTGGCTCTCGTCGAAGTCGTCGCGCGGGATCACCTTGATGGCGTCGACCGTGAAGTCCGCGGTGGTGTGGTCGGCGCGGGTGACCGCCACGGTGTCGCCGGGACGGGCGACGGCGAGGGGGTAGAAGACGGCGGGCCCGGTCGGGGTGTCGACGTGGCCCACGATGACGGACGTGCCCTGCTGGCCCGGGGTGACCGAGCCGTCGTACCAGCCGGCCGTGTGGGGGTGGGCGAACGAGGGGGTCGCCACGGTGCCGTCCGACGCGCGGCCCACGGGCACCAGCGGAGCGTTCAGCCCCAGGCGCGCGATGGTGATCCGCTCGGGCTCCGAGGCGGCCATCGGCGCGACGGGCGGCGCGCTCGGCGAGACCGACGCCGAGGCCGACGCGGACGGTGGGACGGCGGCGGCCTTGACGACCGCCGTCCGGTGCGCCTGCGTGTCACAACCGGTCAGGAGCGGGGCGAGCAGGCAGCCCCCGAACATGACCGCGGTGGCGGCCGCACGAAGGCGGCCGCCACCGCATGCGGGATTGTCAGCCACCGATGTGCGAGGTCCGGGCGGCCACGGAGGCGGCCATGCCGCCGCCACCGGCCTCGACACCGTGGTGGTGGTGACGCCACCAGCCGCCGTGGTCGTGGTCACGGTCGCAGCAGCGGCCCCAGTGGTCACGGTCACGGTCGCCGTCGCAGTGACGGTGGTGGTTGGTCTGCACCGCAGCGACGGTGCGGGGCGCCGCCTGCGCGGTCGCCGGAGCCACCACACCCACAACCGCCGCGGCGGCGACGGCACCGATGACGGTCACGCGGATACTCTTCACAGCTGTCCTCCATGGACTCAACTGACGGGCGCCCGGTCCGGAACGCCCTTCGTATGCACAGCACCGTCAGGCATTCCCGAGCGCGGGCACTTCATCGCACAAAGCACTCCTTCGGCGCACAACAGATCTTTCCCTGGTGAGCCGTCAAGTCAGCCTTCGGGAGTCGGGCGGCCGACGCTTTCACCCAGGCCAGAGGCCGTAACTGACGCCGTGTCACCGGTGCGCCGTTCTGCCGCGGACGCCGCTGACGACCGATCAGCATCGGGCGTCCCGCCGTGTGGCGACCGGGTGACAACGGGGCCGCCCCCGGCTCGCACGGAGGCCGCTCAGAGGATTCTCAGAAGTTTTCCGCCGGTTCCCCTATTCAGCGTGTCCACGTCAGCCTTACTCTCGTTCAAGCACCACGCAACAGGGTGTCACTCCCTGTGGTCCACCGTCCGCTTTCGGTGGACCCACGGGGCGTCAGCACGCGCACCGCACCTCCCCGAGCAGGAACGGCACGTGTCTGACGCCGCGTCGGGCCCGGCCGAGGCTGTTCTCTCCCGCACCGCACCGTCCCGCACCGCAGAGAGGAACCTCCGTGCACCTGCGCCGCTTACTCGCCCCCGGCTCGGCCCTCGCGCTCACCCTCGCCGCCTTCGCCCCCACGGCGTCCGCCGCCGCTGCCCCCGCCGCGGCGTTGCTGCAGGCTCCGATGCACCACGTGGCCGGCCAGCACGGCACCACGCCCTTCTTCGTCAGCCACGGCGGCGGCCTCAAGCACACCACCGCGACCAGTGACAACTGGTCGGGCTACGCGACCACCGGCGGCACCTACACCAGCGTCAGCACCACGTTCGTGCAGCCCGCCGTCGACTGCTCGCAGGGCGACGGCTACTCCAGCTTCTGGGTGGGCCTGGACGGCTACAGCTCCAGCTCCGTCGAGCAGACCGGCACGGAGGCCGACTGCTCCGGCGGGCAGGCCGAGTACTCGGCCTGGTACGAGATGTACCCGGCCGACCCGGTCACCTACAGCAACAACGTCCAGCCCGGCGACACCATCACCGAGACCGTCAGCTACGCCTCCGGCACCTACACGCTGACCCTCGCGGACAGGACCGAGGGCTGGACGAAGAAGACCACCAAGCGCGAGAGCGGCCTGTCCCGCTCCTCCGCGGAGATCATCGCGGAGGCCCCCTGGTCCGGCAGCGTCCTGCCGCTGGACGACTTCGGCACCGTGAAGTTCAGCAACAACACGGTCAACGGCTCCGGCCTCGGCGGGACCAACCCGACCGGCATCAACATGGTCTCCGACTCCGGCGCCACCGAGGCGACCACCTCCTCGCTGAGCGGCGACAACTTCTCCATCACCTGGAACAGCCTCTGACGCCGGCCCCACCGCGGCGTGGTCCCGGCGGCAACGCCTCAACCGCCGGGACCACGCACCCCACCCCCGGCGGCCCGCCCCCGGCCGCCGGCCGGGCCGGCCCACCCCGCTCGGGCGGCGCCCCGTAGCAGACCGCCCGAGCACACCCCCGCTCCGGCCGGGCCCGTCCCCCGGCCCGGCCGGAGCGGCGGCGCCCGGACATAACGGGCAACGCCGTTCCAGCGCACGGAAGTCGCACATCCCCCTTGATCCCAGGAGGACCCCCGTGAAGCTCTCGCTCCGTTCCGCCGTCGGCCTGCTGGCGGCGCCGCTGCCGATCCTCGCCCTCGCCGTGGCCTCCCCCGCGCACGCCGCCACCCCCGCCCCGGCGGCGCTGCGCGGCGACGTGCTCCCCGCGATCGCCCACGCCCACCGCGGCGCCCAGATCGACGCCCGACAGTCCATACCCGTGACGCTGAGCCTCGCCCTGCGCGACCAGGCCGGGCTGACGGCCTTCCTGCAGAAGGTCAGCGACCCCCACTCCGCGGAGTACAAGCACTACCTGACGGTCAAGCAGTTCGCGGATCGCTTCGGCGCCACCGCGCAGAGCGTCAGGCGGGTCACCGACTACCTCAGGAGCCAGGGCCTGGCGGTGGGCCAGCTGAGCGCCAACCACCTGACCCTGCAGGCCCGTGGCACCGCCGCCCAGGTGGAGAAGGCCTTCGGGACCACGCTCGCCACCTACCACGACGCCTCCGCCAAGCAGGACTTCTACGCAAACACCAGCGCCCCGGTGCTCCCGGCGTCCATCGCCGCCGACGTCACCGACGTGGCCGGCCTCAACGACTACGCGCACTACCACAGCGACCTCGCCCGCAACGCGTCCGCGCAGGCGACCTCGGACGCCACGCCCATGGCCACCCACCCGGGCCTCACCCCTGCCCACGCCCGCACCGCCTACAACGTCGCCTCCGCGATCAGCTCCGGCTACACCGGCAGCGGCGTCACGGTCGGGCTGCTGGAGTTCTCCGCCTACAGCCAGTCGGACGTGACCACCTACGACAAGGGCTACTCGCTGACCCCGCCCGCGCCCACGGTCCGCACCGCGGGCGGCGGCACGACCGACACCTCCGGCGAGGACGAGGTCGAGCTCGACATCGAGGTCGTCCAGGCCCTCGCCCCACAGGCGTCGGTCAAGGTCTACGAGGCCCCCAACAGCGACGCCGGCGAGCTGGCCGTCTACGCGGCGCTCGTCAGCGACGACGTCCCGGTCATCTCCACCAGCTGGGGCGAGTACGAGGCGGGCGAGACCCCCTCCAACCTCACCGCCGTCAACACCGACCTGCAGGAGGCCTCCGCCCAGGGCCAGTCCTTCTACGCGGCCTCCGGCGACAGCGGCTCCGACGACGCGGGCAACGGCGGCACCTCCGTCGACTTCCCGGCCAGCGACCCCTACGTCTCGGGCACCGGCGGCACCACGCTGTCCCTCACCTCCTCCGGCGGCTGGAGCAAGGAGACCGGTTGGTCCGGCAGCGGCGGCGGCGTCTCCTCCGAGTTCGCCACCCCCAGCTTCCAGAGCAAGGTCGACACCGGCAGCTACCGCTACGTCCCGGACATCGCCGCGAACGCCGACCCGAGCAGCGGCTGGTCCGTCTACAGCGAGGGCGCCTGGGACGAGTACGGCGGCACCAGCGCCGCCGCGCCCAACTGGGCCGCGTTCACCGCGATCTACGACAGCGAGGCCAAGGCGAAGGGCAAGCCCGCCTTCGGCTTCGCCAACGCCACCATCTACGCCCTGGCGCAGTCCTCGAACTACAGCAAGGCGTTCCACGACGTCACCAGCGGCAGCAACGGCGCGTACAAGGCCGGCACCGGCTACGACCGCGTCACCGGCTGGGGCACCTACAACGGCGCGAACTTCCTCTCCGCCGAACTCGGCTGACCCACCGCCCCACTCCGCCTCCGCTGCCCGGCTCCCCCGCTCCCCTCGCGCCCCGGCGCGGGGGGAGCGCCCGGCGCTCCGACGCGCCGGAGCGGCCGTCCGGAGTAGCCCCGGTCGCCGGACCGGCCGGCTGCTGCTCGACTGGCGGCAGAACGTCCGCCGACCGCAGGAGCCCGTGATGCCCGTCCCCATCGGAACCCCGATCGCCCTCCTCTTCATCGCCGCAGCCCTCGTCTTCCTCCCCACGATCTTCGGTTGACCGCGATGGACCCCCAGATCAAGCGCTTCACCAACGAACTGATGCGCCTCACCGACGACCTCGACCACGCCACCGCCTTCGACTTCGTCACCCGCGTCCACACCGCCGGCCTCGAAGCCGACCCCGTCGACCAGCGGCGCGACGACCCCGAGGACTGACCGCCCCGCCCCGACCCGCCCCGCAACGTGATGACGACGCTCACGGGGGCCGCCCGTGGACGGCCTGGCGGTGGCGGGTCTGCAGGACGCGGACGTCCGTGACCCGCGTGGCCCTCGACAACCGCGGTTCGGTCTCGTCCGCCCACCGTGTCGCCAACTGGCGCGCTCGGGCCAGGCGCCCTCGGCGCAGAGCAGCCGGCACATGGTGCTGATCGTCGTCGCCGCCTGCACATGGTCCGGCGCATCGTCCAACGCCCGCTCCAGGGCCTCCTCGGCGGCGTCGAACTGACGAGCCTGCGTGAGCAGCCAGCCCGTGAGCTGCAAGAGGCGCGCTCGAACCGCCCGGCCCTCCGGTCCTGCACGGGCGACCTCGTCCGCGTCACGCAGCAGGGAGGGCAGCAGCACCCCCAGCTCGGAGAGCCGGTCCCCGGAGAACAGTGGCAGCGCCGCACCGAGGTTCGCGCGCACCCCCGCCACCGTCGGGGCCTCGTCCACATCCCCTCGCGGCTGCGGCGGTCCGAGTAGGGCGTGCCGAGCAGGCGCCCACCGCTCCACTGTCGCGGTGCTGGCCCCCTGCCCCGCTCCGCAGCGGTCCGCACCGCCGCGCACCGCCCCGCACCGGTCGTGCGGAGCAGTCCAGCGGTGACAGGGAACCCCTTCGCCTGAAATAGTTGTACAGCACACTGACCGAAGGGAAGCCCTCGCCATGCCACCCAGCTCGCCCGCCGCCTCGCCACCGGGCGGATCGAAATCCGCCGCCGACGCGGCAGTCGCGGCTCCCCCTGAGGTCGAGCACGAGCACGGCCCCCACTACAAGTGGGTCGCCCTGTCGAACACGACGCTCGGCATGCTGATGGTGATGATCAACCAGTCGATCGTCCTGATCGCCATGCCGAACATCTTCGACGGGATCCACCTCGACCCGCTGGACCCGCACAACACCAGCTACCTGCTGTGGATGATGATGGGCTTCATGGTGGTCACCGCCGTCCTGGTGGTCACCTTCGGGCGGCTCGGCGACATGTTCGGCCGGGTGCGGATGTACAACCTGGGCTTCGCGGTCTTCACCGCGTGTTCGATCATGCTCTCCCTCACCTGGGGCAGCGGCACCGAGGCCGCGCTGTGGCTGATCGGCTGGCGCGTGGTCCAGGGCGTCGGCGGCGCGCTGATCTTCGCCAACTCGACCGCGATCATCACCGACGCCTTCCCGGCGCGGCAGCGCGGGACCGCGCTGGGCATCAACGTGATCGCGGGCATAGCCGGGGCCTTCATCGGCCTGATGCTCGGCGGCGTCCTCGGGCCGGTCGGCTGGCGCTGGGTGTTCCTGGTGTCCGTCCCCGTCGGCGTCTTCGGCTCAGTCTGGGCCTACCTGAAGCTCAAGGACACCGGTCACCGCCAGCCCGCGGCGATCGACTGGTGGGGCAACCTCACCTTCGCGGCCGGCCTGATCACGCTGTTGGTCGGCATCACCTACGGCATCCAGCCCTACCACGGCGCGACGACCGGCTGGGGCAACCCGTGGGTGCTCACCGCCATGGGCGTCGGCGTGGTGCTCCTGATCGTGTTCTGCGTCATCGAGTCCAAGGTCGCCGAGCCGCTGTTCGACCTCTCGCTGTTCAAGCTGCGCACCTTCGCCGCGGGCAACCTGGCCAACCTGCTCACCGCGCTCGGCCGTGGCGGCCTGCAGTTCATCCTGGTGATCTGGCTCCAGGGCATCTGGCTGCCGCTGCACGGCTACAGCTTCGAGCAGACCCCGCTGTGGGCGGGCATCTACATGATCCCGCTGACCGTCGGACTGCTGGTGGCCGCGCCCGTCTCGGGCCTCCTCTCCGACCGCTTCGGGTCGCGCTTCTTCACGATCACGGGCGCGCTGCTGAACGCGCTCAGCTTCGGCCTGCTGATGGTGCTGCCCGTCGACTTCCCCTACCCGGCCTTCGCGGCGATCCTCGTCCTCAACGGCCTGGGCGCGGGCCTGTTCGCCTCCCCCAACCGCGCCGAGATCATGAACGCGGTCCCGGCGCGCCAGCGCGGCGTCGGCGCGGGCATGACGGCCACGTTCCAGAACGCGGCGATGGTGCTGTCCATCGGTTTGTTCTTCAGCCTGATCGTCCTGGGCCTCGCCCAGAGCCTGCCCGGCGCCATGGACCACGGCCTGGTCGCGCAGGGCGTGCCCGCGCCGGTCGCGGCGAAGGTCTCCCAGCTTCCGCCGCTGGCGGTGCTGTTCGCGGCGTTCCTCGGCTACAACCCGATCCGGCAACTGCTCGGTCCGCAGGTGCTCCAGCACCTCCCGGCGGGACGCGCGGACTACCTGACCGGCCGGGACTTCTTCCCTCACCTGGTCACCGGCCCGTTCCAGGACGGCCTCGCGGTCGCGTTCTGGTTCGCCCTCGCCGCGTGCCTCGTCGCGGCCGTCGCCTCCGCCTTCACCGGCCGCCGCATCCCACATCCGGCTGCGCCGTCGCCCGTCGCCACGAGCGACACGGAGCCGGCGAAGCGTTAGGCGTCGGCTTCGTCACCCAGATCCCACCGGTTCGCCCCCGCGGTGCCTGGCACCACGGGGGCGAACCGTATCTCCGGGTGGGCAACTGCCGTCGGCGCGTCTCAGCGCAGACGAGCGGCGAGCGTGTGCCCGATCAGCAGGTAGACGAGGGCAGGGATACCGTAGTTGAGCAGGGTGCGCAGCCAACCCTCGGAGGGGGTGAAGAGGTCGTGCCCCCAGGCCGACAGCCAGTCGGCCGCGTTGTGGATCCAGTGCGCCACGTCGTTGGAGGGGTTGGCCTTCAGGACATAGAGGATGATCCACAGCACCAGGATGCCTGCGACGACATCAGCGACGATCATGACTCCGCGGGACGCGCCCGCCGCGCTGTATCTGCCTTCCATGACGGGGCGTCTAACCGTAACGGGGGGAGCCAAACGGCGGCGGTCAGGACGTCGGCGTCCACGGCACGACGACGATCTGGTGGTCGTCCTCGTAGATGACTCTTCCCGGAGCGGAGGACTCCAGCCGCTCGCACGGGACGTCGTGGGCGGCCAGGATCCTCAGACAACCGCTCACTCCCTCGACGAACTCGCCCGCGGCGGACTTGAACCAGGACGCCGCGGCTGGATGCAGTTCGCGGTCGTAGACCGTGGGGTCGACGGTGGAAGGGTCGGTGAGGCAGGCGTCGTACCAGTCGTTGGCCGCCCGCCAGAAACGGTGTTCCTCCTCGCTCAGCCGACCGGCCCGTGCGAGCCCGTTGAGCAGGGCGAAGACGCCGGGGAAGTGGCCGCGGGCATTCGGGGACGCCGCCTGGAACCTCACGAACACCGCATCGCCCACCGCTCGGCTCCTCCCCCACACCGCCTCGCGCCGGACAGGCTGTCAGGAGGGCCCCGGCCCACGCAACAGCCATGCCCCGAAGCAGGGCAGGCACCGACGTTCGGGTCCGGGCACCGAGAGCGAAGCCCTATCCTACGGGGATGATCAAGCCCATCGAGCTCGTCATATTCGACTGCGACGGCGTGCTGGTCGACAGCGAGCGCATCGCCGTACGCGTGCAGGTCGCCCTCGGGGCGGAGTTGGGCTGGCCGCTGAGCGAGGGCGAGGTCGTGGAGCGGTTCATCGGGCGCTCGCACGCGGCCATCCGCGAGCAGGTCGCGGCGCGGCTCGGCGAGGACACGGCGGCGCTCTGGTCGCAGAGGTTCGAGAAGCTCCACCGCGAGGCGGTGGACGCCGAACTCGCTCCCGTCGAGGGACTGCCGGAGGCCCTCGACGCGCTCACCCTGCCGACGTGCGTCGCCTCCAGCGGATCCCACGACAAGATGCGGCACACCCTCGGCCGCACCGGTCTCCACGAACGCTTCGCGGGACGCGTCTTCAGCGCCGGCGAGGTCCCACACGGCAAGCCGGCCCCCGACTTGTTCCTGTATGCCGCCCGGCGGATGGGCGTGGACCCGGCCGCCTGCGTGGTGGTCGAGGACAGCCGGCCCGGCGTCCATGCCGCGCGCGCCGCGGGCATGCGGTCCTTCGGCTACGCCGGCGGCCTCACCCCGGCCGAGCGACTCGAAGGCCCCGGCACCACCGTCTTCCACCACATGCGCGATCTCCCGGGGCTCATCGCAGAGCTGCGCTAGTCGGCCGTACACGGGCGGGGCGGCACGGGACGGCCACGCGGGCGCGCCGCCGCCGAGAAAAAGGGACGGTCTCCTCGCCGATCGGCGGAGAGACCGTCCCGAGCACCGCGCCGCCCGCCAGCACCACCGCGGCCGAGCCCGGCGCCGCCGTGCACGGCCGGCTGGCGCTGGAACGACGAGCCCTTCGACACCTCGGACGCCTGAGACGTCCTCGCGCACGCGTCGGGGGCACGCCACCGGCGTGCCCCCGACCGCCGCGCGCTACTCGGTGCGCAGGCCGTCCGCGCGCATCAGCCGCCACAGAGCCGGCATGCTGATCAGGGTCGCCAGCAGGGCGACGGCCAGGCCCGTGCCGACCAGTTGCATGACCGACGTCCAGTCGAAGCCGACGGGCGCGCGGGTGATCCGCAGGAGTACCGCGCCCAGGCCGACGCCGAAGCCGAGGGCCAGGCCGAGACCGAGCAGGATCGGCACCAGGGTCTGCCACAGGACGGACAGCGCCAGCGTGGAGCGACGGGTGCCGAAGGCGACGAGCACGGCCAACAGACGCCGCCGTTCGCGCAGTTGCTCGATGGTGCCGAGCGCGAGGCTGAGCCCGATCAGCACCATGGTGGCCGTCGCGCCGACGATCAGGCCCCGACGCAGGGCGTCGAAGGAGTGCAGGGTCACGCTGGACGACACCGTGGTCACGGCCATCGTCGGATCCACCGACACCGCCGCGTTGCGGGCCCGTTCGAGAGCGTCCGGGTCGTTCTGGGCCAGGCGCAGCTGGAGTTGGGCGTACGGCAGGACCAGCCGGTCGACGGAGAGCGCCTGCGGGGTGGCCAGGACTGTGGGGGCGTTCGAAACGACGGTGCTGGCCGAGCCGCTCAGGGCCGTCTGCGGGGCCCCGGCGGGCACCTTCCACAGGCGCGGCTTCGGCGGCGGCCCGTCGCCGTTCGGGTCGGCCAGGTCCAGCGTCGTGCCGACCGGGACGCCGACGGTGTAGACGCCGCCGGGGCGACAGCCGCCGACCCGCGCGACCGATTCCAGTGCCGCGCAGTCCCCGACGACGAGTTGGACCTGGTTCCAGTTCGACGGGGAGCTGCCCGGGGCGCCCGGCTCCACCGCCATCGCGGTCACCCGCGCGGTCACGCCGAGCACGCCGTCCACCGCCCGGAGCCGGCCGGTGAGCTCGTCCAACTGCTGGGCGCCGGTCACGTCGTGCGTCAGCAGCGCCTGCACCCGCTGGGTGTCCAGGCCGCTCTGCTTGGTGAAGTCGGCGGTCACCCCGGCGAAGAGCGTCTGGATGCCGATCGCGCCCGCCACGGCCACGGTGATCCCGGCGACGGCACGGGCCGCCGTGCCCCCGGACAGCTGCAGCCGTCGGCTGCCCAGCTGGATCGGCACCGGTCCGGCTCCGAGCCGGGCCACCACCCGCTCGATCACCCAGGGCAGCAGCGCGGCGACGCCCACCAGCAGCAGGATCATCCCCGTCGGCAGCAGCAGGGAGTTGCCGTCGCCCAGCCCGCCGAGAAGGGAGGGGAGGAGCATGGCCACGCCCAGCAGCGGCGGCAGCAGGCGCCACCACAGGCGGCGGCGGACCGGCGCCGAGCGGCGGACCACTCCGAGAGGTTCGATCGTGACCCCGCGCAGGGCCAGCGCCGTGACGACGATCGAGCACGCGGGCACGGCGAGGGCGATCAGCCCCGCCATGCCGAGCCCGGGCGTCACGTCACGCGGGAAGACGCTGAGCCCGGCGATCTCGATGCCGCCGATCACGGCCCGGCCGACCTGGAAGAAGAAGAACCCGGCGAGCACACCGAGTGCCCCGCCGACCAGTGCCTCGCCGGCCGCGGTCCGATGGGTTCCGGAGATGTCCGCACCGATCAGCCGCAGGGCCGCCAGGCGCCGGTCGCGGCGCTCGCCGCCGAAGCGGGCGGCGGTGGCGACGAACACGGCGATGGGCAGCAGCAGCACCACGAAGGCGACCACGGACAGCAGCACGAGCACCGGGTTCATGCCGCTGTCGACGTAGTGGCCGCCGATGCTGTTCGTGCGGTAGAGGTCCTGGTTCGATTCGGCGCCGCTCAGGTGCAGCGCGCCGTCCCCCGCGTAGTAGGCGAGCTCGGAGGGGCCGAGCAGGCCGTCGTCGGCGATGGTGCCGACGATCCGGTAGGGCAGGCGGTCGCGCAGCAGGCTGCCCTGGGGCGACGCGAGGACCCGCCGCAGGGCGGGCGAGACGTACATGGTGCCCGGGGCCGGGTAGGCCGTGAGCCCGGCGACGACCTTGACCGCCGAGCCCTCGGGCTTGAGCAGCTTGCCGTAGACGTCCTCGCCGTGCCATGAGGTGTCGCCCTCGCCGACGAGCATGGTGTCCGGGCCCGGCTTGAGCGTGGCGCCGAAGTAGGTCAGGTCGCGTGCGGCGCTGCGCTGCGAGCGGTCGGCGACCAGGCCCGGCACGGTGGTGCCGAGCAGCAGCATCGCCACGCCCAGCCCGACGCCCAGCGCGCTGAGAACGGTGCGCACGATGGCCTCGCGGCCGGTCAGTGCGAAGCGGGCGCCCAGCGACAGGTCGCGCGCCCAGCCCCGGAGCCGGTCGCCCGGCCCGGGGGCGTCGGTCGGCGGACCGCCGCCGGGCGCGGCCGTCTGCCGGTGGTCCAGCGCTCCCCCCGCGGCGGTCACAGCGCGACCGCCGACGTGGTGGCGCGCCCGTCGCGGACGACGACCTCGCGGTCGGAGTAGGCGGCCACCCGCACCTCGTGGGTGACCAGCACCACCGCGGCGCCGGTGTCCCGGGCGGCGGCGGTGAGCAGTTGCATGGCGCGCTCCCCGTTGAGCGAGTCGAGGGCCCCGGTCGGCTCGTCGGCGAAGACGACGCGCGGGCGGGGGGCGAGGGCGCGGGCGATCGCGACGCGCTGGCCCTGGCCACCGGAGACCTCTCCGGGCCGCTTGGCGGCGACGTCGGCGACCTCCAGCCGCTGCAGCCACTCGGCCGCGCGCGCCTCTGCCTCGCGGCGCCGCGTCCCGGCCAGGCGCAGCGGCAGCGCGACGTTCTCCAAGCAGGTCAGTTCGGGCACCAGCTGGCCGAACTGGAAGACGAAGCCGAAGTCGGAGCGGCGCAGCGCGCTGCGCCGGGCGTCGCTCAGCGCCGTCAGCTCCTGGCCCTGGTAGTGGACGGTGCCCGCCTCGGGGCTGACGATCCCGGCGAGGCAGTGCAGCAGCGTGGACTTGCCGGAGCCGGACGGGCCCATCACGGCGACGATCTCGCCGCCGCGGATCTCGAAGTCGGCTCCGGCGAGCGCCGGGGTGGCGCCGTAGGACTTGTGCAGACCTGCCGCCGCGAGCAGGGGCGCGTCGGTGACGCCGCGGTTCGCGGCGTGGGCGGTCGGGGCGGTGGGGGTGGTCGGCGTCATCGGGTGAGCTCCTCGGCGAGCTGGTCGATCCGCGCGGCGGTCAGCTCCAGCCAGCGCATGTCGGCTTCGAGGTGGAACAGGGCGTGGTCGCAGATCAGCTGGTCGGGGAGGTCTCCCCCGGCCTTGCGCCGGGTGAGCTCGCGCATCAGGCGCAGGTGCTCCGAGCGCTGGGTGTCCAGGATGTCCTGCGCGCTGCGCCCGGTGAGCAGGGCGACCACGACCTTGGTGTAGAGGGCGCTCTGCAGGTAGGGCTCGGGCCTCTCGGGCTGGGCGAGCCACTGCTCGACGTCGGTGACCCCAGCGTCGGTGATCGCGTAGCGCTTGCGGTCCGGACCTTCGCCGGCCTCGATGCCCTCGACCTCCACCAGGCCGTTCTTCAGCAGTCGCGCCATGGTCGCGTAGACCTGGCCGTAGTGCAGCGGGCGGTCGTGGCCGAAGCGCTCGTCGAAGGCGCGCTTCAGGTCGTAACCGTGTCTCGGGCCGGATTCCAGCAGGCCCAACAGGGTGTGGCCGATCGTCATGCGACGACTATACGCACGGCGTATACACGCAGTGCATACGCCGATCGGGGGATCTGCCGCCCACCGGTCGGGGGGGAAATACGACTCAGGACGAGGAGGTGCGCGCGGTGTTCAGGGCGCCGGTGATGGCGCGCAGGATCGCGTCGATCCCCTCGACGCTGCCGGCCGGGGCGGCGAGCGAGAGCGCGGCGGTGCGAGCCGCGTGGAGGGCCTCCTGGGCGCGCAGCAGGGCGCGCCGGTCGTGGGCCGGCTCACAGAGCAGCTCGGCGTTGTCGAGGACGGCGACGGCCGCCGCCGCTCCCACGGCCCGATCCGCGACGGCGCGGACGGGGCCCGGGTCACCGGTGGGGGCCAGCGCCGCGCCGGCGGTGGTGACCTCGGCATTGAGCTGCGACAGCGGCTCACCGACCAGGCTGGAGATGGTGCGGGACATACGGGCTCCCCCTGTGACTGCGACTCGCATCGGCGCCCCGCCGGGGCCCCGACGAACTGAGATGCATGGTTCCGGGCCGGGCGCGACGCCCAGTCTGCCCCGCCCGACGCGACCCTGTCACCCATCGCTCCGTCACCTCCGACGCGCCGGTACGCGTCGATGCATCACCTGCATTGGCAGGGGCCGAAGTTGGCCTCCCGGAGACCGACACCGAGCCGCCGGGAGCACGATAACGGGACATATGCGGGTAAAACAGGCACATTTCCGCCCCGACCCGCCCATGAAAGGCAACCTTTGGTTGCACATGAGCGGGGGTCGGCCTAGAGTGATAAGCAACCAAAGGTTGCGAGTACGAGGAGCAGCGCCATGGAGTTCGGCAGCATCGAGCGGGAGATCCACGTCGACGCCACGCCGGAGGTGGTCTACGAGGTCGTCAGCACGCCGGAGCACCTGCGCGGCTGGTGGCCGGACGAGGCCGAGTTCGAGCCCGAGCCCGGCGGCACCGGGACCTTCGGCTTCGGCGACAGCTCGTCGCCGGACAGGCACGTCGTGGCGCTGACGGTCATCGAGGCCGATCCGCCGCGGCGGTTCTCCTTCCGCTGGATGCACGAGCAGGACCAGGCGGCGACGCCGGGCAACTCGCTGCTGATCACCTTCGACCTGGTCCCCGCGGGCGCGGGCACGCTGCTGCGGCTGACCGAGACGGGCTTCCGGGAGCAGGGCTGGGAGGCCGCCGTCCTGGAGGAGCAGTACCGCGACCACGTCACCGGCTGGGACTACTACCTGCCCCGGCTCGCCCCCTACGTCGACGGACTGGTGCAGGCCCCGTGAGCGTCGTCGTCGACGACGAGCTCTGGTCCGCGGTGGGCGACCCGATCCGCCGCCGGATGCTCGACCTGCTGCTCACCGACGGCGGCGGCACGGCGACCACGCTGAGCGAGCGCCTGCCCGTCACCCGGCAGGCGGTCGCCAAGCACCTCGGCGTCTTGGACCGGGTCGGGCTGGTGCACGCCACCCCCTCCGGCCGTGAGCGGATATACGCCGTGGACGAGGCCCAGTTCGCCCGCGCGGTCGCGCAGCTGTCCTCCGTGGGCGCGGCCTGGGACGCCCGTCTGCGCCGCATCAAGCGGATCGCCGAGGCGATCCAGCAGAGCCGTGAGCCCCGGCCCGAAGGCTGACATCCGAAACCCCACGCATCGTTCATCCCACATCACGCATCACACGCGAGGAGGCATCGTCATGGTGGACATCCTGCACAGGGTGGGGGTCACCGCACCCCCGGAGCAGGTCTACGCGGCCCTGACCACGGTCGAGGGCCTGGCCGCCTGGTGGACCGAGGACACGGACGGCGACCCGGACGTCGGCGGCGTGCTGCGGTTCCGCTTCGCGCCCGGCGGCTTCGACATGAAGGTCCTGGACGCCCGCCCCAAGGAGCTCGTGCTCTGGGAGGTCGTCGACGGCCCCGAGGAGTGGATCGGCACGCGGGTCCGCTTCGATCTCTCGGAGGCGGACGGCTTCACGATCATCCGCTTCCGGCACGAGGGCTGGCGCGAGCCGGTGGAGTTCATGTACCACTGCAGCACCAAGTGGGCGACCTTCCTGCTGAGCCTGAAGAAGCTGCTGGAGACCGGCGAGGGCGAGCCCGCGCCGCGCGACCTCAGGATCAGCAACTGGCACTGACGCGTCCCACCGCCACGAGCTACGACGCCCCGGCCCGTCCCGGGGCGTCGTGGCTCGTGGCGACTGGCTCAGGCGGCCGGGAAAGGCATCAGCGCAATCGGCGCGGTCGTCGGGTGGAGCGAGCCGCCGACGGGCTCGACCGTGATGCCCATGCCCTCGGCCTGGGCGAGGGGGCCCTTGAGCAGGATTGTCTGGTCGGAAGCGCCCGGGGCGACCAGGCCGGCCGGCCGCATGACCCCGGCGTCGTTGAACCAGAGCTGGTAGGTCTTGCCGGAGGGGAGCTCGGGCAGGCCGGGGGTCAGGAAGACGGCCTTGTTCTCGCTGTGCGAGGTGACGACGGTGGCGTGGCCGCCCTGGCCCGCGCCGCCGACCGCGCCGACGACGGCATGCGCATCGGGCGCGGACAGCACGGCGGCGATCTGCGCCGTCTCCGCCTGCGCCTGCTGGGCCTGTTGGTGGGCGTCCTGCGCGCGGCTGTACTGCCAGGCGGCGACGCCGCCGAGGGCGACCGCGGCGGCCAGGCTCGCAGCAAGCGCGAACCGGGCGCCGCGGCGGGCGCGCGCGGGGGCCGAGGGGACGCGCGGTGCGGGCAGCTCGACGTGCGGGGGCTCCTGCCGGACCTCGGCGACGCGCCGCAGCACCTGCTGCTTCATCGCCGTCGGCGGGGTCTCCGCGACGGCCTGGGCCAGGCGGGCGCTGGTGGCCTGGAACTCGGCCACCTCCACCGCGCACGCCTCGCAGTCGGCCAGGTGCTCCTCGAACGCCGCGCGTTCGTCCGCTTCCAGCGCGCCGAGCGCGTAGGCCCCGGCGAGCATGTGCAGGTCGGCGCCGCTCATGCCGTCACCCCCAGGCAGTCCCGCATCCGGATCAGGCCGTCGCGCATCCGCGCCTTGACGGTGCCGAGCGGCACCGCGAGCAACTCCGCGACCTCCCGATAGGTGAGCCCCCGGTAGTACGCCAGCACCACCGACTCGCGCTGCGTGCGCGTGAGCGCCTGCAGGCAGCGCCGCACGTGCTCGCGCTCCAGCCGGTGGTCGACCGCCTCGCTCACCTCGTCGTAGGCCGGGGTCTGATCCAGCAGGGCCGCCTTGTGCTCGCGGTCGGTGGCGGCCTGCGCGCTGCGGACCCGGTCCACCGCGCGGCGGTGCGCGATCGTCAGCACCCACGCCAGCGCGCCGCCCTTGTCGGGCCGGAACCGCGCGGCCGTGCGCCAGACCTCGACCAGCACCTCCTGCGCGACCTCCTCCGACTGCGCCGGATCGCGCAGCACGCTGCGCACGATCCCCAGCACCGGCCCGGCGATGTGCTCGTACAGCGCGGCGAACGCGTCCTGGTTCCCCCTGGCCACCTGGACCAGCAGATCCTCCGGCCGTTGCCCCGGCACCGGCGGGGTTCCGAGGAACGTCGGCTCCGAGCCGTCGCCCCTCCTGCTGTGCGGTCCGTCCACGGTGTACCCACATCCCCTTGCCTCGGGCGACGCCCGGTCGGCCGGGCCCGCGTCCATCCTCTTGCTCCTTGTTCGCAGCCGCGCGGCGCACGGACGGGTGACAGGAGCGAAAATCTTCGCCGCCCACCCATCCGGGCCGCCCGACGGCTCCGAATGACTCATGCCGGAGCAGTCGACGAGGCACGGAGGTCCCTGGTGGTGCGGGAGCAGGTCGCGGTGGTGGGCAGCGGGGTGGCCGGTCTGACGGCCGCCCATGTGCTGGGGCGGCGGTTCGACGTCACCCTCTACGAGGCGGACGACCGCCTCGGCGGGCACGCGCACACCCATGAGCTGGCCGACGCGCGAGGGGTGCCGCAGCGCGTCGACACGGGGTTCATCGTGCACAACCGGCGCACCTATCCGAACCTGCTGCGGCTCTTCGCCGAGCTCGGGGTGGCCACCCAGGAGTCGGAGATGAGCATGTCGGTGCGGTGCGACGGCTGCGGTCTGGAGTACGCGGGCGCGAGGGGGCCGCGCGGGCTGTTCGCCCAGCCCCGACGGGCCGCGGACCCCCGGTACCTGCGGATGCTGGCGGAGGTGCCGCTGTTCCACCGGCGGGCCAAGCGCCTGCTGGCCGGGTCGCCGGACCCGGCGGGCGCGACGGGCGCGGACGAAGTGGGGCCGACGGTGGGCGAGTTCGCGCGCCGGCACGGCTTCTCGCCCTACTTCACCGCCCACTTCCTCACCCCCCTGGTCTCCGCCGTGTGGTCCTGCCCCGGCGAGGTCGCCCTCGCCTACCCGGCCCGCTACCTGTTCCGCTTCCTCGACCACCACGGCATGCTCGCGGTCACCGGCTCACCGACCTGGCGCACCGTCACCGGCGGGTCACAAGAGTACGTGCGGCGGATCGCCAAGCAGGTGCACCGGGTCCGCACCGGCATGCCGGTGACCCGGGTCGTCCGCCACCGTGACGGCGCCGAGGTCGTCGACGCGGGCGGGGAGACCCACGCGTTCCGCGCCGTCGTCCTGGCCCTGCACCCGCACCACGCGCTCGCGGTACTGGACGAACCCACCGCCGCCGAGCGGGAGTTGCTGGGCGCCTTCCGCTACTCGCGCAACCCCGCCCTGCTGCACGGCGACACGTCCGTGCTGCCGCGCGGCCGCGCGGCGCGGGCGTCGTGGAACCTGCTGCTCCCGGCGTGCGACGCGGACGCCGGCGCGGTGCGGGTCTCGTACGACATGAACCGCCTCCAGCGCCTGGACACCCCGGACCGGTACCTGGTGACGCTGAACGGCGGCGCGCTGGTCGACCCGGCCTCGGTGCTGGACCGGATGGAGTACGAACACCCCGTCTACACCCGCGAGTCCGTCGCCGCGCAGGCACGGCTGGCCGAGCTCGACACGTCCGTCTGCGCGTTCGCGGGGGCCTGGCGCGGCTGGGGCTTCCACGAGGACGGCTGCCGCTCCGGCGTGGCCGCCGCAGCCGCCCTGGGGGTGGCCTGGTGAGCACCGCGCCCTCGTCCACGGGCGCGCCCCCGTGGGGCGGCCTCGCCGCCTCGTCAGCGGCGACCCTCTACGAGAGCCGCGTCCGCCACGTGCGCACCGCGCGGCAGCGCTACACCCTGGACCACCGCACGTACTACTGGCTCGTCGACCTCGACCGGCTTCCCCGGGTCGCCCGCCCGCTGCGCCCGGTCGCGGGGTTCTCGGCCCGCGATCACTTCGACGGCCGTGGGCCGACGATCCGAGCCGCACTCGACCGCTTCCTCGCCGCCCGGGGCGCCGCCGCCCCGGACGGCCGGGTGCTGATGCTCACCCAGGCCCGGGTCCTCGGCTACGTCTTCAATCCGCTGACGGTGTACTGGTGCCACGCCGCCGACGGTTCGCTCGCGTGCGTGGTCGCCGAGGTGCACAACACCTACGGTGGTCGCCACGCCTACCTGCTGGGCCCGGAGGCCGCCGAGGGCGCGACCGCCGAGAAGGCCTTCTACGTCTCCCCCTTCTTTCCCGTCGCCGGCCGCTACCGCATGCGCCTGCCCGTCCCCGGCGAGCGGCTCGACCTCACCGTGCACCTCGACCTCGACGCCGGGCGCGCCTTCACCGCCACCGTCAAGGGGACGCCCCGGCCCGCCACCTCCGCCGCCCTCGCCGCCGCGGCCCTGCGCCATCCCCTGGCCCCGCTCACGGCGGCCCTCGCCATCCGCTTCCACGGCATCCGCCTCTACCTGCGCGGACTGCCGGTCGTGCCCAGGACCGGCCCACGCCCCTGTCACCAACCCCAGGAAGGTACGAAGTGACCCTGCAGCAGACCCCGCCGACACCGCTCCTCCGGGACCGGATCGACCCGCGGAGGTGGGCCGACGTCGTCCGGGTGCCCGCCAGCTCACCGCTGCGGACGGCCGTCGCCCGCGCCGTCATCACACGCGCACTGCGCAGCCTGCCGCTGCGGGTGCAGATGGGCGACCAGGTCCTGGGCCGGGGCGGCCCACTGCTCCGGGTGCACGACCCAGAGGCGTTCACCGCCCGCCTCGCCGCGGACGGCCTGATCGGCTTCGGTGAGTCCTACCAGGCCGGCGAGTGGGACGCCCCGGACCTGCCCGGCGCGCTGACCGTCATGGCCGAGCAGCTCACCACGCTCGTCCCGCCCTCCCTGCAGCGGCTGCGGCGGCTGTGGGAGCGGCGGCAGCCGAGCGGAGCCAACGGCGAGGCCGCTTCTCGCGAGAACATCCGCGCCCACTACGACCTGTCCAACGAGCTGTTCCGGCTCTTCCTGGACGACTCCCTCAGCTACTCCAGCGCCGTCTTCGGGCAGCTCCCGGCCCGCTGGGAGCAGCTGGAGCAGGCCCAGCACGCCAAGATCGACCGGTTGTTGGACCTGGCCGGGGTCGGCCCCGGCAGCCGGGTGCTGGAGATCGGCACCGGCTGGGGCGAGCTCTGCATCCGCGCGGCCCGGCGCGGCGCCACCGTGCTGTCGCTGACACTCTCGACGGAGCAGCTCGAACTCGCCCGCGACCGGGTCCGCGCGGCCGGGTGCGCGGACGCGGTCGAGATCCGGCTGCAGGACTACCGGCGGCTGGACCCGGTGCGCGACGGCCGCTTCGACGCCGTCGTCAGCGTCGAGATGGTGGAGGCCGTGGGTGTGGAGTTCTGGCCCGTCTACTTCCGCACCCTCGACGCGATGCTGGCGCCGGACGGCCGGGTGGCCCTCCAGGCGATCACCATGCCGCACGACCGGCTGCTGGCGACCCGGCGCACCTACACCTGGATCCACAAGTACATCTTCCCGGGCGGCATGCTGCCGTCCAACGAGGCCGTCGACGAGGTGACCCGCACCCGTACGAGCCTGCGCGTGCGCAGCAGCGAGGGTTTCGGCGCGCACTACGCGGAGACGCTGCGGCTGTGGCGGGAGCGGTTCACCGCGCACGCCGAGCGGGTCGCCGAACTGGGCTTCGACGAGGCCTTCCGGCGCATGTGGACGCTCTACCTCGCCTATTCCGAGGCCGGGTTCCGCTCCGGCTACCTGGATGTCCGGCAGATCCTGCTCACCCGGGAGGACCGCGCATGACGCCCGCCGTCGACCGCGTCCCCGCGCCGCTCGAGTCCGACGGGACGTCGGGGGTGGCGTGGTGAGCGGCTTCCCGTGGGCGGCGTTCGCGATCGGCCTCGGCGCGGCGGCCGGGGCCTCGCTCGTCGTCATGCTGGCGACGTTCGCGCTGGCGCTGGTCAAGGGCGTGCACCGGATCGTCGACAGCGCCTGGGGGCTGGCGTTCGCCGCCGTCGCGGCGACCTCGTGCGCGCTGGCGGCGACGGAGGGCCACGGGGACGCCGGGCGGCGCGCGCTGGTCACCGTGCTGACGGTGGCGTGGGGTCTGCGTCTCTCCGTCCACATCGCGTGGCGCGGGCGCGGCCACGGCGAGGACCCGCGCTACGAACGGCTGTTGGCCAAGGCGGGGCCCGGCCGCACCCGGCGCGCCCTGTACGCGCTGCGGATGGTCTACCTGCTGCAGGCCGCGCTGGTCTGGCTGGTCTCCCTCCCGGTGCAGGCCGCGTGCTACGCGCCGCAGGCGATCGGGCCGCTCGCCGTCCTCGGGACACTGGCCTGGGTTGCGGGCCTCACCTTCGAGGCCGTCGGCGACCGGCAGTTGCACGTGTTCAAGGCCGACCCCGCCAACCGGGGCCGGATCATGGACCGCGGCCTGTGGGCGTGGACCCGCCACCCCAACTACTTCGGCGACTTCCTGGTCTGGTGGGGCCTGTGGCTGCTGGCCTGCACCACCCTGCCTGTCGCCGCGGCGACGCTGGTCTCGCCGCTCGTGATGACGTACCTGCTCACCGCGGGCAGCGGAAAGGCCTTGCTGGAACGGCACATGGCCGACCGTCCCGGGTACGCGGCCTACCGGGCGCGCACCAGCGGCTTCATCCCGCGGCCGCCACGGTCGTCGCCCCGTTGAAGTTGAACCGGCCCCCGGCGGGGACGGCCCGGCGGCGGCGCAGCACGCTGCCGCGCTCGTCCTCGCTCATGCCGCCCCACACGCCATAAGGCTCGTGGGTGGCCAGGGCGTAGTCACGGCACTGACGGATGACCTGGCAGGCGGCGCAGACGCGCTTCGCCGCCTGCTCGCGGTCCTCGAAGTCCCTGCCGCGCTCCCCTGCCGGGTGGAAGAACAGCATGGTGTCGCGCTCGGCGCAGGCCGCCCGCTCCTGCCACGCCCACGCCCACGTCATCGGTCCGGGAAGTTCCGCCTTGCGTCCCATCGGATCAGCCCTCCCGCAGGACGTAGCGGGCGCCGCCGCGCACGGCCCACCGGGCGTTGCGGACCTGCGCCTTGGTGCAGTCCAGGTGGACCACGCGGTCGGTGAGGTCGATCGACACGATGGCGCCGACGGGGACCAGCACGGGCTCCGTGCCGCCGTAGACCTCGGCGGCGGCGACGGCCCGTTCGGCGATCCTGCCGAGGCGCCCGTCGGACGCCCGCACCTCGTAGCCGGACAGGTCCATGGCCGGTTCGTAGGCGGTGTGCTGGCGTAGTGCCGAGACGGTGGTCGTCACGGGAATCCTCCTCTTCCCTCGTCCGTCAGGAGCGCGGCGGGCCCGACGGCGCGCCGCGAGGGTGCGCCTGCCCCCGACGTTCCGAGGCACACGTGCCGCCTGCGACCGTTTGCCCCGCCGGGGAGGGGGCAGGCGCTGCCTGTCGGCGCGGCAGGACGACCCGCCGCCGACGCGAGGGAAGCGGCCGGGCGACACGTCCCCCGGCGCACGGCCGCCCTTCCTCCGGTCCGGGCCCCGCGTCTACCCCCCTGTGGCGCGGGGCCTGGCCTATGTCTCCGAAGGCTCCGAACGCTCCGGCGGACGCGTCGCCCAGCGGATGCCGCGGACCAGCAAATGGCCCGCCACCGGCGCCGAGGCGCGCACCGGCATCGGCAGGGGCAGTCCCAGCGCGACCCGCGCCCACCAGGGCAGCAGACCCACGGCGGCCAGCGAGAGGCCCAGGTAGGCGGGCCTGACCACCAGCGGCAGAGGCGGGTCGAGCACCAGGTAGCGAACCGCCTCACGCGCGGCCGGGGTCGCGGACAGCTCCGCGTGGAACTCCGCGAAGCGCCGCTCCAGGCCGGCCACGTCCGTCGGCGGCGCGGCGACGCCGAGGGCGCGTGCCACGCGGGCCGTGTCGGTCACGTAGCCGTTCTCCTGCTCCGCCGTCAGCGGCTCAGCGCCGTACCGGCGGTAGGCGGCGAGGAAGCACCGGATCTCGGCCAGGTGGACCCACTCCAGCAGGTGCGGGTCCGTGGCGTCGTACCGGCGGCCGTCGGGGGCGATCCCGTGGACGCCCGCGTGCACCGCCCTGACCCGCTCCACCGCGGCGTGCGCGTCGGCCGCCGTTCCGTAGGTGGTGGTGGCCAGGAAGGTGCTGGTGCGCTGGAGTCGGCCCCACGGACTGCTGCGGTAGGCGGAGTGCTCCGCGACGGCCGCCATCGCCAGCGGATGGAGGGTCTGCAGCAGCAGGGCGCTCAGCCCGCCGACGAACATGGACGCGTCCGCGTGGACGGTGCGGATCGGCCGGTCCGGGGCGAACCAGCGCGGGCCCGGGGTGTCGTGGATCCGGCTGCGGACCTCCTCGCCGTCCGGTCCGGCGATCCGCGCGAAGATCGCGGTTCCGACGTCGTGGCGGAACCGCTCGGCTCCGTACCGGAGGGCGTCCATACCTTCGATTCTGCACCCTTCGCACCGAGACGGGTCGGCCTTCAGGAGTTGAACGAACGAGAAGGTCGCGGGCTGGATTGTCTCCACTCCATTGACGCACCATCAGTGCGGGTGCTTCACTCCCGCGAGAGCGCTCTCTGAGCTCCGCCCGTCCACCCCTGGGAGAGCAATGCCTGTCGCCCCGAACCGCCGTACCGTCCTCAGCCGTTCGATCGCCCTCGCCGCCGCGCTGCCGCTGGCGGGCGCGCTGCCCGCACCGTCGGCCCTCGCCGGCACCGCTCCTCGCCCGGCCGGCCGCCCGGGCGCCGCCGACCTCGGCCCCAACGTGCTGCTGTTCGACCCCTCCATGGGGAACGCAGCGATCCAGGCCCAGGTCGACGCCGTCTTCCAGACGCAGCAGTCCAACCAGTTCGGCACCGAGCGCTACGCGCTCGCGTTCCTGCCCGGGACCTACGACGTCGACATCAACGTCGGCTTCTACACCCACGTCCTCGGACTCGGCGACTCGCCCGACGACGTCGTCATCAACGGCCATGTGACGGTGGACGCCCAGTGGCTTGGCGGGAACGGCACCCAGAACTTCTGGCGGGCCGCCGAGAACCTCTGCGTCGTCCCGCCGGACGGCCTGGAGCGCTGGGCCGTCGCCCAGGCGGGCCCGATGCGCCGGACCCACGTCAAGGGTGACATGACGCTGTGGCCGAGCCCGCCCGGCAACCGCTGGTCCAGCGGCGGCTTCCTGGCCGACAGCGTCGTGGACGGCCAGGTGGACTCCGGCTCGCAGCAGCAGTGGCTCTCGCGCAACGACCGCTTCGGCAGCTGGACCGGGTCCAACTGGAACATGGTCTTCGTCGGCACCGAGGGCGCTCCGGCCCAGCACTTCCCGAACCCCGCCTGGACCGTGGTCGACCGCACTCCGACCGTGCGCGAGAAGCCGTTCCTGACCGTCGGACGCGACGGTGCGTACCACGTCTTCGTGCCCGCGCTGCGGGGCGACTCCGCCGGACCGACCTGGACCTCCGGGCGGGCGGCCGGGCACGGCGTCCCGCTCTCCCGCTTCCACGTGGCCCGCCCCGGCGAGAGCGCCGCGAGCATCAACCGGGCTCTCGCCCAGGGGCGGCATCTGCTGCTCACCCCGGGCGTGTACCCGCTGTCGGCCCCGATCGAGGTGCGCCGTCCGGGCACCGTCGTTCTCGGCCTCGGGCTCGCCACCCTCCAGGCGACGCACGGCAACGCGCTGATCGAGGTCGCGGACGTGGGCGGCGTGACCGTCGCGGGGGTGCTGCTGGAGGCCGCCTCGGCCCACTCCCCGGTGCTGCTCCAGGTCGGCGACGGGCGCAGCCGGGTGCGTCACTCGGCGGATCCCACCGCCCTGTTCGACGTCTACGTCCGGATCGGTGGGGCCGTTCCGGGCGGCGCGGCCGTCAGCGTCCGCATCGACAGCAACGACGTGTTCTGCGACAACCTGTGGCTGTGGCGAGCCGACCACGGCAACGACGGCTCGGTCGGCTGGACGGTCAACCCCGCCGACACCGGCATCGAGGTCGTCGGCGACCGGGTCACCGCCTACGGCCTGGCGGTGGAGCACTACCAGAAGTACGAGGTGCTGTGGAAGGGCGACCACGGCCGCACCTACTTCTTCCAGAACGAGCACCCCTACGACGTGCCGACGCAGTCGGCGTGGACGCACGGCTCCACCCTGGGGTACGCCGCGTACAAGGTCGCCGACTCGGTCACCGACCACAAGGCGTGGGGGCTGGGCAGCTACTGCTTCTTCGACCTGAACGCGAACATCTACACCGACCGCGCCTACGAGGTGCCCGACACTCCCGGCGTCGTCTTCACCGACCTGATGACGGTCTGTCTGAACGGAGCGGGTGGCGGGGGCATTTTGCACTGCATCAACGACAGCGGGGATCCGGTGCAGAACGGCTTCGGCACCTTCTACATGACCGGCTACCGCGACGGCGTCGCCACCACCTGAGCCGTCCGCCGCGTCACCGCCGTCCTCACCGCCACCGTCGCCCTGCCCCCGCGTGCGCGGGCGGGGCGACGAACACGTCGCGCGCCGCGACGGCGAGGTCCACCGCGGCGCGCAGGCTGGCCGGCCGCAGCGCCGCCTGCGGCGTGCCCGCCGCACGCCAACCCGGCCCGCCGAGCAGCAGCAGCGGGCTGTGCCGCGCGCCCGCGACGCCGAACGGCAGGTTCAGCAGGTCCGCCGCGAGCTGGGGGGCCGCGGTGGCCCGGCACTGCGACCAGAGCAGCAGGGCGGCGGGGCCGAGACGCCGGTGGGCCTGGGCGAGCGCGAGCGGCGGCACCGAGGAGCCCAGCATCCGGAAGCCGATGCCGCGGGCGGTGAGCGCGGCCGCCACCGCGTCCAGCGGCAGGGTGTGCTCCTCGCCCGGCGTCGCCGCCAGCAGCACCACCGGTCCGGTGCGTGGCACGGGGGC
>NZ_BBPO01000014.1:48447-48946 GCF_000787815.1 Streptacidiphilus neutrinimicus
AGCTCGGTGGCGACGTGCCAGGAGAGCAGGTGCTCGACCTCGACGTAGGAGTCGCCGACGGTCGCCCAGCGCCGCCCGGCGGCGCGAAGCGTCGGGGCGATCACGTCCTCCCACGCCCGCTCGACGCCCCAGGCGTCCACGGCGCTCTCCAGCAGCTCCTGGAGGGAGGGCGCGTCCAGCCGGTCCGCCGCGCGGATCAGGCCGCGCGCGTGGCGTCGCCGCGCGGCGTCGTCGTCCCCCGGCTCGGCCGCACGCGTGGCGCGGGGCCGCAGGCCCGCAGGCGCAGGCCCGGGCGGGGGCGCAGGCCGGAAGGGCAGGCCGGACGCTTCGACGGCTTGGGGCTCCGGGGAGGGGCCGCTCCGCGCCCGCTGCGCCTGCTCGGCCTGCTCCAGCGCCGCGGCGCGCGCGGCCTGGGCGGGCGGCAGGCCCTGGGCGGTGAGCCGGCACATGGCTTCCAGCCGGGCGATGTCGGCGGGCGTCCAGCGGCGGGGGGGGCCCC
>NZ_BBPO01000014.1:49228-98279 GCF_000787815.1 Streptacidiphilus neutrinimicus
CCTCGGTGCGCTGCGCCGGGCCGATCCCGTAGCGGCGCTCCCACGAGCGCACCGTCACCGGCGACACCCCGAGCCGCCGCGCCACCTCGCCCGTCGGCAGGCCGCTCTCCTCCACCGCATCCTCCACGGCCTCGTCCTCGGCGCCGGCGCCCCGGGGGCTCACGCGGCGACGGAGGGGAAGGCGTGACCGGGCATGGCGTCCTCCTGGTACTCGGTTCTCGCCACATCACCCTGGCCGTCGGCACGGACAGCAAGCTCCATGCATCGATGGTGCATCGCTTCACCCGCTCCCGCCACGCGAGGCCCACGCTCCGCGCGGAGCCGAAGCGGTCGCGGGATCCCGGACGGCTGCGCCTGCGGCGACAGCCGTGGCGCGCGGCGGGCTGCCGCGCATGCGTGACTGGGTCGCGTCAGCGCGCGTGACGACGGGCGCGCCCCGCGCGCAGTGAGCGCACCCGGTTCTCGCCCGCCTGCCCCACCCGCGCGCGGGCGCTTCGGGCCCGGCACGCCCGCGCGCGGGTCGATGCGGAATCGCTGCGCATCGACTCCGCTGGGGCGGGCGGCGACGGTGGGCGCGAGAGGGTGGTGGTGCAGATGTCGCGGACCGTGCGGGTGGACGCCGTCGTCGTGGGTGCGGGGATGGCCGGGCTGGCCTGCGCCGCGGACCTGTGCGCGGCGGGGCTGGAGGTCATGCTGCTGGAGGCGTCCCGGCAGGTGGGCGGCCGGATGGCCTCCGACCGACGCGACGGGTACGTGCTCGACCACGGCTTCCAGGTCTTCAACACCGCGTACCCACAGGTCCGGCGGCGTGTGGACCTGGCTGCGCTGCGGCTGCGCCCCTTCGACCCCGGATACGTGCTCGCAGACGGCGACCGGCGGCTGGCGCTGGCCGACCCGACCCGTCGCCCGGGCGACCTCCTCGGCGCCGTCGCCGGGCTGCTGGGGGACGGACAGCGGCCGCGCGACCTGGCGGCCCTCGCCGCCCTGAGCGGGCGGGACATGCTCGTGCCCGCCCGGTTGCTCAAGCGCGGGCCGGACATGACCACCCGTCAGGCCCTGCGGGGCGCCGGGCTCGACGACGACTTCGTCGACGCCGTCCTCGCGCCGTTCCTGCACGGCGTCTTCCTGGAACCGCGGCTCGACACCTCCGCCCGCTTCTTCCACCTGGTGTGGCGCAGCATGCTGCGCGGCTCGCTGTGCCTGCCCGAGCGCGGCATCGGCGCGGTGCCACGGCAGCTGGCCGACGGGCTGCCGCTCGGCACGCTGCGGCTCGGGGCGGGCGTCGAGCGGCTCACCGACGACGGCGTGGCCCTGACGGGCGGCCTCGCCGTGCACGCCCGCGCGGTCGTCGTGGCAACCGGGCCGACGGCCGCGCGGGCACTGCTCCCGGCGTTGCCGCCGGTGCCGACGCACGCCGTCACCACCGTGCACCACGCGGCGCCCGAGGTTCCCTGGCCGCGCAAGGCCCTCCTGGTGGACGGGGACGGCCCGCTGCTGCACACCAGCGTCGTGAGCAACGTCCAGCCCGCGTACGCCCCGCGCGGCGTCGCCCTGGTCTCCACCTCGCTGCCCGGCGTCGCCGACGAGGAGCAGCTCACGGCCGCCGAGGCGCGCCTGGCCGACCTGTACCGGACCTCCACGCGCGCGTGGGAGCGGATCGCGGTGCACCGCGTCGCCGAGGCGCTGCCCGCCTCGCCCGCGCCGTGGCCGCTCAGCCGCGGCACCCGCCTCGCGCCGGGCCGCTATGTCTGCGGCGACCACCGCGCCACCGCCTCTGTGCAGGGCGCGCTCGCCTCGGGGGCCCGCGCCGCCCGCGAGGTGCTGCGCGACCTGTCGACGGCGCAGACCTCCCCCCGGAAGGCGCGGACCCCGGCCCCCGCCGACACGGCGGCCGGCTGAGGAGTCGTCCGCACGAACCGACCGACCCCGAAGGAGACCGCGATGAGCGAGCACGACCTGCTGCTCGGCGACACCGTCGGCACGATCGTCGCCACCGGCGTCGACGCGCTGATCGAGCTCGTGGCCGACGGCGTCATGTGGCGGGGCACGCCGATGGCGGGCTCCACCTGGGCGGCGCGAAACCTGCCTCGTCCTCTCGAGGGCCGCGCGGACCTGCGGGACCGGCTGGCCGTGAGCGGGTTCCTGCATCTGGAGCGGGCGTCGTACCGGGTCGGCGAGCGGTGGGTGCCGGCCGGGGCCGTGCGGCTGCGGCTCGAGTCCGTCTCGGCCTGGTGGCTGCGCGGCGCCGCCGGCGTGCCCGAGGCCTCGTCGGCGACGACGGCCGACCGGAGCGGGACGCCGGAGCCGGCGGTCGCCGAGGTGGCGTCATGACGGCGCGCGGGGCGAGCGGCGCCGCGACTGGTCCCGGCGCGCTGTGCCTGGTCACCGGCGCGACCGGTTACATCGGCGGGCGACTGGTAAGGGAACTGCTCGACGCCGGATACCGGGTGCGCTGTCTCAGCCGGAACCCGGACCGGCTGCGCGACCAGCCGTGGGCGGGCCACGTCGAGACGGTCCGCGCCGACCTGGGCGACCCGGCCTCGCTGACTGCGGCTCTGGACGGCGTCGACGTGGTGCACTACCTGGTCCACTCCCTGGGCACCGGGCCCGACTTCGAACAGGCGGAGGCCGCCGCCGCGCGCAACCTCGCCGACGCGGCGGCCCGCGCGGGCACGCGCCGGATCGTGTACCTCGGCGGGCTGCTGCCGCGCGGCGTCGAACCGGCCGCGCTCTCCCCGCACCTGCGCTCGCGGGCGGCGGTCGGGGAGATCCTGCGGTCCGGCGCGGTGCCGACGGCGGAGCTGCGCGCCGCGGTGGTGCTGGGCTCGGGCTCGGCCTCGTTCGAGATGCTGCGCCACCTGACCGAGCGGCTGCCGGTGATGGTGACCCCGCGCTGGGTGCGCACGCTGATCCAGCCAATCGCCGTGCGCGACGTGCTGCGCTACCTGGTCGCCGCGGCCGCGCTGCCGCCGGAGGTGAACCGCAGCTTCGACATCGGCGGCCCCGAGGTGCTCAGCTACCGCGAGATGATGCTGCGATACGCCCGTGTCGCCGGGCTGCCGCGCCGTGTGATCGTCCCTGTGCCGGTGCTGTCGCCCGCCCTGTCCAGCCACTGGGTGGGTCTGGTCACTCCCGTGCCCAGGGGGCTGGCGCGGCCGCTCGTCGAATCGCTGCGGCACGAGGTGGTCTGCCGGGAGCACGACATCGCGCGGTTCGTCCCCGACCCGCCGCAGGGCCTGGTGGGCTTCGACGAGGCCGTCGCGCTCGCGCTGACCCGGATCAAGGACGCCGAGGTGTCGACCCGCTGGTCCTCGGCGGCGCTGCCCGGCGCGCCGAGCGACCCGCTGCCCACCGACCCGGGCTGGGCGGGCGGTTCGCTCTACGAGGACGTGCGCCAGGCAGCGGTGGCGGCGAGCGCCCGCGACCTGTGGCAGGTGGTCGAGGGCATCGGCGGCGAGAACGGCTGGTACTCCTTCCCGCTCGCCTGGGCGCTGCGCGGCTGGCTGGACCGGATCGCCGGCGGGGTGGGCCTGCGGCGCGGACGCCGTGATCCGCACCGGCTCCGCGTCGGGGACTCGCTGGACTTCTGGCGGGTGGAGGAGATCGAGCCGGGCCGGCTGCTGCGGCTGCGCGCGGAGATGCGGCTGCCCGGGCTGGCCTGGCTGGAACTGCGGGTCCAGCCGGACGGGCCGCGGCGCTCGCGCTACGTGCAGCGCGCCGTCTTCCACCCCCGCGGCCTGGCGGGCCACCTGTACTGGTGGAGCGTGGCGCCCTTCCACTCGGTCGTCTTCGGCGGCATGACCCGCAACATCGCCCACGAGGCCGCCCGGCACGACCACGCGCCCGCCAGCCGCGGGCACGCGGGCCTCGCCGGCGGCCTGTCCTGACGCCCGCTCCCACCCCATGGTCTGCTGCACGAACGATGCACCCTGCGCCCCGCCGCCCGCATCCGCTTTCCTGACCCCGCGGGGCCTCCTCCGGCGGCATTCCAAGGCCCCGCACCGAGGCGGCCGAGGACGCCCGACCCCCGTCCCCGGCCGCCCGCCCGCGTGCGGCGGCATCGGGAGCTTCTCGGCCGCAGCCCGCGCAGGGCCGTACACCGGCCGGTAGCACCTTCCCTGGCCGCCCTCGCTCCTGGACGGCCACGGAGGACCGGCACGACGACCCGCCCGGCTGCAACCGGCCGGGTCAGCGGGCGAAGCGGGCCCAGACGGTCTTGCCGGAGGACTGGGGCGTGCTGCCCCAGGTGGTGCTGAGGCGGTGGACGACCTGGAGGCCGTGGCCGCCCGGCTGGGACGGGTCGCCCGGTTTCTGGAGCTCGGGGGGACGGGACTCGCCGTCCGTCGCGCCGACGACGAGCGTGTCGCCGTCGAGGGTGACCACGAGTTCCCGGACGCCGCCGCCGTGCGTCATCGCGTTGGCGACGAGTTCCGAGACGACGAGCAGGACGTCCTCCGCGCGCTCGCGCTCCTCCGGGTCGGCGGCCTCGGGATCCGCCCAGCCCCACTCCGCCAGCGCGCTGGCGGTGAAGGCGCGGGCCCGACGGACCGGGCCGCTGACGTCGCGCAGCCCAAGTCGGCGCACCTGCGGGCCGGGCGTAGAGCGCTGCAGGCCGGACTCGGCGCGCGGCGCGTTCATGCGTCCGCCAGCGCGGTCGCGAGGTCGCTGTGCGTCTCGAAGACGCCGTCCGCGCCCGTGAGTTCCAGCAGCCGGCGCAGCTGCGGGCCGGGACCGGCGAGCAGGAACCGGCCGCCGTCCTCGGTGGTGGCGAGCCGCGCCTTCAGCAGCACGTTCAGTCCGGTCGAGTCGCAGAAGCCCAGCTGTGAGCAGTCGACGACGACGCAGGTGACGCCGGCGTCCGCGAGCGAGCCGATGGCGCGCGCCAGCGCCGGCGCGGTGTCGTGGTCGAGCTCGCCCACGACCTCGACTACTCCGGCCCCGCCCTGTCTGCGGACCGAGACGGTCAACTGCTCCTGGTCGGGGTCCTCGTGGGGAGTCTCGGGCCGTTCGGACATGCGGGCGGTCTCCAAGGGTCGGTGGTCGTCTCAGCGCAGAGGCTACCGCGCACGTTCCCCGGCCGGGACGGCGCCATGCACGGACCGGGTGCACGTTTGCGGCCGCCGAACGCGGTCAGACGCCTGGCGTCCGGGGTGGACGCGGGGCCCGGACCGTTGTGGAGCCCCCGGCACCCTCACCCGGGTGCCGGGGGCTCCGGCGTGTGCAGGCCGCGTGCGGGGCCGCGGACAGGCCGGGGCGAGACGGAGACGGGGTGGCGAGGTGGACTGCGGCCAGACGGACAGGACTTGGCACAGGACGTGGCCCGCAGAAGGGCGGGACGCCCGAAGGTGCGCCCGGCTGACGCTGCGGGACAGCGCGGCGCCCGCCTCAGCGGCGCGGCGATTCTCCCGGCTCACGCTCGACACCTGGGGGTTGTGGAACGGCGCGGAGGAGCCGGCGGGCGTGAGCGACATCGTGCTGGTGGTCTCCGAGCTGGTGACCAACGCCGCCCGGCACGGCGGCGGCGCACAGTGGATCATCCTGTCCGCGCCGGGCGAGGACACGATCCGGGTCGAGGTGGCTGACGTGAACCGGCGGCTGCCGGTGGTGCGCCGGTCCCCCGTCCCCGCTCGCCCGGGAGGCCACGGACTGCGGCTGGTCCAGCACGCGGCCGACCGCGTCGGCGTCAGGCTCTGGGAGCACCGGCCGGGCAAGTCCGTCTGGGCCGAGTTCCACCGGATCCTCCCCCACGCCCTCACTGCGGTCCTCCCGCCTGACGAGGCGACAGCAGGCAGCGCGGAAGAGCCACTCGCCCCGGATCATCACAGAACGGTCACGGCCGTCCTGCATCATCCGGGGGAACGGGGGTAGGCGGCGGGAGAAGCCCGAAGAAACCGAGCCCTGCCGCAGCGGCGGCGGGGCCACGTCGACGGAGGAGCCTCATGCCCCGCACTGTCACCGCACCCGCTGCCGGCGGCCGCGCACCGGAGGCCCGTGACACCGGCAACAGTGCCGTCACCCCGGTGGACGCCGCTCTGCCCGAGATGCCCGCCGACCCCTCCGCTGTGGACACGGCCACGGCGAAGGAGCTGTCCCGGGTCCTCTTCGTGCGGCTGCGCGCCCTGGAGGAGGGGACGGCCGAGTACTCGTACGTCCGCAACTCGCTGGTCGAGCTCAACCTCAGCCTGGTGCGGTACGCGGCGTCGCAGTTCGCGCACCGCAGCGAGCCGATGGAGGACATCGTCCAGGTCGGCACGGTCGGACTGATCAAGGCGATCAACCGCTTCGACCCGGACCGCGACGTCGAGTTCCTCACCTACGCGCTGCCGACCATCGCCGGCGAGATCAAGCGGTACTTCCGGGACTCGAGTTGGGCCGTGCACGTGCCGCGCCGCCTGCAGGAGCTGCGCCTGCGCCTCGCCAAGGCCAACGACGCGCTCGAGCAGGAGCTGAACCGGGAGCCCACGACCAGGGAGCTGGCGGAGCACCTCGGCCTGCCGGAGCAGGAGGTGGTCGACGGTCGGCTCGCCGCGAACGGCTACACCGCGGGCACGTTGGAGGCCCCCGGGACGGCGGACGCGGACCAGGACAACCCGCTGGAGCAGCGTATCGGCATCGTCGACGACGGCTTCGACCAGGTCGAGGCGGTCACCTCGCTCAAGCCGCTGATCGCGCGGCTGCCGGAGCGGGACCGGCTGATCCTCGGGCTGCGCTTCGTCGACGAGTTGACCCAGTCGGAGATCGGCAAGCGGATCGGTGTCTCCCAGATGCAGGTCTCCCGGCTGCTCGCGAACACCCTGGCGAACCTGCGTGCGGGGCTGGACGCCGACGAGACCGGCTGACCCGCTTCCCCCGCACGGCACTTGGGCCCGCCCGCGCGACACCGCGCGGGCGGGCCCTCGTCATGCCCGCCCCACCTTCCCGGCACCGTTCCCGGCACCCGTCTCCCGCACCGTTTCCCGCACCGTTTCCGCCGACGGTTCCGGGGCAGGCGCGAACTGACGAACTGTCGGTCCCGACAGCGGGGCCGCGCACCACCGAACTACCGGAAAGGGAAGGGTGAGCTCATGGGCATCGGAGGCTGCATCCTCGTCTTCGCCGCCGGGGCGGTCCTCGCCTTCGGCGTCGACTGGCACGTCAAGGGAATCGACATACCCGTGGTCGGCGTGATCCTGATGATCGCCGGGCTGCTCGGACTTCTGACCTACAGCGCGGTCCTGCGGCGCCGCCGCCTTCTCGTCGACCGTGCGCCGGACGCCGAGATCGTGGAAGAGCGCCACTACCGCCAGGACTACTGACCGCTGCTCCGCCCGCAGCACCCGCCGTCCCCTCCTTCCGCCCCGCCCCGCCCCGAGGAGCCGCGTTGTTCTCCGAGATCGAGCATGCCGTCCCGCTCGTGCTGGTCGTCGACCCGTCCACCTCCGGGCTCCGGGTGCCCGCGCTGCTGGGCTACCGGCGCGACGACCCGTTCGCGGTCCGGCTCACCTTCCCCGGGATCCTCGGTCCGGACGAGAAGGACCTCACCTGGCTGCTCTCGCTCGAACTGCTGGAGGCCGGGCTGCTGACCGCCGTCGGCGACGGCGACGTGCGGGTGGTCCCGGCGTCGGCGGGAGCGATCCGCCTGCACCTGCGCTCCGGTGCCGCGGAGGCCGTGCTGGAGGCGCCGAGCCGCCGGGTGGAGCGGTTCCTGCGGGCCTGCCGCCAGTGCGTCCGCCCCGGCGAGGAGGAGACCGGCTACGACTGGGACGGCGCCTGGGCCGACCTGCTGCGCCGCGAGTGCTCCTGACGGGCCGCCACGCGACCTCGAACGCCCAGGGCCCGCGCGCGGCCCGCCCGTCCCGCGGCCGGTCGCCTCGGCCGGCTACGCGGGGCGGTGGATGCCGACCAGGCAGGTGTCGTCGTCGGTGTTGGAGCGGCTGTGGGCCAGCAGGTGGTCCAACTGCTGGGCCACGCTGCCCGACGCGGGGAAGGACCCGCCGCGCAGGGTCGCGTGGAGGTCCTCGAAGCCGCTGCTGTCCTTGCGCTCGATCAGGCCGTCGGTGAAGAGCAGCAGGGTGGCGCCCTCCGGCAGCGGCATCTCGTGCTCCTCGTAGTCGGCGTCGGGGACCGCGCCGAGCAGGATGCCGTGGCCGAAGTCGACGGAACGGGAGGCGCCCTGGTGCAGCAGCACGGGCGGCGGGTGACCGGCGCTGGCCCAGCGCAGCAGGCTCTCCCCGGGGTGGTAGATCCCGCAGACCGCCGTCGCCGTGACGTTGTCGGTGAGGTGGAAGGCGACGTCGTTGAGCCAGGCCAGCAGCTGCGCGGGCCCGGCGCCGGTGGTCGCCAGCCCGCGCAGCGAGTTGCGCAGCACGACCATGCCGGTGGCCGCCTCGATGCCGTGACCGGCGACGTCGCCGACCGAGAGCAGCACGTCCCCGTTGGGCAGCGGCACCGCGTCGTACCAGTCGCCGCCGACGGCGTGCTCCTGGTGGGCGGGGCGGTAGCGGACCCCGATGGTCAGCCCGGCCATGGCCACCGTGCCGGGTGTGGGCGGCATGATGGCGTGCTGGAGCCGCAGCGCGAGCCGCGCGCGCTCGTCGGCCTCGGCCTGGGTGTGGGCGAGTTGGTCGAGGGTGGCGCTCAGGGCCACCTCGGTCCAGTGGTGCGCGGAGATGTCCTGGCAGACGCCGCGGATCGCGACCAGGGTGCCCGCCTCGTCGGCGACGGGCTCGGCCACCACCCGCACGTGCCGCACCACGCGGTCGCCGCGATGGAAACGCACCGCGACGTCCCGCGGCTCCCGGTGCAGGGTGACGCCGGCGAGGAAGGCGTCGAACGCCTCGCGGTCGTCGCGGTGCACGCGCGCCCGCAGGTGCGACAGCGGCAGCGGCTGGCTGTCGGGCGCGAGGCCGAACAGCTCGAACAGCTCGGGGTTCCAGGTGGCCCGTGAGGTGAGCAGGTCGTCCTCGAACCCGCCGATGCGGCCCAGGCGTTGGGCGTGCTGCAACAGCGTGCCGAGCCCGGCGTCGTCCTCCTGGGCCCGCCAGGTCAGCAGCACGGCGTCGTGGATCCGGCTCACGCCCACCCGCGCCTGGTTGATGACGGGGATGTCGCCGATCTCGGCGACCAGCGCCAACCGGTCCGCGCGGAACGGCTCGCCGGTCGCGTAGACGTGCTCGACCTTCTCCGCCGGGCCGCCCGCGCGCCCGAACCCCGGGTACGCCTGGAGCAGCGGCCGCCCCTCGACGAGGGCGGCGGGCCGCCCGGCGGGGTCGGCGAAGCGGTCGTTGAGGTAGGCGATGCGGAAGTCGGTCAGCCGCCCGTCGCCGTCGAAGAGCGGGGTGAGCACCAGCGCCGGGTCGTGGAGGCTCTCGGCGATCTGCCGCGCCACCGGGTCGACGTGCGGGGTCGCGGGTTCGTCGCCCTCAGTCCCGGCGGCCGGGGCGTGGGGGGCGCCGCCCGGCTCGTCCAGGGTGTGGGCGGCGAGCTCGGCCAGGGCCAGCAGCTGCCGCTCGACGCGGCGGTCGCGGACGGGCGCTCCCGAGGTCCAGCTGATCTCCAGCGCGCCGAGCACCCGGCCGCGGCGGACGGCCGGAGCCACGACGGTCACCGCCGCCGAGCCGGGGGCCTCCTCCTGCTCGGCTGCGGCGGCCCAGACGATCGTTCCGCCGCGCACCGCCTCGCCCACGGCGTCCGCGGGAGCCGCCGGGGCCGGCGAGCCCCCGGGCGTGAGCCGCACTCCGGCGCGGCCGGCGAGCAGGAGACCGCCGTCCTCCCGGGCCGCCCACAGCTGGACGCCGTCCGCACCGAACGGCTGCAGTGCGTGCTCCAGGATGGCACTGGCCGCACGCTGGCCGTCCTCGGCGTGCCAGCGGGGCAGCCCGGCCGCGGGCGCTCCTCCAGGACCGGGCGGCCCGCTCGGACCTCCGGGCCCGGTCACCGACCCCGGCAGCGTCGCCGTCGTCTCCCCCGTCGACGCCCGTGTTCGCGCGCCCGGCGTCCCGCCGTCGCGAGCCGCAGCGCCCGCGAGGATCTCGTCCGCGCAGCGCAGCACGGCCCGGCCTCCGGTGCGGGCCTGCGTGTGCAGGTGCCGCAACGCCTCCTCCGGTCCGCAGCACAGACGCTCCATCAGCACGCCGGTGGCCCGGTCGACCAGGACCCGCGCGTCGTCGCCCTTCCCGGCGGCGTCCAGCACGGCTTGCACCCGGTCGAAGGCTTCCGCGAGCCGCCCGAGGCCCGACGCGGCCGCCGCGCCGGGCCTCGGGCGCGGACCCACCCCGCCCTCCGGGCGCGGACCGGGCGCCTCGTGGCCGGTGGCGGGGTCCTCCTGGTGACCTGTCACAGGTCCAGCACCTCGCGGATCGTGGCGATCAGCTGCTGCGCGGCGACGGGCTTGGTCACGTAGGCGTCCGACCCGGCAGCCAGACTCTTGTCCCGGTCCCCCGGCATGGCCTTGGCGGTGACCGCGATCACCGGCAGCGTCGCGTACCGCGGCATCGCGCGGATCGCGGCGGTCGCCTGGTAGCCGTCCATCTCGGGCATCATCACGTCCATCAGCACCAGGTCCACCTCGGGATGGGCGGTCAGGGTGTCGATGCCGAGGCGTCCGTCCTCCGCGTGGAGCACCCGCATGCCCTGCATCTCCAGGATCTGGGTGACCGCGAAGACGTTGCGCACGTCGTCGTCGACGACCAGCACCGTGCGCCCCGCCAGGCGTGTGTCGACCTCGACGGCGGCCGCGGCGGTCCGGGCCGCGATCGGCACGGGCACGGGCGTCTGGGCGGCCAGCCGCTCGCGCACCCGGTCCCGCAGCTCGTCCAGGCTGCCGGTGACGTCCAGCGGCCGGGTGCCGGCGCCGCGCAGCGTCTGCTCCTGCGCCCCGGACAGGCCGCGACCGTGGACGACCAGCGGGATGTCGCGCAGCGCGTGGTCGTCGTCGAGGGCGTGCAGGAACCGCCACATCCGCGGGTCGGGGTCGTCCAGTTCGACGACGATGCAGTGGTGGTGGTCGAGCGCGAGCACGGCGGCCGCCTCGGTCACCCCCGTCGCGGTGCTCAGCCGCACCGGGCTGCCGTCCGGGTCGGCCGCGGTCAGGTCGCCGACGGCGCTCTCGGCGACGAGCGTCAGCAGCCCGCGCGCCTCCCGTTCCACGATCAGCAGCCGCCGCTCGGAGGTCGGTTCGACGGCCGTCAAGCCCTCCGGCGGCCAGGGCTCACCGCCCGGCTCGCCGTTCCGCCCCACCTGGGCGGGCACCTCGGCGTCGGCGTGCTCGGGCGACTCGGGGTGCCGCAGCGGCAGGTGCAGCACGAAGCTGCTGCCCTCGCCCGGCCTGCTGGTGACGGTGATGACGCCGCCCAGCAGCCGCGCGAGCTCCCGGCTGATCGACAGGCCCAGCCCGGTGCCGCCGTAGCGGCGGCTGGTGGTGCCGTCGGCCTGCTGGAAGGCCTCGAAGATGGTGGCCAGCTGGTCCTCGGAGATGCCGATGCCGGTGTCGTGCACCTCGAAGGCGATGAACGGGCCGTAGCCCTCGACGCCCTGCGGCAGCTCGTCCGGCCCGGGGCAGGAGATCCGCAGCTCGACCGTGCCGCGTTCGGTGAACTTGACCGCGTTCGAGAGCAGGTTGCGCAGCACCTGACGCAGCCGCGACTCGTCGGTCACCATCGCCGACGGCGTGCCCGGCAGCACCGCGACGCGGAACTGGAGCGCCTTCTCGCTGGTCAGCGGGCGGAAGGTGGCCTCGACGTAGTCGAGCAGGCCGCGCAGCGCCACCTCCTCCAGGCTCAGGTCCATGCGGCCCGCCTCGACCTTGGACAGGTCCAGGATGTCGTTGATGAGCTGCAGCAGGTCCGAGCCTGCGGAGTGGATCACGCCCGCGTACTCGACCTGCTTCGGCGTCAGGTTGCGGCCGGGGTTCTGCGCCAGCAGCTGCGCCAGGATCAGCAGGCTGTTGAGCGGCGTGCGCAGTTCGTGGCTCATGTTGGCCAGGAACTCCGACTTGTACTTCGAGGCCAGGGCGAGCTGCTGGGCGCGCATCTCCAGCTCCTGGCGGGCCTTCTCGATCTGCAGGTTCTTGGTCTCGATGTCGTTGTTCTGCGAGACCAGCAGCGCCGCCTTCTCCTCCAGCTGGGCGTTGGAGCGCTGCAGTTCGTCCTGGCGCGCCTGCAGCTCACCGGACTGCGCCTGCAGTTCGGCGGCCAGGCGCTGCGACTCGCCCAGCAGCTCCTCGGTACGGGCGTTCGCGAGGATGGAGTTGACGTTGACGCCGATGGTCTCCATCAGCCGGTCCAGGAAGTCCCGGTGGACCGCGCTGAACGGCGTCACCGACCCGAGCTCGATGACGCCGAGGACCTGGTCCTCCACCACGATGGGCAGCACGACCAGCGCGGCGGGCGCCATCTTGCCCATCCCGGAGGAGATGGTGGCGTAGCCGGCCGGGAGGCCCTCGACGTCGATGGGACGCCTGCTGCGGGCGGCCTGGCCGACGAGGGTCTCGCCGAAGGCGTAGCTGGTCGGCTCGCCGGGCGCGCGGCCGTAGGAGCCGATGGCGTACAGGCGCGGGCCCTCCGGGGCCTCGGCTGCCACGTAGAAGGCGCCGTACTGGGCGTCGACCAGCGGGGTCAGCTCGTCCATGACGAGCTCGGCGACCAGCGGCAGGTCCCGGCGGCCCTGCATCAGCGCGGAGAGGCGGGCCAGGTTGGTCTTGAGCCAGTCCTGGTCGCGGTTGGCACGGGTGGTCTCGCGCAGCGACTCCACCATGGCGTTGATGTTGTCCTTGAGGTCGGCGACCTCGCCGGAGGCGTCCACGGCGATCGAGCGGGTCAGGTCGCCCTGGGCCACGGCGCTGGTCACCTGGGCGATCGCGCGGACCTGCCGGGTGAGGTTGCCGGCCAGCTCGTTGACGTTCTCGGTGAGCCGCTTCCAGGTGCCCGAGACGCCCTCGACCTCGGCCTGCCCGCCGAGACGGCCCTCGCTGCCGACCTCGCGGGCCACGCGGGTGACCTCGGCGGCGAACGAGGAGAGCTGGTCCACCATCGTGTTGATGGTCGTCTTGAGCTGCAGGATCTCTCCGCGCGCGTCGACGTCGATCTTGCTGGTCAGATCGCCCTGCGCGACGGCCGTGGTGACCTGCGCGATCGAACGGACCTGCGCGGTGAGGTTGTCCGCCATCACGTTGACGGACTCGGTCAGGTCCTTCCACGTCCCGGAGACGCCGCGGACGGTGGCCTGCCCGCCCAGGTTGCCCTCGGTGCCCACCTCTCGGGCCACCCGGGTGACCTCGTCGGCGAAGGCCGACAGCTGGTCCACCATCGTGTTGATGGTGGTCTTGAGCTCCAGGATCTCGCCGCGCGCGTCGACCTCGATCTTGCGGGTCAGATCGCCCTGCGCGACCGAGGTGGCGACCTGGGCAATGGCCCGGACCTGGCCGGTCAGATTGCCCGCCATGAAGTTGACGGAGTCGGTCAGGTCGCGCCACACCCCCGCGACGCCGGGCACCTCGGCCTGGCCGCCGAGGCGGCCCTCGGTGCCGACCTCGAGCGCGACGCGGGTGACCTCGTCGGCGAAGGAGGAGAGCTGGTCCACCATCGTGTTGACGGTGCTCTTGAGCTCCAGGATCTCGCCGCGCGCGTCCACCTCGATCTTCTGCGAGAGGTCGCCGCTGGCGACGGCGGTGGCCACCTGCGCGATGTCGCGCACCTGGGTGGTCAGGTTGCCGGCCATGGCGTTGACGTTGTCGGTCAGCGCCTTCCAGGAGCCGGAGACGCCCGGGACCTCGGCCTGGCCGCCGAGACGGCCCTCGGTACCGACCTCGCGGGCCACGCGGGTCACCTCGGAGGTGAACAGCGACAGCTGGTCGACCATCCCGTTGAAGACCGCGGCGATCTCGCCGAGCAGTCCCTCGCCCTCGTCCGACAGCCGGGTACTGAAGTCGCCGTCCCGGACGGCCGTCAGACCCGCCAGCAGCTGACCCAGCCCGGCCTCCGGCGTACCGGCGGCCGCCACCTCGAGCCGTCCACGTTCCGCGCCCGACACCGCAGCCACCCGTCCTCCCGGCCCTTCGCCGGTTCCTGGAACGAACCGGACCGGCCACTCGCGAACATTCCGCCCAGCCTATGGGGACCGACCGGTTCGCGGGCACGCCTGACGCGAACACGGCGAGGAGGTCCGGGGCGGACTCCGTGCAGGTGCGGCCCCATGGTTCCGGGCATCAGGCGGTGCCGACCGCCTCCGCAGCCCGGTCCGCACATGAGAGAAAGGCCACGCCGGCGGACACACCCCGTGTCGGCCCGTGAGCTCGGGGTAGGCGCGCCCCATGAGCCGGTCCGGCCGGACCGGCCCCTGACACCGTGGAGGTGCCCCCGTGAACCGGCAGCTGTGGAGCTACCCGACCGACAGCGGCCTGGTGGCCGGCGAGGACGTGACCGGCTACCGCGTCGAGGCGGCGGACGGCCCGATCGGCCACGTCGAAGCGGTCCTCGACCGCGAGGAGCAGCGCTCACTGATCGTCGACACCGGCACCTGGATCTTCGGACGCCGCGTGGTCGTCCCGGCCGGCGCCGTCGCCCGCGTCGACGGCGCGCACGGGACGGTGTACGTGGCCCGAACGAAGGACCAGGTCAAGGACGCCCCCGCCTTCGAACGCAACGACGACGACTTCTGGGCCCGCCTCGGGAGCTACTACGGCGGCTTCCCCGGCATGGGCCCCCTGATCTGACGCTCCGCCTCCGCGTACGCCCATCCGCGCAGGCGGACGGATGGGCGTACTTTGACCCAGATCATGCGTCGACCGGACTCCGCCGGCGCGTACGCCTCGTCCGGCTCGATGCGGTCGAGACGGTAGGCGAGACGTCTGGCGACCGCGGCGCTGCGAATGCTGGCTCGTCGTCGCAGGGGATCTCGACGCGGTGGATCTGCCCCAGGTCCAGCAGGACCCGGGTGAGCGCGCGTGCCGCCTCGTTCTGACGCCGCGCCCTGTGTGGTCGACGTGGCACCAGTAACCGATCTCGACCGCCCCGGGACCGAGCTGGTCAAGAACCGCGGCCGTGCCGAGAATCGTCCGCTCGTGCTCGTCGAAGACGCTGAACTGGGAGCTGCGACCGCTCGGCGTTCGACTGCACTCGCGGACTACCCCCCACCTGCACGGGAGTGCAACGCGATAACGCGCTCTGCGCATTGAGCCGCTCTGCGCACTGAATTGGACAGTTCAGCCTCCCGCCCGGTCCGCCAGGTCGCCCGTGCTGACCAGGACGCGCGGAAGGGCGTGGGGTTGTTCGTCGCGGAGATAGGCGGCGAGCTGTTCGCGGACCAGGCAGCGCAGTTCGAAGGCGTCGGAGGCGTTGTCGGCGGTCATCAGGGCCCTGACGACCAGGGTCGTCGGGGTGGTGTCGACGACCTGCAGGGCCTGGCCGTCGCCGTTCCAGAGCTTGGTGGAGAGCAGCACCTCGGAGAGGCGCTCGCGCAGGTCGGCGATCTCGGTGCGGTAGTCGACGTGGATCAGCGCGGTGCCGGTGATCGCCGGGTCGCGGCGGGACCAGTTCTCGAACGGCTTGCCGGCGAACGCGGACGCGGGCATGACGATGCGGCGCTGGTCCCAGGTGGCGACCACCACGTAGGTGAGGGTGATCTCCTCGACCGTGCCCCACTCGCCGGCGACGACGACCTCGTCGCCGATGCGCATCATGTCGCCGAAGGCGAGCTGCATGCCGGCGAAGAGGTTGGCCAACGTGCTCTGCGCCGCGATGCCCGCGATCACTCCGATCAGGCCCGCGGAGGCGAAGACGCTGGTGCCGATCGTCCGCACGGTGCGGAAGGTCATCAGGATCGCCGCGACGGCGAGGACCGCGCACAGCGCGCCGGTGATGCGGCGCATCAGGTCGGCTTGGGTGCGCACCCGGCGCACCCGCGCCGCGTCCCTGGGCTGGACGGTGTAGCGGGCGAGGCCGAGGTCGAAGCCGACGCTCGCGACCTGGTAGACCAGCCAGGCCGCGGCGGCTATCAGCAGGACGAGCAGCGTGTGCCGGGCGACGCCGTCCGCGTCGCCCGCCCAGCGGAAGCGGCTCCCCGCGATCAGCAGCGCGAGCGGCACGAGCGTGGCCAGCAGCGGGCGGCGACAGCGTCCCAGCAGCCGCACGGACGCGCCCCGCGCCGCGCGGCCGCGGATCGTGCGCCGCGCCACCCGTTCCACCGCCTCCACCGCCAACCACGCCGCCACCATGGCTGCGGCGATCGCGATCAGCGGCACCGTCACCGACTCGACGGCTGGATTCACGTGACCTCCCCGGGGTCCTCCCGCGCTTGCGCGCCTGTTCTGGCCGCGCCTAACCGGGCCAGCGCGGCCCAAACGGGGAGGAGGAGTGGCCCGGATTACATCCGCTCCGGCGCCTCGGTCCCGAGCGGCGACAGGCCCAGCGTCAATCGCGGCGTCGGACAGCTCCCCCTCCCCGGGCTGTTCGCCGGGAAGCGGATGTGGGCATGAAGAAGGGAAAAGGGGGAGGCGTCGGCCGGCCAGCGAAGGAGGACATGACGTGAGCCTGACCGTTGCACAGGTCCTTTCCGCCAAATCCGACGGTGGTCGCACCGTCCACACGATCGGCAAGGACAGTACGGTGCTCGCCGCGCTCGGGCTGATGGCCGAGAAGGGGATCGGAGCTCTCGTGGTCGTGGCCGACGAGCAGATCGTCGGGATCGTCACCGAGCGGGACTACGCCCGCAAGGTGGAGCTCTGCGCCCGCTCGGCCGCAACCACGCGCGTCGACGAGATCATGACCGCGAAGGTCCGGTACGTCGAGCCCGCCCAGAGCGCGGACGAGTGCATGGCGCTCATGACCGAGCACCGTATGCGTCACCTTCCGGTCCTCGACGACGGCCGGCTGAGGGGCATCGTCTCCATCGGCGACCTGCTCAAACAGCAGATCGCCGACCAGCAGTTCACCATCGACCAGTTGGAGCACTACATCCAGGGCGCGCCGAGCCCCGTCCACCTGCGGTAGAGAGAGCCGCGCGGACGCTTCAGGGCCGGGTCCGCGCCGGGGGTCCGGCCCTTGGCGCGTGCGCCGGTTGGTCCCGTCGGGGGGTTGGGCGACACGCAGAGACGACGCCCCCGAACGCGGTCACCCACGGCTCCTCCATCAACTACCCGGACGTCGACCTCGCCCTCAACACCTCCGGCGTCGCCTGATCCACCCTCTACTACGGCGACGACCACCCCCGCCTCCAGCGCGTCAAGGCCCACTGGGACCCCGCGACGTCTTCCGCCACGCCCTCTCCGTCGACCCTGGCCCACCCGTAGGATCACGAAGGCCTGGACGCTTTCGCGGAAGGATGGTTGATGGAGCTTCAGCGAGTCGGAGCCGGAGCGCACGCGGTGTTGGTGCTGCACGGGTGGTTCGGGTCGTCGCGGGCTTGGGGGACGCTGCTGCCGCATCTTAACCAGGATGCCTTCAGCTACGTCCTCCTGGACTACCGCGGCTACGGAGCACGGCGCGGGGAGAGCGGGCGGTTCACCCTGGCGGAGGCGGCGGCGGACGTGCTGGCCGCCGCCGACACGCTGGGGCTCGACCGCTTCTCGCTGCTCGGGCACTCCATGGGCGGCACGGTCATGCAGAGGGTGTACGCGGACGCGCCCGCGCGGGTGCGGGCGATGGTCGGGGTCTCCCCCGTGCCGGCGAGCGGCTTCCCCTTCGACGAGGCGGGCTGGCAGCTCTTCTCCGGCGCGGCCGACGACGCGGGCCACCGGCGGACCATCATCGACCTCACCACCGGCAACCGGCTGACCGGCGTCTGGCTGGACGCGATGGTCCGGCACTCGCTGGAGCACTCCGACCGCGACGCGTTCGCCGCCTACCTGCCCGCGTGGGCGCAGACCGACTTCCACGCCGACATCGAGGGCAGCGAGGTCCCGGTCAAGGTGATCGTCGGCGAGCACGACCCGGCGCTGGGGGCCGACACCATGCGGGCGACCTTCGCCGCCTGGTACCCGAACCTGGAGACCGAGGTGCTCGGCAACGCCGGGCACTACGCGATGGACGAAACGCCGGTGGCTCTCGCCCGCTCCGTCGAGCGGTTCCTCGCGCGATGGTGACGGCCCGTCCGGACGTCTTCGACCCGCGGGTGTTCGCTCGCGGCATCCCGCACGACGCGTTCCGCGTGCTGCGCGACAGCGCCCCGGTGGCCTGGCAGGACGAGCACGAGGTGTTCGACTGGCCGGCGGGGCCCGGGTACTGGGCGGTCACCCGGCACCGGGACGTGAAGGAGGTGCTGCGCACGCCGGAGGTCTTCTCGTCCTGGCTGGGCGCGACCCAGATCCGCGACCCGGAGCCGGACGACCTGGGCTTCATCCGGCGGATGATGCTCAACATGGACCCGCCCGAGCACAGCCGGATCCGCCGGATCGCCGCCGGGGTGTTCACCCGGCGACGGCTCGAGCGCTCCTACGGGCAGGTCACCGCGCGGGCCGCCGCGCTGCTGGACACGGTCGCCGCGCGCGGCCGCTGCGACCTGCCGGTCGACGTCACGGACGACTTCCCGCTGACCAACCTGGCCGAGCTGCTGGGCGTGCCGGGGGGCGACCGGCGTCTGCTGCTCGACTGGACGAACCGCGTCATCGGCTACCAGGACCCCGAACACGCCCAGGTGGTGCGCGACGCACAGGGACGGCCCGTCAACCCCCGCTCCCCCGCGATGCTCCGCGACATGTTCGACTACGCCCAGGAGTTGGCCCGGCGCAAGCGCGCCGAGCCCGGGGACGACCTGATGACGGCGCTGGTCCGCGCCGAGGTCGACGGGCGGGCGCTGACCGACGCCGAGCTGGAGATGTTCTTCTTCCTGCTGGTGGTCGCGGGCAACGACACCGTCCGCAGCGCGCTGCCCGGCGGCGTCCTCGCGCTGCTGGAGCACCCCGACCAGTACCGGCGGCTGCGGGCTGAGCCCGCCCTACTGCCGAGCGCCGTCGAGGAGATGCTGCGCTGGCACCCGCCGGTGCTGAGCTTCCGCCGCACCGCCGCGCGCGACACCGAGCTCGCCGGGCAGCGGATCCGGCGCGGCGACAAGGTCGTGGTCTACCACGTGTCGGCGCACTACGACGAACGGGTCTTCCCCGATCCGCACCGCTTCGACATCACCCGCAGCCCCAACGACCACCTGGCGTTCGGTCAGGGGCCGCACCTGTGCCTGGGCGCGCACTTCGCTCGGCTGCAACTGCGGGCGTTCTTCGGCGAGTTCCTGCGACGGCCCGAAGCGTCGCTGGACGGGACGCCGGTGCGGCTGACATCCAACTTCATCAACGGCCTCACCCACCTGCCGGTCCGCATGCCGACCGGGTGACAGCCGGCGCGCGGGGGCCCGGCGCACGGGGCCCGCGGGCGGACCGTGAGGCCGCCGAACAGGTGACTTCTCCGGCGGGACGCCAGGGCGGGGCGCGGCCCGGGCATCAGTAGGCACCAGGCGGCCCGCAGCCGAGTGGCGTCCGGCCGTCGACGAGAGCCTCGTCCGTGATCCGCCTGACCCCCCTGGGGGCGGCAGCCCTGCTGCCGCTCCTGATCGTCGCCGCGGCCCCGGCTGGGTCGGCGCCACGACCCGCCGGGGTCCACACCGGCGGCCTGCCCGACTGGTCGCTGGTGCTCGACGACGCGTTCGACGGCGCCGCGCTGAACACCGCGATCTGGCGTCCGGGGCTGGCAGTGGCGGTCCTGACGCCGAGGCTGAAGCGCGGGGGCTGACGCCCGGGCCCGGCGTCGGCGGGGCTCAGGCGGTGCGTTCCAGGACGAGCACCACCGCGTCGTCCTTGAGCGCCTCGGCCCAGGCGCCCACGTCCTGCTCGATGAACTCCGCCACGCGCGCGGGGCTGCGGCGGTGGCCCGTGTGGCCGGTGAAGTGGGAGTCGAGGCGGGCGGTGAGGGGGTAGAACCTGTCCTGCGCGTCGCGGGCCTCGGTGATGCCGTCGGAGTAGGCGACGAGGAGGTCGCCGTCGGCGAGGCGGTGGGTGACCTCGTCCTGGCGCGGCGCGCCGAGCATCGGGCCCAGGCCCAGCGGCAGGGCGAAGGGGGCGTCGAGGGGACGCACTCCGTCGGCGTCCATGAGCAGCACCGGCGGGTGCCCCCGGTTGAGCAGACGCACCACCGGCTCGTCGGCCGGGAACTCGAGCAGCACCGCGGTCACGAAGAGTTCCTCGTCGTGGGCGTCGGTCGAGTCCAGCACCAGGGCGGTCTCGATCCGCTCCGCGACGTCTCCCAGGCTCTTCTGGACGGCGGCCGCCTCCCGGAAGGTCGCCAGGGCGGTGGCGACGGTGGCGACCGCGCCGTTGCCCTTGCCGCGCACGTCGCCGAGGATCATCCGGGTCCCCCAGGCGGACTGCCGCACGCCGTACAGGTCCCCGCCGACCAGCGCCTCCGCGTCCGCCGCGCGGTAGAAGCCGGCCATCGCCACGGGCCCGACCCGACGTGGCAACGGGCGCAGCAGGGCCCGCTGGGCGGCCTCCGCGAGCGCCTGGACCCGTTCGAGCCGCCGACTCGAACGGGCCGTGGACACCGTGAAGAACACCGCCGCCCCCGCGATCACCGCGTTCGCGCCGAAGTCCACCCCGAAGTGGGAGCTGTAGGCCCGGCCCTGGTCGATCTGGAGGGCGATCATCCCGGCGGCGCCCGTCGCGGCCACGGCGACCACCCAGCCCGTCCGGTAGTACAGCGCGGCGAGCGGGGCGGCGGCGCTCAGCAGGGACAGATAGGAGTAGGCGCTCGGCGTCGCCAGCTCGAGCGTGATGCTCAGCGCGATCAACACCCAGGGCAGCGGAGCGGCCCACCGGGCCCGAGAAACGGTTTCCGTCACAACTTCCTGAGTACCACGCCGCCCCCGACTCCGCCGTTCGGCCGCACGCACGGGCCGCGGGCCAGCGCCCGTGGCGGTCCCGGCCGGATGCGGAGCACTGTTCCGCGACCAGGGACCGTTTCCGCTCGTCCACGATCGCGTGAGAGACCGTCACGGTCCTTTGACCACGACCGGCCCACGGGGTCGTTTTCCTGTGCCTCAGGCGTAACGCCGCGCTCACGGCATGTGTATGATCTGCGACCCCGGCCCTGCTCCACTGCGACTCCACCGCGACTCCACCGCGGAACAGGTGCGGCTCAATCGTTACATCCCGGGCTATCTTCACCAAACCTACTCAGTGGCTAGGATCCGGACTCATGGCACTATTTGGGCGCTCCAAGTCGTCTCCACGCCTGATGCCCGAGCTGGACGACGGCGAACTGGGCAGGCTGTGCAAGCAGCTCAGCCCCTCCACCATGCGCAGCATGGCCGACTTCAACGTGGAGGCCGCGGAGCGCCTGCTCAAGGACGCGGACACGGACTGGGACCGGCGCTGGCACCGGCTCTCGGTGCTGGCCGAGTCGACGGCGGACTTCAACTTCGACCGGTCCTGGCAGATGCGCCGCTCCCGCAGCGTGGACGCGATGCTCTTCGGCGCCTGGGTCGCCGCGGTGCGGGTGAGCCGAGGGGAGCCGGCCACGGAGCTGCCGGAGGCGGTGGAGGCCTGCCGCCACGCCAGCGAGCTGCGCCCGCAGGACCCCCTGCCGTTCGTGGCCCTGCTGGGCATACTCCGGCTCATGCGCCGTCCGTCGCACGAGCTGAACGAGGTATGGCAGGGCGTCGTGATCCGCGACCCGTGGAACCGCGAGGCGCACCTTCAGGTGCTCGCGTACCTCTCCCCCGAGGAGTGCGGACTGCCGGGCCAGGCACGTGAGTTCGTCGACGCGCAGCAGACCAGGATGCCGGCCGACGCTCCGGCCACGGCGCTCGAACTCACCGCGTCCGTCCGGGAGTTCCACCGGGCCACGTCCGGGAACCAGCTCAACGGCATTCTGGCCGACATGTGGTGGGACCGGCCGCACGCCGCCGCGGTGCTGGACCGCGCCCTGACCCTGTGGACGCGGCCGGGCTTCCTGCGCCACGCCGCGGCGCTGGCCGACCTCAACCTGCTCGCGTACGCCCTCACCCAGGCGGGGCGGATCTCCGAGGCGGGGGCGGTGTTCGAGCAGCTCGGGACCACGGTGGTGGGGTGGCCCTGGCTGGAGCGGGGCGAGCCGGTCGAGCAGTTCGCCGCCTGGCGCAACCGGGTGCTGCGCTGAACCACCCCTCGCTCCGCCTGGACGCGGGGCCCGGCGGCCGCGCGGGGCCCGGCAGGGAGGCCGGGGCCCGCGCGCCTACCGGGCCCGGTGGGGTTCAGCGCCCCACCGCGTAGCCCTGCATGCCGCGCGGGTTGGCGGCGGCCGAGAGCACACCGGTGCGCGGATCGCGGGCGACCGCGCACAGGCGGCCCTCCGACCAGGGGTCGGCGAGGGTGACCTGGTGGCCGCGGGCCCGGAGCTCGGCCGCCACCCCGGTGCCGATCCGGTCCTCGACGACGAGGCTGCCGGGCCGCATGCCACGCGGATAGAAGGAGCTGGGGAAGGCGTCGGTGTGCCAGTTGGGGGCGTCGACCGCACCCTGCAGGTCCAGGTGTCCGGCGACCTCGGGGCGCAGCGCCACCGCCAGGAAGAAGTGCAGGCTCCACTGGTCCTGCTGGTCCCCGCCCGGGGTGCCGAAGGCCATGACCGGCTCGCCGTCGCGCAGCGCAAGCGAAGGGGTGAGCGTCGTGCGCGGCCGGCGGCCGGGGGTGAGCGAGTTGGGCAGGCCCTCCTCGAGCCAGGCCATCTGGAGCCGGGTGCCGAGCGGGAAGCCGAGCTCGGGGACGACCGGGTTGGACTGCAGCCAGCCGCCGCTGGGCGTGGCGGAGACCAGGTTGCCCCAGCGGTCCACCACGTCGAGGTGGCAGGTGTCTCCTCGGGTGAGCCCGTCGCGGGCGACGGTCGGCTCACCCGCCCCGGCGAGCAGCATGCCGGAGGGCAGCGCCCCGGAGGGCGGCGTGCCGAGCGCGTCGAAGCCGTCGTCGGCCACGGCCGCGGCCAGGCGCTCGATGTGGGCGGGCAGGCGCGGGCGCTGTCCCGCCGGGGAGCCGGGTCGCAGCTCCAGGCTCGCCCGGTCCCCGATCAGGGTCCGGCGGGCGGCGTTGTACTCCCGGGAGAGCAGCGCGTCGAGCGGGACCTCGGCCGCGTCGCCGTACCAGGCCTCGCGGTCGGCCATGGCCAGCTTGGTGGTCTCGACCAGGGCGTGCACGTAGCCCGCCGAGCCGTACGCGGTCGCGCCGGTGCCGAAGTCGTCCGGGAGCAGGGCGAGTTGCTGCAGCAGCGCGGGGCCCTGGCTCCACGGTCCCGCCTTGCACACCGTCCAGCCGTTCCAGTCGAGGGTCACCGGCGCCTCGTACCCGGCCCGGTAGGAGGCGAGGTCGTCGCCGGTCAGGACGCCGACGTGGCGCTCGCCGGAGGTGTCCGTGGTCGGCCGGGCGGCGGCGCGGACCAGTGCCTCGGCGACGAAGCCCTCGCGCCAGACGCGGCGGGCGGCCTCGATCTGCGCCTCCCGGTCCGCCCCCGCCGCCTCGGCCTCGGCGATGACGCGCCGCCAGGTGGCCGCGAGGGCGGGGTTGCGCAGCAGTTCGCCGCCGCGCGGGGCGCGGCCGCCGGGCAGGTAGAGGGCGGCGGAGCTGGTCCACTCCCGCTCGAACAGTTCGCGCACGGTCTCGACAGTGGCGCCGACGCGCTGCAGCGCCGGATGCCCGGACTCGGCGTAGTGGACGGCGTAGCGCAGTACGTCGGCCGGGCGGCGGGTGCCGTGGTCGCGCAGCACCAGCATCCACGCGTCGAAGGCCCCCGGCACGGCGGCGGCCAGCGGGCCGGTGCCGGGTACCAGGTCCAGGCCGAGCCCGGTGTAGTGGGCCGTCGTGGCCCCCGCAGGAGCCGGTCCCTGACCGCACAGCACCGTGGGCACTCCGCCCGCCGGGGCCAGGATGACGGGTACCTCCCCGGCCGGTCCGTTCAAGTGCGGCTCGACGACGTGCAGCACGAAACCGGCCGCCACGGCGGCGTCGAACGCGTTCCCGCCGTCCTCGAGGACGGCCATCGCGCACTGCGAGGCGAGCCAGTGCGTGGTGGAGACCATGCCGAAGGTGCCCTGGAGGGTGGGACGGGTGGTGAACATCCGTGAGTACTCCCAGCGTGCGTGAGGCGTCCAGCGTGCGAGAGGCAGGGCGGCCACTCTGACATGAAAGTGGCACCCATGGGGAGAGGGCATTACCCATGGAGATCACCGGCCTGGATCACCACTCGGCCCCCGGCGCGAAAGCGCTCGCGCGGCGCGCATGCCGGACACATGCCGGACGTTCGGGCGTGGCCGGTCCGCCGGGCTTGCGCGGGCGCGCGGAACCGCCCCGGTCGTCCCCGCGCCCGCGCGCGGACGCGGGGATCGCGGGACGGAGCTGGGCCCCCGCCCGCACCGAGCGTGCGTCAGGAACCCACCGCACGCGGAGCGAGCGGGACAGAACGGAACACGGCGAGTCTGATTCCGGCCATTATGACATGTGCATGACATGACCTGTTCGGCCCATCAACTGCACGACGTGACAAAACCCTGTGGCAGTGTCCTCGCTCGGGACGAACCGACCGCTCAGACGGTCACGGAACGCAGCTCGGAGGACACCATGCGTCACATCTCGCGCCGACTGGCCACCACCGCCCTTCTCACCGCCACGGGTCTGATCGCGCCGGCCGCACCCCTGGCCCTGGCCGATCCCACCCCCGGGACGACGGGCCCCTCGGTGCTGGTGCTGACAGTGACCCCCGGCACCCCGGACGCACCGGGGGTCGGCCACTCGGCCGTGCTCCAGTGCGGCGACAAGCCGGGTGGGACCCACCCGACGCCCGCCGCCGCCTGCGCGGCACTGCGGGCCGACGGGCTCGACTTCACCTCCAGGCCCACGGTCCAGATCATGTGTCCCGACATCGTCCGCCCCGTCACCGTCGCCGCCACCGGCGTCTGGGACGGCACACCGGTGGACTACCAGCACACCTACACCAACGAGTGCCTGATGCAGCGCGCGACCGGCGTGCTGTTCGCCCTCTGATCGGAGTGCCATGCAGAGCTCACCCACGTTCCTGAGAAACACCGGCCGACACGACGGCAGCGTGGAGCGGTGGCTCCACGACCTCACGGGCTTCGTGGTCGCGGGGATCGCCCGGCTCGACCGCCCGTGGCAGGAACACGCGCGGCGCAACGCCTTCGAGGCGGTTGCCGCGCTCCGCAGAGACCGCAGGGAGCGCCTCTTCTTCCCCGCCCCCCAGCGCACCGCACCGACCTCGCGCTGATCGAACCGCACACCCGGATCGGGTACGCCGATCGGGTATACCGCACCCTGGCGCCGGGAACAGATGGACGATCAGATGCCATCCTCCGCCACGAAAGGCCCCCGACGTCAGATGCGACTCGTCCTCATCGGCCCGCCCGGAGCGGGCAAGGGCACCCAGGCAGCCATGCTGAGCTCCGCCTTGGGCGTCCCCCACATCTCCACCGGCGACCTCTTCCGTCGGCACCGCGACCTGGGCACGCCGCTCGGGCGGGAGGCGGAGCGCTACCTGGACGCAGGTGAGCTGGTGCCGGACGCGGTCACCGTCGGCATGGTGCGGCTGCGCCTCGACGAGCCCGACGCCCGGCACGGGTTCATCCTGGACGGCTTCCCGCGGACGGTCCCTCAGGCCGACGGACTCGCCCTGCTCCTGGACGAGTCCGCGGTGAAGCTCGACGCCGTCGTCGAGTTCACCGCGCCCGAGGACGTCCTGGTCGGCCGGCTGCTCGCCCGCGGGCGTCCGGACGACACCGAGGACGTCGTCCGCAACCGTCAGCACGTGTACCGCCGTGACACCGCCCCGCTGCTGGCCTACTACGCCGACCTGCTGCTCTCGGTCGACGCGGTGGGCGGAGCGGAGGAGATCGCCGACGAGGTGCTGACCCGCCTCCAGGCGGCACCGCAATCCGAACGCCGCCGCGGACGCTGATCGGCTCACGGTCCGGGCCGCCCCGGGGCCCGGACCGCCGCACCTCCCGCCTCCCCCTCGGCGGCCCCGCCCGCACGTGCTCCCCGCGTGCACGTGCGGGGCCGCCACCTGCGGTTTCGCCTTGACACACCAGGAGGCCGAGCGTACAGAGAAGGGGTGCGCCAGGATGTGCCCGATGATCCGGGAGGGGCGGCCGGGACCGGCCGTCGCGGCGGCGGAGCCGGTGGACCCACGTCGGCCGCCGACCGCCACTGCGACGACCTGCTGGCCGACGCGGTGGAACGCACGGTGCGGGGCACCGGCGCCTACGGCGCCATGGTCTACCTGCGCTCGCGCGACCGCCGCTCGCTGGTGCTGAGCACCGTCGTGGGCGTGCCCGTCGCCACGCTGGAGCCGTTCCGCAGGGTCTCGGTCAAAGGCGCGCTGCCGGGGGCGCTGGCCTTCCGGTCCCGGCGCACCGTGCACCTGGCGGGGCCCGAGGAGACCATGCGCCGCTTCCCGCAGCTGCTGATGGGCCTGCCCTACGCCTTCGCGTCCGCCTACACCCCGGTGATGGACGGCGAGGAGGTCTTCGGTGTGCTGTGCGCGCTGTGGCCGGCCACCGACCAGGGCGTGCCCGCGACGGCGCGCCGGCACCTGCGGCAGACGGCGCGGCGGCTCGGCGGGGAGCTCTCCAAGCTGCTCGCCGACGGCGGGACCGTCGAGGGCCGGACCACGGTCGTGGAGCTGCCCTGGCTGACGGGCCAGGCCGTCCGGCTGGGCCTGTTCGACCTGGACCTCGAGACCCGCGCGCTCGACCTCGACGACGCACTGTGCTCGCTGTTCGGCCTCGCCCCGGGAACCCGTGACAGCCGGGCCGAGGCGCTCGCCGCCGCGATCGCCCCCGACGACCTGCCGAGGGTCCGGGCCGCGCTGCGGCGCGCCTACCGCACGGGCCGGTTCCCGCCGCTGCTCCTGCGGGTCGTGGACGCCTCGCAGCACGTCCGGCCGGTCCAGGTCTGGGCGCGGGTGCGCGAGGGGGTCACCCACGGCGTGCGCGGACCGCACTTGGTCGGCGCGGTGCTCGACGTCGGGTCCACCGCCGCTGCCGCCCAGACGGTCGAACGGATGCGGCAGGGCGTCTTCTCGCTCGACGGCGACGGCCGGGTCCTGTACGCCAACCTCGGCGCCGAGCTGATGCTGGGGGTCCGTCGGGAGACGCTGCTGGGCAAGACCCTGTGGGAGATGCTCCCCTGGCTCGGCGACCCGGTGCACGAGGACCGCTACCGGGCGGCGGCGATCTCCCGGCAGCCCACCGCCTTCCTGGCCTGCCGCCCGCCGGACCGCTGGCTGGCGTTCACCCTGCAACCGGACGCCCAGGGCATGACCGGCACGGTCGTGCCGGGGGCGCTTCCCTCGGGCGGCCAGGGCCTGCGGGCGGCTGAGGGCGGCGCGGTGCCGGTGGCCCAGACCGGGGAGGCGGCCAGGCCCGGGGGCGCGGGCGCGATCTACCACCTGCTCCAGCTGGCCGGCGCCCTGGCGCAGGCGGTGTCGGTCCGTGAGGTGTGCGCGGCGGTGGCCGAGCAGATCGTGCCCGCGTTCGGCGGCCAGGAGCTGGCGATCTACGTGGTCAAGGAGAACCGGCTGCACCTGGCCCTCCAGGTGGGCTATCCGGAGGGCTTCCTCGATCCGTTCGAGGGCACGCCCATGCGCGCGCGGCTCCCCGGGGTGGACACGCTGACCAGCGGCGCCCCGATCTTCTTCGCGTCCGTCGACGAGCTCGCCGGGGCCTACCCGGGCATCCCGCTGGACCAGATGTGCGCGTGGGCGTTCCTGCCGCTGATCGCCTCCGGGCACCCGGTCGGCAGCTGCATCCTCGGCTTCGACGAGCCGCACCCGTTCACCTCGGAGGAGCGCGGCGTGCTGACCGCCCTCGGGGGCCTGATCGCGCAGGCGCTGGAGCGCGCCCGGCTGTACGACGCGGAGTTCGCCCTCGCCCGGGGCCTGCAGCAGGCGCTGCTCCCCCACGCCCTGCCCCGGCTGGACGCGGTGCGCATCGCCGCCCGCTACCTGCCCGGCACGCGCGGGATGGAGATCGGCGGCGACTGGTACGACGCGATCGTCACCGACCGCGGGCTCTGCCTGGTCATCGGCGACGTCGAGGGCCACAGCGTGGCGGCGGCCGGCGTCATGGGACAGCTGCGCAGCGCGGTCCGCGCGTTCGTGGCCAGCGGGCACCCGCTGGAGCAGGTACTGGAGCACGTCAACCAGCTTCTGCCCGACCTCGGCTCGGGGCTGCTGGCCAGCTGCTGCCTGGTCGAGCTGGACCCCGTCTCGGGCCGGGCCCAGGGGGTCCGCGCAGGTCATCTGCCGCCGCTGCTGCGTCACCCCGACGGCCGCACCGACGTGCTCGACCTGGGCGGCGGGGTGCTGCTGGGCGTGGACCCGCGGGCCACCTTCCCGGTCGAGGAGGTGGTGCTCACCCCCGGCTCGGTGCTGGCCCTGTACACGGACGGCCTGGTCGAACGCCCGGACGGCCCGATCGACCACGGCATCGACCGGCTGCGCGCCGCGTTGGCGCACGCCGACGTGTCCTCCCTGGAGCAGCTCGCCGACCGGCTGCTCGCGGACGCGCTGCCCGCGACCAGTCGCCTGGACGACGTGGCGATGCTGCTGGCCTCGGTCGACCGCTGGGGCCCTGGCCGCCTGACGCCCGGCTGACACGTCCACCACGACGTCGCCCGGGCCGCCCCGACATCGAGCGGGCCTGGCGACCACTCGGACGGGTGAGGATCGCCGTACTCTGCATGCATGCGGATGCGACCAACCCTGACCTGGACGCCCACCGGCCCCCCGCAGGCCCCGGCGGCGACCAGCGTGGAGGCCGTCGCCTCGGTCGTGGGCGAGGGCCGCGTCCTGGTCCTGAGCGGCGCCGGGCTGTCCACCGAGTCCGGGATCCCCGACTACCGCGGGGAGGGCGGCACGCTGCGCCGCCACACCCCGATGACCTACCAGGACTTCGTCGGGAGCGACGAGGCCCGCCGCCGCTACTGGGCGCGTAGCCATCTGGGCTGGCGCGCGATGACCGGCGCCCACCCCAACTCCGGCCACCACGCCGTGACCACGCTGGCCCGGCACGGCTACCTCACCGGCGTGGTCACCCAGAATGTGGACGGCCTGCACCGCGCCGCAGGGACGGCCGAGCTCGTCGAGACCGTCGAGCTGCACGGCAGCCTCGACCGCGTCGTCTGCCTCGGGTGCCGCGAGACCACCGCGCGCGCGGAGCTCGACCGCCGCCTGCGGGAGGCGAACCCGGACTTCGCGGCGACCGCCACGCGGATCAACCCGGACGGCGACGCGGACCTGCCTGACGCCCTCGTACGCGCCTTCCGTCCCGTCCCCTGCGCCGCCTGCGGCGGCGGGACGCTCAAGCCCGACGTCGTCTTCTTCGGCGAGAACGTCCCGCGCCCTCGGGTGGACCAGTGCTACCGCCTGGTGGACGGCTCCGACGCCGTACTCGTCCTCGGCTCCTCGCTGACGGTCCTCTCCGGCCTGCGCTTCGTCCGCCGCGCGGCCGAGACCGGCACCCCGGTGCTCATCATCAACCAGGGCGCCACCCGCGGCGACACTCACGCTGCCCACCGCGTCGACCTCCCGCTCGGCCACGCCCTCACCGAACTCACGCGCCTGCTGGGGCTCTAGCCGAAAGCGCAGGCGGAAAAGAAGTGCCCCGGCCGAGCACGACGGCCGGGGCTGAGACCCCGCACACGGGGGTACGGCGGGGTCCTGGTTCGATGGTCCCCGAACCGGAGGGCGGGGCGGTACCTCCGCCCGGCGGTCAGGACACCGCCGATCGTCGGATTCGAGTAGTGCAGAGGCGTGCTGACCGACCCTCAGACGAGAGTCGCGCGGACGCGCTCGGACAGCGCGGCGAGATCGAAGCCGTGCGCCCGCACGAGTCGGGTGGCCGGGGAGTCCTCGACGCGCAGCAGCCCGAGCAGGAGGTGGCCGGGGAGGATCTCCCGGCTCTTCAGCGCGAGGGCCTCGCGCAGCGAGAGCTCCAGGGCCTTCTTGGCCTGGGGGGTGAACGGGAGGTGCCCGCCGGTCAGGCTTCCGCTGCCGCGCCGACGGCGGCCGGCCGCGCCCCCGGCGCCACTGAGGGCGCCGACGCCGAAGACCGCCTCCACCTTCTCGCGCACCGCGTCGAGGTCGATGCCGATGGTGTCCAGCGCCTCGGCGTCCAGCTCGGGGCCGGGCGCCGCGCGCCGACCGCGGACCGTGTCGCGGGCGGTCCGCAGGTCGAGTCCGCCCTCGACGAGCACCGCCACGGCGGCGTCGTCCGGCAGTCCGAGCAGGCCCAGCATGAGGTGTTCCGGGCCGGTCGTGGAGCTCTCCAGCATCCGCGCCTCCTCCTGGGCGAGGACGACAGCGCGCCTGCAACCGGCGGTGAACCGCTCGAACATCGTCAGTCTTCCTTCCTGCGGCCGAAACGGCCGCCGCTGCCGTGCTTCTTGTGGACCGCCTGGCGGCTGACGCCGAGGCAGTCGGCGATCATCTGCCACGTCCATCCCTGCGCGCGGGCGTTGCCGACCTGCAGGTCCTCCAGCCGCTCGGCCAGCTCACGCAGGGCGCGCACGGCCTTCAGCCCGACCGCCGGATCGCGGCTGCTCGCGGCGTCCGCGAGCGTCCTGGTTTCGCTCATGCCTGTCAATGTAGGTTGACAGAGAAGGCCCTGTCAACCCTGGTTGACATAGGAGGGGGCGTGCGAGCGGGTCAGCCGGCGCGCAGCACCGCGTCGCAGTCGAGACAGTGCCGACTGCGGTGCTCGGGCGGATACCAGGGCGCGCCGGGGCCTGCGGGCACGTAGGGCTCGGGCTCCAGCCCGTCCGTGTCGAGACCGCACAAGGTGCGCGAGAGCGGGTCGCCGGGCGCCTCGGGGTCGGCTGCGGCGGCGTGGACCGCGCGCACGCGGGCGCCGATGTCGGCCTCGCCGACCTCGGCGTCCACCACCTCCGTAGCGGGCTCCAGCTCCAGCAGCACGAGGATCGCGGTCACGACTCGATCGTGCGCCTTCCCCCGCGCCCGCGCATCCGCTGCGAGCCCGCGCGGCCTGCGACATGCGCACGGACCAGCCGCAGGGACGCCGCCCAGGCCGGGGACGGGCGCAGCGCCGATGCCGGCGCGTACAGGACGACGAGCGGCTTGCCGCGCCGATGCCGACGATCGCCCGCCGGGCGCGCGCGCTGACGCGCGGTCAACGCCCGGTCAGGGCGCGGACCTCGGCCTCGTAGAGCTGCTCGGGGTCGAAGCCCATCCCGGCGAAGTGGCCCGCGAGTTCGAGGGATAGCACGCCCGTCAGGCGGGTCCAGAAGGCGAGCGCCAGGCGGAGCGCCGACGGCGGGGCCGGATGCCCGCCGTCCCAGGCGCGGTGCTCCGCGAGATGGACCTCCAGCGCGGAGGGTGCCGAAGCGACGGGGGCCGCGGCCGCGCCGGCGTCCAGGAGGACGGCCATGATCTCGGCGGCGATGGCCGTGGTGTCCTCGGGGGCCTCGTACCCCGGCACCGGCGTGCCGTAGACGAGGAAGTAGCGCTGCGGGTCCGCGAGCGCCCACCCCCGCAGCACCCGCGCCAGCGCGGGGAGGTCGGCGCCCGCCTCCGCCTGGAGGCGGACGGCGTCGGCCAGGCTCCGGTAGGCGTCCCGGACGAGCGCGGTGATCAGCTCGTCCCGGCCGGCGAAGTAGCGGTACAGCGCGGGGCCGCTCAGGCCCATCCGCTTGGCGATCGCGCTCAGCGAGAGCGCCGACGCGCCGGCGGACCGGATCTGCCCCCAGGCATGCGCCTTGATCTCCTCCTGCACCTGGGCCCGATACCGCTCCCTGGGCGTCCCCGCATCCGACTCGACCACAGCCCCACCACCTTTCCGTTAGAGGGTATCACTGATGCTCTTGACTCTTGCGGACGCAATGAGTTAGAACCTATAACGGAAGCAAGAACCTCTACCGATCGGAGTCGTCATGAGCCGCGAACAGCTTGTCCAGGTCGTCCTGCCGGGCATCGTCGAGCCCGAGGGCCTCGAGATCCGCGAGGCCTCCGTCCCGGAGCCGGGGCCGGGCCAGGTCCTGATCGCCACGGAGGCGACCGGCGTGTCCTTCGCCGAGCAGCAGATGCGCCGCGGGCGCTACTACGACCAGCCGCCGTTCCCCTTCGTGCCCGGTTACGACCTGGTGGGCCGCGTCCTGCGCACCGGCCCGGGCGTCGACCGCGGCCTGGCCGGGCGGCGGCTCGCCGCACTGGTCAAGGTGGGCGGCTGGGCCAGCCACGTCCTGGTCGACGCCGGGGACACGGTCGAGGTCCCGGACGGCCTCTCCCCTGCGGAGGCCGAGGCGGTCGTCGTCAACGGCGTCACCGCCTGGCAGATGCTGCACCGCAAGGCGCGCGTCCGGTCCGGTCAGACGGTCCTGGTGCACGGGGCCGGCGGCGGCGTCGGCTCGGTCCTCTCCCAGCTCGCGATCGCCGCCGGGGCGAGGGTCATCGGCACCGCCTCTCCCCGGCACCACGACGGGCTGCGCGCCATCGGCGCGGTTCCGCTCGACTACCGCACCGAGGACATCCCCGGCCAGGTCCGGCGGCTGGCGCCCGGGGGCGTGGGCGCCGTCTTCGACCACCTCGGCGGCCGCAGCGTCGTCGACTCCTGGCGCCTGCTCGCCCCCGGCGGCGCGCTCGTCGCCTACGGCAGCGCCTCCACCCGCGACGACACCGGCTCCAAGCAGTGGCCCGTGCTGAAGATCCTCGCCCGGACCTGGATGTGGAACGCCCTGCCCAACCGCCGGCGGGCGACCTTCTACAACATCTGGGCCGGTCGCGCGCTCGCCAAGGACCGCTTCCGCGCCCGGCTCCGCGCCGACCTCACCGAGGTCTTCGACGCCGTCCGCCGCGGCGGGGTCACCCCGGACATCGGCGCCCAACTCCCGCTCACGCGGGCCGCCGAGGCGCTGCGCCTGGCAGAGTCCGGCACCGCCAGCGGCAAGATCATCCTCGTCCCCTGAGCGGGGCCGCCCCCGTCCGCGCTCCGTGCTCGAGCGCAGCCAGCCCCCGGTCAGCCCGTGGGCAGGCCGACCTGGCCCCGCTCGAGCGCGGAGCGCAGCTCCGAGAGGACCCGTACCGCGGCAAGCCCGGACGGGCCGTCGAGGGCGCCCGCGGTCAGCTCGGCCAGCGTCTCCGCGAAGGTCGCCTCAGCCGCCCCGACGAGCTCCCGCCCGCCGTCGGTCAGCTCCAGCAGCGACGAGCGGCGGTCCGACGGGTTGGGGCGCCGCACGACCCACCCCTGCTTCTCCAGACGGTCGACTCCCTTGCTGGTCGCGCCGATCCCGATGGCGAACTCGGCGGCGACGTCAGCCACTCGGGCGCCGGCGTGGTCGCGCAGGTAGCGCAGGAACTCGAACTGCGAGGTGACGATCGCGTGCCGCTCGCGCAGGCGGTCGTTCAGCGCGTTGTAGAGGCGCGTCTCGCAGCGAACGAGGTCGGCGAAGAAGCCGGGGAGGTCGACCCCGGCACCGCTTGACTTGGACGCCATGGCATATAGTCTGACATAAATTCCTGGGCATATAGTTCTGGGGAATGCACATGCCGTGGAGGCGACGATGAGCAGGCGACAGCGCGCGGAGATCGACGCGATGATCCGGCGGCCCCACCCCGTGGGCCCCAAGTCGGTGGCGGAACTCCGCGCCGGGTTCGAGGCGCTGATGGCCGGGATGATCGTCCCGGCCGGGATCAGCACCCGGGCGGCGTCGCTCGGCGACCGGCGCGCCGTGCTGGTCGAACCGGTGGAGCCGGACGGTGCTCCGCACGCGGGGACGATCCTCTACTTCCACGGCGGCTCCTACGTCGTCGGCTCGCCGGAGACGGCCATGTCGCTGACCGGGAACCTGGTGGCCCGCACCGGCTTCAGGGCGTTCTCGCTGGACTACCGGCTCGCCCCCGAGCACCCGTTCCCGGCCGCCGTCGAGGACGGGGTGAGCGCCTACCGCGCGCTGCTGGACAGCGGCGTGGACCCCGCGGCGATCGCCTTCGCCGGGGACTCCGCGGGCGGCGGCCTCACCGTCACCACCTGCCTCGCCGCCCGCGACGCGGGTCTGCCCCTGCCCGCCGCCCTCGTCGCGTTCTCGCCCGGGCTCGACATGACCCGGACCGGCGCGAGCATGGAGACCCGGGCGGGCGCCGATCCGTTCTTCACGCGCGAGGGCATGGAGCACACCGGAGCCATGTACCTCGCGGGCCAGGACCCGCGCCAGCCGCTGCTCAGTCCCGCCACCCTCGCCGACCTGACCGGCCTGCCCCCGACGCTGCTCCAGGCGGGCACCAACGAGATGCTCCTGGACGACTCCACACGTCTGGCAACCCGGGCGAGGGAGGCCGGCGTCGACGTCGTCCTGGACGTCACCGCCGACGTCCCCCACGTGTTCCAGGCCTTCGCCGGCGTCCTGGACGAGGCCGACCAGGCACTGGACCGCGCCGCCTTCTTCCTCGGCCAGCACCTCCGCCGGCACGTCGGCACCGGCCGCGGCGGCCGCACCGTCTTCGAGCCGACGGGCTGAGGCGCGCCTACGATGGGAGGGCGGTTGCGAGCGGCCCCGTCCCAGGAGGGAGATCGCTCATGCCCGTTCATCGGATCCGGCCCGACGTCAGCGTCCTCGGCGACAGCCTCGAGGTGCCCGGGATCGGGTACATCCCCGTCAACGCCTTCGTGCTCCACGCGGGTCAACCCGTCGTCGTCGACACCGGTCTGGGCCTGCCGGACCGCGACTTCCTGCGGACACTCGCCGAAGTGGTCGACCCGGCCGACGTGCGCTGGATCTGGCTCACGCACCCCGACCGCGACCACACCGGCGGTATCCGGGCGCTCCTGGAGGCAGCCCCGGAGGCGAAGCTGGTGACGACGTTCATCGCGGTCGGGATCATGTCCTGCGAGTCACCGCTGCCGCTGGACCGGATCCATCTGCTCAACCCCGGGCAGTCGCTCGACGTCGGCGACCGGACCCTGACCGCGTTCCGGCCGCCGTTGTTCGACAACCCCGCCACGGTCGGCTTCTTCGACGATCTCACCGGTGTCTGCTTCAGCTCGGACTGCTTCGGCGCGCCGATGCCCACCGCCGACGTCGCCGAGAGCACGGACGCCCGCGGGGTGCCCGCCGAGGACCTGCGTGCCGCGCAGCTGATGTGGGCGAGCGTGGACAGCCCCTGGGTCGAGAACGTCGACCCGAAGCGCTTCTCCGACACCTTCCAGCCGCTGCGGGACCGCGCACCCGAGCTCGTCCTGTCGACGCACCTGCCGGCCGCGGACGGGATCACCGGGCCGATGATCGACACGCTGAGCTCGGCGGCGGGGCTCTCCCCGTTCGTCGGCCCCGACCAGGCGGCGCTGGCCCAGATGCTGGCCGGCTTCGAACCGCCTGCCGGCCCCTGAACGCGGCCCTCGCGCGCAGCGCGGACCTCGCCCGGTGGGCAGCCCTCACTCGGTGCGCAGCGCCACCGCCGTGCGGGTCCGGGCGGCCCAGCCGGCCGGACCCATCGCGCCCAGCACCGCGATGACCAGACCGCCGAGGCCCAGCAGGACCAGCGCGGGCGCCTGGTACACGTCCAGCACCGCGGACGGCAGGCGCAGGCCCGCGCTGTCGCCCATCGCCGGGACCACGATCCGCTGGAGCGCCACCCCGAGCGGCACCCCCAGCGCTCCGCCGACCGCGCCGATGAGGACCACCTGGGCGACCACCATCGACACGGTCTGGCGCGGCGTCATGCCGAGCGCCTTGACCACCCCGAGGTCGTGCACCCGCTCGCGGGTGTCGAGCACCACCGCGTTCAGCACGCCGAGCCCCGCGACGACCACGAGCATCAGGGTGAGCAGCCCCGTCAGGGCGTCCAGCATGATCAGGAGTTGGCTGGCCCCGCCGCCGTCGCCGACCTGCGCGATCGCGCCGGTGGGCCGCAGCGCCGCGTCGAGGGCGCGCACGTAGGCGCTGCGATCGATGCCGGAGGCGAGCGCGACGGAGAAGTAGGCGGCCTTCAGGTGCGGCTCGGCGGCCGCCAGGGTCCTGGCGTCGGTGAGCAGGTCCATGCCCCGGTTCTCGGTGACGAAGACCTCGCCGGTGATCTTCACCGGGACCGCCGTGCCGTGGTCGGTGATCACGACGGTGTCGCCGACCCTGGTCCCGGTGGCGGTCAGGAACGGGGTGGGCGCGACCGCCTCGCCGGGCCGGCGGAACCAGGTGCCGGAGACCATCTGGTAGCCGGCCCAGGAGGCGTCCCCGAGGAAGGCGGTGACGTCGACACTGCCCGTCGTACCGGCCGCGGTGACCTCGGTCTGCGCCACGCCGAAGCAGGCGCGGGTGCCGTGCGTGGCCTCGATCGCCCGGGCCATGGCCGCGGTGTCGACGCCGCCGCGCGCCGCGGGGGCACCGCCGCTCGCGCCGGTGCCGGTCGCCTCGCCTCCGATGGCGGACGGGGCGGCGGGGCCGCCCCACCGCGGCGGGGCCGAGGTGAGCACGGTGACGTCGGCGTTGCTCCTCTTGGCGTCCTGGATGCGCTGCAGGGAGCTGCCGAGGCCGAAGGCGAAGGTGACGGCGGTCGCGCCGAAGAGGATCGCGGTGACCATCGCGACGGCCCGCGCCGGACGGGAGAAGGGCTGCGCGAGGCCGAGCGTCACCGGGCGGGGCAGCGGCAGCGAGCGCGCGACCCGGGCGGCGCGACGGCCGCGTCCGGTCTTCGGCGTACGGCCGACGGCGAGCGCGTCCACGGTGCGCAGCCGGCCGGCGCGCAACGCGGTGACCAGTGCGGTCGCGGACACCATGAGCAGCGTGCCGCCGATCACCGCGACGTCGACCGAGGGAGCGACGGAGAGCGAGGCGGCGCCGTAGAGCTGCTCGGTGGCGGCCAGCACCTGACCGGCCGCCAGGTTGCCGAGCAGGGCGCCGAGCGCCGTCCCGACCGCCGCGGGAATCAGCGCCTGGCCCGTGTACGCCCGCACGACCTGGGCCGGGGTGAAGCCGATGGCCTTCAGGATGCCGATACGCCGGGCTCCCGAGCCGACGGCCCCGGCCACGACGTTGCCGACGATCAGCACGGACATCAGGATGCCCAGCAGACCGAAGGCGGTCAGGAACGGGACGAAGAGCCCGGTGCTGTCGTCGCTGGTGCGCTTGACGTCGAGCCAGGTGCGGCTGCCGCTCAGCGAGCCGGGCGGCGCGAGCGCGGCGACCGCGTCGCGGTCGGCGGCGAGCTGCGCCGTGGTCGACGCGGAGGCGAAGCGGTAGAGCATCTGCAGCCCCGCCTCCGCGCCCTTCGTACCGGTGAGAGCGGAGACGTCCGACGGCTCGACCCAGCCGTCCGCGGTACGGCTGACGGAGCGGGCGACACCGACGACCTCGAGCTCGGTGACGCCGCCGGAGGCGCTCGGGAAGTCGACCTTCTGTCCCAGGCCGAGCTCGGGGCCGGAGTAGTCGGCCGACACGACCAACTGGCCGGGGCCCGAGACCCAGTGGCCCGCGCTCAAGGTGACGTCGTCGACCGGGCCGCCCGCGTCCCCGCGGCCGACCAGCTTCATCGGGTCCATGGTCACGTCGGCCGGCAGGTCCAGCCCCGGACCGCCGGACGGGTCCGCTGTGACGGTCCGGAACGGGCCAGCGGCGGCGGTGACCCCCGCGGCGTGGGCGGTCGCGCCGAGCCGGTCCGCGCTCGCCCCGGCGGAGTCGAACTGGGCCGCGAGGTGCGCGCCGTGCTGTCGGACGAAGGCGTGCTCGAACGGCGCGTCGGAAGCGACCAGCAGCGAGCCGCCCAGCACCGAGGCGGTGACCGCCATCATCGCGGCCAGCCCGGTGACGGCGGTCTGCACCCGGCGACGGCGGACCCCCGCCCGGATGACCCGGCCCAGCGCGCTCATCGGGCCACCGCCCCGGCGCCCTCGACTCCGGCCGCGGCGCCGGGAACCACGCGGGTGTCGGAGGCGATCCGGCCGTCGGCAAGGCGCACGACGCGCGTCGCGCAGCTCGCGGCAAGGCTCTCGTCGTGGGTGACCACGACGACGGTCTGGCCGTCGGCGTGCAGCTCCCGCAGCAGCGCCCTGACCTCCTCGCCGGAGGCGGAGTCCAGCGCGCCGGTCGGCTCGTCCGCCAGCAGCAGCGGCGGACGGTTCATCAGCGCGCGTGCCACCGCGACACGCTGGCGCTCGCCGCCGGACAGCCGACCGGGGTAGGCGCGGGCGTGCCGGGCGATGCCGAGGACGTCCAGCAGTCCGCTCGCATGCCTGCGCGCCTCACCGCGGCCGACGCCTGTCATCTCGGCGGGCAGCACCACGTTGTCGAGGACGGTCAGGTCGTCCAGCAGGTTGAAGAACTGGAAGACCATGCCGACCTTCGCACGGCGGTAGCGTGCCGCACCCGCCTCCCCCAGGGAGTCCACCCGGACGCCGGCGACGGTCACCGTCCCGGCGTCGGGCCGGTCCAGGCCCGCGATCAGGTTCAGCATGGTGGACTTGCCGCTGCCGGAAGGCCCGAGGATCGCCACGGCCTCTCCCGCCCGCACGGTCAGCGAGACGTCGCACAGCGCTGCCGGTCCGTCCACGAAGCGGCGGTGCACTCCGTCCAGTTCGATCACAGGCTCGGTCATGGTCATTTCCCCTTCTCACCCCTCCTGCCCGACGCCGACAACGCTAGGGTCGGGCGGTGACCGGCCACTTCGGCCCCGGGAGGCATATCCGGTACGCCTCACGGACGACGGCCTGCGGGATCATCCTTTTGATGTAGTCGGGAGAGGGAGAGCGTGAGCAGCAGGCCGGGAACCGCAGGTCGGACGGGCCTTCGGGGCTTGCTCCTACCGTCCGCCGATCCGCTTCGCCGCCTGACGCTCCGTCAGCGACTGCTGGACACAGGCCTCGCTCTGGCTTTCGTCCTGGTCGCGGTCCGCTACTCGCTCGAAACGCCCAACCGACCGGCCAGCCCGCTGGCCGTCACCTTGCTGGCGGCGGTCGCGGCCGGGGCGCCCGCCTGGCGCCGCCGGGCTCCACTGGCCGCGCTGTGGCTTCAACTCGCCTGCGACCTGACTCTACTGGCATGCCACGCGTTTCCTGACGTGCTGTTCGCCGTGTCCTTGGTCGGCGCCATCGCGCTCTACAGCGCGGTCGCGCACAGCCCGCACCGGCGGCTGTCCCTGGCCGCAGCCCCCGTCGCCGCCACGGTCCTGGTCCTGCTGATCTCGCGAGCGCGGCTGCCCCACTTCCCCACCTGGGTGGTGGGCGCGCTGTTGCTGTTCCCGGTCGTGGTCGCGGCGCTCGGGCAGCGGCTGTGGGCGCGGCGGGCCGAGGAGAGCCGGGCCCGGGTGCGGGCCCTGGAGCTGGACCGGATCGAGGCGCTGCGCGAGGCCGTCGAGCACGAACGCGCCCGTATCGCCCGCGAACTGCACGACGTGGTGACCCACAACGTCAGCGTCATGGTGATCCAGGCCGGCGCTGCGCGGATGGTCCTCGACCAGAAGCCCGAGCTTGCCAAGGAGGCGCTGCTCGCCATCGAGTCCGGCGGCCGCGCCGCGATGACCGACCTGCGCCACGTGATGGGCCTGCTGACCATGGGCGACTCGGACGTGCCGGAGGGCTCCGGTGGCTTTGCCGCCTCTGCTCGCTCCGGCGTCACCACCTCCGAGGCCGAACTCGCCCCACAGCCCGGCCTGGACGGCCTGGAGGCGCTGGCCGACCGGATCCGGCTGACCGGGATCCGGATCGACCTCGCGGTCACCGGCGAGCGGCGGGCGCTGTCGCCCGGCGTGGAACTGACGGCCTATCGGGTCGTTCAGGAGGCCCTGACCAACATGGTCAAGCACGCAGCGGGAGCCACCGCGTTCGTCCAGGTCGACTACGGCACACAGGAGTTGTCGGTCGTCGTGGCGAACACCGAGGGACGCCCCGGCGCGGCCGCCGCCACCGGCAGCGGCAGGGGCCTGCTCGGACTGCGCGAACGCGTCGCCCTCTACGGTGGGACCTTGCAGACCGGCCCCCGACTCACCGGCGGCTACCGCGTGAAGGCGCTGATTCCGCTGGACTCCCTGGAGGACGCATGACCACCCCGCTGCGCGTCGTGATCGCCGACGACCAGGCACTCGTGCGCACCGGCTTCACGATGATCCTGGGCGCTCAGGGGATCGAGGTCGTCGCCGAGGCCGACACCGGCACGGCCGCCGTCCAGGCGGTCCGCCGCACCCTGCCGGACGTGGTGCTGATGGACGTCCGCATGCCCGAGATGGACGGCCTCGAAGCGACCCGGCGGATCCTCGCTTCGGACGGGGAACACGTCCCACGGGTGATCATCCTGACCACCTTCGACCTCGACCAGTACGTCTACGCCGCCCTCAACGCCGGCGCGAGCGGCTTCCTGCTCAAGGACATCCGGCCCGAACACCTCGTCACCGCCGTCCGCACCGTCCAGACCGGCGACGCGCTGCTCGCCCCGGCCATCACCCGCCGCCTCATCTCCCGCTTCGCCCAGCGCGACGACGCCTCCCTCCCGGGCGGCGGCCCGGACCGGGCCAGCCAGCACAGCCGTCTCTCCTCCCTCACCCCGCGCGAGACCGAGGTCCTCCTCCTGATCGCCCAGGGCCTCAGCAACAGCGAACTCGCCGCCCACCTGCACCTCTCCGAAGCCACCGTCAAGACCCACGTCGCCCGCATCCTCGCCAAACTCCAGCTCCGCGACCGTGTCCAGGCCGTCGTCCTGGCCTACCAGACCGGCCTCGTCACCCCGACCCTCGACCCTCAGCCGACCACCCGCCCCTGACGCAAGCTTCGGACCTCGTCGCGCACTGCGGCGTTCTCGTCTGCCTGCTGGCTGGCGTCAGAAGGGGCCGAGCGTCAGGGGGTTGGACGGGACGAGGCGCTGGGAGATGGCCTCGGCGACGTTGGTGGCGGGGTTGGGGACGGTGGCCGGGGTGGCGGGGGTGTCCGTGGCCGAGACGGCGATGGTGAGGTGGCGGGCGGGCAGGTAGGCCATGATCGCGGCGTAGCCGAGGAAGGAGGGGTTCTGGATGATCCAGCCGTTCACCACGATCACGGACATGCCGAAGTGCGCGGCCCTGGTCTGCGGGAAGCAGAGCGGGCAGCGCGTCGTCTTCTTGCCGAGCCCGATCGTGCCGGGGTTGAGCAGCGTCCGGTAGCCCTGGCGGGTGAGCGTCCGGCCCGATCCGATGCCCTCGCCCGAGCGGGCGAGGTCGCAGACATCCTGGGTGATGACCGCGCCCGGCGCGGTGGTCCAGGAGGGGTTCCAGAAGGTCGACTCCTCGTACGTCCCGCGCGCGGAGGTGAAGGCGTGCAGCACCGGGGTCGGGATCTCGGGGGTGTAGCCGTTCGACGTCGCGCGCAGCCCGAGAGGGCGGTAGATGCGCTGTTCGAGCAGATGATCGAGCCGGGTGTGGGTGATCCGCTGCAGCGCCTCGCCCAGCAGCACGAAGTTGGCGTGCGAGTAGCTGATGTTGGTGCCGGGCCTGTAGAGCAGCGTTCTCAGGTTCGCGTAGCGCAGGACCTCCTCGGGCGTCCAGTGCTGGAACGGGTGCGCCAGCAGGGCGGCCTGGAACGCGGGGTTCTTGACGTAGTCCTGGAAGCCGGAGGTGGTGCTGCCGAGCATCCGCAGCGTGATCCGGTGGGCGTACGGGACCTCCGGCAGCCAGCGTGAGATGGGGTCGTCGAGGCTGATCCGCTTCTCGTCGGCGAGCTGCAGCAGGATCGTGCCCATGTAGCTGATGCCCACGGAGCCCGCGCGGAAGCGCATGTCGGGGCGGGCCGGGACGGAGGTCATCGACGTCCCCAGGGCTCCGGTCCACACGTCACGGCCGTTCTCGGTCACCCGGGCCACCACGGCCTGGAGCTTCAGGTCGCGCCCGGCCTTCCGGACGGCGTCCTGCACGACGCGGGCCTGGCCACGTGCCGGGTCCGCGGAGGCGGCGCAGTCGGATCCGCGACCCGCGCCGGCGGCGGAGGCGTCGGCCGCGCCGGCGGTCCCCGCCAGGAGCGGGGCCGTGGAGAGCAGCAGCGCGGCGGCGCACAGCAGTGCGGTTCGCTTACGAGTCATGCTTCACCATCCGTGCCCACCCCCTCGAGCCCGCGCAGGACACTCCCACCGCCACCCCGATGGCCCACGACGGGAGGGCCGCCCGCACGCATGATGCGATGCGGCGGACGCCGCATCCCACCGGAGGTGTTCCCGTCGGAGCGTCAGTGGCCCGACGCGGAGGCGCAGCGGCGGCTGAGCCGCCGCAGCGGGGCCGGGGCCCACCGGGCGCGGGAGCCGGTGATGCGGAAGAAGCCCGGCACCGAAGGCCTGGAACAAACAGCCGCCGGGGTTATTGACGGCAGGTGAGGTCCGGGCGGCGGCCACGGAAGAACGGGGTGCGGTGCTCCGCTCCGTGGAGCACCGCACCCCGTTGCCCGCGGCCGGGGGGATAACCGCGGGCGCCTCCGAGCAGGCCCCGCCGAGGTGAGGAACCGGCGGGACCCGGGCCCGTGAGCACGAACCCGCGCACCAGCATCGCCGCGCGCGACCGCCTCGCCGCGCGGCGCGACACGCGCGCACGGAACCGGCACAACATGCGCACGGGACTGTCGCCGGGGTCGCGGCGCCTCAGGCGACCCGGCCGACGGCGGCGCGCGCAGCGCACCGGCGCAGCGCCCGCTCGCCCAGCACCAACGCGACGAGAGCGAGGACGAAGGCGGCGACGGGGCCGAGGTGGGTCGGGGGAGCCCGGCGCGGGCCCGCCGAAGGGGATCAGCGGGCCGTCGACATCGAGAAACAACAATGGCCGAAGCCCCCCGCCAACCACGTCCACGATCCGCACCGTACCCTCCCCCGACCGGCCCGTGGCCCGCTGGCCGGTCGGTGCATAAACGGTGCGTATGCGCACCAGATTCGTGCAGCTCTGGTGCAGGCAGGACGAGATGTGATCGACCGAGAAGAGAGAAGGGCGTGCCATGACCGAGCTTCCCCCGCACCCGAACAGCGAGCGGTTCTCCGTGACGCTGTGCCCGCCTGCGGTGACGGCCGTGAACGAGCTGGCCGAGAGCGGCCAGGTGAGTAAGTCCGATGTCGTCAACCGGGCGCTGCTGCTGCTCGACTTCGTCGAGCGCGAGCGGGCGAAGGGGCACGACCTGATGATCAGGAACAACGACAGCGGAGCGCTGGAGCGCATCCACATCCTGTGACCCTCGGCTTGCCTGAAACAGCCTCAGAAGCAGTTCAGGAGCGAGAGGTCCGCCATCGCGCAGAGCAGGTGGCCGCCGTGGGCGGCCGGGAGGAAGTCGGTGGGGTGGGTGAACGGGCCCGTGATGAGCAGGAGTTCGCCGCGGGCGCGGGCCGTGCGGCGCCAGGGGCGGGTGGACAGGAGCGGCCCGCTGTACCAGAGGCGGCCGTCGGGCGCGGTGACGGCGAGGTGGAGGTCGTTCAGGATCGCCTGCCAGCGGGGGGCGCCCTCCAGGCCGGAGGCCGCCTCCGCCGGGAGCCAGCCGGTCGCGGGCGGGTGGTCCGGGCGCGAGGGGAAGACGAGTGTGGGGTGGCTGCGCCACAGCTCCGGCCAGACGGCCATCGCCTCGGCGTAAGGATCGGGCCACCCGCCCGGCGCGGGCATCGAGGTCACCACGGCCGCCCTGCCGAATCAGGGCCGTGCCGCCCCAGCGCCGCCTCGGGGCGGCGTCGGGGCTGCGGTCGCGCCGTGGGCGCACCGGCTGGAGGGGTCATCTGAGGCTGAGGCATGTCGTTCCCCGAGCGGGAGGGGCGAGGCGGCCCCCGGCGGCGTGGGGGTCAGGGCTTGATGCCCACCCCGACCCACAGGCTGACCTCGGCGTCGGTGGGCTCCTCCGCCGACGCGGCGTCCGGGCGCCAGCGGTGCCCGACGGAGATTCCCGGCTCCAGCAGGTCCAGGCCCTCGAAGAAGCCCGCGACCTCCTCGCGCGCGCGGAACTGGACCGGAGTGCCGGCGCCGTTGTAGACGTCCTCGACCTTCTCCCAGCTGACCGGGTCGAAGTCGGGGGTGCAGTGGCTGATCGCCAGCGCGCTGCCGGAGGGCAGCGCGCCGAGGAGGGTCCGCACGATGCGGTGCGGATCCTGCGCGTCCGGGACGAAGTGCAGCAGCGCGTTCAGGGACAGGGCGACCGGCCGTTCGAGGTCGAGGACCTCGGACAGCTCGGGGCTGGCCAGCAGCGACTCCGGGTCGTTGACGTCCGCCTCGATGTAGGTGGTGCGCCCCTCGGACGTGCTGCGCATCAGGCGCTCGGCGTACTTGAGCACCAGCGGGTCGTTGTCGGCGTAGACCACGCGCGCGGCCGGCGCGACCGACTGGGCGACCTGGTGCAGGTTCGGCTCGGTCGGGATCCCGGTGCCGATGTCCAGCCACTGGCGGATGCCGTGCTCGCGCGCGAGGACGCGGGTGGCGCGGTGCATGAACGCGCGGTTCTCGCGGGCGCAGGTGAAGATGCTGGGATACACCGCGACGACCCGTTCCGCGGCCTGGGCGTCGACCTCGAAGTGGTCCTTGCCGCCCAGGTAGTAGTCGTACATCCGGGCGGAATGCGGCCTGTTGGTGTCGAGGCCCCTCGCGGGACGGGTGTCGCTCATCGGTTCCCCTTCGATTCGAACGTCGGTGTGGTGCGCGCCGACCGGGCCCTGGGGCCTGTCTCAGCCGGCCAGCAGGTGGTCCGCGAGGCCCGCCTTGGCTCCCTGGATGAACGCGCCGATCTCCTCGGTGGTGTAGATCAACGCGGGGCCGGCGGGGTCGGTGGACTGCCGCAGCGCGACGCGGCCGTCGGCCAGTCGCTTCGCCTCGACACACTGTCCGCCGTTGGGGCCGCTCCAAGGCTTCTCCCAGCCCTGCTCGCCGAGTTCGGGGGCCGGCATCCCGTTGTAGACCGCTCTGTCGGCGCCCGCACTGTCGGTGGTGGTCATGAGTACTCCTTACGCATGCGGTTGAGCAGAGACTTGCTCTGCGCGGACGAGGTCAGCAGCGCCATCCGGTTGTGCGCCTCGAGATGGGCGACGACGTCCGCGCGCTGGTCCAGGTAGACCGAGGCGGACAGGATCTCGCTGTAGACGACGTCGGGCAGCTCCCGCTCCTGGAAGCGGAAGTAGGTGAAGGGCGCGCACGCTCCCACGTGGGCGCCCGCGGTGAACGGGACGACGTCGATGCTGACGTGGTCGCGTTCCATGGCCGTGAGCAGCACGTCGATCTGGTCGCGCATCACGTCGGCGCTGCCGACGACGCGATGGAGGACGGCCTCCTCCATGACCACCCACAGGGTGGGCGCGTCGGGGCCGTCCAGCAGGCCCTGCCGCCGCAGCCGCAGGTCCACCCGCCGGTCCAGCTCCTCCTCGGAGTCGTTGGGGAAGCCGCCCTGCAGGACCGCCCGCGCGTAGGCGTGCGTCTGCACCAGGCCGGGGACGTAGTGCGGTTCGTAGGTGCGCAGCGTGACGGCCCCGGACTCGAGGCTCACGTAGGCCGAGAACCAGCCGGGCAGCACGTCACGGTAGGCGTACCACCAGCCGGGCTCGTTGGCCTGCTCGGCCAGCGCGATGAACTCCTCGATCTCCTGCGCGTCCGCGCCGTACTTCTCCAGCAGCCGTTCCACGTACAGGGGTTTGAGGGCGACCTCGGCTTTCTCCAGGCGGCGCACGGTCAATGGGGTCACACGCAGGGCCTTGGCCGCTGCTTCGAGCGAGACGCCCGCGGCCACCCGCCGCTCCTGCAGCCGCCGGCCGAGGATCATGCGCAGCACGGTGGGCGCGCCCGTGCCGGCCGTCGAACGGTTCTCGGACACGTGCTCCACCTCCCCGACGATCTGTCGACTCGTCGATCCGTCAGCGTTCCGATTTTGACAGAGACTTGGCATTGATGACACCAGGAGGATGACATCGCGCTGAAATTATCAGGGAGTTGGTTGCGCCGTGCGCGGGGCGGCGAGCATAGTCGGATCCGTGAGTGCTCACCGACAGCAGACGACCGAGCTCCTGCCCTCCCGGCACTTAGCCACGGCGGGCCTACGACGATCCCACTGGCTGGAGCTCCCGGCTCAGCGCTCCAGCGTCGGCATCGCGCGGCACCGCCTCACCGAACACCTGGATGCCTGGTCCGTGCCCAGGCGGACGCTTGACGACGCGGCTCTGCTGCTGTCCGAGCTGGCCACCAACGCCGTGGTGCACACGGCAAGCACGAGAATCCTGTGCGGCGTCGCCCTCTCCCCCGACGGCCGCCTGCGCATCGAGGTCCACGACGACCACGGTGTGTGCTGCGAGGCCCCCGATGCCCCGAACCTCGACGAGGAGAGCGGCCGGGGCCTGCTCATCGTCCAGGCCCTCGCGGAGTCCTGGGGCGTGAAACCCTCTGCCACCACCGACGGCAAGGTCGTCTGGGCGACGCTGAAGGCCGCCTGAGCGTCAGCAGCCAGGGCTCCCGTCCGGGCTTCGGTCCTGGCCCCGGTCCGCGCGCCTGCGCGCGGCGGTCTTGCGCGCCTGCGCGGTCTCCCTGGCGCAGCCCGCGGCGTGGGCCCGGACGGTCGTCGGGTGCTGGCGCACCGCGGTGCGCAGGTCCTGCACCGCCTGCCGCAGCCTGCCGAACTCCGCTATGTCCTCCTCCGTCCACCGAGCCCGCTGGAGTGCCTGCCGCGGCTCGGGGAACCGCGCGCGGTACTCGGCGGTCTTGCTCTGCGCGAAGTCGGCGAGCGCATTGTCCGCCGCATCCAACTCACGTTGGAGCTGGACGAGGTCGTCCGGGGCTGGAAGGGCGTCGGGCATATGACAGAGCTTACGAAGTCGACACGATGACGTCACTAGGCGTCCGATAAGTGACGTAGCGTCATCAATGGGCGGCAAATGCGGTGTTGGGACTCCACCATACCCCGGCCCCAGCCCTCCCACGCCCCGATCCGCCAGGCTCGACCCCCGCCCCGGCGTCGGCTTCACCCGCGCACCCCCGCCCCCGCCCCCGGCGTCGGCTTCCTCCGCGCACCCTTTCCCGTCCCGGACGGGCGGCAGGCGGCGCCGGGGCGGCTCGCCCCAGGACTCCCGCAGGACACCCGAACGGCCGCACCGCCGCCTTGTCACCCGTTCGGGCCATGCCGGACGGAGCATCAGGTGTCGCGGGGCGGGAGGTGTGCACGTGTAATCGGAAGGGCGCTCCGTCGCCGGACCGGCCGCGGACACCCACGCAGGCGACGCCCAGGCGAGTCCGAGTCGGAGAGGACCACAGATGTCGAGCACGAGGCGACCCATCTTCCACTACACCGCGGGCATCACCGCCGCTCTGGCACTCTTCGCGCTCGGCGTGCTCGGACTCAGCGCCTGCACCAGCTCCGCCGCGGGCAACTTCTCGGGCAGCACCGTCATGACCACCCAGCCGCCGGCCACCGGGAACTTCTCCGGGAACGCACCCTCGGCGCTCCAGTCGCTCGCCTCGGCGGGTCAGGCCTCCGCCGCGTCCGCCTCGGCGTCCATGGAGGCGCGGGCCTCCGCGTTCGCCTCCTCCGTCGCTGCCGAGTCCGCCCGCACGCAAGCCGCCTACCAGGGGGCTCTGAAGAACGTCACGGGGCGCGGGAACGCGACCGCGGACGTCTTCCTCACCGGACTGCCGAAGGCGCAGACCGGCGGCCTCAACGCCGCGATCGTGAACATCACGAACCACACCGGTCCCACCGCCTCATTCGCCGTGCAGGTCGACTGGACCGACACCTCGGGGCACGTGGTCGACAGCGTCGTGGTCGGCACCGAGCATCTCGCCCCCGGGGCGAAGGCCACACCGGTCGCGTTCAGCTCGAAGGACGCCAACCTGACCCTGATCCCGATGGTCGCCAAGGCCCAGCGCTTCTGAGCCGCCGCCGGGACCGGGGACGGGGAGGGGAGAGGAGACCGAGTGGCGCACCGGACGGCTCGACCGCCGAGGCCGGCGCCCCGGCGCCGCGGCACCCCGCAGTTCCCCGCGGCCCTGGACCGGCTCGCCCGCGGGGCGCGGCGGGTGCGGGTCGTCGACCTTGACCGGGTCACCTCCGGTCCGCACGTGCCGCGCAGCCTGCTGGTGGTCACGGGCTGGGCCTGGCGTCTGCTGGTGCTCGGCACGGCGGCGTACGTGGTGTTCCGGCTGCTGGCGAGGTTCCAGCCGGTCGCCGTCGCGATCTTCCTCGCGCTGGTGATCGCGGCGTTGCTGCGTCCGCTGGCGGACCGTCTGCACCGGGTGATGCCCAGGATCTGGGCCGTCATCTGCGCCTACGTGCTGTGCGTGGTCCTGATCGCCGGGGGCTTCGCCCTGACGGGCTTCCTGGTGGCCGGCGAGTCGGGGCATGTGACGACGCAGTTCGACTCCGGCATCCACCGCCTGGAGGTGTGGCTGGAGGGCGCGCCGTTCCACGTGCGCCCGACCGCGCTGACGGACCTGCAGCACAAGGTCACCACGTTCATCTCGGCCCACCGGACCACGCTCATCCAGAGCGCCCTGAGCGGCGCGACGCAGGTGGTGGAGGCGCTGACGGTGGCGGCGCTCGGCCTGTTCTGCTCGGTGTTCTTCGTTCATTCGGGCGAACGCATGTGGGCGTGGTTCCGCGACCAGCTGCCGGCGGGCGGGCGCGCGGGCTGGGACCGGGCCGGACGGGCGGCGTGGCGCACCTTCGCCGGCTACATCCGCGGCATCATCCTCGTGGCCGGGACCAACGCGATCCTGGTCGGCATCGCGCTGTTCGCGCTGGGCGTCCCCTTCGCCGTGCCGCTGGCGGTACTGGAGTTCCTGGCGGCGTTCGTGCCGCTGATCGGCTCCCCTTTCGCGCTCGCCGTCGCGAGCGTGGTCGCGCTGGCCGCCAAGGGTCCGGTGACGGCGCTGATCGTGCTGGCCCTCATCGTCGTCATCGGGCAGATCGAGGGCCATCTGCTGCACCCGCTCATCATGAGCTGGGCGGTGCGGCTGCACCCGGTCGTGGTCGCCGTCTCCGTCATCCTCGGCACCATCGCGCTCGGCTTCGTCGGCGCGGTCGTGGCCGTGCCGTTCGTCTCCGTCGCCTGGGCCGTCATCCAGGCCGTGCGCACTCCGGCCCCCGACTGACCCGCGACCGCCTCCACCCTGCAGTCCGCTCAACCTCCCTCCCGCCGGCCGCCATCGGCCCGGCCACCCTCCTGGCCGCCCGTCGG
>NZ_BBPO01000014.1:98566-104883 GCF_000787815.1 Streptacidiphilus neutrinimicus
CCCCGCCTCTCCCCCGGCCAGGATCGCACCGAAGCGGGCTCGTGGAATCCCTCAACAAGCCTGCTGTGAAGGCCCGTTGGGCACCGCACGCAGGCCTCGGCGGGGCGCTCGCGGCGACCGGCGAAGCAGTCGCCGAGAGTCATCTTTTGCGGACGGACGGTAGTCGAACTAGCGTTGCCGGTAACCGGTCCCCACCGGAACACGACGACAGGGTCATGGCTTCCAGGGGACCGACCCGAGGGGTGCATGACGCCGGTTCACTCGGCAGCCCCCACTCCCCCGGCCCGTCATCGGGCCCACCTCATCAGGAGATTCGCAGATGCTTCTGCAGTCGACTCTTCGCAAGATCGCCACCGTCACGGCCGCCGGCGCGCTCGCCACGGTCGCCGCCGCGGGGACCGCCTCGGCCGCCGCCCCGTCGTCGTGGCACCACCACCACCTGTACAAGGGCCAGGTCATCGCCAAGACGGGCCTGCTGATCCGCAACGCTCCGAACCGGAACGCCAAGGTGGTCGGCTCGCTGGCCTACGGCCAGATCGTCTGGATCAAGTGCAAGGTCAACGGCGAGACGGTGGACGGCAACCCGCGCTGGTACAAGCTGGCCAACGGCTGCTGGGCCTGGTCCTCGGCCCGGTACATCGAGAACATCGGCCAGGCGCCGCGCTGGTGCGAGTGACGGCAGACGCATGAGCGGTCCGCGTCCGGTTCTCCGGACGCGGACCGCTCCATGTCACGGGCGGGATCAGCCGTCGGTGTCCGAGGAGGGGATGTACGCGCCGGGGACGTCGTTCGGGGCGTAGATCCGGGTCTCACCGGGGTACGGCGTCTTCCAGTTGTGCGTCTGGTACCAGACCAGGTGGTTCATCTGCGCCGGGTTGGCGTAGTCCGGCACCGCGTTCGGTCCGGTCAGCCGCTGCTGCGACTTCCACGTGGCCCACTGCGCCGCGATCGACGTCTCCGCCTGGGGCACGGCGGTGGTGGACGGCACCAGGGACGCCTTCGGGTCCTGCGGGGCCGGGTTGTCGTTGCCGCAGGGCGGCGGCGTGGGCAGACCGTCGGTCAGCGAGGTGCGGTTCGGCACCGCGGTGAACGGGGCGTAGTTCGGGGTGCTGGTGAAGGCGGTGGCCATCGGGGTGGCCGCGGTGTCCTTCTGGTTCATCGGGTGGATCCCGAGGATCTGCTCGATGGTGCGGACCATCGTGATCTGCGAGTAGTAGTGGTCGTCGACGGTGCCGTGCTGCGCCCAGGGGCTGATGATCTGGATCGGCGCGCGGTGGCCGTCGACGTGGTCGAGGCCGGCCTGCGAGTCGTCCTCGACGACGAAGATCGCCGAGTCCTTCCAGTACTTGCTGTGGCTGATCTCGTCCACGATCTTGCCGGTGGCCAGGTCGTTGTCGGCGACCTGCGCGGCCGGGCCGGCCGGGCCGCCGGTGTGGTCGCTGGAGAGCCAGAGCATGTTCAGGTTGGCCGGGCCGTTCTTCTCGAAGTCCTGCTTCCAGATCTCGTACCGGTACTGGTCCGGGATGCTGGTGTCGAACTTCGGGAACGCGGGCACCGACACGCTGTTGAGCGACGGGATCGGCGAGGACGAGGCCAGGGTGTACGCGCTGCCCTGACCGGTCTGGTCCATGTTCTTGGCGTCGCAGTACAGGTTCTGCCAGCTCGCGTCGGCGGGCTTGGTCAGGAACTGGTGGAACTCGCCGAAGTCGCGGACGCCGTCGCCGACCGCCTGGGCGCCGCTCCACAGGAAGCCGGACGCCTGGTGGCCCAGCGCGTCGTCCTCGGTGTCGTAGCTGCGCAGGTACTCGCCGGCGGAGGACTCGGTGTACTCCGGGTCGTCCGCCTGCATCAGCCAGTTGTGGCCCTCGGCGGAGTTGGTGCCGATGTCGTAGGTGTTGTCGTAGAGCCCGAACTGCTCGGCCAGGGCGTGCTGGTTCGGCGTCACGTTCTCGCCGAACTGGGCCAGCGCCGGATCGCCGTTGCCCTGCGGGATGTCGCCGAAGAGCTGGTCGTAGGTCCGGTTCTCCTTGACGATCAGGAAGACGTGCTTGATCGTCGACGGGTCGCCGAGCCGTGCCGGCACCGGGACGGCCTTGGCCTTGTGCTGGTTGGCCAGCGTCAGCGCGCCGCGCGTCCAGCCGTTCTGCTGGAAGACCTTGGCGGTCTGGCTCGCGATGACTCGGTCGCTCGGCAGGGTGAACTGCGTCAGGCTCGACGTGGTGTCGTGGGTGTTGTGCGCGCCGGTGGCATCGGGGCGCAGAGCGTCGATGCCGCGGGTGTTGGAGACCACGACGCTCCTGCCGACGGTGGTGATCTCGGCCGGGAAGTAGTCGGTGGGCAGCAGGCCGACGTAGCTGACCGGCTCCTGCGCGCCGGTGTAACGGTAGACCGCGACCGCGTTGGCCCGGCCGAGGGTGACCAGCAGGTGGCCGTCGTCGGTGAGGGTGACGGCGTCGGGCTCGTAGCCGACCGTGGCCTCGGGCCAGGGCTGCGTGGAGATGGTCTGCACGACCTTGCCGCGCCGGGCGTCGATGACCGACACCGTGTTGCTGGCGGTGTCGGTGACGAACACCGCGCCCTTCTTGGCGTAGACCGCGGTCGGGTGCAGGCCGACCTTGATGCTGCCGACGGCGGCGCTCGGGTCGGCCAGGTTGATCACGCTGACCGAGCCGGTGGTGGTGGCGCCGGTCACCGGGCTGGCCGGGACCTGGGTGCCGTAGGAGTTCAGCGTGGACTCGCCGGGCCTGGCCGGGCGGCCGCCCTCGTTGCTGACGTAGAGCTTGTCACCCACCTGGACCATGCCGCGCGGGGCGTTGCCCACCGCCCAGCTCTGCTCGATCGCGCCGGTCGCGGCGTTGATGGCGACGACCCGGTTCTGGCCGTTGACCGCGCCGTAGACGGTCTTGCCGTCCGCCGAGAACACCGCCGCGGCGGCAAGCGCGTGCTCGGCGCCCTCGGCCGGTATGGCGATGCTGACCGGGTTGGCGAGCGACCCGTCGGCGTTGACCGTGAACTTGGTGTAGCCGTCGACCTGACCCAGCCACAGCTGCGTGCCGTCGGGCGAGTACCTCGGGCCCTCCTGGCCCACCGCGCTGCTGGCGATGTGCAGGTCGTCGACGGAGGCGCTGCCGACGCGCTGCTGGACCTGGCCGGTCTTGAGGTTCACCACGACCAGGGCCGCGTCGCCGTCGGCGACCGTGGCGGCCAGATGGCCGCCGTCCGGGCTGACGGTCGACGCCATGAGCTTTCCGTCGTTGATGACGAGGCGGCTGCCGTAGGGGTTGAGGTACTGGTCGCTGGAGATGACCTCGCCTTTGGAGGTGATCTGGCCGACCTGCTCGTCACCGAACTGTCGGGTCGACGCGACAGCTGTGCCCGTGGCGACCGCCACGGCGGTGACGCACGCCGTCACCAGCGTCGCCCGACGGCCGAGGCGCCGGCCTAGAAGGACGAAGTGCTGCTCCTGGACACGCCGGCGGCGCGTTACCTGCATGGAGTCATCCCTTCGGGGAGGTGGGAAGCAGCTCGACATCGCCGTCGAACTGCCACAGCGGGTTCGGCGCATCCCCGGCCGGGGTGTGCACCAGGAAGTAGCCGTTCACTTCTTTCGGTCCGTCGCCGTCGGCCTCGATGCGTCCGTTCGAGGCGATGTTCAGCTGGTAGATCGCGGTGCCGGGGGCCGTCGTGCCGGGCAGGTGCCAGGTGATGACGCAGCGCCAGTCGTTGCCGGCGCCCACCGGGTCGACCTGGCCGTCGCTGCGGTCGCAGGCGGCGGTGGTGCGCAGCTCGGCCTCGGTGACGCCGGGCCGGTTCAGCTGGGCGGTCTGCAGGCGGTAGAGATGGCCGAAGACGGTCGCCATGGACTGCTGCACCTTCGCCTGGGTGATCCCGGAGCCGGTGGACGGGGTGGCCGCGGCGATGCCGCCGAAGGTGAGGGCGAGCAGGGCGACCAGCGGCAGGACGGCGCGGACTCCCGCGCGGCGCCCGGTTCCGTCGTCGGTGGCGTTGGTGAAGTCCCGTCGTATGAACAGCCGGTAGGCCACCGCGGTGGCGACGACGATCCAGGCGAGGCTGACCGCGAGGGCGACCAGGAGCTCGCCGAGCTGGGCCGGATCGGCGAACAGGCCGTTCCAGGAGACGAAGGCGTAGCCGGGCAGGGCCAGGCGCAGCGCGACCGGCAGCGGCAGCATCTGCGCGAGCTGCATCGCGACCGCCAGCAGCGCGGGGATCAGCAGCCCCATCGGCGAGCGTCCGAGGACGACGGAGCCGAGCAGGCCGATCGCGGCGAGCGCGAGGGTGGGCACGAGCGCGCAGGCCCAGGCCAGCAGCACGGCCCCGGCGGCGTCGGCGGGCGCCAGCTGGTGGCCGTCGAGGCCGACCAGTGGCCGGTTACCGGCCGTCGCGACGCCTCCGGCCACGCTGGAGGCGACCAGCCCGGCGACGAGCAGGACGAGGACGGTGAGGGCGGCCAGCGTCTTGGCCCAGAAGATCCGCCGCGGCGAGCGGACGGCCACCAGCAGGTGGCGCCAGGTGCCGAGCCGGTCCTCGGCGGCGAACACGTCCCCGGCGACGACGGACACCAGCAGCGGCAGCGCCCAGGAGCCGGCGAAGCCGAGGACCACCAGCGGTCCGGCCCAGCCGGTGGCGTGCATCCAGCGGCCGAACAGGGTGTCGCTGGGCAGGGTGCTCTGCTGGTTCACCGAGGCGACGAACAGGCCCGGCACGGTCCAGCAGACCAGCATCAGCAGGCGGATCCGCCACTGCGAGACGAGCTTGTCCAGCTCGAACCGGTAGGCGCGGGTCACCGGGACGCGCAGCGCGTCGTCCTCGTCCGCGGCGTCGCCGCCGGTGACCTCGTGCTCGACGACGGTCGTGGTCATCGCTCCCCCTCCGGTGCCTGCTGCTCCGCCTGCTCGTCCGGCTCCTCGGTGAGCTCCAGGAAGGCGGCCTCGAGCGGTGAGACGACGGGCGCGACCTCCCGTATCGCGAGGCCCTCGCCGATCAGCCGTGCCACGAGCTGTTCCAGCGCGGGCCCCTGGGCGCGGACGACCAGCGCCTCGGCGCCGCGCCACTCCGCCCGGCCGTCGACGACCCGGACCCCGCCGGCGTCAGCGGCCAGCCGGCACGCGGCCTCGGGGTCGGAGCTGATCAGGCGGTAGTCGAGTTCGCGGCTGTCGGCCGCCAGCTTGCCGATGGGGCCGGAGAAGCGGACCCGTCCGGTCGCCAGGATGGTGACCTCGGAACAGAGCGCCTCGAGGTCGTCCATGCGGTGGCTGGAGAGCACGACGGTCGCGCCTTCGGCCGCGAGCCGCTTCAGCACGCCGTGCACGTGCTTCTTGCCCGCGGGGTCGAGGCCGTTGGAGGGTTCGTCCAGCACCAGCAGACGGGGGTTGGTGAGCAACGCCGCCGCCAGACCCAGCCGCTGACGCATGCCCAGGGAGAAGCCCCGGGCCCGGTCGTCGGCCACCTCGATCAGGCCGACCTCGTCCAGCACCTCGTCGACGCGCTGGGTGCGCCGGTCCTGGCCGCGCAGCGAGGCGAGCGCGGCCAGGTTCTGACGTGCGGTCAACGACGGGTAAAGGCCCGGCCCGTCCACGAAACCGGCGACGCCGGCGGGCGCGGCGAGGGCGCGTCCGACCGGCCTGCCGAGGACCTCGAGGCTGCCGCCGTCCGCGACGGCCAGACCGAGCAGCAGACCCAGCAGGGTCGTCTTGCCGGCGCCGTTCGGCCCGACCAGGCCGTGGATCTGCCCCGGCGTCAGATCCAGGTCGACGTCGTCGAGGGCGACGACGTCGGCGAAGCACTTGGTGATCCCACGAGCCCGTACCGCACGCTGTGTATCCATGGCCCCTTCTCACAAACCCATCGGAAACGTAAAGGGCGTGACGCGCCACGGTCAGGGGCTGCGGGTTGAACGTACGCGGAACGTCAGGCGACCGACCGCCCCCGTGGGAACATCCGGCCTACGGCTCAACTCAGGGGCGCCGGGACGGGGGCGTCGACGCTCCGTACACCGATCCTCGCAGGTGGGCGAAACCATGTCTGCTGACTGGACACATGTCTAGTCAATGACCTCCAGGCTGGCTACGCTGACGCCCACCCCGCCGCCCGGACACGCCCGCCAAGGTCACCTGCGGGCCCACCCACCCATGCCGCCACCGCGAGGAACCCTTCGATGCATCCCACCTCTCACCCCGGGGATTCGCCGTACGACTTCGGCGAATCCTTCGGCGACCCGTTCGGCTGGCCCCCGCCCACCCAGCCCGGGCAGCCTCCCGCGTCCGGTCCGCCGCCGCAGTCGCCGGGGACCCCCGGGC
>NZ_BBPO01000014.1:105076-109686 GCF_000787815.1 Streptacidiphilus neutrinimicus
CGCCCACCCAGCCCGGGCAGCCTCCCGCGTCCGGTCCGCCGCCGCAGTCGCCGGGGACCCCCGGGCTGCCCGGCCTGCGCCGGCGCGTCACCCGGCTCGACCGCGGCCTGATCACCGTCAACGCCGCCTGCTTCGCGGCGCTCGTGGCGCTGGCCGGGGCCGCTCCCGGCCTGCTGGCCACCGAGATCGTCGGGCGCGTCAACCTGGGGCTGCTGCTCTGCGCGGCCCTCGGCGTGGTCTCGCTGTACACGTCCGTCCGCTACGACCGGCGCTGCAGCCACGAGGTCGACCCCGAGGCGCGGCGGATCCGAACCAGGCACGAGGAGCAGGCGGCCGCAGCGGCCACGGCGGCGCAGGAGCGCGCCGCCGGCCGGAGATGGAGCGGCTGGTGAACCGTCTCCTCCTGGCCGACGCCGGCCCCGCCGGCCCTGCCGCGGCGGGCCAGAGCACCCACACCGCGGTCCTGATCGCCTTCCTCGTCTTCGTCTGCGTGTCGCTGCTGCTCTGCGTCATGGTCGGTCCGGACAAGGACGAGGTGGCCGACTTCTACACGGCCAACCGCACGTTGACGCCGCTGCAGAACGGCCTGGCCCTGTCCGGGGACTACATCTCCGCCGCCACCATGCTGGGCACCACCGGCATCATCGCCCTGTCCGGCTTCAACGGCATCATGCTGGACGTCAGCACGGCCCTCGCGCTCAGCACGCTGCTGGTGCTCGCAGGCCCACTGCGCAACGCGGGCCGCTACACCCTCGGGGACATCTTCGCGCTGCGCGCACCCGGCAGGGCGCCGCGCCTCGCCGCCTCCGTGGCGACGCTCGCGGTCTCCATCCCGTTCCTGGTCGTCCAGCTCTCCGGAGCCGGCGCCGCGACCGCGATGCTGCTGGGGCTGACCAGCGCCGGGGCGCAGCAGATCTGCATCGTGCTGATCGGCGTGCTCATGGTCGCCTACACCCTCGCGGGCGGCATGAAGGGCACCAGCCTCATGCAGATCGCCAAGGTGGTCCTCACCACCGCCACCCTGGCGGTCACCACGCTCTGCGTGCTGGGCCACTTCCACTGGAGCCCGAGCGAACTGCTGTCCGCGGCCGCGCAGGGCAGCGGTCACCCCGCCACCTACCTGCGCTCCACCTCGCAGTTCGGCGTCACCGCCAGCGGTCCGCTCAACATCGCCGGGCTGCACCTGACCGTCGTGCTCGGCGCCGCCTGCATGCCGCACATGATCATGCGGATCAACGCCACCTCCGACGGCGCCACCGCGCGCCGTTCCACCCGGTACGCGCTCGGCACCGTGGGCGTCTACAGCATCCTGCTGGCCGTCCTCGGCCTGGGGGCCGCCGCGCTGGTGGGCGGCCAGGCGATCTCCGCCGTCAACCCCAACGGCCAGGCGTCCCTGCTGCTGCTCGCCGGAACCCTCGCCGGCGGTCCCTCCACCACGGCGGGTCTCACCCTGATGACCGCCGTCGCCTGCACGGTCTTCGTGACGGTCCTGGCCGTGGTCGCCGGCATCACCCTCAGCGCGGCCGCCAGCCTGGCCCACGACGTGCACGCCCACGCGGTCCGCCGCGGCCACCTCACCGAGGCCAAGGAGGTGCGCACGGTCCGGTGGGCCGCGCTGCTCTTCGGAGTCGTCGGCATCCTGCTCGCGGTCGAGGCGCAGGGCTACAACGTGCAGTTCCTGTCCATGCTGGCGGTGGCCGTGGCCGCCTCCGCGGTGCTGCCGGCGCTGGTCTGCAGCCTCTTCTGGCGCGGCTACAACCGCACCGGACTGCTGTGGTCCGTCTACGGCGGGGCGGCGCTCACGATCGGCCTGCAGCTGATCTCCCCCACCGTCTCCGGCGGCCCGGGCACGCTCTTCCCGACGCACGACTTCGCCTGGTCCCCGCTGCAGAGCGTCGGGCTCGTCTCCATCCCGGCCTCCTTCCTGCTCGGCTGGGCGGGAAGCGTGCGCGGGCAGCGCCGTGAGGAGACCCGGAACCGGGCCGACCACGACGACAGGGTCGACCACGACGCGGTGGAGCTGCGGGTCCTCACCGGAGCCGACGCGGACTGACCCCGCCGCCGCGGAGGCCCTGGGCGGGGAGGTCTCCGCCCAGGGCCTGCTCGGCTCAGCCCCTGGGCGGGGAGACCTCCCCGCCCAGGGCCAGCCACCACACGGCCGTCATCTCGTCCAGCAGCACGTCCCGGTCGGGCTGCCAGGCCGGCTGCACCACGGTGTCCATCGCCACCTGGTGGAACTGCCGCAGCAGCAGTTGCAGGCGCACCCGCGCCCGCGCCGGGTCCTCGCAGCGGGCCAGGTACTCCGGCAGCGCCTCCACCATCCGCTCGACCGCCGCCGAGCGACGCTCGGCGACCGCGCCTTCGACGGCCATCGCCTCGTTGAGCGCGGCCAGCAGCCGGGCGTGCTCCTGGTACCAGCCCAGCGACAGCTCCAGCCAACGGCGCAGACCCGCCTTGCTCCGCAGCGCCTTCGGAAGGGTGGCGTACAGGCCCCGGTCCGACGGGGTGACCCGCTCCAGCAGCGCGGCGGCGGCCTCGGCCTTCGAACGGAAGTGCACGTAGAACGTGGCCCGGCTGGCTCCGGCGCGCCGCACGATCTCATCGACCGTCGCCGCCGCGTAGTCCGTCTCCTCCAGCACCTCCCGCACGGCCTCGAGCAACCGCTTGCGGGTCAGCTCCCGGTACTCGCTGCGGAGCGAGGGCGCCCGAGAGGCGGCCCGCGGCGCGGAATCCGCCGCGGAGGAAGCGGGTGAAGGAGTCACGGGCCCACCCTATCCCGCCCCCGTGAGGCGGCCCCGGCACGGCGGCCGGTGATGCGCTCGTGGTCGTCCGGGCCGAGCGGACGGGCCTCGTCGGCCAGCAGCTGCGGGATGCCGTCGACGATCGCGTAGGCGCGGCGCAGTCTCGGGTTGTACAGGCTCTCCGTCTGCGCGTCGTAGAGCAGCGGGCCCTTGTCGACGGGGCAGGCGAGCAGGTCGAGGAGCTCGGCGGGCACGGGCATGCGGTCCTCCGCTGCAGGGACGGTGTCGGGGCGCCCCGGCTCGTCGGCGCCGGGGGCCGGTGGGGTGCGGGCGTGGACGATCAGGTCGGCGGCGAACTCCGGGACGTGCTGGAGCAGGCGGTCCAGTGGGCGCAGCAGCCGCGGCGTGTCGTGGTAGGCGGCGCCCCGGACGGCGACGATGTCGAGATCGTGGCCGCGCAGCAGCCCGAGAAGCGCGGCGCGGGTGAACAGCCGCAGGTGGCCCACGACTTCACGGCCGGGGCGGCCGTAGATCCCCCGCAGGCTGACCTCGCTGAAGACCGGCTGCACGCCCGCCAGCAGCAGCCCGCGGTTGAACCAGGCCGCCAGGTTGGGCGTGGAGAGCAGCAGGGAGCCGCCGGGCCGCAGCACGCGGACGAGCTCGTCGAGGGCCGCGTCGGTGTCCACGAGGTGCTCGATGACCTCGCTGAACACGACCACGTCGAGGGTCTGGTCGGCCACCGGCAGCCCCCCGCCGTCGAGGGTCGCCCGCACGAGGGTCAGCCCGCGCGCCCGGGCCCGCTCCAGGGCCATCTGGGACCAGTCCGCGCCGACGACGGTGTGGCCGTGCGCGCGGTCGGCGAGCAGCGCGGTGGCCGCTCCGTCGCCGCAGCCGGCGTCCAGGATGCGCAGCCGCCGTCGGGCCGCCGCGGCTCGGTCCAGCAGCGGTTCGAGGAGTGCGAGTTGACGTCTGGCCCGGTCCAGGCTTGAGGCCACGACGACGGTGGGGTCCTCGTAGAGGCTGCGCAGCGGGGAGGCGGCGGAGTCGGTCACGGGTTTCCTTCCGTGCGGCGGGGGGTGGCGGCCGCGGGGGCGGGGATGGCGTCGGCGGCCGCGGACCTCGGCTCGGGTGCGGCGCGTTCGGTGAGTTCGCCGGTGAGGGCGGCGACGGCGGTGAGTTGGGCGAGTTCGGTGAGGGCGTCGGCGAAGACCCGGGTGAAGGCGGCGGCGGCCGGGGCGTCCAGGGCCTCGAAGCGGTGCCGGAACATCAGGTGCAGGCGGCCGTTGGCCCCCAGGGCGGTCACCGAGAGGCCGCGCGGCATCGGCGCGGGCGCGGCCGCCCACAGCTCGGTGATCTCCCCCGCGCCCACGAGGACGGTCGGCAGCTCGGTGATCGGGCCGAGGTTGCTGAGCATGGTGGTGTCGGCGAAGGAGTGCGCCGCCAACCGCACGCAGGGAGCGAGCACTCGCCGCAGCCCGCGCGGCAGCCACGCGGACCCGAGTACGAGGGCGGCCGGTCCCCCCTGGGGCCCCGAGGGCACGGCCTTGGCCTCGGCGGTGCGGGCGGCGACGGCCGCCAGCACGGCGCGGGCGTCGCGCCCGGCCGCGTCGATGGAGGTGAGCCGCGAGTGGTTGCCGCCCCCGACATGCCGGGCCCGGCGGTCACGGGTGTTGACCGGCATGGTGATCCGCAGCGGCTCCGCCGGTCTGGCGTGCAGCGTGTTCCACCGAGTGACGGCGAGGCCGAGGGCGGCGAGCAGCAGGTCGTTCAGCGTCACCCCGGCCGCCCGCGCGGCCCGCGCGAGCGCGGCACTGCCCTCGGCATCGAACCCGAGCGGCACCAGCCCGTACCCCCGCCGCCGCCCCGCCC
>NZ_BBPO01000014.1:109904-114979 GCF_000787815.1 Streptacidiphilus neutrinimicus
GCGCGGCACGCCCTCGGAATCGAACCCGAGCGCCCCAGCCCGTACCCCCGCCGCCGCCCCGCCGCAGGCTCTCGCGCCAACCGCACCGGCCCCGGCGGCACCACCCCGCGCCACTTGCCTGCCCTACCGGCGACCGGCCGTTCATCGGCCGGCGACACCCTGCCCAGCGGACGGGACGCGGCCCCACCGCCCACGCCCGCCTCGGGTCGCGTTCCCGCTCCAGGCCCCGCCCCCCGCACGACGTCGCCGGACCACGCCTCCTCATCCCGCGCGGCCTCGCGGGTCGAAGCCTCGCGGCCCGCGGTACCGGCAACCGCCGCGCGATGCGCGGCCTGCGCGCGCGCCGCCCCGCCGTGCGGCATACCGCTTCGCGCGGTCTCGGGTCGTGCTGCCCCGACGGGCGGCGCCTCAACACCCGCGGTCTGGCGGGCTTCTGCCTCCGCTGCGACCCCACGGGGTCGGTGCTCGCGGCCCGCGGTACCGGCAACCGCCGCGCGATGCGCGGCCTGCGCGCGCGCCGCCCCGCCGTGCGGCGTTCCGCTATGCGCGGTCTCGGGTCGGGCAGCACCAAGCGATGCCGCTCCGACGGGCGCGGTTTCGCCATGGTCCACCGCGCTCTGCGCCGACTCGGCGTTGTACGCCGCGCAGACGGCCAGCAGGACGCCGACGAAGCCCATGCCGTCGAAGCCGGCGTGGTGCGCGACCAGGAGGAGGCGGTCGCCGTCGCGCGGGCCGGTGAGGAGGCGCAGGCGGAGCAGCGGTGGCTGGCGCAGGTCGAGGGGGTGGTCGAGGAGGGCGCGCCGTTCGGCGTCGAGGTCGAGGTCGGGGCCGGTGCGGACGGTCAGCGGATCGGCCTCGGGCCGTGGTACCACCTGCCAGCGGCTGCGGGTGCGCCAGGGCGGGGTCGGCAGGCGCCGCGAGCGCGTGGCCGGGTGGGCGGCGAAGGCGACCTGAACGGCGGCGCGCAGCCGTTCGGGGTCCAGGCGTCCCGCGACGGCGAGTTCCAGGTAGATGAGGTTGGGCTCACCGCGTCGCTCCATCAGGTCGGCGGTCTCGTCGACCGCGGTGAAGCGGGTCGCCGGGGTGGTCATGCCGTCCTCCGCAGGACCAGTTCGGTGCGGCGGCCCAGCAGCCGCACGATCGGGGGGCGGGTGAGCAGCGCCAGGTCCTCGCGTCGCCGGAGGTGCCGCACGAGGGGACCGCGGACGCCGATCAGGGAGAGGCAGACGAGGCCGCCGACGCGGGTGACGCGGACCAGCTCGTCCACGACGCCGACGGCGTCGGGACCGCCGGGTAGCGCGCCGTCGCAGTAGGCGAGATCGGCCGCGGCGTCCTTGACCGGCAGCCAGTAGCCGTCGGCGACCACGCGCGCCCCGGCTCCCGCCTCCGGCGCGACGGCGGCCCCCGCGGACGCGGAGCGTGCGTGGTCCGCCCTGCCCGGTTCCACCGCCAGGCAGCGGGCCCCGGCGGTGCGGAAGGCGTCAGCCCGCCACACGTCCGTGCCGACCGCGACCACCTGACGGTCCGCCAGTCCGAATAAGCGGTCCAGTCGCCGCACCCGGTAGGCGGCGTGCAGGCGCTGGTAGGCGGGGTCGCCGACGCCGTGCCGGGCGGCGGCGGCCAGGAGTCGCAGTGCCGTGGCCGCGGGTGGCTGGTCCCCTCCGGTCCGGGCTCGGGTCGGACCGCCGCGCGCGCTCACGCCCCCTCCGCCGTCGACTCCGCCGGCACGTCGGGGCCGCCGGCCGGCACGTCGGGTGCGGCCGGAGCCGCTCCGCGGCGCAGCCGGAGGCCGCCGAGGACGGCCAACAGCGCGCCCAGCGCCGTGACCAGCCAGGGCACCGGCCCTTCGAGCAGCGAGAGTTCCGTCGCCTGCCCGGTGGCCTGGTTCACGAGCTGCTGTTCGGTGTCCTGGGTGGTCCGCAGTGTCACGTCCAGGGCGGTGGCCGAGTGGCGCGTGTCGCCGGGCAGGTGCAGCGTGACGATCTCGTGGGTGGTGACGGAGACCGGCGTGCCGGTCTCCGGGTCGACCAGGGTGACGGTCTGCGGGTTCTGGTACCACTCCTGGGCCTCGACGGTGGCGTCCTTCGAGGTGACGCCGAGCACGCCGGGCGGGACGGCCAGGGTGCCGACCTCGGTGGGCGGGATGGTCTGCACGTAGGCGTTGAAGGTGTGGCCGTCGATCTCGCGCGTGCCGTCGAGCTGCGCGGGGAAGGCCCGCCCGGCTTCGGGGTCCCACAGCCGGTAGCTCAGGGCGTCGGCGTGGAAGGGGAACTTGCGGAAGGCGTCCGCGCCCTGGCCGGTGTCGGCGCCGCAGCACGGGACGTACTGGTTGGTGACGCGGTCGAAGGTCCAGCGGTGCACGCTCAGTTGCAGCGCCTGCCGAGCGTCGGTGAGCGCCAGCGTGCTCGGGGTGTCGACGCGGGTGGTGATGGTCCACACGGCGGCGTGGTGCTCCCGGCCGACGACGGGGTCGCCCTGGATGTGCTCGGTGACGGTGACGAGGCCGGTGCCCGGCGCTCCCGTGGTGGGGTCGAGGTAGGTGCCCTGGCCGGTGGAGACGGTGGTGTCGGCGGGGTCCCACGGGGCGACGCGGACGGCGGGCAGCACGCCGAAGTGCAGGACCGGACCGGTGGCGGCGAGCAGGACGCCGGCGGACAGCAGGACGGCGGCGCTGACGCGGTGGCTCATCGGACCCCCAGAGGGCTGCCGGACATGGTGGCGACGGAGCACGTGCGCGAGGTGTCTCCGGACCGTAGAGCTTGAACTGACGCACCGTCAATAACGGCGTGCTTGTCGATAATTCCTGCGAGCACTGAAGAACTACTCGCAAGTAAGAAGTTATTGACGCTTTGTCATCAACCCTCTAGGGTTGGCGCGCCCTTCTCCCCGTACTCGACGAAAGGCACCCCGGTGGACCGCTCAGGCGTCCTTCGGCCGCCGTCCCGGGAGAACGACACCCGGGCCCGGACGGCGTCCCGCGCACACATCGCCTTCCTCTCCCTGCGTGACCTCGCCAGCCCCGCCGCAGGCGGGTCGGAGCTGCTCGTCGACAAGCTCGCCGAGGGCCTCGCCCGTCGTGGCCACCCGACCACTCTCGTCTGCGGCGGCCCGGTCGGCGCCGGACGCCCCTACCGGGTGCGCCGCAACGGCGGGCCGTACAGCCAGTTCCTCACCGCGCCGCGGGCGGTCCGCTCGCTGGACCGGGTCGACCTGCTGGTGGAGGTCTGCAACGGCCTGCCCTACCTCGCCCCCGCCTGGTCCCCCCGCACCCCGGCCGTCTGCCTGGTCAACCACGTTCACCGCGAGCTGTGGCCGCTGCGCTACCCCTGGCCGATCGCCGCGCTGGGCCGCTACGCGGAGACCGTGCTGTTGCCGCGCGTCCACCGCGGCAACCTCTTCGTGGCCGTCTCCGAGTCGACCGCCCAGGCGCTCGTGGAGATCGGCGTGGCTCCCGAGCGGATCCGCGTCGTCACCAACGGCGTCGAGGACGTGGCCCAACCCGCCGCGCTGCCAAGGGAGTCGCCCGAGCCGCTCTTCCTCGCGCTGGGCCGGCTGGCCGAGTACAAGCGGATCGACCTGCTGCTGCGGCTCTGGGAGCGGGTGCGCCCCGTCACCGGCGGCACCCTCGTCGTCGCGGGCGACGGCCCCGAACGCGAGCGCCTGGAAGCCCTGGCCGGGCGTCAGGTCGTCTTCACCGGACGGATCAGCGAGCAGACCAAGCACGAACTGCTCTGTCAAGCCTGGCTGTTGCTGCATCCCTCGCAGGTCGAGGGGTGGGGGCTGGTGGTCACCGAGGCCGCGGTGCGCCGCACGCCGACCGTCGGCTTCCGCATCCCCGGGCTCACCGACTCCGTCGCGCACGGTGCGACCGGACTGCTGGCCCCCACCGAGGGCGCGTTCGCCTCAGCCTGGGCCGGTCTCGCCCTCGAACCCGCCCGGCGGCGCGCCATGGGCGCGGCGGCCCGCGGACGCGCGCTCGGCTTGCGCTGGCACACCACCGTCGAGCGGTTCACCGCCGTCGTGGACGAGGCCCTGCACCGGGCCGCCCACACCCCGCGCTGACGCGGCGGGCGGCCGCAGCGCCAGCACCAGCAGCGAGACCGCCAGTGCCCCGAGCCGCAGCCCGAGCCGCAGCGGATCCGAGGGCAACGGCTCGTGGAAGATGACCCCGCCCGCGACCATCACCAGCGCGTTGCCGGTGATCACCTGCGCGGGCACCAGGGTGGCCGCGCGGGAGCGCTGCAGGCCGATCTGCATCACCCCCAGCATCAGCACGGAGAACAGGCCCAGCAGCCACGGGTACGGCAGCTCCGCCAGGGCGAGCAGGGAGCGGCGGCCGTCCCGGGCCGACACCGCCAGTGCCTTGGCCAGCAGCCCGCCCGCGCCGTTGAGCAGCCCCACCGCCACCCCGTAGGCCGTGCCCGAACGCGGCCCGCGCGGCAGCAGCACCGCGACCGCGCCCGCCGCCGCCAGCGCGCAGACCGTCAGCACGGAGGCGGGGTGCTCGCCGCGCCCCACCGGGTCCAGATGCGGGTCGTAGCTGAGCACGAGCATCACGGTGCTGGCGGCGAGCAGCCCGAGCATCGCGAGGTCGGCGCGGGCGGGCGCCTCCCGGTAGGCCACCGCGGAGGCCGCGACCAGCACGGCCGGACCGACGGCGAGCAGCGGCTGCGCCACGGTGATCGGCAGCAGCCCCTGCGAGACCACTTGCAGCACCAGCCCGGCGAGCACCAGCGCGAACCCGGCGAGCCACGTCGGTCTGCCGAACAGCGCCCGGAACAGCGCGAGGGGCGCGCCCAGCCGCAACGGCGGGAGCGCGCCCAGCGCCTGCTTCTCCACCAGCAGACCGACGTTGTAACAGACGGCCGCACACACGGCCGCCCCGACGCCGAGTATCACGACGGCTCCCCCGACCCGCCGTCGACGGGCCCAGGGGGCGGCGTCGCCGGGGGTGCCCCGTCCCCGGGGGCGTCGGCCGCCGGCTTGGAGCGGGTCTGGCGCGGGATGGTCGGCGGCGCGGGGCGCGCCCCAGGGGCCGGGGCTGGGGTCGGCAGAGGGGAGGCCCCCTCCGGGGC
>NZ_BBPO01000014.1:115321-128784 GCF_000787815.1 Streptacidiphilus neutrinimicus
GGGACGAAGGGGAGCAACGGGCCGGACTCCGCGAGGGTGGGCGGGCCCGCCGCTTCCGGCGTCGGCGAGGGTGCCGGGCTTTCGGTCGCCGTCGGCGCCATCGGCGCGGGGTGCGGCGGGACGTGCGGCGTCCGGGGTGGGCGGGGAGCCCCCCACGTGGCCAGCGCCGCGGCGAGCGCGGTGAGGGCGCAGGCCTGCGCCGCCGCGCTGAACGCGCCCTGGCCCGGCGTCAGGCCGTGCCGGACGTCGACGGCCGCGATCACGCCCGCCGCCGTCATCGCCGCCACGGCGACGACGGGGCCGACGACGCGGGCCGACTCGGGACGCCACCACCACAGCGCGCCCAGCGCCAGGACCACGCCCGCCAACGGTCCGCCGACCAGCGCGAGGACGACGAGGCCCACGACCGGACCGGCGATCAGTCCTGTGGAGAGCCGGCCCGAGGTGCGCGCCCGCGCGCTCGGCAGCGATGCCGCCGCGCCCAGCCGCTGACGCCGCGGCGCCCAGACCGCCGTCGCCAGCACGAGGAGCAGCAGGAAGCCGCCGGTCGTGAGCGCCACGACGTACCAGGTCTGCGGGCTGTAGCTCAGCCGCACCACGCCGCCCGCTCCCGCCGGGAGCAGGAAGGCCTGCTGCCAGCCGTCGAGCGTGACGGCCCGCAGCGACCGGCCGTTCAGCGTCGCGGACCACCCGGGCGCGGCGTTCTCGTGCACCTCCAGGTACGCGGCCGGTCCCTGGCCGACCGTCACGCTGCGGGCCTCCTGGCCCCAGCTCCATGCGCCGGTCGTGCGCACGGCCGCGCCCGGCGCGGGCTCGGTGCGCGACAGCGCGGCGCGCTCCGAGGCCCCGACGAGCGTCGCGCCGGTGAGGGCCAGGGACTCCCCCGCCGCGTCGCCGGGCGCGTCGAGGCGGTGGGTTCCGGCGGCGAGCGCGAGGCGGCCACCCGTCGTACCCGTCGTACCCGTCGTGCAGAGCGTGACGACGACCGGCTGCTGCGCGAGCAGCGCCTCCAGTGTGCCGGAGGCGGACGTGAGGTAGCTGCGTCCGTCGACGGAGAGCTGCGGGCCCTGGCCGCAGGGCAGTTGGAACGAGGCGCCGGGGTCGGCCGGCTTCGGCTGCAGGTCGCGCAGGGCCGGGAAGGAGGCTTGGGCCAGCCCGAGCGGCAGCGGCACCTCGCTTCCGGTGATCGGCTCGTAGGCGTCGACCTGCTGGACCTTCGGGAAGGTGACGGTGACCCGGTCGGTGCGCAGCGGAGCGAACGTCACCTTGCCGTCGCCGCCGACCGACGCGGTGCGGTCTCCCGCCGGGCTGCTGATCCGGACGGTCAGCGGCGCGGCCGACAGCCCCCGGGCGGGCCGCAGGTCCAGCTCGGTGAGGGTCCGCTGTCCCTTCCAGGCGTAGCTGAGCTGCGGTGTGGTCCCGGGCGCGGCGATCCAGCCGTCGAAGGAGGTCGCCTGGACCAGGTTGGCGCCCTGGTACTGCGGCAGGTCCGCGATGGCGGGACTGGCGGCGACGGTGAGGCCGCCGCTCGGCGTCAGCTTCTGGATCAGCGCGTCCAGGGCCGCTCCGGGAACGGGCACGGCGGTGAGCTGGGTGTCGAAGGAGTCGGGCGCGTCCAGGGTGAACTGGCGGGCGAGCGAGGTCTCCGCGCTCTGCGGGCCGAGCAGCCCGGTCGCGCCGACGGTGCGCTCGAAGGAGAAGGCGACGCCGCCCTGGCCGTTCGTCGTCGCGTCGTGCGCGGTGGCCAGGTACCGGGTCACCTGGACGCCGGGGACGGACACCTCGCTGATGCCCGCGCCGAGGCCGCCAGGGAGGGCCCCGCGCGCGGCCGCGATGGTCAGGGTGAGGCTGCGGGTCGGCCCGGCCGGGACGGCCAGGTCCTGCGGCGAACCGTTCCCGCTGAGCGTGTCGGTCACGGCGCCGCCGTCGGTCCGGACCGTCAGCCGACTGATGAGCGGCCGCAGCGGGCTGTCGGCCAGCAGCCGCAGGGACAGCGAGGCGGGCAGGTCGACGGAGTCGTCGAAGTCGATGCGCAGCCACTGGCCGACGGGGCTGCTCGGGCTGCCCTCGGTCCAGGCCGTTCCGGGGTCGCCGTCGAAGGCGTTGACGGGGTCGTACTGCGGGGACTGGAGCAGCCAGGAGCCGTAGCTCGACGCCGTCACCGAGGCCGCTCCGGCGATCACGGCGGTGGTCTGGTGCCCGCTCAGGTCGAAGGGCATCGCGAGTTGCTGCGGCGCCTTGCCGCCGGAGCCGTCGGAGCGGTCGGACGGGTTCGTGCCAGCCGCCGTGTAGGTGTAGGAGACGTTGTCGCGCACGAGCCCGAAGGAGGTGTCGGTGCGGCGCAGGCCGTCGGCCACCACCAGCGGGCTGCCGACGGGCGCGTCGCCGCCGGTGGCGGAGGTCTGGCCGCTCAGCAGCACGGCCCGGCCGTCGCCGAGCCCGCCGCCGGATCCGTCGGGCGGGCCGCTGAGCTGCAGCAGGTTCTCCGGACCGCCGCTCAGCCGCAGCGTCCCCGTGACGGGGAGGACGCTGAAGGGCGTCTCGGGCTGGAGCGGGGCGGCGTCGGCCTCGAAGACCTCGACGGCCGGATAGCCGTAGTCGAGGGCGACGACCTGCAGCGGCGTGTCGCCGCGTACCGGCGTCGGCGGGATCACCGGACCGAAGGAGGTGACCACGTGGAAGCCGGACTGCAGCAGCGCCTCGCGGTAGGCGGTGGGGTTGACGTAGTCGAACTGGCCGGGGTCGAGGTCGTGGCGCAGCACGACGTAGCGGATGCCGGCGCGGGCCAGGTAGGCGGCCAGGCCCGGCTGGTCGGTGCCGGTCGCGAAGGCCTGCTCGGCGGCGTCGAGGTAGCGCTGCACACCTGCGCCGCCGTCGGGGACGAGGGTGCGCTCGGCCCACGGGGACTGGGCGTAGGGCTGGAGCGCGTCGTCGGTGGTGCTGCCCCAGGTGTAGTCGCCGTGCGAGGCGGCGGGTTCGAGGAGGCTGCGCCCGTCCCCGCCGTGGTCGGCGAGGAAGGCGGCGGTCTGCTTCCAGTAGTCGGGCACGGCCGTGAACGAGCCGCTCTGGAGCGTCCGCGCCGTCAGGTAGGGGACGGCGCAGCCGATCAGCGCGGCGGTGAGCACGAACGCGGTCACGGGCACGAGGATCCGGCGGGGCGCGGTGAAAGCGCGGCCGAGCAGGTGGGCGACGCCGAGGACGAGCGGAAGCGCCAACAAGGGCTGGAACTTGTAGATGCTGTGGAACGCCTCGCCGGGCCCGCTCAGCAGCGCCTGCAGCTGGTTGTGGAGCGGGCCGCCGAGGGCGCCCCCGTACACGGCCATGACGCTGACCGCGCCTACGCCGAGCGTCCAGCGCAGCCAACGGGCCTCGGGCACGTCGCGGCGTGCCAGCCCGCCGAGCCCGAGGGCGGCGAGCGCGGCGCTCCCGGCCACCGCCCACCCGGTGGTGGCCAGCACCCAGCCCGCACTGAGGGCGGGTGTGCCGAAGTCGAGGTAGTCGAGCCAGTTGCCGGTTCCGCGCAGCGCCTCGGTGGCGGCCATGGTGGACGCGGTGGTGTGCGGGGTCTCGATGTAGGGGAGGAAGTCGAAGCCGTACCGGCCGAGCAGCAGCAGCGGCAGCCACCACCACGCGGTCACCAGCGGAACGGCCAGCAGCCACCAGCCGAGCAGCCTCCGTCCGCGCGGCGTCCACTGACGGGTCAGCAGATAGAGCAGCGGCGCGGGCAACACGGCGAGGACGGTGACGGCGTTGACGCCGCCCATGCACAGCACGGCGAGGGCCGAGCGCGCCGCGCAGCGCAGCGGCGAGGCCCCTTCGCGGGCGCCTTCGACGAGCGGCACGACCACCCAGGGCAACAGGGCCATCGGCAGGACGGCCGCGGAGGTGGACCCGACGACCGCGGTCAGCGTGGGCCACAGCGCGTAGGCGAGCGCGCCCGCGAGCCGGGACGCGGGGGTGCCGACGCCGAGCCGTTCGGTGAGCCGGACGACGCCCCAGAAGGCGGCGGCGACGATCAGCGACATCCACAGCCGCTCGGTGATCCACGGCGGCAGCCCGAGCCACTCGAGGACCAGGTAGAACGGGCCCATCGGGAAGGCGTAGCCGACCGCCTGGTCCTGCAGGCCGCCGAAGCCGCCCTGGGAGCTCCACAGGTGAGCGAGCTGGCCGAGGAAGCGGCCGGGCGTCAGCACCACGTCGGCCTTGGTGTCGAAGACGATCCGGCCCGGCGCCTCGACGAGCAGGGCTGCCAGGACGACGGCCCACAGGCCCACGAGCCAGCCCCCGCCGGCTCGTCCGCCGGCGCGGGCTCCGGAGAGCCACTGCCGCGTCCTCGGCCCGCGTGGACCGGCGCGCCCGGCTTCGGGTGCGGCCGCGGTGCCGGCGGCCACCGGACTGCTCACCTCGGCGGTACTCACCGCGCTTCCTCCTCGCCGCTCGACGCCCGCCGGTGGTCCGGCAGCGGATCGTCCGTCCGCCGGGTTCCGGCGGCTGCTCGTCCGACGGCCGGGGCCCCTCCGGCTCTTGCGGTCCTGACGGGCCGTCAATAGCCTCGGAGCGCCGACCTCCTGGCACAGTCGAATCCCTGGGTGGTGCCGTGTTCACTCGATCGACCCTCACGACGCTCGGTGCGCTGCTCGCGGTCCTGCTCGCCGCCGCCGGGTTCACGGCCGCGGCCGCCGCGGGCCAGGTCCGGCCCGACGCGCCGACGCCGCAACAGCATCACGTCCCGCTGGTCGTCTACGGACAGGCGTCGTAAAGGGCGTCGACTCCGTCTACGCCGTCGGCGTCGCCGCGGTGCACGCGTCTCGCGGGCGGCCCCACGGGCAGCGGCCCGTCCGCGACCGCGCGGACCGCGTCGGCGATGGCGTCCGGCCGGTCCACCGGCATGAGGTGCAGGGCCCCGTCGACCTCGACATGGCAGCCCTGCGGGCTCATCTTCGCCTGCGCGGTGTACACCTCGCGGTCCGCAGCGGGGGCCGACAGCACGCGTAGCGGCACGTCGGGAAAGGGCACGCTCTCGCGCAGCTCCGCCAGCTCGGCTAGGAAGTCGCGTACCAGGACGCGTTCCACCAGCGCCTCCGTCAGACAGTGCCCGGCGCCGTAGGCGGACCGGTACGCGTCCCCGACGTCGGACTGGTCGCCGCGGCGTACCGACTGCGTCCGCATCCCGAGCCGCCGCACGCCCGGCGCCACCAGCTGGCTGAGGCCCGCACGGCGGAAGGCGTCGCCCACGACCCGGGCGGTGCGCACCCGGAGGTCCGGGCGTCCGAGCACCCCGCCGGTGACGTTGGGCGCGTGCGCCTCCACCAGTACAACGCCCGCGACGCGCTCCGGACGCAGCCGCGCGAAGGCCTCGGCGTACAGGCCGCCCAGCGAGTGCCCGCACACGACGACCGGCTCCCGGACGCCGACGGAGTCGAGCAGGGCGGCGCTCCAGGCGGCCCGTAACGCGAGGCTCGGCACGCCCGGGGCGGGCTGGCTGCGCCCGAGGCCGGGCCGGTCGGCCCGCAGCACGCGCAGGCCGCCCTCGTCGGGCCGGGGCCGCAGCTCGGACACGAGCGGATCCCAGCCCAGCCAGGAGCCGCCGAGGCCGGACTCCAGCATGACGACGGGGCCGCCGGATCGCCCACCGCCCTCGTCGACGAGGTGCACGGCCCGCCCCCAGACCCGCAGGAACCGCCCCGGCGGGCGGCGAGGCGGGAGCAACGGCAGTGGCAGCACAGGTTCCTCCCTGGGCTCTCCGAGAACTGGGCTCCGATGGGCCATGGAAGCGTCGCAGGGAAGCTGACGGACTGTCAATAAATGTGGAGCGGCGAGAATATGGGCATCAGGTGGGCGATCCTCGACCCTGAGGAGCCTGCGGCGACCCCTCCCGGCGGCCTCGGCGCCGCGGCAGGTAGGACGCCTCGCCACGCCTCACCACGCCTCGCCACGTCGGGGGCGTCGGGCCTGGGTCCGGGCCCTCGGCGGAGGCTCTGCGTCGAGGCCCAGGACGGATCGGCGCCGGAGCACCGCCGGAACGGGCGGCGCGGTAGGCCGCCCGGGCGGCCTCGTTCGTCCGATCGGGCCCCACGCTTGGCGGGCGCGCCGGTACCTGGGCCACGGTGGTGCTCTCAGTGGCGTGCCGCGGGGAGAGGAGCACTCGTGCGGCGAGACTGGATGACCTCGGTGGCCGCCGTCGATCTGGGCACAGCCAGGATCCGCGTCTGGCATCCCCAGCGGGGGCCGGTGCTGGACGAGCCCTCCCTCATCGCCCTCGACGAGCAGCAGGGCCATGCCTGCGCCCTCGGGGCCTCCGCGAAGAGGATGATCGGCCGCCTGCCGCACGGCCTGACCATCCGCCGCGCCGTGGCCGCAGGCCGGGTGACCGACTTCGAGGCGGCGCTGCTGCTGGCCCGGTACGCACTGGACCACGTCCGCCCCTCGCGGCCGGGGCGGCGCCAGACGGTCGTGACCGCCGCGCCGGTCGACAGCTCCTCGGTGCAGGTGCGGACACTGGAGCAGGCGCTGCTGCGGGTCGGCGCGCACCGGGTCGTGGTCGTCCCCGCCCCCGTGGCGGCGGCCCTGGGCGGCGCGCTGCCCTTCGCCGACGGGAGCGGCGGCATGCTCGTGGACCTCGGCGCCGGGACGGTCGACGTCGCCGTGTTCGCCCGCGGCCGGATGGTCGACGCCACCTCGCTGCCCGGCGGCGGGGACGCCCTCGACGAGGCCGTGGCGGGCTGGGTCCGGCGGGAGCACCAGGTGGCTCTGGGGCCCGTCGCCGCCGAGGCGCTGCGGATCGGCGGCGGGGCCGGTGACCCGGCGACAGCGGCGACGCCGCTCCAGGCGCGCGGCCGGCACCTCGGCACCGACGCCAACCAGGTCGTCTACGTCCGCGCGGAGGAGGTGCGGCAGGCGTGCCGGGCCGTCCTGACGGACATGGCGGCCGCGATCCGGGTCACCCTCGCCCGCTGCCCGGAGGAGCTGCGGGCGGAGATCGCCGAGCGCGGCGTCGTGCTCACCGGCGGACTGGCCCAGAGCCCCTGGGCGCGGGAGCGACTTCAGGAGCTCGTCGACGCCCCGCTGCGTGCTGCGGACGCGCCGCAGGACCGGACCGCCGAGGGGCTCGCGGTGCTGGCCCGTTCCCCCGAACGCGCCGACGAGTACGCCGTCCGGGCCTGAGCTCCGCTCGGGTCGGCACCCCCGGGGCTACGCTGGGACCGTCCGGCGCCCCACGCGCCGCACAGGAGGTCGGCCGCCATGCTGCACCAATACGAACTCAAGGCCGAGCACCGCCCCGTCCCCGGCGGCGGTCGCCGCGTCCACATGTGGCACGTCGTCCGGGCGGACGAACAGTCGGGCCTCTGTGGCTACCACCTCGCCCCGAACGCGGAGACCGGTCGGATCGCCGACCTGGAGGAGCTCCCCGGGCACCGCTGCGAGACCTGCCGCACCGCCTACCGCTCCGCGCTCCCGCCGCCGGACTGACGGCCTGTCGACACCGGACCCCGGGCTGTGCTCGGCCCGACCGCGCCCCGTCGGGGCACGGTCCGCGGCAGGCCCGCGCCCGACCGGCGAGGTCAGGCGCGGCGGCGTAGCGTGGAGGGAGCGCGGCCGTCCTTCGCCCGACAGCGCAGTGCACGGCTTCGCGCGACAACCCGAGCAGTCCGCATCAGCCCTGGAACAGGGCTGGAAGGAGGGCTTCCCATGGGCGCGGCACCGGAGATCCTGCGAGACGCGGAACTGACACCGCAGGAGACGCGGGAGAGCGAGCAGGAGTGGTTCCTCGACGCCGAGACCGGGGAGCTCAAGCCGGAGGAACAGCCCGACGGTGACCCACGGGACCGGCCCAAGCCGGTCCGGGTGGCCCGCTGGACCTTCGATTGACGGGCTCGACCGGGCCCACAGGGCCCGGCCCTGAGGGGCCCGCGGAACCGGCGGAGGACCGCGTCTGGGCGCGCCACCGGCGCCTCACGGGCTCGGTCCTGGTCATCGGCGCGGGAGCGGTCGGCGGATTCCTGGCGGAGGAGCTGGCGCGGATCGGCTTCAGCCCGCTTCGGCTGGTCGACCGTGACGTGCTGGAGACGGAGAACCTGGTGCGCCACCCGCTGGGCGCGCCCGAGTTGGGACAGCCCAAGGCCCCGGCCCTGGCCGCGGCGATCCGCCGCGCGTTCCCGCCGTGCGACGCCACCGGCCTGCACGCGGACTTCCTTGAGCTCCCCTACGAGCAGCAGCGCGCGCTGGTGCGTGAGGCCGACGTGGTGGTCGCCGCGACCGACTCGCCGGCCTGCCAGCGCCACGTCAACGCGCTCGCCCTGGAGGTAGGCCGGCCGGCCGCCTATCCAGCCGTCTGGGTGGATCCCCGGATCCGTGACGCGGAGGTGGGCGAGATCCTGTGGGTGCTGCCGGACCGGCGCACGCCCTGCTACGAGTGCGCGGTGGCGTTCCGCCGGGGTACAGCCGACACCGACGCGGCGCGCGGCGCGCGGGTCGACATCCAGCTCGTCTCGCTCGCCACGGCCCAGGTCGTGACCGCGCTCGCGCACCCCGCCGACGACCGCGCGGGGATCCTCGACCCGGACCGCAACGCGATCTACCTGCACGGGCTGACCCCCACCTCGCCCGGGGTCCGCGCGACCTTCCCCGCGCACGGCCTGAGCAGCCGCAACGTCCGTGTCCCTTTTCCCGCGCGCCCCTGCCCGGCCTGCCTGGTCAGCCGTGCCACGGCTCCGGGCGCCGGAGAGGCGGCCGCGGACGGCCCGGGCCGGCTCACCCCGTGGGTGGCCGTCGCCGTCCTGGTCTCGGTCGTCATGACGCTGCTGGTGACCGCCGCGTTCGGCCACCCGTAGCCACCCGTGGCGCCGCATGGCCGCCCACTGCGCACGGGTGGCGGCACAGCGGCGCACGGGTGGCGGCACAGCGGCGCATAGCGGGCAGTGGCGGCCGATGGCAGTTCGTGGCCACCTTGGCTGCTCATGCCCTCCCGTGGCGAAGCCCGGCCCCGTGGCCCCCCTGGCTGCTCACGGCCGGCCGTGGCGAAGCCCGACCCCGTGGCCGCCCTAGCTGCCCTTCCCGTGGCGGAGCCCGGCCCCGTGGCCGCCCTGGCTGCTCACGGCCGGCCGTGGCGAAGCCCGGCCCCCGTGGCGGCGAGTGGCCGCCAGCGCCTTCCCCGGCCGCGTGCACCGCTCGATCGCCCGGCACCGCACTCACCAGCGGATCTCGACGGGTCTTCCCTGCGGATCGCGTTCTGGCTCGGCGGGGAGCCGCTCGGCGGTCCCGAGCGCGATACGGCGTGCGGACCAGGCCGCGGCGGCCGCGTCGAGCACGTCGTCAGGGGGGATCCGGTCACCCTCCCCCAGCGCGTCCGGCAGCACGATCCCCGCACCGGCCAGCAGGGCACGCCGCACGTTCTGACCGCGCCAGGTCTTCTTGGCGTGGCTCAGCGGCGTCCCGCCGGCCAGGGCCTGGAACGACAGCTCCGGGTGTACCTCGTGGATCCGCTCCGGGTCGCCCAGCCAGCACTCCCTGGCCTCCCGCAGTTTCGGCGCCAGCGCCCACGCCTGGCGGCTCAGCCCGCTCCCGGTCAGCTCCCGGCAGCGAAACGCGGCCGCCGGGTAGTCCGGCTCCTGCCACACCACCCGGGGTGCGGCCAGGAAGATGCTGCTGCGCCGTGCACCCAGGCGCAGCCTCGCCTGGAGATCAGCGCGACGCCAGCCGGTCTCCAACAGCCCCAGGGGCATGTCCACCGCGACGGCCCGGACGTCCCGTGCGCGCTCGATCAGCGCGCCGATCCGCGTCTCCACGAGGGTGCCCGCGTACCGGCCGTCGGTCAGCCCGACTCCGACCCATCCGTGCTTTCCGCAGGCGTCGATCCCGAGGACATCCATGGACCCATCCTCCTCCCGCTGTTGCTCCCGGCGACCGCCGCCGCGGTCAACCGCGTGGCGGGAAAGAGGCGGGAGAGGGCGGCTGCGGCCAGTAGCAGACGGTGAGCACGGCGACGAGCACCGCGCCGCCGACGCCGAGCGGCACCACCAGGACGAGCACCAGCCACAGCGGGGTGTGCGCGGCCAGTGGCAGCAGCGCGCGGTCCCCGGAGGCTGACGCCACGTCAGACCGGCATCGAGAAGCGCCGGTCGACGTGCACCCGGGCGAACTCGCTCCTGAGCCGCCGCTCGTCCGCCAGCGGCGCGTGCGCGAACACGAGGATGGGCCGCAACCCCGGTCGTGCCTTGCCGATCGCGCGTCGCGGCTCGGCGGGGTCGGTGGAGTGGAACGCGTAGACGTGCAGGTAGTGGTCGCTCTCCACGAAGCCCGACGCGCGGTACCAGGCGAGAGTGTCCTCGTCGTCCCTGGTCCAGGCGTCGAGCGTGCACGCGCCCGCGGCGCGGGCCCACTCCCGCGCCCGCTCGAGCAACTGCCGCCCCAGCCCCTGCCGTCGGTGGTCGGGATGGACGGCGATGGTGTCGATCGTCGCCAACTCCCCCTCGATTCCCACGTCCAGGATGGCGACGACGGCCCCTGAGCCGTCGACGGCGACGAGTTCGAGCCCGGGGGCCGCGATGACCGGCTTGGCGGGGGCGACCGAGTCGTAGGGTCTACCCTGACTGGGAGACGGCCGGGATCGGCGGAGCGAGGAGGTGCGGCCGGATGAGCGTCGACGCGTCGAGCGTGGTCAAAGCGGCGTTCGCCTGCTACCGGGCGCAGGACCGCGCGGCGGCCCTCCCCCTGTACGCCGAGGACTTCACGTTCACCAGCCCGCAGGACGATCACATCGACAAGTCCGCGTTCTTCGCCCGCTGCTTCCCCACCGCCGAGCGCTTCACCGAGCAGCGGCTGCTGCACGTCACCCCGGCCGACCCCGAACTGGTCTTCCTCCACTACGAGTACGCGCTCACCACGGGCGAGCGCTACCGCAACGTCGAGGCCATCACCGTCCGCGACGGCCTGATCCGCGGCGTCCAGGTCTTCTTCGGCGGGCGGGTGTGACCGATGCCGGCTCAGCCTGAGGCCGTTGCCTGCGGGCCCTCGGCGGGGCCCGGCAGCACCCCCTGCTCGCGGAGCGGGGCGTAGAGGCGGGAACGGCGGTCGTACAGACCGGTGGTGATGTAGTAGACGTTGGTGATCACGATGAGGACCACCGAGGTCACCAGGTAGAGCGCGGTGCCGAGCGCCGGGACGGCGTTGACCGGCAGCGTGTAGGCCATGATCACCCGCACCACGGAGTCGGCCAGCAGGGCGATGCCCCACAGCGCGCTGCCGACCTTCCAGACCCGGCGGAAGCGGGGAAGCCGCTCCCAGAGGTCGTCCCAGTCGCCCGGGATGTCGGCGAGGCGGCGGCCTTCGAGCATCGGGCGGGTGTAGTGGAAGGCCAGCGGGCGGCTCGCCCAGACCGAGGCGATGAACCAGATCCCAGTGACCCCGGTCACCCAGCCCTCCCTGGCCAGCAGGAACCTCGGGCTGCCGCTGATCAGCGAGACGAGCGCGCTGAACACCAGCATCGAGAGCATGTAGAGCGCCAGCCCGTCCCGCTCCCGGGAGCGCGACCACCGCCAGACCGCGACGCCGGCCGGCAGCACGGCGGACAGGACCAGCGTCAGGTAGAGCCCGACCCCGGCCGCCCGAAGCACGTAGAACATCGCCGTGGGCACGACGAAGTCGAGGACGAGGCGAATGGCCTGACGCGCCCTCATGCGTCCTCCCCCCGAGGCGCCGGCCGCGCCGCGTGCACCACCTGCGTCGCCGGCCTCGCCTGCGTCGCCAGCTCGAAGATCGTCACGAGTTCCTCCGCGTACGCGTCCAGGTCCAGCCCCGGCTCGGTGCGCAGCAGGAAAGGGAGGCCGTCGAGGGAGCGCTGGACCGTGGCCGCCATCACGAAGCTGTCGAACGCGCGGAAGTGCCCACTGCGCTTGCCGGCGTCGAGGATCTCCTGGAGGGGCGCGAAAGCCGTCCGGTCGCTGTAGCCGTTCTCCTCGCCGGCGTGCCCGAGGAAGATCGACATCAGCGCGTCCATCTTGGTGCGGTGCGTCGCCACGAACGCGACCACTCCGCGGATGTAGGCGGCGAGAGCACCCGCAGGATCCGCGACCTCGCGCATCCGGGCGCCCATGAACGCGGCCATCTCGCCGTACACCTCGGCGATCACTGCCTGGATCAGTTCGTCCTTGCCGGCGAAGTGGTACGAGATGAGTCGCGTGCTGCTGAGCCCGGCCCGCTCCGCGATCCGGGCGAAGGATGCCTGGCCGTAGCCGAGTTCGGCGACCGTCTCGATCGTCGCCGCGATGATCTGCGCCCGCCGCGCGGTGGCGGTGACGGAGCGGGCGCCGCCGTCGTTTACTGGCATGAGTAAAAAGTACGTCGGCCAGGTAACGAGGGCAAGGGGCGGTTGGTGGTCGCCAGGCTGCGGGCTGTCCGGGTCACACAGCCTGGCGACCGGTACAAGGAGGTCAGCCCCAGGTCAGCCGCAGGTCAGCAGGATGCGGTGGAGGAGGCGGGCCGCGGTGCGGGCGGTGCGGTGGTCGACGTCGAGGGCGGGGTTGAGTTCCGCCACGTCGACCAGGAGCGGCTTGCCGCTGGCCGCGACCTGGGTGCAGACGTGCTCGACGATCTCGATCGGCACGCCGTAGGCCGCCGGGGCGCTGACACCGGGGGCCGAGGCCGCCGGAAGGACGTCGAGGTCGATCGTCAGGTGCACGACGTCGCAGCTCGCCAGGAACTCCTCGACGAAGCCGTCGACCCGGTAACGATCCAGCGTGCCGCACTCGGTGTCGGGGAGGTACCGCACGCCGAGGCGATCGGCGGTGCGGAACAGCGTCTCCGTGTTGCTGGGCTGGCTGACCCCGAGCACCCAGTAGTTGAGCCGTCGTCCGGCCCGCTCCTCGTCCCTGGCCATCTGCAGGAACGGGGTTCCTGAGCTGGGCCGGGCCTCGTCGCGGAGGTCGAAGTGGGCGTCGAGGTTGAGCACGCCCAGCCGCGCGCCGTCGCGCAGCAGGCCGCTGCCGGACACTCCGAGGTAGCTCCCGTAGGCGACCTCGTGGCCGCCGCCGAGGACGGTGACCCGGTGCCCACGGTCCAGGAGCGCGCTGACCGCCTCGCCGAGGCGGCGGTGGCCGGCCTCCAGGTCGCCGTCGGCGACCTGGACGTCCCCGACGTCCAGCGCGGGGACGCGCCTGGGCAGGGCCATGGACGCAAGCGCGGCGCGCAGCGCCCGGGGGCCGTCGGCCGCGCCCTGGCGGCCCCGGTTGCGGCGCACGCCCTCGTCGCTGCGGAAGCCGACGAACGCGACGTCGTCAGGCCCGGCGGCGGACGGGTCGAGGGAGACCACGTGGTGCCAGCGCAGGTGCTCGACGCCCGGGCCGTCGTCGCGGCCCGACCACGGAGTCGGAGCGACGTCGACGGCCACGGCGAGATCGGTCGACATCGTCACTCGCCTTCCCGCATCGGGATGCGCACACCGCGCTCGGTCGCCACGTCGGCGGCGT
>NZ_BBPO01000013.1:0-87196 GCF_000787815.1 Streptacidiphilus neutrinimicus
GCGCCGCCGGTACCAGAGCCCGGGCCTCCTGGCGGGCCGCCGGGTGCGCCGCGTCCGGGCGCGCCGCCCGGTCCACGATGACCGGGCCGGCCCGCTCCCCCGGGCGGGCCAGGTGGCCTCGGTCTGCGCGGGTTGGGTCCGCCCGGTGTGCGCGGTGGACGGCGTGGTCCCCCACGGAGCATCCCGAACAGTCCCTGTGCCCCCGGCGGGCCGAAGCGTCCGGCGATCTGCGCGCCGAGCGCGTACGGACCGAACGGCAGGCCCAGGGCGCCGAGGGCGACCTTCTGTAGCAGGTGCAGGCCGCCCCGGCCGCCGCCGACGGTGCGCTGGACCGGGCTGGTGACCAGGCGCCGGATCCATCCGGGGATCTTGACGAGCAGGTAGAGGCAGCCTCCGAGAACGGCCAGGTTGATCAGCGGACCCGCGGTGGGGACACCGAGGAGGGCGTAGTTGCCGGGGTCGAGCAGCACTTTGACGGTCACCAGGAAGACCACCGACTGCAGGACCTGGACACCCATGATTCCGAAGAACGCCTTCCACCACAGACGGGCTGCCCCCTCGGTGGCCGGTGACCCGTGGCAGGCCAGCAGCAGCGGCGCGGCCACGACCAGAACCAGGACGCAGGCGACGCGGATCAGCACGGTGATCACAACCGCGACGGCGATGACCGTGACGGCCAGAGCCAGCACCACGAGGTAGACCGGGCCGGTGGTCGGGTTGCCGTTCAGGAGCATCCCGGTGAGGGTCGCGGCCAGGTCGTCGGCGGTGATGCCGTCGACGAACACGTCGCTGCTGATCGCGTTCACCAGACCGATCACCTGGTGGCACATGGTCAACGACAGGTTCGCCGCCAGCATCCCCAGGGCGAGGCGCGGGACCAGGTCGCGGGCCGCCCAGCGCTGCTGCACGGTGCCGTGACTCATGGCCAGGATCCCGGCGGCGAGCACCGCCAGCACGTACAGCGAGCACGCCAGCAGCCGCAGCCCGTCCCACAGCCCGGCCACCGTCGGCAGCTGCGTGACGTCCGGCGTGGACAGCAGCAAATGGGCCAGGAGCGCCATTACGGGCGTCACGAAGGGTTGCAGGAGGGCCGCGAGGAAGGATGTGATCGCGTCCTTCACCTCGCCTGGGATGTCGAAGATCCCGGTCGCGTTCGGGTCGGACGGGGTAGCCGGCTGGATCAGCCCGCCGCCCGGCGGCGGAGCCGGCTTACCCGCGTCCCCACCGCCGCCAGGCGATCCGCTGACCGGGGCGGGCGACGGTCCCGGAGCGGGAGCCGGAACCTTCCCCACGCTGCCCGGGGCTGGCGGCGTGGGCGGTGCTCCGGCCGAGGGCTGCGGCACCCCCGGATCGGCGACGGCGCTAGCCTGGACGACCACGAAGGGAAGCAGGGCGAGGGCGGCAAGGACGGTGATGCGGCGGAGGCGGTGGCACCTCATGCTCCGACCATCTTCTTCAGCACGGTCACGATGACGGGGGCGAGGATCGCGAGCATGTAGCCCTGGCCGGCGCTCCTGAGGGCGCCTTTGGCCTTCTCGACCTCGCCCGGGTCGCCGCCGGCCATCAGGTAGCGCACGCCGCCGATCGTGAGGAAGAGCGTCGCAAGTCCCGCCAGCAGGCCGACGATCCAGGTCGTGATGTTCGAGATCGTCTGGTCGATCGTCGCCACCGCGAGCACGCTGCTCGCGGCCCACGCCGCCGGGCTGCCGATCAGCCAGCAGCCGGCGGACACGACGGCGAGAACCAAGCACTGCGGCGGGCGCCGGGGGCGGGGGAACCGGAATCTGGGCATGCGGGAACCTCCACGGGCCAGGGGCGGGAAGGGAGTGACGGCGGGGGGTGGTGCCGCCGAAGTTCAGCGGCACCACCCCCGGTTCAGCGGGGAGAGGCTGGGTGTGGTGAGCCCGGGGAGTCCGTCGGACCTTCACCTCCCTACGAGGAGTCGTGAAGGACCGGATGGTGCGAAGTGTCAACGTCCGCGGCGCGGACCCCGGGAGCACCACGGCCGGCGACTACTGGTGCCGGCCGGCGTGGTCTCTCACCCTCAAGAAACGCAATTTTCAGGCCGATCCAAACGCTCGAAATTCAATTCGACGTCCTCGCTGGACAGTCGACCCGACGCGATCGCCGCCGCGAGCTTGCGCTCGGTGCGCGTCCGGAGCATGAACAGGCTCTCCCTCGATCCGCCCAGTCGCCTCTCGACTTCGGCCATCGGCATGCCCTCCAGCCGGGACCATGCGACGATCCGAGCGCCCTTGGCGGAGACGATGCCCTTGCGGACCGCGAAGGCGAGCAGTTGCTCCGGCAGCACCCGCTCGCGCGGCGGGGCAGGAACGTGCTCCAGCTCCACCTCCGCCTCCCGGACGCGGGAGGTCCGGGTGAGTGCGGCACGCGCCGCCCGCTCGGCGGCCCACAGCAGTCGGGCCGGGATCCGGGCCGGGTCACGCCGCCACGTCCCGTCCTGCCGCATGGCGGCGAGCTGCTCCCAGAAGCCGCCCAGCACGATCATCTGGATCTCCGCCCGCTCCTCAGAGCCGGTCGCCTTCACCGTCTGCGCCCAGCGCATGCTCACCCGGGTCAGCCCCGGCAAGGCCATCCCGACCGCGGCGAGACGCCAGTCCTCGCCTTCGCGTCCACCGAGGCCCGCCAGTTCGAGCAGCCTCGCCCACACCTCGCCGCGGGCCTGGTGGCCGAGCTGAGGGTGCAGCAGCAGTGCCCGCAACGCCACCACGTCCACCGGCCCGTCCGGCAGGCCCTCCCCATCCAGGTCTGCGGTCTTCATCTCCAGCGGCACCGGCCGCTCCACCAGCGCACGGAACTCCCGCGCCACCTGCTCCAGCGGGTACAGCGCTCCAGCGGCAGTCATGTCGCGATCCCCTTCGTCGAAGGCCGGCGGCGACCCCGACGGGCCGCCTGGGCCTATCGCGCCGAAGTCGCCTCCTTCGTCCCTCCGCCCCAGCCCCGCAGCACCTCTCGACCATCTCCGGCAGGCACCCGATCCACCTCCCGCAAGAGGCTGGTCCCGAGCGGCCGGCGCACCGGAGGTCCGCCGCTGACCTGCGCAGACGACACCGCCGTCACAAGAGCCCGCGGCGCAGACCCTGTCCTCGCGTGCAGCGAAATTCCTGTTCTCCGCCGCTTGCACCCACGGACCGATTGCGAGCGTGCATCGGCCGCACACGCTCGCGGCCCGCCGGCTCGCCGTCGCAGCACGGGGGTGCGGCTGGTCAGCGCCCGGCCTAGCCTGAAAACGTGAAAGGCGTGATGGTCGCTGTCGCAGTGGTGGGCACCTTGGCCGGCGTCGCGGCCTGCTCGTCCGCTGCCACCTCCCAGTCGATCAACCCGACGCGCACGGTGACCACGACCGTCACTCACCAGTCCGCACCCACCCCAGGCACTACCGCGCCCACACACACATCGCTGCCGCCGACCAGCGCGCACGCGGTGCAGCCCACGGCGAGCGTCGCCATCACCTCGCCACGCGCCACACCAACCTCGCGGGGTGGCTCCTCAGCAACGGCGACCAAGGTCGTGATCTACGACTGTGGCGCGCAGCCGGTCAACCAGCCCGTGACGTTCATCCTCGCGTGCGGCGACGCGGGCGCGGCCCTGGAGGGCCTGGGCTGGACCGGCTGGGGAGAACCCGCCGCAACCGCCACCGGCCGACTGCGGCAGAACACGTGCGTACCGAACTGCGCCGCCGGCGGCTCCGTTTCCTATTCCGCCACGGTGACCGTCAGCGGCCTCACAAACGGCCGCTACACGAGCATGCACATCAACGCGCCCAGCGCCCCCGCCCCCAGTTCGGACTTCAGGCTCGGCCTGAACGGACCGGTCATCAGTCGCTGACCTGCCTGACCGACGACCACCCCACGGGCTTCGAATCGGGCCTGGGTGGCGCGCACCTGCGTGCGGCACGGCGACATGCAACCTCCGCCGTGCCTCCGGTCTTCCTCCGGTCACGCCAGGTAGGCGCACCGAAGGAAGACCGGAGGTACGGCCCTGACCAGCCAGAACGCGGCGCAGCACTCCGCTGTTCACCAAGCTGGTGATCCACGGCGCGCCACCACCACAGCAACCTCCGGCAACGTCCCCCGCTCCTGCCGCTGCCCCGGTCCCAGAGCTGACTCACGGCTCCTGCCGACGGCCCACCGCGCTCACCTTGGGTGCCGCTTCGACCGGGATCGCAAAAGACTGCTGCGGTCGAATTTCTGATCGTGCGTTTGGATCGGCCCGAAAAATGCGTTTCTTAGGGTGTCAACGTCCTGCGGCGCCCGTCGGGCCAGCCGTCCATGAACGACCACCGCACACCCACTTCCACCGATGACCCCGTCCCCGCCCCTCGCGGCCGGCACCGCCGCGAAACCCCCCGCCTGGACGGGCTGCCCTCCGTCCCGCTGTCGGTCTGGCTGACCGAACCGCTCACCGGGTGCTGCCCGCTGTGCACCGACCCGGTCGGCACCGCCTGCGCCCGCCGCCTCCCGCTCGCGCTGGTCCGGCAGATCACCGAGACCTACAGCGAACCGGGCGACGTCGTGTGGGTCCCGGACGCCGGCAACGGCAGCCCGCTCATCGGCCCCGTCACCTGCGGCCGCAAGGTGATCGGCTACGCCCGCACCCCAGACCACGCCCGCACCACATCAGCGCTCCTCAAGGAGCAGCCCACCGAAGTCGCCTCCCTGGCCGTACTCCGGCACGTCCCGCCCGCCGGCCTGCCGGGCCAGAGCGAACGTCTCGCCTCCCGCGCGGCGCTCGCGATCCTGGCCCCGCACCACCCCGCCGGCGCCTCCGAACTGGCGCCGGTCCTGGATGCCACGGTGCGCGTCCTGCGACCCGGCGGTGTGACGGTCATCGTCACCCGCCAGCAGCCCGGCCAGGACCGGCCCGGCCTGCTCACCGCCTTCGCCCAGGCCGCCGGGTTCACCTACCTCCAGCACGTCGCCGCCGTCGAGGCCACCGCCGCCAACGGCAAGCTGCGCCCCCGCACCGAGGCCTCCCCCGCGCACGGCCCCGACTGCGCCTGCACCGGCCCCGCCGCCCGGGCCGGACGGCACCAGGTCGCCCACCACGACCTGCTCGTGTTCACCAAGTAGCCCAGGGAGCCAACGTGACCGCCATCGCCCGCAACCTCGACTCCCCCTCCTCCCCGCTCGACGCCGCCCGCGCCGCGCTGGCCGACGCGCCGTGCTCGGTCTGGGTGACCGCCCAGGCCAGCCCGGCCGCCCAGCGCAAGGGCCGCTACCTGCCCACCTCCACCGCCCATCCCGGCAAGATGCTCCCCGCGATCGCCCGTCACGCCATCGACGTCTACACCAAGCCCGGCGACACCGTCCTCGACCCGATGTGCGGCATCGGCACCACCCTGGTGGAGGCCACCCACCTCGGCCGCCACGCCATCGGCGTCGAACTGGAACACCGCTGGGCCCAGGTCGCCCGCGGCAACGTCATGCACGCCCACCGCCAGGGTGCCCAAGGTGCCGCCACCGTCTACCGCGGCGACGCCCGCGACGCCGACCGCATCGTCAACCCCGAACTGCACGGCAGCGTGAACCTGCTGCTCACCTCACCCCCCTACGGGGCGTCCCTGCACGGGCAGGTCCGCTCCACCCGGGAGACCGGCCAGGACGGCATCGTGAAGTTCCACGACACCTACGGCACGAGCATGGGCAACCTCGCCCACGCGCCCACCGACGAACTGCTGGACTCGTTCACGCAGATCCTGCGCTCCTGCCGGCCCCTGCTCGCGGACGGCGCCACCGTCGCGGTCACCGCCCGGCCCTGGCGCGAGCACGGGGAACTGGTCGACCTCCCGGCGGCCGTGGTCGCCGCCGGCCAGGCGGCTGGCCTCGTCCTGGTCGAGCGGTGCGTCGCACTGCTGGCCGCGGTCCGCGACGGACACCTGCAGGCCCGGCCCTCGTTCTTCCAGCTCCGCAACGTCCGCGCCGCCCGAGCGGCCGGCATCCCCATGTCGCTGATCGTGCACGAGGACCTGCTGTGCCTGCGGGTGCCCTCGCCCCGTATGGGCTGTCCCCCCGCTCAGCAGAGCAACGGCGCGGCCAATGCCGGCGGACCCCTGATCGGCCAAGTCGCCGCCGAGTAGCTCCCGGCCAAGTGGTGGACCGGGCATGGCGACTGCTCATCCCCGGCTCGACATTCTGGTTGACATTCTCGCTGGTGGAGAGCGTCCATCGGACGGCGGCCCGACCGGGCCGCCGTCCGGGACCGCAGAAAGGTCTTCGTGCCATGACGCGAAGCGCTCACCGAAGCCGCACCGCAATCCCTCTGCCCTCAGCCGATCGAGACCCGCGTCGCGTCGCGCCGCCGGGGCCCGGCTGCCTCCTCACCCATTCCGGAGGCCGTGTTGTCGAGCCACTCCCCCTACCCCGACAAGCTTTTGACTGCGCAGCAGACTGCCGACCGCCTTGGGCTCAGGCGCAAGACCCTCTACAACTGGGCCAGCCTCTGGGCACTGGAGCACCGCGGGCCGGAGCCCTTGCGGCTGGGCGGGCGGTGCTTGCGCTACCGGGAGTCCGATGTGGCGGCTTTCATCGCATCGCTCGAGCAAGTGGCCTGATCGCGAGCTTCCCGGCCGAGGAGATCCGACATGGGGATTGAGCAGCCCTACGACCGCTGGCACAAGGCTCGTCCGGAGCCCGGCGAGCCGGAGTGCAGCGAACATCCCGGTCTCGTGCCGAGCCCCGAGCATGGCTGCGAAATGCGCTGGCAGGCTCGCTGGCGTGATGCCGCGGGTGCGCAGCGCTCAAAGAACTATCCGAAGAACAAGAAGTCAGCGGCACTCGCCTTCCAGCGAAGCCAGCGCGCCGCTGTGGCCGAAGGACGCGACCCGTTCCCCCACCGCGGCAGGAAGCCCCGAAAGAGCACAGGACCGACGATTGCCGAGTACGCCGAGACCTTCCTCTCCCGTCACGAGGGCCGCCAGGGAACCGTGGCCACATACGGCTACCGGCTGCGAACGCATCTGGTCCCAGCGCTCGGTTCGCGCGAATTGCGCGAGGTGAAGCGCGGCGACTACCGGGACTTCTTCACCTCGCTCAAACGGAGCGGGATGCCCGACTCCACTCGATCCGCAGTGAAAAAGGCCGTGTCGGCCATGCTCTCCATGGCAGTCGAGGACGGGCTACTGGACGGCAATCCCGTCGCCGGTATCCGACTGCCGAAGGGGCGCAGCCGCGAGGTCCGCCTCACTTGGCTCCACGTCGTTGCTCTGGCCGACGAGATCGATCAGCGCTATCGGCTGCTCGTGTGGTTCGGGGCGCTCCAGGCCCTCCGCTCCATGGAGGCGACGGGCGTGCGCCTCTCGGACATGGAGACAGTGCCAGGGATGCAACTTGTCGAGGAACAACGCCAGCGTGGCAAGGCCGGACCGCTCAAGACGTCGGCCAGTCGGGCGCCACTCGCGGTCGGCTCCTTCCTCCGCGGAGAATACGAGGTTCATCTGGCCCGCTGGCGCACCCCTTTGCGGGAGGCGGCCCTGCGCAAGCGCGATCGACGCGGGCTGCCCCCGATCCCGAACGAGTACTCGGACTTGGTCACGCTCTCGCGCTTCTGGACCCCGGTGTGCGAGAGCGGGCTGTGCCGCGCCTTCGATCTGGCAAAGGCGGGCGCCCGAGCGCGCGGAGTCGATGTCCCGGCCAATGCGACTTTCCGGGATCTCAGACACTTCGTCGACGCCGTGCTGGTCGCTTCTGGGCTCGAACCCCGCAAGGTCCAGGCTCGGATGCGCCACGCCAGGCTCGCCGAGACGCTGGATACCTACGGCTACCTCGTCTGGGAGGTCGACTGGGAGAACGCCCCGGCCTCCTTCGCCGAGCTGTACGGAATTCCCGCACCGGCGGGGCTGCCCGAGGCAGCCCTGATCCCGAGCGCCGACCGCGTCGGCCCGGCTGGAACAGGTGAACTGACGGAGGCCTGACGCCCTCTCGGCGAACGGCGCCGCGGTCGCAATCCTCGTGCGTCCTCATGTCGGTGCCCTGTGGCACGATCACTGCGCAGCGTTCGGGCCACGAAGGGGGAGCCATGGGGCGTACGTTGGGCATGGGCGGCGTACTGCGGTACACGAGTGCCAAGGACGCCGCCCCTCCGCTGATCGACGGCTTCGACAACTTCTATTTCGTCACCGAGAGCCCAGGGCAGAAGCGAGTATTGCTGGAGGCTGGGATCAACCCGGTGGCCAAGGTTCGCACGCCGGTCGGCGCACGGCGGCCGGCGGTGCTGATCCGCTCCAGTCCATGGAAGGCAGGCTCCGAGCAGACGCCGTGGCACGACGTCTTCGACCTCGACCACGGCCACGTCCGCTACTTCGGCGATCACAAGGTCAATACCGACAAGCCCGTCGGCGGGACAACAGGCAATTCCGCCTTGCTCGATGCCTTCGACGAGCATCAGGCCCCGACTGCCGCGGGACGCGCGGCCGCTGCACCGCTGCTGCTCTTTCGGTCCGTATCGCGAAACGGCAAGGTCAAGGGGCACGTCGACTTCTGCGGCGTCGGCCTGATCGAGCGCGCCGAACGGGTCGTCCAATGGGCGGGTCAGGCCCGCAGCACGTTCACCAACTACGTCTTCGACCTGGCTGTGATCGACCTGTCCGCCGAGGGAGACAAGCTGGACTGGGAGTGGATCACAGCACGCCGAGATCCCGGCAGGTCCGATGCCGATGTGTTGAAGCTGGCCCCGGCGGCCTGGCGGGAGTGGGTGAAGCACGGACACTCCGTTCTCCCACAGGTTCGTCGGCGAGTCGCTCGAAGCAGCGTCGTCAAGGTACGCGACCAACGCCCCACGGTGGGCAGCAGCGCGGCAGCAGACCTGCAGGCTGTCTACCAGCGCTTCGACGGCAACAAGCACGCCTTCGAGGCGCTGGCCTCCGCGGTGGCAGCTCGAGTGATGCGCGCCTCTGGGCACGGATACCTGGAAGGCTGGCTGACCCGTCGGTCGGGAGACGGCGGCGCGGACTTCGTAGGGCGGATAGACCTCGGCAGAGGGCTCGCCGGCACCAAGCTTGTAGTGCTGGGTCAGGCCAAATGCGTCAAGCCGGACAGTCTGATCTCAGCCGAGCAGATCGCCCGGGTGGTGGCCAGGCTTCAGCGCGGGTGGATCGGCGTCTATGTCACAACGGGCTCCTACTCGGAGCCGGCTCAGCTCGAGATGGTCGAGGACCAGTACCCGATCGTCCTCATCAACGGCCAGGATCTCGTCAAGGAGCTCCGTGAGATCGCCCGGGAGGACCACGGGGGCGATCTCTCCGCGTGTGTGGAGCACCTGCTCAGCGGCCGTCCGCTCGAGGTCCTTAACCGCAGGCCGGAAGAGATCCTTCTTGGGTGACTTTGGGCAGCCGCCCACCAGTACTGGACCCGTCAGCCCAGCATTTCTGGGCACCGGGCGCACCGAGCGGGCCGAGCTGGAGAGCAAGGCCCGACGGGCCCTTCCGCAGATGGTCCTCCTGCGACTGAACACGACAGAGGGTGCACATCGAGGCGCGGAGCGTCACTGTCAGTGCGCCGCGGTAATCTTCAGGGTCGCCGAACAACGACAGTCAGAGCGGGCAACGAGATCACCGAGCTGATGGCACCGTCGCCCCGTTACGACATACCTGGAGAAGACCCAAGTGCAGCCCACCAAGATCGTGGACCTGTTCGCCGGCCCCGGCGGACTCGATGTGGCGGCAGAGAAGCTTGGTGTCCCAACCGTGGGAGTCGAATGGGACTCGGCGGCGTGCACGACCCGCCGCGCGGCAGGTCTGGAGACGGTGGAGGGGGATGTACGCCTGTACGACCCGTCCCATTTCCCCGAGGCCGACGTCCTGGCCGGAGGACCTCCTTGCCAGACCTTCACCGTCGCTGGCAGCGGGGCCGGCCGTAGGGCGCTCGACGACGTCCTGAACTTCGTCAAGCGATTCGTCGCCCGGGAGAGCCGTGAGGAGATCGAGAAGGATCTCTCCAAGCTCGACGACGAGCGGACGGGTCTTGTCCTGCAACCTCTTCGCTGGGCCCTGGACGCCATCGATCGCTTCGACCGACCGTACCGGGCAATCGTTCTTGAGCAGGTCCCGGCGGTGCTCCCCGTGTGGCAGGCCTACGCCGAAGCGCTGGACGGCGAGGGCTACACCGTCGACGTCGGCATCCTGCACACCGAGGCATTCGGAGTCCCTCAGACGCGCAGGCGTGCCGTACTCATCGCCCGGCATGGGGATGTCGAAGTGGCGCTCCCCGACCCCACTCACCGCACGTACCGCAAGGGCGTGCCCCGCGAGGAGGGACCTGCCGCCCTCGAAGAGTGGCGCAGGATGGCCGACGTGATCGATCGCCCCACCGCCTTCGAAGTGATCTCCAACTACGGCACGGGCGGCGACCCCAAGGCACGCGGCCGTCGAGGATCATGGGAGCCGTCAGCCACGGTCACCGGGAAGATCTCTCGCAACCGCGTCGTCGGGCTAGACGGCTCCGAGCTGGACCGCTTCTCCTTCTCCGAGGCGGGGCGCCTGCAAACATTCCCGACCGACTACCCGTGGTCCGGGCGCGACGTCGGGCAGCAGATCGGCAACGCCGTTCCCCCGCGGCTCGCCATGCACGTGCTGTCCGCTGCATTCGGCTGGTCCCCTCCGTCCGAGGCCATGCTGCGCAGCCTCAACACCTGGAAGGCACACGGCCCCTCATCGCCAGCCGCCGATACCTCTGTGCCGAGCGGCTCCAGCCCCTCCGAGTAACCGGAGCCTTCGGGCGGCCCCGAACGTGTCTGCTTTCCCGCCCAGGACCTTGCTGCCGGAGTACCGGCTCATCGCCGCCGGTCGGTCGCGCTGCATGCCGGGGCCTACCGAGCGAGCGTTCTGTGCCGTGCTGGCTTCCCCGACAGCCTCAGAGACGCTGCGCCGCCGCGCCGTCCAGAGTGTCAGCAAGTCGAGCTGGTCCCACGAAGTTGCGGGTCGGTTTCGCCCAGCAGGCCGCGAGAATGGTGAAGGCGCAGACGCCGACAGGGCGAACAGGGGTGGAATGACGATGAAGCGCTACGACTACGCGATCGACGCTGCCTTTCACTACAGCCGGGACCGACTCGCCTACCCCGTGGAGCAGAAGCTGTCCTGGCCCGACTCCGGTAAGGTTCTGGCGCGCTCGTTGGAGTATGCCGTTAGCGGCCTCGGAATCGCTTGGGGTCACCCAGTGAAGGCTGGCCCGAAAGCTCAGCGGATCTTCGACACGCTCGGCCCCCACACCCCGCCCGCCCTCGCCACCGCAGTAGTCGGGATCTGGGCTGCCGAGGGGCAAACCGACGCGAAACTCCCCTTCGATCAACTGCACGCACTGGCCACCGCAGCAGTCGACTCCCTGCACAAGCTGAGCAACTCGACGCCCCCGACCGACTTGGCCGTCCCACCCTCGCCACAGCCGATCAACTGGGAAGATCTGGATCCTCAAGATCAGGTCCTCCTCAGCACTGCCGCTGCGGAGGCCCGCAAATGGGTCCCGGACCTTCAGGTTCGGCTTTTCGGTTCGCGAGCTGCGGGTCGCGCCCGCCCCGACAGCGACTACGACCTTCTCCTGATCTTTCCCACCCTGCCCCACCCGCAGCAGTCATTGGCGATCGGCGACCTCACCACTCACGTGAGGAACCACGACGCCGAAGTCGACAGGGTGGAACTGAGCGCAGCCGCCTGGACCCAGCCCGAGCCAGCTGACGAGCTGATCGTCGACCTCACCCGACAATGCTCGATCGAAGTCCCGAGCGCCTGCAGTTGAGGAGGAGAGGCACGGACCGGATTGTCTCAGGCGCCACCGCCAACCTGCTCGACCCAGAGCGGGTGAGCACTCCAGTCTGTCGGTGCCTGCTGCCAGACTGCAGCGCGTGACGATACAAGAGGGTCTGCCTTTCCCGCAGGATGTTGCTCAGGCTGGCATGCAGGAGTCGCGAGCGTTGGCGGCGATGCACTCGCGCCGCAACTCGTTCCGCACCTGGGACCCCCCGTGCGAGCCCATGAGCAAGGTGCCGCGCGAATGGCGGATACAGTCGGGGCTTACGCAGCAGGTCCCCGATGACCTTGCCCCCTTCGTTGAGTGGTTCAACGAGCAGCCGGAGGCACGGGAGCGGTTCCGATGGGCGCTGCGCGACTCCCTCGATGAGTTGCTCGATGGTCAGCGGACGGGGCGCTGGGCTTACCAGCACCTGACGAAGACCGAGAAGACGTATCTCGGCACGGCCGTCGAGGTGAACCTCACCAAGGAGTTCGCCATCGCCAACGGCGCAGACCTCGACTGGTCGATCGCAGACCTTGACATTGACTGCAAGTTCTCCAAGGACCTCGGTGGTTGGGAGATCCCAATGGAGATGTATCTGTGCGGCGACCACGGTGAGCGGGGTGGTCGAGCCAACCATGCTGCAGTCGTGACCTGGATGAACGACGACACGAGCCAGTGGGCCGCGGGCATCGTGCGGATCACCGACGGGCGCCTGCGCTGGAAGAAGGCGACGGCTGCAAACAGCGACCGCGTCCGAGCGTACAACCGGGACAACAAGCGCAAGCTCTCCGATACCGCCAAGTCCGATGTGTACTGGCTCTGGGGCGGCCTCCAGACCGATCTGCCGACGAACCTGCTGCGCCACCTGGATCCTGAAGCACGCGAGCGGATTCTCTCTGCATCGCTGCCGGGCCGGCGCTCGTCGGGCCAGCAGCGGCTGAACCAGCTGTTCCGCGAGGTGCGAGACCGGATCGTCGGCCGACAGACTGTGTTGACCGTCGGTCAGCAGGACGACTCGCCGAAGCGTGCACGCGACGCACGAAAGCATCTACGCCCCGACGGGATCGTCGTGCTGGGTCACCAAGGGTCACACCCGCAGGTCGCCCGCGCGCTCGAACTGCCAGTACCGATCAAGGGCGAATGGATCTCCACCCACCTTGTTCCCGTTTCATCTGACGATGCCCGACCGAAATTCTCGCTGGACGGCCAGTTCTGGGCTCGCGCTCGTGGGAATGAGCTGTTGAATCCTGAGCCCAATCCTGCCCCAGACCTACCTGATGACCGAGCGATTGATGAGCCGTGCTAGTGATTGAGTACTCGGGTCGATCACGTCGTCCGACAGCCCACAAGTCACCCGGGGCTTCCGGCCGACGCGGCGTGCCTCAGAGAGAGGCGGCGAGCGGATACGGGGTACCGACTGATGCCATGAGTTGAGCTTTACTGCTGGGACCCCGGCGCGAGTGATCGAGCTGGCCCCGGGGTCCAGTGGTTGCGCATCAGGGTCGGGGAGTGGCATGGAGTCGGCGCAGAGCCTGCTCCATGCCACGTAGTCCCGCATCCAGGCTGATCTGCTGTAGCCAGTTGTCGACCAGAGTGCGACGTTCGCCTTGGTCGCGCTGATCGACGCCCGGGTCCGCCAGCAGGTTGGCTCCGTGCGAGGAGCCGGCATCAGGAAAGGGCGTCAGGCCGTTCCCAGTGAGCAGATCCTGCACGGGCGGCCCGGTGACGAAGTCCAGGCTGAGAGGCTGGGGTACGACCAAGGGGTCGACGCCGGCCAGGGTGGCGAGCGCGGCAGTCACGCGCTCGTCAACGAGCGTGGCCACCATGGAGTCAACCAGGTCGTGGAGACGGCCGACGGCCAGAGCCGGGCTGCTGGGCATCTTCAGGGCGTGCCCAATCCGCACGAGAGCCTCCAAGCTGACCCGCAAGTGGGAGACGGGGGCTCCGTAGGAGGCTGGCAGTTCGAGCTTTGCAACGGCTTCCAGGGCATACGGCTCCGCCGCGCCGGGGCCGCCTCGCCACAGGAGCCGAACTGTGCGGGCCCGGTTAAAGCCGGACCGGTGGAACGGGTTCATCCCGCCAGTCCCGAGCGAAGCGCACCAGTGGAACAGTGCCTGGTGCAGTGGGGAGTTGTTCAGGGCGCCGGCGAAGGCGTCCACCGCGCTCTCGGAGAGCGGGCTCCAGGTCGCAGAGGCGTCGACCGGGACGAACATCCCGGTGTGAACCAGGAAGTCGGCCGCGTGCTGGCCATTGGCGTCCCGGGGCAGTTCAGGATGTGGCAGGCGCCAACCAAGGGTCTTCACCTGGGGCGCTGCTTCGGTGATCAGCTGAGTCAGACGCGGCAGACCAGCGACCGCGTTACGGCCATGCAGCCTGATCGGGGCCGCGCCCTGGATCAACAGGGGCCTGGGCGCCCGTGCGGGGTCAACGCGCACCACCAGCACCATCAGGCCGTCGCTGCCGGGCAGCGGCACCGGAATGATCTCGGGCTCCCACGGCGGTTCCAGCTTCTGGTGACAGGCGCTGACAATCTGAACGATCGTCGACTCCGGGACGCCGATGATCCGGTCATCCAGATTGCGCTCGGTCACCCCGACCAAGATCATGCCGCCGTAGGTGTTGGCCATTGCCGCAACCGAGTCGGGGATCTTTTGGGCGAAGCTCTCCTTGTACTCCAAGGTCAGGCTCTCGGGTTGGCCGACAGCCACAAGCTCGCGAACCCGCTCCAGAGTCACATCAGCTGGACGGCATGCGAACAGGGAAGCAGTAGATGTCATTTGGGCCGCCCGGTCGATGCGGCAGTGCGCTTCGTGAGTGTCACGCCGATCAAGCTAACGAAGCACTAGTCAGCAGCGTGCAGGTTTCCCGCACGGCGCCAGCTAAAGGACCCGGCGGATCAGGAACTCACGCTCGTCGGGCTGGGCTTCGTCCAAGCTGACGGCAAAGTCGTCTGCCATGTCGTCGAAGAGGCCGATGTCCCAGGCGCCATTGGTGATCTCCTCGCTGCGCTGGCGGGGATGCTGTCATCGACGACCCACAACGAACGGGAATGTCCGGCCGTGGTGACTTCAACGGGCAGGGGCCGGCCGATTCGCGGCAATCCTCTGACCCACGGCCGTGTCGGCCTCCCAGCCAGCCAGAGCGTGAAGAGAACCTCAGTCGAAGAGCGGCACCGGCGGAAAGTGGGGAACACCAAAGGTTCTTTCGATCTCTCGGAGCAGGTGCGAATTGATCGGCTTTGGCTCTCCGCACTGCAGGCGATCGTCATGCTCACCCGGCCGACCGTAGAAGGCGACGCAGTCGGCGCCCGACATGTTCGCCCTTCTGGACCTATGGCGGACGCCGTCGAAGCCAGCCTTCCGGAAGGCCCGCCCCCAGCTCTGCGTCTGACGACGAATCGTGCCGACCTGGATCTCGGCTCCGATACCCCAAAGGCCGACGGACTTGGGGGCGGTGAGGTCGGCAACCCCGTGAGTCGTCTTGGGCGTAACCTCGGACACCCGGTGGCTCTCCGCCCAGGTCGTGCTGATCACTGGAGCTCCGGCGAGGTTCTCCAGGACGGCGGTCTCGGGGGCGGTGGCGGTGCAGCAGCATCCATACTCGGTCTTCATGTTCCGGGGTGGGTCAAACCGGCAGCTACCGTCCGTGCAGTAGTAGAGAGCGCCATTCGACTCGCTGTGTGAGCGAAAAAGCGTTTCGGCGGGCTCAATCTGGGCCTTCGGGAAAGTCTCCCCGAGGCGGTTGATCTGCTTCTTGGATCGAGGAGCGCTGGAAGTCATTGAGCCCACCTCTTCGCGACAGCTCTCGCGAGCTTGAAGACCTCTTCCACCCTCCCTTCATCTTCAAGCAGTCCAGCGGGCGCCGCCTGTCCAAGCTCCTCGCATGGCGCGACCATCCAAGCTGCAATCATGTACGGATCAAACTCGCCGCTCGCTCGAAAGATCTGCAGAACTCGTTCGGCCGCGGGTCGCACTTGGCGACGCGAGCGATCGAACTGCCAGACTGGAAAGTGGGTCGTCTGCTTCCCCGGGAGCCCGATCAGGGTGTGCTTCTGGACTCTCTTCTGCAGGGCCTGCCGGGTGACTCCCAGGAGATCGGTCGCCTCGGCCGTCTGCATCCGATCACCCACTGCACGAGCCCAGGCCACCGGCGCCAAGGCGGCGCGAGCCGCCTCATAGCCAACGTCATGGGGATCGACGTCATCCGGCAGCCCTTCGAGCAGGTCCTTCATGTCGATGAGCCCCTTTTGAAACCCTTCGACCAGTTGGTCATAGCGGTCACTCATGTCGCCATGATGCGTCAACCCGTCAACCCCCGCAATCTGAACCGAGCAGTTTTGACCGATCGGGAACCGGCCCTGTCCAGCTTCAGGCGAGGGACGGCGTCGTCGAGCGCTCTGGACTTTGGCGGCACCGGCGCCCCGTCCGAACAAGACAGCTCCAGACGCTTCTCCAGCCCCCAGCAATCCTGATCAGGCGAGTCAGTGCTCACGTGGCTCAGCTTCACGGCGCAAGGCCTTGGCCTCGATGTCAGCAGGCGCAGAGCCTCGCCGATCCCACTTGCACCTGTGACTCAAGGAGCTGTACGCCGTGGTGGCGGAACAGAACCTGCCCGCCCTCTCGGCCCTCCGCCTCGCCGGCTTCCAGAACGCTCCCGCCACGACGGAGACCGCGGAGCTGAAGCCAGGGCTCCTCGCGCTGCGGCACCGGACACGGTTCGCGCGAACCTGCTGACCCGAAGCTCAGACCGCCCCACCGACGATCGTTCACGCGTTCTCGTCCTCGTGCACTACCCGTGCATTGCACCGGGGCAGCCGACATCCGCGCAGGTCAACAGGCATCTACCTGGGCGCTCCAGGGTCCCCGGCGTACATGGCCGACTCGTCCGCCGCCATACAACGCCGCAGGTCAGGCGGCTGCCTGAGCACACAGGGAACGCCTCGGGGCCATCGCGCTTCCGCCAGGCCTCACGCCGCCGCGGAGACTTCCCCGACGACGACGCGGCCCTCAAGGTCCTCTACCTCGTGATCCAGAACCCGATCAAGAACCAGGGCAACGTCACCGGCCGGACCCAGTCCTGGAAGCAGGCCATTAACAGCCTCACCGGTTACTTCGGCGACCCCGTCACCGACCACTAGACCCGACCGAATGAGCACCTGATCACCCACAAAGGATCAGACACTCCCCCGTCCTGGCCAGCGGCACGGATCGTGGCCTCACCAAGGGCCAGGAGCGTCCGGCGGGCTACCCCGACGCTGGCTTGGGCGAAGGCCGGGCGGGGTCGAAAATTTCGGAGGACACCCCGCGGTGCGTGCAGCAGGATGACGCAGTGTGAAACCCGCGCTGCTCGGCCTCGCTGTGAACCCCGCCCTCCCGTCCCGCCTGGTCGACCGGCTGATCGACGCAGCGGACGAGGAGCTCGCCTGCGAGCTGGCGCTGCGTCCGGGCCTGAACCGCGCTCAGGTCCGCACGCTGGCGGCTCGGTCCGAGGCGGCTGCCGTCCAACTCGCCCACTGCGGCCGACTGCAGCCGGAGGACGTCAACCCGGCCTCGCAGCCGCTCGCCGCACTCGCCCTGCTCGACGAGGGGGCCGGCCTGTCACAGTGGGCCCGGTACTTCGCCGCGGATCCGCGCGTGGAGCACCGGGAGAAGCTGGCCGCCTGTCCCGGAATCCCGCCGGACGTGGCCCGCAGCCTCGCGGACGACCCCGATGTCCGGGTGGTCGCCGAACTCGCCCGATGGGCCCCGACCCACCTGGCCGCCGAACTCGCGCCGCATCCGCATGCGGAGGTCCGCTGCGCGGTCGCCAGCAACGAGGCGGCGCCACCGAAGCTGCTGGCGGCGCTGCTCACCGGCGAAGGCATCCCTCCGGTGGAGTTGTGCCGGGTCTGCGACCAGGAGCGGGTTCCCTTCGCTCATGCCCCGGACTGCCCCCGCGTCGACTGCCGGCTGCTGCCCGGAGACGCGTGCGACGGATCCCACCAGTCCGCCGTACACGACGTTCAATGGCAGGCATTGCACAACCCGGCCACCCCGGCGCCGGCCGTGGCCCGGTTCGTCGATCACCCGTCGGCGCTGCTGCGTGAACTCGTCGCTGCACGCGAGGGCCTGCCCCAACAGGCGTACGCACGGCTGGCCGGGGATCCGATGCCGGGGGTCCGCGCGGAACTGGCAAAGAACCCGTCGATCGACGAGCCCCTGGTCCGCAGGCTGGCCGAGGACCGCGGCCACGACGTCCAACGGTCCCTCGCACACCACCCGGACCTGCCGCTCGACGTTCTGGCGCAGCTCGCCCGCTCGACCAAGCTCGGCTCCCCGCTGCTCCCGCGCATCGCCGCGGCCACGCCCGCCGAGGTCGCCGGCCTCGCCACAGCGGCCGACCCGACCCTGCGCATGCTGGCCGCCCTGCGCCGCGACCTGCCGGATGCGATCTGCGACACGCTCGCCCGCGACTGCGACGCGAAGGTCCTCAAGGCGATCGCCCCGCACCCGGGCCTCTCCGAGGCACAACTGCTCGCCATGATCGACCGCCACGGTCCCCGCGTGGCTGCGAAGGCCGCCACGAACCCCGACGCAACTGCGATCGTCCTTGAGCAACTGACCCGTCAGCCCGCTTCCGCGCGTAAGGCCTTCCGGGAGATCGCCCGCCACCCGAACACGTCACTCCCGGCACTCCTCGCCTGTCTGGCCGACCCTCAGGCCCGCCCCATCGCCGCCGCCCGTCCGGAGCTCCCCACCAGCGTCCTCATCAGCCTGCTGGCCGACGAGCACTGGCAGGTCGCGACGGCGGCCGCCGCCAACCCCTCCCTCCCCGCCAACGCGATGAGCGCGCTCCTGCCCGCAGCCGCAGACCGCTCGTCCTCGTCCGGCTGTCAGCAGTGACCTGTTCAATGTCCGCCATGAACGTTCACGAGCTGCTGCCCGCGCTAGCCGACCCCGACATCCTGCGTGCCCGCTGCCGGGCACTCACGCTGCTCGACGCCGTACTCGGCGGCTTCGCCCCGAGGCACGACTACCTCCCGAGCTGGCGTCCAGGCGTGGACCTGGCCACGATGGAGAACGGTTCCGGTGATCTGTACGGGATCGTCTTCGACCCGGCCGGGGTCTTCCTCTACGGCTTCGACCACGAATGCGACGCCACGCCGTGGCGGGACTGGCCCAGGGCGCACTGGCCCGGGCTGCTGGAGGGCCTGCCCGCCGCGCTGGCGCACTACCCGGCCGAACCGGAGCTACAGTTCGAGGGCTTCTTCGACGCGACGGTGTGCGCATGGCGCGAGACGGGCACAACCTCGTGGCAGTGCGGTCCGGTGGTGTTCGCGCCGGGAGAGTCCGATGGAGCCGGTTGGCTCTTCGCGGTGCTGACCGACGACAGCGCCGAGGCCGTCTGCAATGACGCCGAGGACTACTACGAACGCCCCGTCGACCGGCAGGCTGTCGCCGCACTCCTGGCCGCCGCCCCATTGGACCATCGGACAGTCGCTGCGCTCAATCCGGCGGCGGACTTCAAGGCGACAGCCGACCGCGCCCGCACGCTCGGCTACGCGGTGGCGGACGCCTGAACGAGGGGACGGGCGTTCCGGACAGGCCCAGGCCACGGGCGTGGCCGACTGCTGGATGGGCAGAACAAACGTGTCCCACGACGCGGCCGCGATCGAGCGCCTCGCGATGCCGCAGTCTGAGAGCCGGCCGCCGAGGGAGCCCAGGCGCGCCGGGGAGCGGGGGAGCCGGACGAGTTTCGCTCCGCAGCCGGCGAGGCACAGCTGCTGCAGTCCTCCACCCAGCGCGCTCCGGCCGTGATCGCGGCGTTCGTGCGCACCCGTGTGCTGGATCCCGAGCGGGCGGAGTTTCGCCGCGGTCTGGTGCTGGCCTACCAGGAGAAGTTCAGCGACGCGCGGGTGCCCTACGCCTACCGGGCCCCGTCCGGCCACCGGCTCGGGGTGTGGGTAGCCGACCAACGCCGCTACAAGGCCGTGCTGGACGCCGAGCGCATTAAGGAGCTGGACGAGCTCGGGATGGAGTGGTGTCAGCCCGCGCAAAATGCGCTCCGGCGTGCCTGGTAAGGGCGCTATCAGGTCGTCACCCTGAACGAGTATCCGAACCTGATGCAGAGGCTGGCCGGGCGGCTCCCTCCGGGGAGTCCTCAGGTATTCGATCCCACGGTGGCCTCGGTGTATGTCAGCTGGACGAGGCACCATGCTGATATGGACGCTGACCGCGTGGCCCCGGTCTAGCGGTCCGTGGCTCGTTGCACGGTTAGGCACTACGTGTGCCCTGTTGAAAGTGAGTCCGCGGCAGTCATGACCCCACTCTTTCGTCGGCCCAGTTGGCTGGGCGGCGCCAAGCGCCCGGCCCCGTCGCCTACTCCTGCGCCGACGCCGGTCGCCTCTCCCGCCAAGTCGGTCGGCAATGTCTACGTGGAAGGCAACGCCAACACGACCCTTGGAGCGGGAGCCCATCACAACAACACAGGGGACCTCACTGACTCAGGCGATGCCATCGTCTCGCAGTCGCCCGGTGGCGTCACGGTCACCGGTATCAACACCGCACCGATCACAGTCATCAACCAGCCAAAAGCCCAGGCCAACACCTGGTTGGCGCCAGGTCAGTACCTGAAGCAGATGAAAAGGGGGCCGATCTACTCCCACCGGTGGCGGCTCGCCGGACGAGCCCAGATCATGGACCGCCTCCTGTCACTCGCCTACAGCGAGGAAGGATCTGTAGCTCTCCTGGTCGGTAGGGGCGGAGTCGGAAAGACCAGAGTCTTGACCGCCTTCTGTGAGGCGATCGAAGGCGCAGCGCCTTCGGTGGCGGTGCGCATCCTGGGTCAGAGTCCTGAGATCAACCAGGAAGCGTTCGATCAGTTGCCGAACGAGGGCAAGTTGCTGGTCGTGATCGACGACGCACACGATCCCACGTTTCCCCTCGGGAGGATCATCGCTGGCATTCAGGAAGCCAACGGTGCTGCCAACGTGCTGGTCGCGCTGCGCCCCTACGGGCTCCCCCATGCCTACCGCGAGCTGTCCCGTGTCAACATGCACTCAAGCGAAGCAGCGCAGATCGAGGTCGGCGATCTGGAGCTCGAAGATGCTGAGTCCCTCGCCCGTGAGGTCCTCGACGAGGCGAACCACGGCTATGCGCTGCGGCTTGCAGCAGCGGCGCGGGATTGCCCACTGCTGATTGTCACCGGGGCCGCACTGATCAATCGCGGAGACCTGGATCCCCGCCGTTTCGAGGGCGAGCAGCAGCTCCACGTCGAACTCACGCGCCGCCTGGCCGATGCACTGGCGATTGATTCGAACTCGACCGCGCCGCGGCACGACCTGCTGAGCGCCCTGGCTGCGTTCCAACCGGTCCACTTGGATGATCCCGCCGCCTTCGCTTCGCTGGAGGCACTGACCGGTTCTCCCCCTGAAACCCTCTCCTCGCATCTGACTGCTCTGGAGCAGGCGGGGGTAGTCCTGCGCCACAACACCGCCATGCGCATAGTTCCCGATCTGCTGGGTGACGCACTCCTGATCAAGGCAGCGCGACACCCCGGAACGGGGATCGCTACCGGCTACCTCAACAGGGCCTTGGAAGCAGCCCAGGGCAGGGCGCTGATCAATCTCGTTGTAAACGCCGGGCGCGTGGACTGGCAAGACCGAGACGTCAGCGCCAACGGGCTGATCGAGCCAGTCTGGGCGTGGCTCGCGGAATCCTTCATGGCCGCCGCGGACGCGCAGGACCGCGCCCGGGCGCTGGAGGTGGTGGCGAAGGTGGCGTTCTTCCAGCCTCGCCGGGCGCTGGAACTGGTCTCTTGGGCGATGGCCCATCCCAGTGCCCCGATCACCGCGGACATCGGCTTCGGCTACAAGCGTGCCTTCACGGACGACGATGTCCGGCAGGCCGTGCCGTCTGTCCTGCGGGCTGTCGCCTACCATCCTGAGTTCCTTGCCGGGGCAGCTGGATTGTTGTGGGAACTGGGGAGGGACGACGCCCGCCCCACTAACCAGCACCCTGATCATCCCTTGCGGGTTCTGGACGAGTTCGCCAGCTTCACCCGCTTCGGCCCCACTGTCTACCAGCAGATCCTTGTTGCGCAGGTCGAACGCTGGCTTCGGCGCCAATCCGCCGAGTCACTTCACCAGCCGCTGACCGTGCTGTCTCCCATCCTGGCCACGGACGGACACGACGAGGTGTGGCGCAGGCCTGACACTTTGACGTTCATCGCCTACATGGTCCCGCCGGACCCGGGGGTGCTTGAACTGCGCGACCAGGTACTCGAGCTCGCATTCACAGAGCTGGGGAACGCCCAACTCGAACGCGCCGCGGCGGCGGTCAAGCTGATCGGCGCGGCACTCAGTCTGCCTCACGGCGGCTTCGGGATAACGGTGACGCCCGAGATGCGCCAGCCGTGGACGTCCTACATCGAGGCTGTCGTCGGTCGGCTGCAGCGTTGCCTTGCCGAGCACCCACTGGAGCCCACGATTCTGGTGGCTGTCCGGGAAGAGCTCAGGTGGCTCGCACAGTACGGTCCGGAGGAGCTTAGAGGGCCCGTCACAGTGGTGTTGGACTCGATTCCGAGGACCGTGGACAACGAGCTCGCTCGTGCTCTGCACGGCGGCCCGACCGATCCGACCGACTCCCCCGATGCCCCAGACTGGCACCAGGCGACAGAAGACCTGTTCGCACGCGTGGTAGAACAGCTCACAGCCTGGTCCGACAGTGAAGTCATCGCCCGCATGAGGGCCCTCCTGGGCCAGGAGCAGAAGGTCTTCGCCAGCCAGAACAGCTCCGCGCGACTGTTCCTGGGGGCGCTGGTCTCACGCAGGCCGTCCATAGGCGAGTTGCTGTGCAAGCACGCCCTGTCCGCACCAACCGACCCGCTGGCTTCCTTGGAGCTGGTGTCGGTCAGCCTCACCGCGATGGGCCACACCGCCGGCGGCCGGGCAGTTCATTGGGGCCGATCCATCTTGAGTGACGGCAACGTCGAGCTGGTACGCGAGGTAGCCATGGCATTCGGCCGCCAGCGCGGCCAGGCGGACCTGCTGCCCGGTGAAGCCGATCTGCTGCGAGATCTCGCAGCCCACGAGGACGGCGCCGTGCACTCGGCGACGCTCGGCGCTGTCTTGCGCCTCGGCGCCCAGCACAAAGGCCTGGCGATTGAACTGCTCACCGTGCCGCGCGATGATGACGCCGGCCTGCATGAACTGGCAATGGCCCTGGGGCTGCCCTCGCTGGGTCCAATTTCGTGGGCCGACCTGACCAGGCAGCAGCAGGACGACTGCCTTGCGCGGTTGACCGCATGCCGCTCGATCGACAGCTACGAGATCCTGCAGCTCCTGGGGGTAATCGCACAGACAGCGCCCGCGGCGGTCGTCCAGCTCCTTCAAGCGCGCGTTGAAGCGTGCGAAAACGCTTCCACGCTGGCACCCCAGGCCCTTCCCCATTCCTGGCAGGCGTCTCCTCCTTTCCGCGACCACCAGAGCTTCCCTCAACTCCTGCACCAGATCGGGGACTGGCTCACTGCCGCCCCCGGCTCCGCCTGGAGACGGTTCCTAGGAGCCAAGCTGTTCGCGCTCGTAGCCGCGCCCTATGACGAGCATGTCATCAGGCTGATCGACGAATACCTCGACGATCCTGACCCTGCGCGTCTGAGGACCGTCGCGACGATCCTCAGCGAAGCTCCTCGGGATCTGGTGTGGAACATCGCGTTCGTGCGCCGTTGCCTGCGCGCCGCCGATCGGCACGGCGACAAGCTCCTTGCCAGCATGCAGGGTGCTCTGGAATCAACCCTCAACAGCGGTGTTTTCTCGGCCGTTCCAGGACAGCCCTACCCCAAAGACGTCGAACAGCATGAGAAAGCCAAGGCGCTCGCTGGCCGTTGTGCCCCAGGCAGCGTCGAAGAGGAGTTCTACCTAGCCCTTGCGGAGTCTGCCCAGAACAGCATTCGCAGAACTCGGCACGATCTGCCCCCGGACGACCGTGACTGGTGACCGGCTCGAGCGGTGTCAACGCACGAAAAGTTCGAGCGACTCGATCCACGAATCAGGGGGTGACTTCCGACGAGTCCGACCACGGCCGCTGCAGCGCATGGCTGTCGCCTGCCGAGCACCCCCGGACGGCCGCGGGTTTCCGGCGTCGGGCGCGGCAGGTGCCGCTCGCGGTCGGGCACCGACTGATGGTGCCCGAGCCTGCAAGGGACCTTCCCCGCCCCGTCGGGGCCATCGACGAAGCAGCGTCTTGCGCTGGCAAGGGGGCGTAACCCGGATGGTCGGGTAGCCCTGGGCATCTCAGCCCCGGGCTACCACAGATCCGTACCTGAAAGCCTCCCGTCATACGGCTCTTGTCACTCTAATCATCTGGCGGCTGTGCCCCTCTTGACGAAGCCGGTGTCGTCGATGATCAGGACTCCGTCGGGGGTGCCGAGTTGTTCGGCGACATAGGTCTGCAGGTCGTCGCGGACCTCGTCCGCGCTCCAGCAGGCGCGGGCGAGGAGGTGCTGGAGGCGGTGCGGGGCCGGGTGGCTGGCGAACTCGGCCAGTTGCCAGCTGTTCTTGCGGCCCACCGGGCCGAGTAGCCCGCGCACGTAGTCCCGCATCCGCCGCCGCGGCGTTCAGGTCCCGGTCCCACACCTCCGCCAGATCATCGATCACAACCGGGAGCTGTCCACGTCGTTGCCACTACATGCGGCGCGGCCACTCGTTCGCGCGACATCCCCGCGAACACCCCACCGCCCCTGGCGCAGCCCCGCTACACTCCTGACGACCATGCCGCTGACCAGGGAAAACGAAGAAGTCTCACTGGAGTACTAGGCTGTCCGTCCCTGGCGCAAAATTGGGCGGCAGACGAAGCGGCTCCACAGAAGGAGAGACGGGAATATGGGGCAACGGTGGGCGCGTTGGCGCGAGGTCCTCATCGTGGGCCTCGTCTTTCTCGCTGTCCTGGGGATCTCCTGGGGAGTATGCGCGGCCATCGGCCATCCTCACGACGGTTCGAATCGGTGGGTCGTGTGCGTGGGCTTCGCCACGGTCGTCGCTACCGCTGTGGGGATTGTCGTCCACCGGCTGTCTCGCGAGGATGAGCCCGCTCCAGCCGTCACTACATTCGAGGTAGAGGGGGACAACATCCGGGCGGCCGGGGCGGGGGCGTACGGCAATGTGTTCGGCGACCGGGCGTCCAAGGGCACCACGGGTTCCGGTCCGAGGCAGCTTCCAAGCTCGGCCGAGCGCGCCGCCCCGGCACAGAACATGACGGTTCGTGGAAACGGGAACCGGGTAGCCGGCCCGGGGGCGCACGACAACGACTTCGGCGACGACCCGGACAGCCACACGCCATGAAGCGCCTCTCCCGGCGGAAGCGCGCCGAGGCATCCCCCTCGTCCGTCCTCGAGTCGGGCTCGGTCCGGGCGCCTGCCTCAGCCGACACAGCCACAGTTGATGCCAGCGGCATGCGCGTGGAAGGCGACCACAACCGGCTCGTAGGACCGGGTGGCCACCACAACAACCTCGGCGATGTCCACTATGAGTTCCATCTGCAGGGCAAGGTGGACCCGCCTGACCGGCCGAGGCCGGTGCCGCAGTGGACCGCCCAGCAACTGAACATCCATGCGGCCGTGCCTGGTGACGTGCCGAATGCCCGGAGCCGTTTCGCGCTCCCCGCATACGTGCGCCGCCCCCACGACGATGAGCTGCGCCACCGACTCAACGGCATCAGGAGCGGTCAACGGGCAGAACTCGTGGTGGTGCGTGGTGGATCATGCGTCGGCAAGACCCGGACCGCCTATGAGGCCGTAAAGGAGTGCCTGGCCGACTGGCAGCTGCTCTACCCCAAATCTGCGCAGTCCATCATCCTCGCCCACAAAGCCGGACTTCTGACCGAGCGCACGGTGCTGTGGTTGGACAACGCGCATCAACTGTTCTTCGAGCCAGAAGGAGAGCAGGCAGCAGCCACCGTGCAGAGCCTGCTCGAGGAGAACGGGCCCATTGCCGTGATTGCCACGATATGGCCCGAGGAGTATCGGGCGCTTACGGCTCACCCCGCGCCACGGGCCGGCCAGGATGAGCTCAAACCGCGCCCGGATCCGCACGGTCGGGCACGCGATCTGCTCGGCTCATCTGCTCTAATCACCGTTCCTGACGCGTTCACGGAACCTCAGATGGGTGACTTGCGTCGTCTCGCTCGGGTTGACCCTGCCTTGGAGATGGCCCTCGACTGGGTGTCTGCGCCCAGCGAGGTCACGCAAACCCTCGCTGCCGGACCTGAACTACTCGATCGATGGGTTCACGCAACGAACCCGTACGGCGGCGCCGTTCTGACTGCGGCAATCGATGCACGGCGTCTGGGTGTGCGGTCGATGCTGCCTGCGGAGTTTCTGCGCGGTGCCGCACCGGTGTATCTCGTGGGCAAGCACCGGATCAACCCTCCCGAGGATTGGTTCGATCAGGCTCTGGCTTACGGTCTCGAAGAAGTCAAGGACGTGGCTGGCGCTCTGCAGTTGGTTCCGCGAACTGACGGGATGGGTGCCCAGCCTGGCGTTTTCGATCTGGCCGACTACCTTCAGGAGCGCGCGGCTTCGCAGCGCCGGGGCGACGTGCCCGCCGACCCGTTCTGGCGGGCTGCCCTCGATCATCTGGACAATGGCGCCGACCTTGACCGGATGGGCACCCAGGCGTTCAACAAGAGCCGGTTCCGGTGGGCGGAGCGGCTGTGCCTGCGCGCCGCCGAACTCGGTCACGCACCGGCTGTTGAGAGCTTGTGCCACCTGTACACAGAGACCGGCCACATCCTGCTCGCGGCGACCCGTGACAGGCTGCTCGATCTTGCACGTGGCGCCGATGACGGTGGATACAGCCTGTGGTACGTGGGCTCCACATTGGCGTCCATTGCCACCGAGCCTGAAAGCGAGCCAGGACTCGCCGCAGTGGCGGGGGCGGTTCTCATCGAAGCCTTTGAGGCCGGCTCAATGGATGCGGTACACGCCTTCAAGGAGCTGTGCAGAGACCAGGGTGTCGATGCGTCCGCCTTCGTCCGTCAGGCCGAACAAAAGCGAGCAGCCGAGCAGCCACGCGAGGCGCTCTCGCGAGAGGTCGCGGTACTGAGGGCCGCCGCCGGTGGAGATGCCGATTCGGTGGCTGCCTTCGAGCACCTTGTCGCCGACCGGGGGCAGAGCTTTCGCGCACTTGTCCGCTACGGCGCCACTGACCAGAGTTTGGTCATCCTCGGGCTGTCCCTGCGGATGCGCAAAGCGGGTGGGCAGGATGCCTTCGAGGTGTTGCTGCGGGCAGTCGCTGATACCGGTGCCTGGCATGCCGTGTCCGGCCTGGCCTCCTACCTCTACCAGACCGACCGCGACGACGAGGCCGACGAGGTCCTCACTCAGGCATGGACGCGAGGCGATGAAGACGCCTGGGTGATGCTGTGCAGCCATCTGATCAGCAGGGACTTCGCCAAGGCCAGGTCACTGATCGAGCAGGCCCGGCGGGAGGGTCGCGGGAGGTCCGTCGTGCGGGTCGTGCGGCCGCTTCTCGGTCGCCAGCCAGAGTTGATCCGCTTCGCCGAGACAACCCTGCGCGAACTCGCAGACGACGGCGAGCCATCGGCCCAATTCGAGCTGTCGAAACTGCTGTTCCTCCGATGGTGTGACAAGTCTCGGAATCACATGGGCGAGGTCTCTAACGCCGGCGACATGCCGGAGCAGATCGAGTGCCTGCTCATGACGGCCCTACCGCACGTCACTCAGGCGTACTGGCTGCTGGGACAGATGGCTGAGGTGAGCGGAGATGTCATTGCAGCGCAGCGCTGGTATCGCGGAGCCGTCGACCGTAGCGATTCTGAGTGCCTACCCCTGCTTGCTCGCGTACTTGTGCCGTCTGACGATGCACAGGAGCAGCTGATCCGGATGGGTCTGGAAGCCGACGGCAGCCCGAGCCCGCCATGGTGACGCCGGAATCACGCGACCGCCCGCGGTGAGCATGGTTGGCGTTAACGGTCTGAGTTGGCCCCAGTTTTCCTGCGGGCTGACCGAACGGATGACCTCCAGCTCGGCCGGAAACGGCAGGGTGGCAAGCGCGGTGCTGGGCATGCGCGTCGTCACCCCGGCCATGTTCGACAAGCTAAAGGACGCCGTGACGAGCTACGCGGCCGCCCTCGCCAGCAGCCCGGACCGTTGGGCGGACGAACAGGCCGTCCGCGAACAGCTCGCCCGCCACAAGCTGACCGGCGACCGCTTCTTCACCACCTACTCCGAAAGCGTGCGCACCTGATCAGCACCCGAAGCCCCGCGGGCTGGTGTTCGGGGGCGTTGTCGAGGACGCCCCCGCCGCGACGGAGACGGAGAAGCTGGAGCCGAGGACCGGCGTTGCGACATCGGACGCGGTTCCCGCCTACCTGCTGACCGGGAGCTCAGTCCGCCCCGCCGACGGTGTGCATTAACCGTGCATTGCCCTGGGGCGGCCGACATCGGCGCAGGTCAACGGGCATCTCCCCAGGCGCTGGGAAGTCCCGCGGGTACTCACCGACTGGTACGTGCAGGGGCTGACCTGCGGCATCTCCCGGGTCGGGTTCCCTGGTCTTCCCCAGCGACTGTGCACTGAATGTGCACTGGTGCGGACCCCTGGAGCGCGCCCCCAGGGCGCTTCAGGCCGTCGCCGGAGACAGTCGACGACTTCACCGGCTTGCTGGCGCCCGGCGGTACTCGGCAGTCTGCTGGTCGGCGATTGACATGATGGGCAACAGCGAGTTCTCAGGTGTCTCTGGAGGGTCGACGATGGCGTTCAAGACCGGAGCCGACTTCAAAGTCGCTGGCGGGGACGAGTGGTCCTATACGCCGGCTGTCGGCGTGGGACCGCTCCGGTTCGGTATGACCGTAGGCGAAGTGGTCGGGGCGGCTGAGGTTCTCGGCCCGACGAGGGTCGCCGATTGTGTCCGGCACCACGCGATCTTCTCGCCGACTTGGAGGGTCGAAGTCCACCGACGCCGGGCGGCTCCCTCTCCGCCTGCCGTCACGGCCTATGTGAGCCATGCCGTGGGGCTGTTCTGCATCGCTATCGACGCCGTGTACGGTCCCCAGGTCGCTAACGGCGGACTCCTGCTGGTCGGGAGAGACCTGTCGGAACTGGAGAGCGACGCAATCGCACATGCCGAAGCAATGCACGCTCACATTCGCTACACGCCCGAGGGCTACGCGGGGCCAGACGATCCCGGGGTCGTCACGCGCGGACAACTGGTTGGGCAGGTCCTCCGATCGCGACCGTTGTTCATGGTGACCCGCGACGGCGCGAACACCGAATGGGACTCGATTCCCTCCGAGGAGTACCGCCTCAACGGTCAGTCCACGGCCTGACGTGGTGTCTGCCGGTCCCCCACATCAGAACCGGGCCGTGTCGGTGCCCGAGTCGACCCAAGGATCCAGTGCTCCCGAAACTGGGCTTCGATGCGCCTATACGTCGAGGTCGAACAGCGGAACATCAGTCGTGGGCAGCGGGTTGAGAATCCGGCGGAGTCCGTTGATCATGGCTAGCCAGCGGGTGCCGTCGCCCGCATTGACCCAGGACTCGACGAGTCCGGAATCGTCCGTGACCTTGGCGAGGACCTCGTCAGCGAGCGCGCGGAGGTCCTGCGGCAGCTCGGGCATCATGCTCTGCGGCCCGTAGCCGCTGTCGACGGGCTGGCCGGTGGGGCACTGCGAAGCAATCAGCGCTGCGGCAGCGACCGCTTCCTGGGCTTCGTGGAGGTAGTCCGTCGCGGTCAGAGTGCGGTTGAGGACCCCACGGATCAGTCCCTCGCGCTGGCCGGGCTGGGCCTCGTCCAAGCTGTCGGCGAAGTCGGCGGCCGTGTCGTTGTCGAAGGGGCCGATGTCCCAGGTGCCCAAAGTGATCTCCTCACTGCTTCTGCAGGGAGCATGCCATCAGCGACCGACAATCGGGGACCCTGGGACCGCGGCACCGGACGCGGTTAGCACGAACCTGCTGCCCCGGCTGCTCTGGGTCGCCTCAAGCGGCAGCTGGAGGCCGGTACATCAGCCGCTCCACCTCGCAGCGTGCTCACCGCCGTAAATCAAGGCCCAGCAGTGCGAGCACCCGATGCAGTCGTTCTCCTCGTCTATGTCCACTTCCGGACGACGAGGCAGATGCCGCACGGCTTCGAAGTGCAGCGGGCCTTGCAGTGCGCAATACGCCCCGCCTTGGTTGTACAGAAACACCCCAGGCCTGTCTTCGTGGACCAGACGGTTACCCGCCTTGACCAGGGCCCTCACAAGCGGGACGAAGTGCTCAAATCCGTCATCAGCCACGGCAAATCCCAAGAGTCCAACTCAACGGCGCGGGCTTCAGGGGCCATTGTAGTAGCTGTCGTAGAAGGCGGAGTACTCGTCGGCGGAGAAGCCTTCGAATTGACCGTCCGTCTCAAGCTCGCACAGGCGGTCCAGCGCGGCGACTGCAGCAGTCATGGGGAGGGCCGAGAGATACGCCTTCGTTGCATCCAGTCCACGCCCGAGCATGAGCTCGATGTCGACCGAGCAGGCCGCGTCGTAACTGGCTTCTTTCGCACTCCACACGAGGAGCGCGTCGTCGATGTCGCCGCTGTTGAACAGTTGGACGCAGCAGAGCTTCATCAACTCGGTGTCACCTTCACCCTGAGTGCGTCGCTCGCGCTCCGTGTGCGCGCTGAGTAGGGCGCGAATCTCGCCCAGGTCCGCGAGGGCAGGGCGCAGCCCGTAGCGGCGCAGGCCCTCCTCTTCGTCCATCGGCCGTCCTTCTTGGTCGTACAGCCCGCCATACCTGTCTGACCGTGCCAATCCGGGCCACCGAAGGTCTACAGCAGCCAACATCGCTCGGACAAGTTCAGCAATGACAACAAGTGACATGCAGTGGGCCGCCAGATCGTCTTGATCGCGGGAGCTCGGGCGGCTTCAATCGGCGGGTGACCGAGAGCTATGTCGACCTCGGGGCTGTCGCGGCTCCCTCAGGTGTCCTCGTGCTGGGCATGGCGGCCTGGATCGATTTCTGGCCCGAGACCGGCCAACCGCTGTCCGAGCGCGCGTTCGCAGCCGTGGCATCGGGCGGCTCCCATCTGTTTGAGCCTGTCGACGGAGAGCCACGCCCGTGGAGCGGCGAGGCGATCGTCGTGCGAGCCGCGGCGAACCGGCTGCTCCCGGTACGGGCACTGACATCACCCTCGCCGTTCGACGGCGAGCCGACGATCTCGGTCCTCGAGGTCGGCCTCGGTCTGCCGTGGCCCGAGGACCGCGGCGCCGGACCACTGGTGCTGGGCGACCTGCCGGTTGACCGGTGCGGCATGGTGCTCGGCGACGCGCGGGCCCTGGACGGGTTCACAGGTCTGGACGGAGAGTCCATCGACGGCCTGGCCGACGTCACCTACTGGGGCAAGTACGAGGGCGATGTTCACGCCGAGTTCGGCGGGGAACGCGTCCCTCAGCACCACGGTGGCTACGGGCCGCGCGGTTGGCTCGACCTGCCGCTCGCCGAGGCGGAGGCACTCGCGGAGAGGCTCCAGACGTGGCTTCGCGACGGCCCGGGAAAGGGCCTGATGATCGCGGTCGACGCCCACACCGACTACCACAGGCTGAACCGGGCCAGCTGGAGCCATCCCCTGCTGGCTGGGATTGCCGAGGTCGGTGGCTGCCCGGTGCTCGGCATCGGCTGGGACCCCGGCGACCACTCCATGCGCCACCGCGGCGAGCGCGCCTACGGACAGGTCTACCCCGCCACCCTCGAATCCCTCGCCGACACGACCGTCCTTCGCTGGACCATCCCGCCCTACTCCCCCGACCCGGACGACAGGCCGGCAAGCTGACCCCCAGCTCGCACCCACCATCGAAGGAGTAGGTCGAATGCCCTGGCCCGGAAGACAGTCTCGCTGCACAAGTGGGCGGCACGAGGTGGCCGTCGGAGGGCTCATCGTGCGCTCCCCCGTCGACGACCTCGACTTCCTGGGATCAATGGCCGGAGCCTACGACGACGATGCCCAGCGCTGGCTCGCCTGGGACCAGGAGGGACCTGTCGCGGAAACCCGTGACTGGTTCTTCAACGTCGACGACGCCAACCGTGAGCACATGCACGAACACCTCGACGACAGCGCCGGGCACCGATACCTCGAGGCTCTCGAGTACCGGCACCTGATCGTCGTCGATCGCGACCACGGCCGCTACGCCGGAGCCGTGCAGTTGTTCGAAGATTGTCAGGTCAACGCTTGGCTCGCGCCGCACTTCCGCGGCAGGAACCTGGGCGCCGACCTCTTCGCCGCCGCCGCGAAGATGGCCCACCAGCACCTGGCGGTCAAGGAGCTGTACGCCGTGGTGGCGGAACAGAACCTGCCCGCCCTCTCGGCCCTCCGCCTCGCCGGCTTCCAGCACGCTCCCGCCACGACGGAGACGGCTGAGCTGCAGCCAGGGCTCCTCGCGCTGCGGCACCGGACGCGGTTCGCGCAAACCTGCTGACCCGAAGCTCAGACCGCCCCACCAACGGTCGTTCACGCGTTCTCGTCCTCGTGCACTACCCGTGCATTGCACCGGGGCAGCCGACATCCGCGCAGGTCAAAGGGCATCCACCTGGGCGCTCCAGGGTCCCCGGCGTACAGGCCGACTCGTCCGCCTTCCAGGCCGTTGACCTGCGCTTTTTCGGCGCGGACCAGTCGGACATGTCCCGCTCGTTCTCTCCGACTGGTTCGTTCTGGGGGCTGACCTGCGGTTTCTTTCGAGGCGAGTTCCCTGGACTTCCCTCGCGACTGGGCACTGATTGTGCACTGAAATGGCGCTGTGAGAGCGGCCCCCAAACGTCGCGCGGCATGCACCGAAATGGCGGAATGCCCAAGATCACGCCCAACCTTGCCGAACCTTCCAGGATGTTCCTCGCGCACGATTTCGAGATGAGCGTCCGTGCGCCCACGTGCATGGATCCAGGACTGGTTCTCGCTCCCGTCTCTGCGGACCAGCCGGCCAGGTGCCGAGTACCAGCGCACGGGTGAGTCGTCCTTACTGGCCCACATTGGATATTCAGGCAGGTCCACTCGGGCATAGCGCTCGTGGAGGCTCGGCAAGAGCGCGTCCGGCAGCTCGCAGGCGTCGTAGAGACGGAGGTCGTCCGCTCCGAAGAGCGACTCACTCAGCACGGTTCGACCCACGCGAGGGACGTCCGATCGAGGAACGGTATCCAGCCGTCGCGGGACTCCACCACCACTGGCGGATCATCTTGTTCGATCTCGGCCAGGGGGATCGCCCAGAAGGCGCAGTCCTGATTCTCATGGCGGAAGACCAAGATGCCGCCCAAATCATCGGTGACGTATAGCCCCGTCGCGGGGACCAAGGGGTCCTGCTGCTGGGTCAGATCATGCCGACGCCCGAACAGCGCGTATCCCTCGCGCACGGCGGCCGGGAGTTCGAAGCCCAGCTCGGCTTCGACGGCCGCCCGCTCGCTCTCGCTGTAGCCGTCTGCCGCTTCAAGTGGACGGCCCATCCACTCATCGGCGAACCAGCGCGCGAAGTCGCCTTACTGGCCGCTGACCTGCGCTTTTGCGGCACGCACCAGTCGTGTGTGCTCGCCCGCGAGCCTTGCTTTCGGTACCGGATTTGGTACCCTATGATCGGGTACCGGATTTGGTACCTGGCGACGCCACACGCCAACCACCACCTGGAGCCGGAGGCGGACACCATGCCCGCACTGAACATCACATTCTCCGACGAGGAGATGGAACAGCTCCGCAGCGCGACGCCCGCCGGAACGAGCCTCAAGACGTTCGTCCACGACGCCGCCCTAGTGGAGATTCACCGAGCCAAGGTCGCCAAGGCCGCGGCAGAGGTGGGGCGCATCTCCGCTGGCCTGGCAAAGCGCCTGGCCGAGAAGTAGCCACAGGAGTTCGCCATCATCGCGTACCTCAGCGCCGACGACATCCTTGCGATCGCCACCATCAACCTGGGGGCATTCGACACGGAACCCAAGGTCCGGGACTACGGCCTGCTCGCCAGCGCCGCCGCCCGGCCCCAGTCCGGCGCGTACGGAGTCGAGGCCTACCCGACGCTGTTTGAGAAGGCCGCGTCCCTGCTCCACTCACTCGCCAGCAACCACGCACTCATCGACGGCAACAAGCGCACCGCGTGGTGGTCCACCGCCGTGTTCCTCACCATCAACGACTGGCGTCTTGCCGAGCCCCTTGATGAGGACGCGGCCGAAACCCTTGTGCTTGAGGCCGCACAGTCGCTGATCGATGTGCCCGAGATCGCGGAGCGTCTCGCCGCGTTCTTCGAGTACCGGCCGATGGGCTAGCGAGGCACGGCGGCCCCGTCCAGGCACGGTGGGCGGGGCCTTCGTCGTCTGTTCACAGTCGCGCGATCTCGCGCCGGCTAAGGGGGAGGCCGATCCTGAACCGTCCGCCCGCCACACCATGTCTTCAACAGGTCAACGCATAGCTCGCGCCACCCTTTTCGCGGTTGGTGCTTGGGCACCGACCCTTCATTCCGCTCGGCTGGCGGTCGTTCAAGCGTTCTCGTCCTCGTGCATCAACCGTGCACTGTGCTTGTCCGCAAAACCAACTCGGCCGGGTTCGAGCCCTCGGGCGAACACGGCCCGGTATCCGAGGTCGAAACGGTCTTCCTCCTCGAGCCCTCGAACGCCGTACACCCGGGCCACGCAGTCTGCTCTACACGACGTTGTGGCGTGCATGCCAGGCTGTCCGTTCGCCCGCCTTCCCCGAGCCTTTCCTGGCAATTTGCCTGTTCTGGGTTGCATTCGACATCCCAGGTACTCACACGTACGCGTGGTAGCCTCCCCGGGCCCCGCCGATTTCGAATTGTCCGCGCGAGCGGCTGCCAAGGAACGCGGCAGTGCCCGGCACTCGCCGACGGCCCCGCGCGGTGACCGGGGGGCAGGAGGATGGATCATGGCCGCCGAGGCCGGCATACAGCCGCCAGCCAGCAAGGAGCGCGTTCGTGCGCAGAGCGGGCGAATCGCTCTGCCTTCCTGGCTGATCGTCCCCGGCGTGGTCGCCACCGTTGCGGCCCTCTGGGCCTGGCTGGCGTGGATGAACAGCCACCAGGGCGGCATGGCCTCCACCCTGGACCTGCAGGTGTACTACGACGGCGGCAAGGCGCTGCGCAGTAGCAGCCACCTCTACACCGGCAGCTACACCTGGGTGCGCCTGCCCTTCACCTATCCCCCGTTCTCGGCGATGGTGTTCGCCGCCGCCTCCTTCCTCAAGTTCGCCCACGTCCAGATCCTGATGACCACCGGCACGGTCCTCGCGCTGTTCACGACGGCTTGGCTGTGCTGGGGACGCCTGGGCCACCGGGTCTCCGTCGGACGCTTCGGCGCGACGCTGCTGGCGGGCGCGGTCGCGCTGGGGACCGAGCCGGTGCAGCAGACGCTGTCGTTCGGGCAGGTCAACGTCTGGCTCATGGTGATCGTGGTCGCCGACCTGTGTCTGCCCGACCGGTTCCGTGGCAAGGGCGTCGGCGTCGGTCTGGCGGCCGGCTTCAAGCTCGTCCCGGCGGTGTTCATCCCCTACCTCCTGCTCACCCGCCGCTGGCGGGCTGCCGCGGTCGCGACCGGGACGTTCGTGCTGACCGTCGTCGGTTCGTTCGCACTCTTCCCCACCGAGGCGCGGCAGTACTGGGGCGGGCTGTTCTTCGACTCCGCGCGCATGGGCGGGGTCGAGTACGTGGGCAACCAGTCGTTGCACGGCATGATCGACCGGGCCCTGCACGGCGGGGCGGCCGTCCAGGCGGTGTGGTTCGTCGTCGCGGGCACGGTGGCCGTGGTCGGGCTGCTGCTCGCCGCCCGGCAGCACCGGCGCGGCAACGAGATGCTCGCGATCCTGATCACTGGCGTGGTCGGACTCCTGGCCTCGCCCATCTCCTGGTCCCACCACTGGGTGTGGATCCTGCCCGCGCTCGTCGTCGGCGCGGACTGGGCCGCGCACGGCGCCCGTCGCCTCCTCGACGCCCGCTGGCTCGTCCCGCTCGCGGCGCTGCTTCTCTTCGCGGCCTGGCCCCGCTACGAGGGCGCCCAGACGGGCACACTGCCCTCGGGCATCATCTGGTGGCTCCCCTACGACAACCACGCCGAGTTCGGCTGGCACGGCCCACAGATCCTCCAGGGCGAGCTCTACACCCTCGTCGGCCTGGCCTTCCTCGCCGCCCTCGCCGTGCCGGCCGTCCGAGCGCTGCGGCAGCGCCGCCGGGTCGCGAGCCTCGGCTCCCCCGCGAACGGCGACGCGACCGTCTGACGCCTCCGGCTCAGCCGGACCGCGCCTGAACGCCGCTGGTTCGGGCCGCGGACGGCAGAAGCTCGGGCGGGGCGGCCACGTCTTGGCTGCCCCGCCCGAGCTTCGGGCGGTTCCCGGCTCAGGCCGCGCGGTGCGGGTCGGCGTAGGGGTTGCGGGTCGGGTCGTCGAGGTTGGTGAGGCGGCCCTCCTTGCGGGCGCGGCGGGCGTCGTCGAGCCACTCGCGGGTGAAGATCGCGGCGACGGCGGCGACCCCGGCCCGCAGGACGCGGATCTCGCTGTTGTCGGCGGCGCCGACGAGGCGGACCCGGCGGGTGGCCGGGAGCGTGGTGCCCTTCTCGGCGTCCTTGACCTTGCCGCGGCCGGTCCACTGCACGTCCCAGTGGTCGACCTCGGTCTCCTCCGGCAGCAGCAGCTTGACCGAGGCGCGGCGCAGGTCGACGTGGATCTCGAGGTCGGCCGGCAGCTCCGCCGAGCGGAGGTCGAGGACGACGGCGCCGCCGCGGGCGCGGATCTCGAAGGAGTCGGCCGTGGTCCAGTGGCCCAGCCGCTTGACGACCGTGTGGTCGACGTTGAAGCGCTCGACGTGCCTGGTCGGGGTGAACGTGTACTCGGCCATTTCGGTGGACCCTTCCGTGCGAGCGAGGACTGAGGTGTGCGGGGTTCGTGCTTCGGTGCGTTCCTTGCGATGACTCCATAGTTGCACTGAAACTAGTCTTCTGTCAACTAGTGTCGATGGGCCTATAGGTCTCGGGTCTCGACATGCCTTCGAGCAGCCTGCGAGACGGGGGCGGCAACCTCTCCGGAACCGCCGGTCCGCGGCGGAGGAGGTTTCACGATCGGAGGCAGTGATGGGCATCCGCGACACCAAGAAGGCGCTCGACAGCTCCAGCGTTTCCGAGGAGTCCGACCTGGCCATGACCTCGCTCAGCGAGGAGGAGGACAGCTACGACGCCCCCAAGACGATCATGAACCAGATCAGCGCCGCCTGACGTTCCACGGAGCTCCGGTCGGGCCTGCGCCCGTCCGGAGCTCGGTTCGGCGAGACCACCGGGAAGGGATAGAGCGGAGAGCGGGAGCGAACCATGGCGGCATCACTCGTCGACGTCCTGAAGGACGGCGGGACCTTCACCGAACACTGGGGCCGGGAACACCAGATCCTGCGCGGAGCGGTGGATCCCGCCGACTACATCACCACCGACCTCATCGAGGAGAAGCTCGACTCCAGCCTGCTGCGCTGGCCGTACTTCTCCGTACTCCGGGACGGGGCCGTCCCGCACACCGAGCACTACACCACCGTCCGGGATGTCATCGGCCACCAGCGCGACGGCTTCCCCGACCCGGTGGCCATCCGCCGCCTCATGGCGGCGGGCGGCACGCTCAAGCTCAACCAGCTCTCGCACTGGCACCGGCCGACCCGCCGTCTGGTGGAGCAGATCGAGGCAGTCGTCCCCGCCGCCGTCGACTCCTACGTCTTCTGGACCCCGCCCCAGCGCCGCGGCATGCTGCCGCACCGCGACGCCTCGCACGTGCTGGCGATCCAGCTGCACGGGCGCAAGGAGTGGCAACTGTTCGCCCAGGACGGCCAGATCCGCAGCGGCGCGGGTCTGGACGTGGACGCCGAGCGGCCGAGCCACACGTTCGTGCTGGAGCCCGGCGACGTCCTCTACCTCCCGCACGGCTGGCCGCACGACGCGGTGGCCCGGGACGGCGACTCGCTGCACCTGACGCTGACGCTGACCGAGCCCACCCCCGACGACCTGCTCCAGGCGCTCGTCAACCACCTGGTGGAGACGGACTGGGAGCTGATGCACCGCTTCCACGCCACCACCCTGGAGCAGCGCACCGAGAACACCCGCGCCGCCCTGCTGCACGGCGCCGGCCGACTGGACGACAGCGCCTGGACGCAGCTGGCGCTGGCCTCGATGCGGGAGGTGACCGGATGAGCGACAGGACCGGCGAGGCGCCCACCACCCTCGCCCAACTCGTGGGGGATGTCGACGACTTCTTCCAGAACCACTGGGGCAGCCAGCCCGTGGTGTTCCGCTCCTCGGCCGAGCTGCCGGCGCTGATCAGCGAGGAGGAGATGTGGGAGGAGCTGGACTGCGGTCTGCTGATCCGGCCCTACTTCACCGCCTTCGACGAGGGCGTGCGCAGCGCGGTGTCCGACATGACCCGCCGCCGCCACATCGCCGGACACGTCATCCCCGGCTACGTCAACGAGAAGCACATCCGTGAGGAGTTCGCGGCCGGCGGCACGTTCAAGTTCAGCCAGGCCGAGCACTGGCACCCGCGGATCAGGGCTCTGGTGAAGGGCCTGGAGCCGGAGTTCCGCGCGGGGCTCGAAGCGTTCGTCTTCCTCAGCCCGCCCGGCAAGACCGCGATCGCCGCCCACATGGACGGGGCGCACGTCTTCGTGCTCCAGGTGGCGGGGATCAAGGACTGGGTCGTCGGGCGGCTCGACGAGACCTCGATCAGCGACTCCACCCGCTACACGGGCGGGGTGATCCCGGCCGACCGCCGGGTGGAGGTGACCCTGCGTCCCGGCGACGTCCTCTACATGCCGCACGGCACCCCGCACTCCGCCACCGCGCGGCTGGGCAACTCGATCCACGTGGCGATCACCATCGAGGAGCCGAGCACCCAGGACCTCGCCCAGGTCTTCCTCGCCGAACTCCTCGACGACCCGCGCTACGTGGAGCTGACCGAGCAGCACCACCAGCAGACGCCCGCCGAGCGGTTCGCCGCGCTGCGCGCCGTGCTGACAGACCGTCTGGAGAATGCCGAGGGCGGCCAGGTGCTCAAGTCCGCGGTGCGGCTGAAGGCGGAGCACCTCGGGTAGGACCGCTCCCATGGACATCCACAACCGGACCGGCGGCAACCCGGGCGACGGCGACGGGCGCGGCGGCGACGAGGTCACGCTGCGCCCGGTGACCGCCGAGGATCTGGACCGCTTCGACGCGGAGTTCGCCGGGCCCGAAGGGCCGGGGCCCTACCAGTGGTTCGGCTGGACGCCGACCCTGCGCCTACGCGAACTGCACGCCCAGCGCGGGCTGCTGGGCGGCGACGAGAACATGCTGTCGGTGACGGCGGGCGGGGAGCTGGCCGGGCGCGTCGAGTGGTTCCGCCGCGCGTGGGGGCGCGCCGACACCTCCTGGTGCTGGGAGATCGCCATCGGCCTCTTCCCGGGAGCCCGCGGCAAGGGCATCGGCACGGAGGCGCAACGGCGGCTGGCGGCCTACCTGTTCACCCACACCAGGGTCGAGCGGATCCAGGTGACCACGGACGCCGACAACGTCCCCGAGCAGCGGGCCCTCGAGAAGGCGGGCTTCCGTCTGGAGGGCAGGCTGCGTCGCGCGCAGTGGCGCGCCGGGGACTGGCACGATCAGTTGATCTTTTCGCTCCTCCGTCCGGAGTGGTCGGAGGCACCCTAACCACCGCGACGTCCGGGAGGCCGATGTGCGATCCCTGCTCACGTCCCTGCAGGGCCCCATGCGGACGCTGGCCCTGCTGCACGGCATCGACGGCGTCGGCGGCGGCTTCTTCGTCGCGGGGGTCGCGGTCTACCTCACGCAGGTGACCCACCTGAGCGCGGAGCAGATCGGCACCGGCCTCACCGTGGGCGGGCTGATGGGGCTGACGGCGCCGGTGATGTCCGGGGCTTTGGCCGACACCCTCGGCGCGCGCAGGCATCTGGCCGGACGCCTGGTCGTGCTCGGCTGCGGCTTCCTGGTCTATCCGGCGGTGAGCGCGGCCTGGCAGTTCTACCTGCTGGCCGGGTTCCTCGGGGCGCTGCAGTTCGGCCTGGGCCCGTCGTTCGTGGCGCTCATCGCGGAGTTCGCCCCCGAGGAGACGCGGGTGACGACCCGGGCGGCGATCCGCGCCGTCGGCAACGCCAGCATGGGCCTGGGCACGCTGGCCGCCGCGTTGCTCGCCGCCCTCGGCAGCCACCCGATGCTCCAGCTCTTTCCGCTGGTGAACGGCGCCTCGTTCGTCGTCGCGGGGCTGCTGGTGCTGCGGCTGCCGAGGACCGAGGTCCGCCCGGGCCCGGGGGGAGGGCTGCGACTGGTGGCGCTGCGCGACCGGCGCCTGCAGCGGGTGGTCGCCGTCAACGCGCTGCTCGGCCTGCACGACACCGTGCTGAGCATCGGCATCCCGCTGTGGATCATCGTCGGGACCCACCTGCCCAAGGCGACGATCCCGCTGCTGATCGGCCTGAACACGGTGCTCGTGGTACTGCTGCAGATGCGCTTCGCCCGGGGCGCGGAGGAGCTTTCGGGCGCAGCCCGGGTGGCCCGGCGCGCGGGGCTGGCCGGGGCCGCGGGCTGCCTGCCGCTGGCGGTCTCCGGGGCCGTGCCGCTGTGGGCCGCGGCGGCCCTGGTCGTGCTGGCGCTGGTCCTGGTCACCGCTGCCGAACTGTGGCACTCGGCGAGCGCGTTCAGCCTGGGCTTCGCGGTCGCGCCGGAGGAGCGGCGCAGCGAGTACCTGGGCGCGTTCCAGCTCTACCACAGCCTGCAGACGGTGCTCGGCCCGTTGCTGCTCGCGGCGCTGGTCGGAACCGGCCACGGCGGCGGCTGGCTGGTGGTGGCCGCCCTGTTCGGTGCGGCCGGGCTGCTGGTGCCCCCGATCGTCGCGGGCATCCGGCCGCAGGAGCGGCAGCAGGATCACGGGCAGGAACAGGAGCGGGAGCGGGCCGCCGCGCCAGCGGATGAGCGCGCGCCCGCCTCCGTCGCGGCCGCGCCGTCCGAGTCGTAGCGGCCGCCGACCCGACCGAGGAGGACGTCCCGTGCTGCACCCCGCCGCCGAAGAAGGCACGCCGGGCCCCTTCGGGCGCCGCGCGCTGACGGAGGATCTGGAGGCCCTCGGCCTGCGCCGCGGCGACACGGTGATCGTGCACTGCTCGCTGCGCTCGCTGGGCTGGACGATCGGCGGAGGCGTCGCCCTGCTGGTCGCGCTCCGCGACGCCCTCGGACCGCAGGGGACCGTGGTGGTGCCGACGTTCACCACCTACCTGTGCGATCCGGCCACCTGGGTCCGCCGCCGGGTCCCCGAGGAGTGGTGGCCACGGATCCGTGCGAGCCTGCCGCCCTTCGACCCCGAGGTGCATCCCGCACAGCCGAGCCTCGGCCGGTTCCCGGAGCTGGTGCGAGCCTGCCGGACCGCGCGTCGCTCCGCCCACCCGCTCTACTCCTTCGCGGCGTTGGGACCCGCGGCACAGGAGGTCCTGGCCCCGCACCCGCTCGACTACGGACTGGGCGCCGGCGGCCCGCTCGGCGCGCTGCTGCGGCTCAACGCCCGGGTGCTGCTGCTGGGCGTCGGCTGGGACAAGGCCACGCTGCTGCACCTGCCGGAGCACCTGACCGACTTCCGCGGCCGCCGCAGCCACGTCATCGCGGTGCCCGAGGCTGGCGCCGACGGCGCGACCAGGTGGCGGGAGACCACGCAACTGGTGATGTACGAAGGCGACTTCCCCGCGGTCGCGGACTCCCTGCGCGGTGCGGCCGCGCCGCGTCTGGGCCGCGTCGGGGCGGCGGAGGCCAGGCTCTGCGAGGGCCGGCCCCTGGTGGACGCGGCCTGCCTCCGGATGGCGCGGCACCGGGACTTCACCCGCTCGGCGATGGGCCCGCACCTCGTCGGGATCGCTCCCGCGCCTGCGGCCGCGCTGTAGCGGGCGGCCCTCGGGCGTCACGCCGGAGCGCGGAAGCCCGGGTAGCCGAGGATGCGCGGGCGCTCGGCCGGGTTGCTGCCCCCCGGCAGGACTGATCCGCCCGCGCCGACGGCGTCGGAGCCGCGGTGGCTATTGACTTCTCCACCTCCCGGGGCGAGATTCCAGTTCCCGCCGCCGCGTGACCGGGCCGAGCACACCTCCGTTGATCCGGGCGGCGCGTCCGCGCCATGGGTCTGCTCAGCCGGGTTCCGTCGATGATCGGTGGTGGTCGAGTCATGCCTGGAAGGGTTCGTGCCGGGAGCAACCTGTCGAGACGTCAGTTCCTCTCGCGGACGGCTGCGACAGCGGGGACGCTGGCCGCGCCCGCACTGATCACGGCCGCCGCGGCCACGCCCGCGAGCGCGCTCGGCAACGGGGACCACGTGCCGGTGCTGGTGGTCGGCACCGGGTACGGCGGGGCCGTCACCGCCCTGCGGCTCACGCAGGCCGGAATCCCGGTCGCCATGGTGGAGATGGGCCAGAGCTGGACCACCCCCGGCAGCGACGGGAAGATCTTCTGCGACATGCTCAACCCGGACGGCCGCGCGTACTGGCTGCGCACCGAGACGGACCAGCCGGTGAGCTACTTCCTCGGCGCGCCGTACAAGAGGTCCATCCCCAGCTACACCGGCGTGCTGGACTCCGAGCACTTCGCCGGCACCCGCGTGTACCAGGGGCGCGGCGTGGGCGGCGGTTCGCTCGTCAACGGCGGCATGGCGGTGGTGCCCAAACGCTGGTACTTCGAGGAGATCCTGCCGCAGGTCGACGCGGACGCGATGTACGCCGTCTACTACCCGCGCGCGAACGCCGGACTGGGGGCCAACAGCGTCGATCCCGGCTGGTACGGCTCGGCGAGCTGCTACCAGTACGCGCGCGTCGGCTCCAGCCAGGCGGGCGACGCCGGGTTCAGCACGGTGTTCGTCCCCAACGTCTACAGCTTCCCCTACATGCAGCGGGAGCTGGCCGGGAGCGCGCCGCGTTCGGCGCTGGCGAGTGAGGTCATCTACGGCAACAACTACGGCAAGCAGTCCCTCGACAAGACCTACCTCGCGGCGGCCGCCGCGACCGGGCGGCTGTCGATCAGCCCGCTGCACAAGGTCACCTCCGTCTCCCCCGCCGCTGTGGGCTCCGGCTACCGCGTGTCGATGCAGCAGTTGGACACCGGCGGCAACGTGGTCGCGGTCAAGACGGTCACCGCCGACAAGGTGTTCTTCGGCGCCGGCAGCGTGGGCACCAGCAAGCTGCTGGTCACCATGCGCGACACCGGCCTGCTGCCGGACCTGCCCGCCGCGGTCGGCCAGGGCTGGGGCAACAACGGCAACGTGATGGTCGGTCGCGCCAACTACCTGTGGGCGCCGACCGGTTCGCTGCAGGCGTGCATGCCGGTGCGCGGCATCGACAACTGGGACGACCCGACCTACCCGTGCTTCGCGGAGATCTCCCCGTTCCCGGCCGGGACGGAGCTGTGGATCAGCCTCTATCTGGCGATCACCAAGAACCCGAACCGGGCCACGTTCACCTACAACCCCGGCACCGGCGGCGTGGACCTGAGCTGGCAGGCCGCGTGGACGCAGCCGTCGATCACGGCCGCAGCGAACGTCTTCGACCGGATCAACAGGGCCGAGGGGACGATCTACCGCACCGACCTCTTCGGGGTCTACCGGACCTGGGGCGACGACTTCGTCTACCGCCCGCTCGGCGGCTGCGTGCTGGGCCAGGCCACCGACCTGTACGGGCGGCTGCACGGCTACCCGGGCCTCTACGTCACCGACGGCTCGCTGATCCCCGGCAGCACCGGGGTGAACCCGTTCGTGACGATCACCGCGCTGGCGGAACGGAACATCGAGCACGTGATCGGCGCCGACTTCGGCTGAGCCGAGGGCCGACTCACCGACGTTCGGGGAGGCCGCTGAGCATGGCCTTGAAGCGCTCCGAGAGTCGCCGCTTCGAGGCGCGGCGCTCGGCGCGCGCCCGCTTGGCGCCGCCCTCGCGGTAGAAGCGGCGGAACCACGGCGAGCCCGGGTAGCCGAGCCGCAGCGCGCCCCACAGCGCCAGGAAGGGGAACAGCACGCCGGCGACGCCCAGGAAGTACCGCCCCTTGAGGACGGAGACCACCGACAGGGCGCAGTTGATCAGGATGAAGGTGACGAACAACCAGGTCCCCTCCCCCGGCTGCCGCGAGAAGGGATTGGAGACCAGCAGCCCGATCCCCCCGAGGGCCGCGACGCCGACGACGGTGTCGACGGACTTGCGGCCCTCGTCCGCCCAGTAGACGTCGGACAGGTGCAGCCACAGCGCGTACTCGTCCAGCGTGAGTGCCGCGCCGACGCCGAACGCGGCCGCCACGCAGTCACGGAACAGGCCGTGCGGCACGGCGAGGAAGACCACCACCCCGGAGACCAGCAGCAGGAAGATGCCCGGCACGAGATGGTGGACGTGGACCTCCCCCACCGCGACGTTCCCGAAGGGCCCGCGGCCGGAGCGGATCAGGCGCACGATCAGACGGGTGAGCGTGAAGGTGAGCACGAAGGCCACCAGCATGAAGAGCAGGGCGGTGCGTCCGGTTCCGAAATGCAGGGGCAGTTGCATCCCTCGATGGTGGCCGGACGCCCCGGCCGGGTCGGCTACGGCGCGCCGACCTCGGTGTCCTCGTCGAACCCGGCCTCCTCGGCGTTCTCCACGACCTCCTCGACCTCCTCGACCTCCTCGCGCGAGATGCCGAGCAGGTAGAGCACGGTGTCCAGGAACGGGACGTTCACCGCGGTGTGCGCGGCCTCGCGGACCACCGGCTTGGCGTTGAACGCGACGCCGAGCCCGGCCGTGTTCAGCATGTCCAGGTCGTTGGCGCCGTCGCCGATCGCCACGGTCTGCTCCAGCGGCACGTCCGCCTCGGCGGCGAAGCGGCGCAGCATGGCGGCCTTGCCGGCCCGGTCCACGATGTCGCCGACGACGCGGCCGGTGAAGCGGCCGTCCTCCACCTCGAGGGTGTTCGCGGCGGCGAAGTCCAGCCCGAGCCGCTCCGCCAGGTCGTCGGTGACCTGGGTGAAGCCGCCGGACACGATGCCGACCTGGTAGCCGAGGCGCTTGAGCGTCCGGATCAGCGTGCGCGCGCCCGGCGTCAGCCGGACCTCGGAGCGGACCTTGTCCACCACGTTCGCGTCCAGGCCCGCGAGCAGGGCGACGCGGGCCCGCAGCGACTCGGCGAAGTCCAGCTCGCCGCGCATCGCGGCAGCGGTGACCTCGGCGACCTTCTCCTCGCAGCCGGCGTGGGCGGCGAAGAGCTCGATCACCTCGTCCTGGATCAGCGTCGAGTCCACGTCCATGACGACCAGCCGCTTGGCCTTGCGCTGCAGCCCCGACGCCACGACGGCCACGTCCACGCGCTGTGCGGCCGCCTCCGGCGCGAGCGCCGCCCGCAGCACCTCCGTCGGCACGCCGGACACGGCGAGCTCGACGGCGGTCACCGGGTACTTCGCAAGGCGGAAGACGCGGTCGATGTTGCCGCCGGTCTCGGTGATGTGCGTGCTGAGCGCGGCGATGGCGCTCGCGGGGAGGGGGTTGCCGAGGATGGTGACGTGGGAGCGCCCCTCGCCGCGGGGGCGGTTGTCGCCGCGGCCGGAGATCACTTCGGCGTCGAGGTGACTGCTCTCGGCCCACTGGTGGACCTGGGCCCGCAGCTCGCCGTCGTTGGGCGGTGCGGTCACGAGCGCGCAGAGGACTATCCGCCCCCGGGTCACGACCTGCTCGAAGTCGACGACGTCGACGTCGTACTCGGCGAGCGTGGCGAACAGCCCCGAGGTGAGGCCGGGGCGGTCCTTGCCGAAGACCTTGACGAGAAGGGTCGGCTTGTCCGGATCGAGGCTGGCTGCGGTGGCGGCAGTCTTAGCGTTCATGGTGCCTCCAAGGCTACCGAGTACGGCTCGCCGCCCGAACGCCCGTCCCGCCACCCGGACAGGCGCCTGCACCGTTCCTCGATGCGCCCTCCAGCGGCGCGCGGCGCCGCTGAGGTGCGGCTCCGCGCGAGCGCCGATGAGGCGGCCGGACGGGCCCCCGGAGCCAGGCCCTAGAGTTGTCGGCGGGAAGACCGTGTCTGGAGGAGTCGCTCAGTGCTGGTGCTGTTGCCGCCGTCGGAGGGCAAGGCCGCGACCGGGGAGGGAGCGCCGCTCGATCTCGGGTCGCTCGTGCTGCCCGGTCTGACCGGGGCGCGGGAGGCCGTGCTGGACGCGCTGGTCGCACTCTGCCGGGGGGACGAGGGGACCGCGCTGGAGGTGCTCGGGATCAGCGAGGGCCTGCGCGGCGAGCTGGCGCGCAACGCGGACCTCCGCACCGCGGCCGCGCTGCCCGCGGGCGGGCTGTACACGGGCGTGCTCTACGACAACCTCGGCCTGGCCGACCTCGCGCCGCAGGCGCGTGCCCGCGCCGAGGAGAGCGTGGTGGTGTTCTCGGGCCTGTGGGGCGTCGTGCGGATCACCGACCGGATCCCGCCGTACCGCTGCTCCGGCGGGACCAAGCTGCCGCCGCTCGGCGGCCTCGGCGCGCACTGGCGCAGGCCGATGGCCGCCGCGATGCCGGAGCTCGCCGGGGAGGGCCTCGTGCTGGACCTGCGGTCCTCCGCGTACGCGGCGCTGTGGAAGCCGACCGGGGAGGTCGCGGCGCGCACCGCGACGGTCCGGGTGCTGCACGAGCGGGTCGTGGGCGGGGTGACCAAGCGCTCCGTCGTCAGCCACTTCAACAAGGCGACCAAGGGCCGCCTGCTGCGGCAGCTGCTGGAGTCGGGCGCGGCGCCGGCCTCGCCCGCGGAGCTGGCGGAGGCGCTGCGAGACGCGAAGTTCACGGTGGAGGCGCAGCCGCCCACGGGCGGGAAGCCGTGGGCGCTGGACGTGGTCGTCGCCGAGCTCTGACCGTCGCCGTCGCCCGGGGTGACCGAGGTGTGCGCGTGGTCCGCGTCGACGTCGACGGTGATGAAGTTGTCGGTGGTCGGCTCGCTGGTCAGCGCAGATGTGAGGTGTCGTTGAAAAGCCTGAGCGACGCGTTCCCGTCGGCGTAGAAGGCCACGGCGGAGACGGCCGCCGCGCTGAGCTCCATCCGGTACAGCGCCTCCGTCGGAGCGCCGAGGGCGAGCCGGACGAGGGTCTTGATCGGCGTCACGTGCGAGACGACCAGGACGGTGCGCCCGGCGTAGCGGGCCAGCAGGCGATCCCGGGCCGCGGCCACCCGGCGGCCGACGGCGACGAAGCTCTCCCCGTCCGGCGGAGCCGTCCTGGGCGAGGCCAACCAGGCGTTCAGGGCCTCGGGCTGACGCTCCTTCACCTCGGCGAAGGTGAGCCCCTCGAAGGAGCCGAAGTCGGCCTCGCGCAGGGCCTCCTCGACCCGGACTTCCAGGCCCAGCGCGTCGGCGACCGCCTGCGCGGTCTCCCGGCAGCGCCGCAGCGGCGAGCTGACGATCGCCTCGATCGTCCCGCGCGCGGCGAAGGACGCGGCGGCGCGCTCGGCCTGCCAGCGACCGCGCTCGGAGAGCGCGGGGTCGCCGCCGCCGCTGCCGGAGAATCGCTTCTCCGGCGTCAGCGCGGTCTCGCCGTGGCGCAGCAGCACGAGGGTGGTGGGCTTGCCCATGTCCGCGGGCGCGGCCCAGCCCACCGGGGCGGTGGCCTTCGGCTCGGCGCCCTGATCGGCGGTCGGCTCGGCGGACGCCCCGGAGACGGGTGCGGCGGTGACCGGGGACGCCTGCGGCGGCGGCTTGGGCTCCCAGGCCCGGCCCGCCTGGCCCGCGTCCATCGCCTCGTTGGCGAGCCGGTCCGCGTGCTTGTTCTCCTTGCGCGGCACCCAGCGGTACTGGACCCGCCCGGCCGGGAAGGCCGTACGGGCCTCGGCCGCGAGCGGCTTCATGTCCGGGTGCTTGACCTGCCAGCGGCCGGACATCTGCTCGACCACGAGCTTGGAGTCCATCCGCACCTCGACCGTGGCCGAGGGGTCGATCGCGGCCGCCGCGCGCAGGCCCGCGATCAGGCCGCGGTACTCCGCCACGTTGTTGGTGACGCGGCCGAGGTACTCGGCCGCCTCGGCCAGCACCTCGCCGGTGTCGCCGTCGCGCACGACCGCGCCGTAGCCGGCCGGGCCCGGGTTGCCCCGCGACCCGCCGTCGGCCTCGACGACGAACCGGCGAGCCTGCCCGCCTTCGGTCACGGCATCATCGCCGTTCGTGCTCAGCTTCGGCTCCCCAACTGCGCGCTCACAGACCCGACTCCGAGGTGCGGACGAGGATGCGCCCGCAGTTCTCGCAGCGCACGACCTCGTCCGCGGCGGCGGCGCGCACGGCGCCGAGGTCGGTGATGGAGAGCTCCACCCGGCAGCCCTCGCAGCGGCGCTGGAAGAGACGCGCCGCGCCGATGCCGGCGTTCTGGGTGCGCAGGCGGATGTAGAGCTTCATCAGGTCGGCCGGGATGGCCTCGGCCAGGATCTCGCGGTCGCGGGTGATCTTCTCGACCTCGGCGTCGATCGAGCCGTAGGAGGTGTCCCGGCGCTCCTCGGCCTCCTTGACGGAGCGCTCGGCCTCGTCGCGGCGGGCCGTCATCTCGCTGACGCGGGTCTGCCCCGACTCGACGCGCTCCATGATCTCCAGGACCACGTCCTCCAGGTCGCTCTGGCGCTTGGCCAGCGAGCCGACCTCGTGCTGGAGGTTGGTGAGGTCCTTGGCGGAGCCGACGGAGCCGGAGTCGAGCAGCTTCTGGTTGCGCGCGGCACGCTGGCGCACCTGGTCGACGTCCTGCTCGGCCTTGGTGAGCTCACGCTGGGTGTCGCTCAGCTGGGTCTCGGCGGCCACGGTGAGCGAGCGCAGCTGGGCGAGGTCGGTGGAGCGCTGCTCGATCTCGGCGTGCTCGGGCAGCGTGCGCCGGCGGTGGGCGAGCTGGTCGAGGCGGGAGTCGAGTGCCTGCAGGTCCAGCAGGCGGATCTGGTCGGCGGGCGCGGCGTTCAGTTGGAGCTCCTCAGGCAGTGGTCGGTGCGAAAGACATGGGGGCGTGCGCGGTCCAGGGGTCGGTGACGTGGGTGGACACCCGCGTCTCGAGACCCCAGCCGTGCTTTTCGGAGACCGCCAGCAGCGCGCTCTCCGCGCTGCGCAGCCAGGGCCACTCGGTGGCCCAGTGGGCGGCGTCGACCAGGGCGATGTCCGCGTGCTCGCGGGCCTCGGAGGCCGGGTGGTGGCGCAGGTCGGCGGTGACGTAGGCGTCGACGCCGGCCGCGCGGACCTCCGCGAAGAAGCTGTCGCCGGAGCCGCCGCAGACCGCGACCCGGCGCACGAGGCGGTCCGGGTCCCCGGCCGCGCGCACACCCTGGGCGGTGGCGGGCAGTCCGGCCGCGACGCGGGCCGCGAAGGCACTGAGCGGCTCCGGGGCGGGCAGCTCGCCGATCCGGCCGGTGCCGCGGCGTCCCGCCGGGTCGGTCGGGTCCGGGATCAACGGGCCGGTGACGCGCAGGCCGACCGCCTCGGCGAGGGCGTCGGAGACGCCCGGGTCGGCGTGGTCGGCGTTGGTGTGCGCGACGATCAGGCCGACGCCCTGGCGGACCAGCGTGTGCACGACCCTGCCCTTGAAGGTGTCGGCCGCGACGGTGGTGGTGCCGCGCAGGTAGAGCGGGTGGTGCGTGACCACGAGCTGCGCGCCGAAGGCGACGGCCTCGTCGACGACGGCCTGCACCGGATCGACGGCGAACAGGACCCGGGCGACCTCGTCCTCCGGGTCGCCGCAGACCAGGCCGACCGCGTCCCAGGACTCGGCCCAGGCCGGCGGGTACAGCTCGTCGAGGGCTCGGCGGACGTCGGAGAGTTTCGGCACGTGTCCGAGGGTATCGCGGCGCGGTGGCCGCGTCGGACAGCGCGCAAGGTTACGGGCCAGGAAGGAGCTCCACCCGTACGGGTGATGTATCCGCGATCCCGTGCGAGCGGCGCACGCCCGTCAGTAGCTTCGGTGGTGCGGACGGGCCCCACCGCGGAGGGCCCCGTCCAGGCCCCGAACCAAGGCGAGCCCGAACGACGCGAGCGGCTCTCGTGAGCTCTTCCGAACGCTGCGCACCTCTTTCTCTCCTGTTCTCTCCTCATCCTTCCCTTCCGTCATCCTTCCGTTCCGGCGACCGTGTCGTCCCGACCGAGCTGCGGTGGTGCACCCGTGACCGCGATCCCCCTCACCGTTCCTCCCCGCTCCAGCTCCGCCACCGGGCCGGGGGCGTCGGTCTCCGCCGCGCTGCGGCGCGTCAGCTTCACGTTCGCCGCCGACGGCGCGCACGCGGCCTGCCTGGCGGCGGAGGCCGACGGGCGGTGGTTCGTGGAGAGCTGGCGGCTGGGCGGGGCCGCGGGCGAGGCCTGCGCGCCGCAGCCGCTGCGCCCGGGCGCGGGCGGGCTGCGCTCGGAGGACGTGCACGCGCAGCTGGTCGCGCTGACCGACGGGCGGGTGCTGATCTGCCGTCACGAGGACGCACGGCAGCAGCTGATCGTCCGCGGCACGGACGGGCAGGCGGACCTGTCGGCGGGCCGGCTCCCGCTGGCCGGTCTGCGGCTGCTGCCGCTGCCCGCGCCGGGGGCGGGCGGGCCGGTCGCGCTGGCCCTGGGCACGGACGGCCAGAGCTCCACCTCGGTGTGGCTGGTCAGCGCGGACGGCGTCTCCGCGCCGCAGCAGGTCGCCGAGCTGCCCGGCCTGTTCGGCGGCGGCGTCTGGCTGGACCGGGGCGGTCGGCTGCTCGCTCTGGACGGGCTGCAGCGCCTGGGCGACGGCACCGGCCGGGTCAAGACGATCGTGCTGGACCTCGTCTCCGGTGGGCTCTCGCCGCTGCTGGAGCTCACCGAGCACAGCAACGACCGGCTCGTCGCCTGCGATCCGGGCAGCGGCCTGATCCTGGTCCGCAGCGACGCGCCGGGCGAGGACCGGCTCGGTTGGGGTCGGCTCGGCTCGGCGGAGCCCCTGCACTTCCCCGAGTGCCTGCGCGGCGGCCGGCACTTCCTGCGCCCGGTCGCGATCGAGCCTGGGCGCAACCGGGTGGCGGTCCAGGCGGACTGGGGCGCCGGTTCGACGCTGGCCTTGTGGGAGCCGGGCGGCACCCGGCTCGAGCCGCTGCCGATCCCGCCCGGCCGCTTCGGCGGTGTGGCGCACTGGTCGGCGGCGGGCCTGCGGATGCCCTACTCGGCGCCGGACCACCCGGCCGCGATGGCCTCGATCGACGTCGACCTGCTGCTGAGCGGGGAGACGCGGCCGCTGCCGCAGCCGGAGAAGCCCCGGCTGGCGCCCGTCCAGGGCGGCAGCGCGGGTCTGGCCAGCGTGGTGCAGGTGATACCGCAGCCCGTGGAGACCGGCTGGCGGCTGGACGGCAGCACCCGGCGCAGCGACGGCCGCCCCTGGGAGAGCGCGCGGACGGTCACCCTGCCGGGAGCCGCGGGCCCGGTCGAGGGCGTCGTGTACGGCGGCGACGCGTGGCTCAGCGCCGAGCACCTGGTGATGGCGTTGCACGGCGGCCCCGCCGACGCCTGGCACCTGGAGTTCGAGCCGACCCTCCAGCGCCTGGCGGCCGAGGGCATGGCCGTCGTCGCCCCCAACCAGCGCGGCAGCACGGGCTACGGGGTCGAGCACGCGCAGGCCGTCCAGCACGCCTGGGGCGGTCCGGATCTGGAGGACGTGCTGGCGCTGCTGCAGAGCATCGGCGGCCAGCGCGAGTCGCTGGGCCTGGGCCGGGTGGCCCTGTTCGGCGTCAGCTACGGCGCGTTCCTCGCACTGCTGGCGGCCGGCACCGCCCCCGATCTGGTCACGCGGGTGGCGGCGGTCTCCCCGTTCCTCTCCGGTGCGCGCCTGGCCGCCGAGGCGGGCCCGGCGGTGCGGGGTCTCACGGAGCGGATGGGCGCGGCGACGGACCTGCCGGACGGCCCGCGGGACGTCCTGTTGCTGTGCCACCGCCTGACGGCGGAGGTCCTGGTCGTCCACGGCGATCGGGACGAGGTCGTGCCCGTCACCCAATCCCGGCTGCTGCGGCAGGAGTTGCTGCGGATCGGCCGGGTCGAGGGGGCCGACTTCCAGTACGTCGAGGCGGCCCGCGCGGGCCACGAGGTGCTCGCGGAGGAGGGTGCGCCTCTTCTGCAGGAGTTGTTGGCGAGCTTTTTGAGGAGCGTGCGAACGGTGTGAACGGGTGGGAGAGGTGTGCACGGGGCTACTAGGGTGGGTCACCAGCACGAATGCCGGAATACAGAACAAACACGGAGAAGACGACTCTCATGTCTGATGCCCTCACCGACATCACCACTGAGAACGCCGCGGAGGAGGACCCGCACGGCCGCCACCGCGGCCACCTCGCCGAGGAGGAGCCGCAGGAGGCGAACCCCCACGGCCGCCACCGCCGCGCCGAGTAGCACCCCTGGGGGCGCGGGGAACCGCGCCCCCGGGTGGCACCTCACCCGTGTTTGAGTCCCAGCACGGCCATGTTGGCGAAGCCGTCGCCCGGCTTGCGTCCCGCGTAGAACGGGGTCATCAGCTCGTCCAGCTCACCGGGCGTGAAGGCCTCCTTCGCCGTGTCGAACTTCGCCAGGACCGGCGGGGCGCCGAGGACGGCGACCATGCCGCCGTGGACGACGAAGCACTGGCCGTTCACCGAGGCCGCCGCCGGGGAGGCCAGGTAGGCGACCAGCGGGGAGACGTGCTCGGGGGCCAGCGGGTCGATGCCCGTCTCCGGCGCGCTCATGGAACCGACGAAGACGTCCTCCGTCATGCGCGTGCGCGCGCGGGGGCAGATGACGTTGGCGGTGACCCCGTAGCGCGCCAGCGCGTTCGCGCTGCTGGTGGTGAGGCCGACGATGCCGCCCTTGGCCGCCGCGTAGTTGGGCTGTCCCGCGGAGCCCGCGACGAACGCCTCCGACGAGGTGTTGACGATCCGCCCGTAGACCGGCGCTCCGGCCGCCTTGCTGCGCCCGCGCCAGTACGCGGCCGCCGCACGGGTCGTGGCGAAGTGGCCGCGCAGGTGGACGCGGATGACGGAGTCCCACTCCTCCTCCGTCATGGAGAAGACCATGCGGTCGCGCAGGATGCCGGCGTTGTTGACCAGGATGTCCAGCCGCCCGTAGGTCGCGACCGCCAGGTCGACCAACTCCTGCGCCGTGCCGATCTCGGCGACGTCGCCGTAGTGCGCGACGGCCCGGCCGCCGAGGGCGAGGATCTCGGCGACGGTCTCGTCGGCGGGCGCCGCGGACGCGCCGCCGCTGCCGTCACGGCCGGGCGCGCCGAAGTCGTTGACGACGACGTTCGCGCCGGCGCGGGCGAGTTCGAGGGCCTCGGCGCGGCCGAGCCCTCGGCCCGCGCCGGTGACGACGGCGGTGAGGCCGGCCAGGGAGGTGGTCACGCGTCCTGCCCGGTGTTGATGTCGATGACGGTCCGCAGTGCCTCGCCGGTGCGCATCTGCTCGATGGCGTCGTTGACGTGCTCCAGCGGGACGTGGTGAGTGACCATGCCCTCGAGGTCGAGGCGACCGGCCCGCCACAGCTCGATGACCTTGCGGTAGGTCGCGGGCACGTCCGCGCCGCCGTAGAGGGAGGGCAGGACGCGCTTCTCGTTGAAGAACAGCTCGAACATGTTGAACTGCGCGTTGTCGTCCATCGCGCCCGCGCCGACCACGACCAGCGCGCCGCCGCGCCGGACCGCGTCGTAGGCCGCGCGCACGGTCGCCGAGCGGCCGACGACCTCGAAGGCGTAGTCGAAGCCCTCGCCGCCGGTGATCCGGGCCTTGGCGTCGTTCAGCTCGTCGGGGTGGACGGCCTCGGTCGCGCCGAAGCGCAGCGCCCACGCGCGGCGCGCGGGGACGGGGTCGACGGCGAGGATCTGGGCCGCGCCGCAGACCTTCGCGCCCTGGATCGCGGCGATGCCGACGCCCCCGCAGCCGATCACGGCGACCGTCGAACCGGGCGGCACCTTGGCGGTGTTGACCGCGGCGCCCACGCCGGTGGTGACGCCGCACCCGATGAGGGCGGCGACCTCGTAGGGGACGTCGTCGGGGATCTTCACCGCGCAGCCGGCCGCGACGACGCTCTCCTCGGCGAAGGTGCCGGTGGCGGAGAAGCCGAAGACGTCCTCGCCGTCGTGCCGGTAGTTCGGCGTGCCCATGTGGGCGAAGGCGGCGAGGCACAGGTTGCCCTCGCCGCGCAGGCAGGAGGGGCAGGCGCCGCAGGGGGGCATCCAGCAGACGATGACCCGGTCCCCGACGGCCAGGCCGGTCACGCCCGCGCCGACCTCGACCACCTCGCCCGCGCCCTCGTGGCCGGGGACGAACGGGGCCGGCTGCGGCAGCACGCCGCTCATCGCGGACAGGTCGGAGTGGCAGAGGCTGGCGGCCCTCAGCCTGATCCGGACCTGGCCGGGCCCGGTCGCCGGGGTCTCGACGCCGTCGTGGACCTCCAGTTTCTCCTGGCCGGTCTCGTGCAGAACCGCTGCGCGCATCTTCTTCGCTCCTCGGTCGTGGCGGTGCGGAGGGAGAGTCGGGAAAGGGAGAGTCGGGAAGGGGTCAGGGCTGGTGGGTGACGACGGTGTCGGCGAGGACGGGCGCGTCGTCGCGCTCCACGCTGGTCGCAGCGACGAGCAGCCGGTCCGCGCCGTCGCGCCAGATCCGGACGCGCAGCGTCTCGCCGGGGAAGAAGATCCCGGCGAAGCGGGTGCGGTACTCGCGCACCCGGGAGGCGTCGCCGCCGAGCACGGCGTCCACGACGGCCTTGAGGGTGACGCCGTAGGAGCACAGGCCGTGCAGGATCGGCCGGTCGAAGCCGGCCAGCTTGGCGAAGTCGGGGTCGGCGTGGAGGGGGTTCCAGTCGCCGGAGAGGCGGTAGAGCAGCGCCTGGTCGTGGCGGACGGGGATCTCACGCACCACGTCCGGCTCGCGGTCCGGCAGTTCGATGCGGACGCTCTCGCCGCGCTCGCCGCCGAAGCCGCCCTCGCCGCGGACGAAGATCTCGGTGTCGCAGGTGTAGAGGGGGCCGTCGTCGTCGGCGGCCTCGCTGCGCATCACGAGAACGGCGGCCTTGCCCTTGTCGTGGACGGCGGCCAACGAGCTGGTCAGCCGGGCCCTGCCGGTGGCGGGCATCGGGCGGTGCAGTTCGATGCGCTGCCCGCCGTGCAGCACCTGGGCGAGGTTGATCTGCAGGCCCGGCAGGTTGAACGCGCCCGCCTTGGCCAGGCCGCCGCCCGCGACGGTGACGAAGCTGGGTAGCACCTGGAGGTCCTTCTCGTAGGTCCAGCGCAGCTCGTCGGGGTCGGTGGCCGGTTTCTGCGCGCCCGCGCCGATGCCCAGGTGGTAGAGGATCACGTCCTTGTGGTCCCACGCGAGTTCGGTGACGCGTGCGGGGGCGGCGAGGGCTTCGGCGGGGTTGATGGGCATGGAGGGCCTCTCTCGTCTTCCGGGGTCGCTCACACAGGATTCTCGGGCCTGGCCTCGGCACTGGTGGACCCCGACGCGGCCGTCCGCACCGTCGGCCGCGCCGGGGTCGCTTCGACGCGGGCGCCGACTGCTGCTGGTCCGGCCGGTCCCGCGGGCTGAGGGCTGAGCTAGAACAAGTTCTAGCGCAAAGCGCTTCAGTTGAGAACGCCCTGACACGGGTCAGTCAGTCAGAGCCGGACCGGACGCCCACCCGTCCGTGTTCACCTGCGCAGCACGGTCACCACCGCCGCCCCGCCCAGGCCGATGTTGTGGGCGAGACCCACCCGGGCGTTCGGCACCTGGCGGCCCTCCGCCTCGCCGCGCAGCTGCCAGACCAGCTCGGCACACTGGGCGAGGCCGGTGGCGCCCAGGGGGTGCCCCTTGGAGATCAGGCCGCCGGAGGGGTTGACCACCCAGCGTCCTCCGTAGGTGGTCGCGCCCTCGGCGACGAGCTTGCCGCCCGCGCCGTCCGGGCACATCCCGAGGGCCTCGTAGGTGAGCAGCTCGTTGACGGAGAAGCAGTCGTGCAGCTCGATGACGTCGACGTCCTCGATGCCGAGGCCGGACTGCTCGAACGCGGCCCGCCCGGCCTCGCGCGACATCGGCTTGCCGACGACGTCGATGCAGGAGCCGGAGGCGAAGCTCTCCTCGGTGTCCGTCGTCATCGCCTGGGCCACGATCTCCACCGCGCGGTCCCGCAGACCGTGCTCACGCACGAAGCGCTCGCTCGCCACGACGGCGGCCCCGGCCCCGTCGGAGGTGGGCGAGCACTGGAGCTTGGTCAGCGGCGCGTGGATGGTCCGCGCCGCCAGCACGTCCTGAAGCGTGTACTCGTCGCGGAACTGGGCGCGCGGATTGGCCGTCGAGTGCCGGTGGTTCTTCACCCCGACGAGGGCGAGCTGCTCGGCGGTGGTCCCGTGGCGCTCCATGTGCTCGCGGGCGGCGTTGCCGAAGATCTGCGCGGTCGGCGGACTGGCCTCGAAGCCGTGACGGGCGGCCATCACACCGTAGTGCCGCGCGACGGGACTGGCCGCGAAGCCGCCCGCACCGGCTCCCGCGCCGAGCGCGCCCTTGCTCATCTCCTCGAAACCGAGCGCGAGCACGCAGTCGTTGAGCCCGCCCGCGACGAACTGGCGCGCGACCATCAGCGCGGTCGAGCCGGTCGCGCAGTTGTTGTTGACGTTGTAGACCGGGACGCCGGTCAGGCCGATGGAGTAGACGGCGCGCTGCCCCGCGGTCGACTGCTGCTGGCAATAGCCGGCCACGGCCTGCTCGACCAGCCCGTAGCCGACGCCCGCGTCGGCCAGGGCGGCCTCGCCGGCCTCCTTGGCCATGTCCCAGTAGTGCCAGTCCCTCGTCTCGGGCTTCTCGAACCTCGTCATGCCGACGCCGACGAGGAACACCTTCTCGGTCATCTCTGCTCCGACTCTGCTGCTGCGGCTCTGCTGCTACGGCTGGGGGTCGCGCGGGAGGCCGAGGATGCGCTCGGCGACCACGTTGAGCTGGACCTGGGTGGTGCCTCCCGCGATGGTCAGGCAGCGCGACATCAGCGCCGCGTGCCCGGCCTCGCGGCCGACGCCCTGGTAGACCGCGCCCGCCTCCCCGCACAGCTCCAGCGCGTAGGCGGCGACCCGCTGCGCGTGCGGCGCGGAGACGAGCTTGCGAACGCTGCCGCCCGCGCCGGGGTCGAGGCCGTCGAGCGCGCTGAGCGTGGTGCGCAGGTCGATGCAGGCGAGCACGTGCTCGTCGGCGACCAGGCGGCCGAGGACGGCCGGGTCTCCGCCGGGGGCGTGCAGCAGGCGCTGGACGACGGGGCCGGTGGGGCTGGCGTCGGCCATGTGCACGCGCTCGTTGCCGAGCGTGTGCCGGGCCACCCGCCAGCCGTCGTCGACCGCGCCGACCACCGCGTCGGCGGGCAGCCGGACGTCGTCGAGGAAGACCTCGTTGAAGACCGCGTCGCCGGTCAGTTCGCGCAGCGGGCGGATGTCGATGCCCGGGGTGCCGCGCATGTCGACGACGAAGTAGGTGAGGCCCTGGTGCTTGGGCTTCTCCGGCGATGTGCGGGCGAGCAGGATGCCGAAGTCCGCGGTCCGGGCGCTGGAGGTCCACACCTTCTGGCCGTCGACGCGCCAACTGCCGTCCTGCTGCCGGACCGCGCGGGTCCGCAGCGAGGCGAGGTCGGAGCCGGCCTCCGGCTCCGAGAAGAGCTGGCACCAGGTCAGCTCGCCGCGCAGGGTCGGCATCAGCAGCCTCTCGCGCTGGGCGTCGGTGCCGTGGGCGACCAGGGAGGGGACGACCCAGTTGCCGATGGTCAGGTCCGGCAGGCGCACCCCCGCGGCGCGCAGCTCCTGCTCGACGACGAGCTGGCGCAGCGGTCCGGCGCCGAGCCCGTACGGGGCCGGGAGGTGGGGGGCGGCCCAGCCGTCGGACGCGAGGCGACGGCGCTGCTCGGCCGGGCCGAGCCCGGCGACCGAGGCCGCCGCGGCTCGCGCGTCGGCGCGGAACTCCTCGGCCTCGGGCGGCAGTTCCAGCTGCGGACGCCACTGATCCGCCGCGGCGGCCGTGTCCGCGACCGCGCGCCACAGCGCCCCTTCGCCGCGGAGGAGTTGGCGCAGTGCGAGGGCCCGGCGCAACCGCAGGTGGGCGTCGTGCTCCCAGGTGAAGCCGATACCGCCGAGGATCTGGACGCAGTCCTCGGCGTTGGCGCAGGCGGCGTCGACGGCCAGGGCCGCGGCGACGGCGGCGGCCGGCGGCGCGGTCTCCCGTGCGGCGGCCCAGGTCGCGGCGGCGGCCTTCTCGGCGCGGACCAGCAGCCCGGCGCAGAGGTGCTTGACGGCCTGGAACTGGCCGATGGGCCGCCCGAACTGTTCGCGAACCTTCGCGTGGGCGACGGCGCACTCCAGCGCCCAGCGAGCGAGGCCGCAGGCCTCGGCGGCGAGCACGGTCCGCACGATCGCGTGGGCGTCGTCGTCGGTGAGCGCGGCCAGGTGCTCGGCGGGGACGTCGTCGAACTCGACGCGGGCGAGGCCGCGGGTCGGGTCGAGCGCCATCAGCGGCGTGATCCGCGCGGCGGAGGCGGGGACCGCGCACCAGACCGGACCGCCCCCACCGTCGGCCCGGACGACGAGCAGCTCCGCCTCCGCCGCGCCGAGAACCACGCCGGCCGCCCCGTCCAGACGTCCGTCCGGCGTCGCCGTCACCGCTGCGCGCCAGGCCACGGCGGCGGTCAGCCCGCCGTCGGCGAGAGCGGCGAGGCGTTGATCGTCGGGATCGCAGCGGGCGAGCAGCGCGGCGGCGAGGACGGTCGGCAGGTAGCCGCCGGGCAGGACCGCGCGGCCGGTCTCCTCGACCACCACGGCCAGGTCCAGCAGTCCGCCGCCGCCCCCGCCCGCCCGCTCGGGCAGGTGCGGGCCGAGCAACCCCTGCTCGGCCAGCGCCTTCCACCACGAGGGCCGGGCGGTCCCCACCGCACCCGGCTCCTCCGCCAGCGCCGCCCGGACCACCGGTCCGGGGACCTCCCGCTCCAGCAGGCGCCGCACCGAGCCCCGCAACTCCCGGTGCTCCTCGCTGATGCCGACGGCCATGGACGTCCCCTTCCGAAGCTGACGTGGCGTCAGAGTAGAACATGTTCCAGAAATTGGGAAGTCCGGCACCGGGAGGTCCTTTCCTCGGGGCCGTCGGCTCGGGCATCATCTGCGGCCATGACCACCCCCACGACGAGCGAGAACGCCGTCTGCCCGGAATGCTCGGGTTCGCTCACCAACGACCCGCGATTTGCCGTCTGGTGCCCTTCGTGCCATTGGAACGCGTTGCCGGAAACGACCCGCAAGCCGACCTCTCAGGAGAACAACCTGCGCCGCCGGCTCGACCGGGCGCTGGAGGAGCGGCTGTTCCAGGAGGCCGTCTCCGGCCGGGATCTGAAGCCCCACCGGGACGCCTCGTTCTTCGCCGCGGCCGCGCTGGCGCTGCCCGTGCACCTGGTCACCCTGGCGGCGCTCGTCGCGGGCGGCCTGCTGGTCGCCTACGGCTCCTGGCCGGGCTGGGTCGCGGCCGCCGCGCTCTTCGGCATCGCCTACCAGTGCCGCCCGCGCCTCGGCTCCTACCGGAAGGCCGTCCGCAAGGCCGCGGTGGTCACGCGCGCGGACGCGCCGGCGCTGTGGGCGCTGGCGGACTCCGTCGCCGACGAGCTCGGCACCCGACGGGCCGATGCCATCGTGCTCAGCCGGCGTTTCAACGCCTCCTACGCGCGCCTGGGGCTGCGGCGCCGGGTCGTGCTGGTGCTCGGCATGCCGCTGTGGGCGTCGCTGTCGGAACAGGAGCGGGTGGCGCTGCTGGCCCACGAGTTCGGCCACGGCGCCAACGGCGACGCGCGGCGCGGACTGTGGCTCGGCGCCGCGCTGAGCGGGCTGGAGGAGTGGTGGCGGATCCTGCAGACCAGCGCCCTCGCGCGGAACCGGAGCCACGGCCTGGAGGCGTTCGTCATGCTGCTGGTGAGCTGGCTGACGGCCGGGCTCGCCCAGCTCGTCCTGCTCTACGCGCGGCTGCTGAACTGGCTGACCCGGATCGGCAGCCGCCGCGCCGAGTACCTGGCCGACTCCTTCACCTCCCGCCTCGCCGGGACCGAGGGCGCCACCGGCCTCCTCGAGGCGCTGCGCCTCGGGACGGCGTACGAGAGCGTCATCCACCGACGTCGCGTCGCCGGTCAGCGCATCCCCGGCCAGCGACACCGCCGCGGCGGTGCGCCCGGTGCGGCCGAGCCGGTCGTGCCCGAGCTGTCGGCGGGCGACCTGTGGACGCAGGTGCAGGAGTACGTCCGGACCATCCCGGCCGCGGAGCGCACCCGGCGTCTCCTCGTGTCCGAGCTGACCCACGACGACTTCGACGGCACCCACCCGCCGACCCACCTGCGGCTGGCCTTCGTCCGCAGCCGTGAGACGGCCGAGCCCGCGGTCCGGCTGAGCCCGGCCGACTCCGCCGCGATCGACGCCGAGCTGCGCCCGGCGGCCGGGCCGATCGCCGAGGACCTGCTCACCGGCTGACGCCGGTGAGCGGGGCCCGAACGGCCGGTGCCCGCAGGTGACCGGCCGGTAGGGTGACCCGCTATGGACGCGACGCAACAGACCGGCCCCGCCCTTCCGCAGGCGCAGGTGCTGGCCGCCTTCGAGGCGGCGACGGGATTCATGCCGGTGGACGAGGGCCTGGCCCTCTACGCCGCAGCCGCCGAGGCGGCCGCCCGTACAGGGCTGCCGCTGCTGGAGATCGGCACGTACTGCGGCCGCTCCACGATCCTGCTCGCCGAGGCGGCCCGGCTGGCCGGAACCGTCGCGATCACCGTCGACCACCACCGGGGCTCGGAGGAGCAGCAGCCCGGCTGGGAGTACCACGACACCAGCCTGGTCGACCCCGAGGTCGGCCTGATGGACACCCTCCCCCGGTTCCGCCGCACGCTGCACGCGGCCGGGCTGGAGCCGCACGTCGTCGCGCTCGTCGGGCGCTCCCCGCAGCTCGCGTCGCTGTGGGGCACGCGGGTGGGCCTCGTCTTCGTCGACGGCGGCCACACCGACGAGCACGCCACCGGCGACTACGAGGGCTGGGTCCCCCACCTCGCGCCGGAGGGCCTGCTGGTCGTGCACGACGTCTTCCCCGACCCGACGGACGGCGGCCAGGCCCCCTACCGGGTCTACCTGCGCGCGCTCGACGAGGGCTTCCGCGAGGTCTCGGTCACCGGCTCGCTGCGGGTGCTGTGCCGCGAGGGCTGAGCGCGGAAGTTCTTGATCGCACAAACCCGCCTGCGCGCTGCGGGGGTTCGATACGGTGGCGCCCATCGGTTTCGGGGTACCTGCGGTACGCGGCGAGGTGGGCGATGAGCGAACGGGACGGGACGAGCCCCGCGGTGTGGGATCCGACAGCCAACGGCGGCGCCGGCGGCTGGGTCCGCGGAGGCGCGGGCGGACCGCACGCCGGAGCCTCGCAGGACCCGCGCGCGGCCCGGCCGAGCGACGCCGAGGAGACGGCGGTGCTGCCGCCGGTCCCCGGCACCGTCCCGCCCCCGGCGGGCGGCGCCGCGGAAGCGCCCTCGCCGACCCAGCTCGACCAGCCGATCGCCCGCCCCTACTTCCCCGGGGCTCCGGGCCGGCCTCCGGCGACTCCGCCCCACGCCTCCGGCCGTCCCACCCCGTTCACTCCTCCCGGCGTCCAGCAGCCCCCGCCGCCGGGCGCGCAGCCGCCGCACGGCCCCGGATTCAGCGCCCACCCCGGCCCCGTGGGCGCCGACGTACCGACCATGGGCACGCCAGGTGCGCAGCCCACCGCGCGCTCCGCCGCGCCCGGCGGCCACCCCGGCCACGCGGGCGAGGTGCCGACCGTGAGCGCGCCCGGCACGCAGTCGCCGTTCGGGGCGGGGTTCGGCGCGCCGCCCAGCCCACAGGTCGGCTTTCAGGCCGGTGCCGCTCCCTTCGCTCCGCCCGGTGTTCGGCCGGGCGCCGAGGCGCCGACCGTGGGTGCGCCCGCGTATGCGCCGAACTTCCAGGTCCCGGCGCAGAGCCCCGACTACGGGGTGCCCGGGCCGCCGCCGTTCCGGCGGCCGGACTTCGGCGGCCCGCAGCCGCCGCCCGCCGCCTACACCGGTGCCGACGAAGCGCCGCGGCGGATGTCGACCGGTGTGATGCTCGCGATCGTGATCGTGGTCGCCGCGGTGCTCGGGGTCGGCGCGGTGTGGGGGCTCGGGCTCGGACGGTCCAGCGGCAGCGCCGGCTCGGGCGCCTCACCCGTCGCGAGCGGCGGCGGAAGCGCGTCCGGCTCCACCGGCGGCTCGGCGGCGCCGAGCGGCTCACCCAGCGGCGGGGCGTCCCCTTCCGCCTCCGGGAGCGCCACAGCGGGCGCGCAGGCGCAGGCGCAGGCCGTCGACAGCCTGCTGTCGCAGAGCAAGGGCGTGCGCCAGTCCATCGGCTCGGCCGCCACGGACGTGTCCGGCTGCACCAACCTGGCCGATGCGCAGGGCGCTTTCCAGAACGCGGCGAACAGCCGCCAGAGCCTCGCGAACCAGGCGACCACCCTGGACGTCTCGCAGCTGCCGAACGGCGCCGCGCTGCTGCAGCAGCTCGCGCAGGCGGAGCGTGACTCGGCCAACGCCGACAACGCCTACGCGAGCTACGCGGGCTCGCTGGCGTCGAGCGGCACCTGCACCCCGAACGCTCCGCTGCCCCAGTCCGTGACCGCCGCCAACACGACGGCCACCAATGACAAGAATGCCTTCGTGGTGGAATGGGACCAGATCGCCGCACAGTACGGACTGCCTTCGTGGACGAAAAATGACTTCTGAGGACTTCGGGCCCCAGCGACCGCACCGCGCCAGGACCACGACGCTCGTGCTGGTCCTGGCGGCGCTGGTGCCCCTCTGCTTCGCGGGCTGGCTGGGCTGGCGGGCGATAGCCGGCGAGCCGGGCAAGGGATCGGGCAACCGTCCCGCCGCCGCGGGCGGAGCGAGCCGCGGCGCCGCTCCGAGCGGGAGCCCCTCGGGCACGCCCGGCGGCAGCGCGCCGCCCTCCGGCTCCGCGTCCCCCTCCGGCTCCGGGGGCGCCGGCAAGCCGCTCGCGGGCAAGGTGATCGTGATCGATCCGGGCCACAACCCGAACAACGTCGACCACCCGAGCGAGATCAACAGCCTGGTCTTCGTCGGCAACAGCAGCAAGGCCTGCGACACCACCGGCGCCTCGACCAACGCGGGCTACCCGGAGGCGGAGTTCACCCTCGACGTCGCGCGGCGGGTGCGCACGCTGCTGGAGGCCGAGGGCGCCACCGTCATCTTCACCCAGGACGGCAGCACACCGTGGGGCCCGTGCGTGACCCAGCGCGCGGAGATCGGCAACCGCGCCCACGCGGACGCGGCGATCTCCATCCACGCGGACGGGGCGGGCGCCACCGACCACGGCTTCCATGTGATCATGCCTCAGGCGGTGATCGCCGGAGGTGTGAACAACAGCGCGATCGTCGCCCCGTCGCACACGCTGGGCCTGGACCTGCGATCCGCCTTCGCGGCGGCGACGGGCGAGCCGTTCGCCAACTACATCAACGGCGGCGTGGGCTACGACATCCGCAGCGACCTGGGCGGGCTGAACCTGTCCACGGTGCCGAAGGTCTTCATCGAGTGCGCCAACATGCGCAACTCCGGCGACGCGCAGCGGGTGACCTCCGCCACGTGGCGTCAGGAGGCGGCCCAGGGCATCGCCGACGGCCTCAGCCAGTTCGTCCTCCACGAGGGGAACTGATCCGGCTGGTACGGTCACAACCGGTCCCAGTGGTTCCGTGCGCCAACGGCCCACGACACACGAGAGGCTTACGCGGTGAATCTGCGAACCGTCACCCGAGGGGACGCCGCGCTGGCGGCTTCGGCGCTGCTGCTCCTCGTCTCCTCCTTCTTCACGTTCTTCCAAGCGGGCGCGGACCAGTGCACCGGGACGGCCTCCACCTGCTCCACCAACGCGTGGAATGCCTCGCTCTTCCCGCTGCTGCCCGGCGTCGTGCTGCTCGGCGTGATCGGTCCGGTGCTGGTGCTGCTGGGCCGGCTGCTGCCGCACGAGCCCTCCGCGCTCGGCATCGGCCTGCGCCCGTGGGGCGTGGTGCTGACGGTGGCCGCAGCCTGGTCCGCGCTGTGGACGCTGTTCGGCGGCCCGACCGGTGACCTCTTCGGCCACCCGGAGGTCTCCTCCAGCCCGCAGCTCGGCGCGTTCCTGGCCTTCGTCTTCTGCGCACTCGACGTCCTGCTGGCGGTGGCCGCCCCAGTCCTGCCGTTCCTGGCCGCCCCACTGCTGCCGCAGGCCACGACCTTGGCCCCGCCGTCCCCGTACGCGCCGCAGGGCGCGGAGGGCCGGCCGGGCTTCCCGGATTTCGGCGCGCCCGCCGGCCAGCCGCAGCCCCCGCACGTCGGGCACTTCCACCCGCAGCCGGTCCAGCAGTCCCAGCCGGGCCAGCCGTTCCAGGGGCCCGAGCGGCAGGCGTCGACGCTGCCGCTGTCGACCCCGGCGGAGCAGGCCGGCGCGGGCCCGGCCGCGCCCGAGTCCTCCGCCGCCGCGACCGCGCGGCTGCCGCGGCACACCCCGCAGGACACCCCGCCCGGTTCGGCCTCGACCGTGCGCCTGGGCGCGGCCGCGCCGGCCGCCGCGCAGTCCCCGGCCGTGCCGATGCCTGCCGCCGCCGAGCCGGTGACGCCCGCGCCCGCCTTCGCGCCGTTCTGGTTCGCCGTCCCGGCGGCCCGGCCGCTGGCGCCCGAGAACGACCCGAAGGGCGCGCCCGTCGGCGAACTCGTGCCCGGCACCTGGTACCTGGCCATCGCCCAGCGCGGCGAGGCGCTGCTCGCCCGGACCCAGGAGGGCAAGAGCGGGCTGCTCGTCGACACCACCGGCATCCAGCGCGGCTGAGCGCGCCGTTGTTCCTTGCGGACCCCCTCGCTAATCTGACAGACCGTCAGCTCTACGAGGGGGTTCCGTCATGCGGCTCGGTCTGGTCCTCGGCTACTGGGGCGCGGCCCCGACTCCCGGTTTCGTCGAACTCGCCCAGGAGGCCGAGCGCCTCGGCTTCGACTCGGTGTGGACGGCCGAGTCCTGGGGCTCCGACGTCTTCACCCCGCTGACCTGGATCGCCGCGCACACCCGGCGGATCCGGCTGGGCACCGGCATCGCCCAGATGGCCGCCCGCACACCTACCGCCACCGCCATGCACGCCATGACGCTCGATCACCTGTGTGGCGGACGGCTGCTGCTGGGCCTCGGCCTGTCCGGGCCTCAGGTGGTGGAGGGCTGGTACGGGCGTCCGTTCCCGCGTTCCCCGCTCACCGCCGTGCGCGAGTACGTGGACGTGGTCCGCCAGGCCCTGCGCCGCGAGAAGCCGGTCGCCCTGGAGGGCCGCTACCACCCGCTGCCCTACCCCGGCCCCGACGGCACGGGCCTCGGCAAGCCGCTCAAGCCGATCGTCCACCCGCTGCGCCCGGACATCCCGATCCTGCTGGGCGCGGAGGGGCCGAAGAACATCGCGCAGACCACGCGGGTCGCCGACGGCTGGCTGCCGCTCTACTTCTCCCCCGAGCGCTGGCACGAGCTCTACGCCGAGCCGCTGGCGGGCGCCCGGCCGGGTTTCATGGTCGCCCCCCTCGTCCACGCCCGCGTCTGCGCGGACGTGGACGAGGGGCTCGCGCCGATCCGGGCCATGCTGGGCTTCTACGTCGGCGGGATGGGCGCGCACACCCGCAACTTCCACGCCGACCTGATGGCCAGGATGGGCTACGCGGCCGAGGCGCGGCGCGTCCAGGAGCTGTTCCTGGCGGGCCGCCGCGAGGAGGCCGTCGCGGCGGTCCCCGCGGCGTTCGCCGACGAGATCAGCCTGGTCGGCCCGCGCGAACGCATCGCCGACCGCCTGGCGGCGTGGCGTGCGACGCCCGTCACCGACCTGCTGGTCACCTCACGCGACCCGGAGACGCTGAGGACGCTGGCGGAGCTGGTCCTCTGACGTTCGCGGTCCCGGTTCAGGTGAGGCTGAGCCCCGCACGCCAGAGCTCCGGCACCCGCTCCTCGCCGAACCGCTCCGGCCCGGCCTCGCCCTGCGGCAGACGGCCGTTGAGCCAGAGCATCACGTCCCGCGCGCTGCCGCGCACAGCCGCGTCCGCCTTGGCGTGGCCGTACTCGAGGGTGAACGCCTCCGCGGTGCGCCGCAGGCGCCACTCGCCCGGCACGTCGGTGCAGTGCAGGTGCAGGCTGTCGCCGTCGCCCGCGAGGGCGGAGCGGCCGGCGAAGGCACGGGCGTCGAAGTCCGAGGCGTTGGTCAGCAGTTCGTCGACGTTGTCGGCGGCCAGCGCGGCGTCGGCCTCCGGCCGCACGCCGACGGTCAGTTCGGCGTCGATCCGGTGCACCAGCGACTCGTGCGCGATCCTCCGCGCCCACCAGCGCGTCCCACCGCCGTGGGCCCAGCCCCACACGGCGAGGTCCGGCCCGGTCTCCCGCAGCAGCGCGACCGTCCGGTCCGCCCCCGCCCGCAGCCAGTCGGCCTCGCCGCCCTCCGGCATCTCCCGGTCCGGCACCTCACGGAACGGCACCCGCTCGGTCGCCTTGCGGGCCACGACCTCGCCGATCCAGCGGAACACCATGCCCTGGTGGAACAGCAGGTCCCGCAGCACCCAGTCGGGACAACTCGGCACGCGCGCCGCCATGTCCGCGTCCGCGGCGAGCTCCGCGGTGCGGCGCGCGTGATCGGCGGCGTGATCGAGGTACTGCTCGTGTGCAAGCCACTCCATAGCCATGGGGCGGACGCTAGCACCCCGTGGACGGAGCGGCGCCCCCTCAGTGGACAGCCGCGCAGCACTCCTCCGTCAGCCCCGCGGGGAGCGACTCGCCGCCGAAGACGGACACCGTCGCCTCGTCCCCGCCCAGCGCCGCCACGGCGAGCAGCAGCGCGCCCGCCGTCCACGTGGTGCGCTCCTCAGGCCAGATCGCGTCGTCCTCGAAGACGTAGCCCGTCCAGTAGCCGCCGTCGGTGTGGCGCAGGTGCTGGATGGACTTGAGGATCTCCACCGCGCGGGTGGACTCCCCGATCGCCCACAACGCCAGTGCCAGCTCGGCGCTTTCGCCGCCGGTGACCCAGGGGCGGTCGGAGACGCAGCGCACGCCGAGGCCGGGGACGACGAAGCGGTCCCAGTCGCGCTCGATGCGCTCCTTCGCGGCGGCGCCGCGCAGCGCCGTGCCCAGGACCGGGTAGTACCAGTCCATGGAGTAGCGGTCCTTGTCGAGGAAGCGCTCCGGGTGGTGGGCGACCGCGTGGCCGAGGCGACCGGCGGCGAGCTCCCAGTCGGGCTGGGGTTCCTCCAGGTGGTCCGCGATCGCCAGGGCGCAGCGCAGTGCGTGGTGGATGCTGGAGCAGCCGGTCAGCAGGGCCTCGTCGGGGGCGGAGCCGTCCTGGTCGCGACGCCAGGAGACGGTGCCGTCCGCGCGGCCGAGCGCCAGCACGAAGGCCATGGCGCGGCCGACGGTGGGCCAGATCTCCTCCAGGAAGGCGTCGTCGCCGGTGGAGAGGTAGTGGTGCCAGGCTCCGACCGCGACGTAGGCGCAGAAGTTGGACTCGCGGTTCAGCTCGCTCGCCACACCCTCGCGGTAGGCCGCGTACCAGGAGCCGTCCGGGTTCTGACTGCCGATCAGCCACCGGTACGCGGCCTCCGCGGCCGCGTGCTCGCCCGCCACGTCGAGGGCCATGGCGGCCTCGACGTGGTCCCAGGGGTCGAGGTGGCCGCCGGTGAACCACGGGATCGCCCCGTCGGCGCGCTGCTCGGCGAGGATGCTGTGGACGGTCGCCGCGGCCTGCTGGGCGGTCAGCACACCGTCCAGGGTCAGCGTCCTCACGCGCCCGCCTCGAACGCGGCGCCGTCGAACGAGGTGGCCTCGCCGGTGCGCGGCTTGGTCGCGTAGGCGACGAAGCTCTTGCCGATGACGGGGTTGAGCGCCTTCTCCGTCAGGCGGGTGAGCATGCCGATGACGGGAGCGCCGACGATGTCCCAGACCAGCAGCTGGTGGTAGGCACGGACGGGCAGCGCCTTGTCGTTGTCGACGCCGACCGCGCACTTGATCCACCAGTACGGCGAGTGCAGCGCGTGGGCGTGGTGGGTGCCGTGCGGGACGAGACCGGCCTCGGTCATCTTCTCCAGCAGCTCGTCGCCGCGGTAGATGCGGATGTGGCCGCCCTCGACCTCGTGGTAGGCGTCGGAGAGCGCCCAGCAGATCTGCTCGGGCAGCCAGCGGGGGACGGTGATGGCGATCGAGCCGCCGGGACGAAGGACGCGGACCATCTCCGCGAGCACCCCCTTGTCGTCCGGAATGTGCTCCATCACCTCGGAGATGATGATCTTGTCGAAGCTGTCGTCGGGGAAGGGCAGGTTGAGCGCGTCGCCCTCGACCGCGATCGCGGAGGCGCCGGCCGGGGCCTCACCCTCCAGCTCCATCGCGGCGAACCACTTGCGCACCTCGCGGATCTCGTCCGCGTTCTGGTCCAGGGCGACCACGCGGCCACCGCGCCGGTACACCTCGAAGGCGTGGCGTCCGCCGCCGCAGCCGAGGTCGAGCACCCGGTCGCCGGGGGCGATCGGAAAGCGGGAGAAGTCGACGGTCAGCACGGCCGGGGGCTCCTAACGATGACAGGCTCGAAGAGAAAGGAGAGCAAGGGCGGTCAGACGTAACGCCAGCCGCGGCCCGCACGGGCGTGCTGCCCGACGCCGGTGGCGATCGCCTCGCGATAGCGCTCGACGGTGAGCTCGGCGGCGCGTCGCCAGGTGAAGCGTTCCAGCACCCGGGCCCGGCCCGCCGCGCCGATGCGGGCGCGCAGTTCGGGCTCGTCCAGCAGCCGGCCGAGCGCGGCGGCCAGCGCACCGGGATCGCCGGGCGGGACCGCCAGGCAGGTCTCCCCGTCCGGGCCCGCGACCTCCGGGATCGCGCCGCCGGTCGTGGCGACCAGCGGGGTGCCGGTGGCCATGGCCTCGGCGGCCGGGAGCGAGAAGCCCTCGTAGAGCGACGGCACGCAGGCGACCTCCGCGCTGCGCACCAGGTCGACGAAGGCGGCGTCGTCGATGCCGCCGCGGAACTCGACGGCGTCCTCCAGGCCGAGCCGCTTGATCGCGTCCGCGACCGGGCCCTCCTCGGGCCGCCGGCCGACGACGACCAGGTGGGCGTCGCGCTCGGTGCGGACCTTGGCGAGCGCCTCGACCAGGAAGACCAGGCCCTTGAGCGGCACGTTGGCGCTGGAGGTGGTGACGATCCGGCCCGGGACCTCGGCGACGGACGGGTCCGGCGACCACAGCTCCACGTCCGCGCCGATCGGCACGACGTGGACGCGACCGGGCGCGACGTCGAGGTGCTCGACGATCTCGCGGGCGGAGCTCTCGGAGACGGTCAGCACCGAGTCGAGCCGGGCGGCGACGCGGCGCTGCATGCGCGTGAACGCGTACCAGCGGCGCACGGAGAGCTTCTTGAGCCCGCCCTGGGCGGCGGCCAGGTCCAGCTTGCGGTCCACGGTGATCGGGTGGTGGATCGTGGTGACCAGCGGGAAGCCGATCCGATCCAGGCCGAGCAGGCCGTAGCCGAGGGTCTGGTTGTCGTGCACGACGTCGTAGCGGCCGCGGTGCAGGGAGAGGTGACGCCGCGCGCGGAGGCTGAAGGTCAGCGGCTCGGGGAAGCCGCCGGTGCGCATGATCGCGGTCTCCAGCACATCGACCGGCCCGCGGTACTCCGACAGCCCCGGGGTCCGGAACGGGTCGGGATCACGGTAGAGGTCGAGGCTGGCGATCTCGGTGAAGGCCAGCTTTCCCGTCCCGTCGGGATCGACGGCGTGGTGGTCCAGGACGGGGTACGGCTGGCCGCCGAGCACGCGCACGTCGTGCCCGAGCCGGGCGAGTTCGCGCGACAGGTGTCTGACGTAGACGCCCTGCCCGCCGCAGAACGGGTTGCCCTTGTACGAGAGCAGCGCGATACGCAGAGGCGCGTCGTCGTGGCTCACGGTCAACTCGACCCCTCTCCTGGGTCTCTTGCTGGTCTCCCGGTGCGCCGCCCGGTCGGCACGCGGCCTCCCGGGGCGATCCCGGCCAGGGTAATCTAGAACACGTTCCAGCATGGCGGGCAGTGAGAGAGCTTGAAGATTACCGGTCCGTAGCTTGACCAAATCGGCCGGGGCGGGTGATTCGCGCCACGCCCGCGCTGTACGCCATCATGCGTGAGGTCCAGTGGCAGGCACGTAGGAGCACCCGATGACGACCAGCCCACGCCCGGCAGCGCCACCGCTCACGGAGCGACAGGAGGCGCGTCGACGCCGCATCCTGCACACCGCCGCGCAGCTGGCGTCGCGCGGCGGCTTCGAGGCAGTCCAGATGCGCGAGGTCGCGGAGCTGTCGGGCGTCGCCCTCGGGACCCTCTACCGGTACTTCCCCTCCAAGGTGCACCTGCTGGTCGCGACGATGCAGGACCAGCTGCAGCTCTTCCAGGAGCAGACCCGCAAGCACCCCGTCGTGGGCGAGGACGCCGGCGCACGGGTGGCGGACACGCTGATGCGCACCTTCCGCGGCCTGCAGCGGGAGCCGCAGCTCGCGGAGGCGATGGTCCGCGCCCTCACCTTCGCCGACCGCTCGGTGAGCGCGGAGGTCGACCAGGTCAGCCGGATCACCGGGCAGCTCATCCTCGACGCCATGGGCCTGACCGAACCCCCCACCCGCGAGCAGCTGGCGGCGGTGCGGGTCATCGAGCACACCTGGCACTCGGCGCTGGTCACCTGGCTCTCCGGCCGCGCCTCGATCGCCCAGGTCCGCATCGACCTCGAGACGGCCTGCAAGCTGCTGACCATGGATTAGTCGCACCACGTCAGGGGCGCCGGGAACTGCGCGACAAGCCACCTTGAGTGGCGCATCCCCGAACGAGCAGAGCCATCCGCACGCCGGCGGCCGGCAGCGCAGTTCCTCGCGCCCCAGGGAGTAAGCGTCCCTAGTCGGGAAAGACGGGATCCCCCGTCTCCGCCATCTGGATGAGGATCGCCTCCACCGGGCACGTCTCCGCGGCGGCCAGAACCACCTCGGACGCGTCGATCTCGTCCTCGACCGGATGCGACTGCCGTGCCGCGTCCAGTCGGAACGACCGGGGCGCGCTGTTCGCGCAGAAGCCGCTGCTGATGCAGACGCCCCGGTCGACCTCCACCCGCCAGCGGTCGCCCATGCTCACTCACCCTCCGGGACGGGGTAGCCCTGGGGGAGGTTGATGGTCTTGTCCTCCAGGAAGCCGGCCAGGCCCTCGGGGCCGAACTCGCGGCCCAGGCCGGAGTTCTTGAAGCCGCCGAACGGGCCGTTGAAGTCGAGGCTGAAGCTGTTGACCGAGAAGGTGCCGGTGCGCACCTGCCGGGCCACCTCGACGCCGTGGGCGGCGTCGGCCGCCCACACGCTGCCGGAGAGGCCGTACTCGGAGTCGTTGGCGATGCGGATCGCGTCCGCCTCGTCGTCGTAGGGCAGCAGGCAGACGACGGGGCCGAAGATCTCCTCGCGGGCGACCCGCATTCGGTTGTCCACGGAGCCGAGCAGCGTCGGTTCGACGTACCAGCCGCGCGGCTGCGACGCGGGCACGCCCCCGCCGGCGAGGACCTTCGCGCCCTCCTCCTGGCCGATCCGGATGTAGTCGAGGTTGCGCTGCTGCTGGCGCCGGGCGACCAGCGGGCCGACCTGCGTGGCGCCGTCCAGCGGATCGCCGACGACGAGGGAGCCGACGGCGGCGGCCATCTTGTCGGCGATCTCGTCGTAGCGCGAGCGCGGCGCGAGCACACGGGTCAGGGCGACGCAGGCCTGACCGTTGTTCATGTAGGAGGAGCCCATGAGGTTGGCGACCGCCGCGTCCAGGTCCGCGTCGGGCAGGAGGATCGCCGCCGACTTGCCGCCGAGCTCCAGCGTGACCCGGGTGAGGTTGCGGGAGGCGACCTCCATGATGCGCTTGCCCGCCGGGACCGAGCCGGTGAAGGAGATCTTGTCGATGCCGGCGTGGCCGACCAGGTACTCGCTGACCTCGCGGTCGGCCGGGAGGATGCTGAGCACGCCCTCGGGCAGCCCGGCCTCGGTGGCGATCTCGGCGAGGAGGTAGGAGTCGAGGGGCGTCTCCGGCGAGGGCTTGAGCACGACGGTGCACCCGGCCAGCAGGGCGGGCGCGAGCTTCGCCGCCGCGACGAACTGCGGGACGTTCCACGGGACCACGGCCGCGACGACGCCGACCGGCTCGCGGCGGACCAGCAACGGGCTGAGGACGCCGTTGCGGTACTCCTCGTAGCGGAAGTCCCTCGCGATCGTGATCGCGGAGTCCCAGATCATCACCGGCCCGAAGGCCTGGGCCAGGATGCTCCACGAGTACGGGGAGCCGTTCTCGGAGCTGATCACGCGGGCGATCTCGTCCGCGCGGGCGGCGATGCCGTCCTTGATCCGGGCGCAGACCTCGATCCGCTCCTCGATGCTCATCCGCGGCCAGGGACCCTCGTCGAAGGCCCGGCGCGCGGCCGCGACGGCGCGGTCCACGTCCTCGCGCGCGGCGTGCGGAACACGTCCGACGACCTCCTCGGTGTGCGGGGAGATCACCTCGATCACCTCGGCGCCGGCCGGCGCCACGAGCGATCCGCCGATGTAGAGCTCGCCGTACTCGGTCACGCCGTCGACCATCGGTCTCTCTCCTCCCGAACCGCGTCTTCGCGACTCCCCGATCCACTCCACGAGAACTGATACCAGTTCTAGTTATAGGCGGCAATGGCCATGCAGTACGCTGCCGCGATAGGTGTATTGCGCAAAGAACGCGTTGCATTTCCGAGGAGGCAGCCCGTGGCCGTGCCCGTGTCCTTGCCGGATCCGCAGGAGGAGCAGCCCGACCGGAAGGCGTGGCGCGATCGCGCGCTCCCGCCCGTCCAGGATCTCGGCGGCGGCGTGTGGAGCATCCCCGTGCCGATACCGGACAACCCCCTGCGCTACACGCTGGTCCACCTGCTGGAGAGCGACGCCGGCCCGGTCCTGGTGGACACCGGCTGGGACGACCCGACCGGCCGGGAGCTGCTGCGCGCCGGCGTCGCCGAGGCGGGCTTCGCCCTGGAGGACGTCCACGGCGTCCTGATCACCCACCACCACCCCGACCACCACGGCCTCTCCGCGCACGTGCGGGCGAGCTCAGGCGCGTGGGTCGGCATGCACGCGGCCGAGGCCGCGGTCGTGCGGGCGATCCGGGACGTCCCGGCGGAGAAGTGGATCGACCGGATGGCCCGCTCTATGCGCGCGGCCGGCCTGCCCGAGGAGCACCTCGCGGCGCTGCGTTCCTGGGGCGACGACTCCGAGGCCGGCCCTGCGGCGCTCGGCGCGCTCGTCCCCGACCGCGAACTCGTCCACGGCGAGAGCGCCGGGGTCCCCGGCCGCGAGCTGCGCGTCATGTGGACGCCCGGCCACACGCCCGGCCACGTCTGCCTGTTCCTCGACGAGAGGCCGCGGACCCGGCTGCTGAGCGGCGACCACCTGCTGCCGACCATCAGCCCCGTCGTGTCGCTGTACCCGGAGAACCCGCAGGACGAACCGACGGATCCGCTGGGCGACTTCCTCGACTCCCTGGAACGCATCGCGGCGCTCGGCCCCGAGGAGATCCTGCCCGCGCACCAGTACCGCTTCACGGACGCGCCGGGCCGGGTGCGGGAGTTGCTGGACCACCACGCGGCTCGCCTCGCCGACCTGCACAGACAGTTGCGCGGCAGACCCATGACCCTGTGGGAGGCCGCCCAGGGCATGCACTGGAACCGGCCCTGGTCCGAACTCGGCTTCCTGGCACGCCATCTCGCCGTCTCGGAGGCGGCGGCGCATCTGCGCCGACTGGTGAAGACGGGCCTGGCGGAGGCCGTCACCGATGAGGAGCCCGCGCTGTACCACGCACGTTGACCGTTGACCGGCACGGCCGTGTGCAGGAGCAGTAGGCGGATCAGGTTAGGGTGATGCGTACACGTTGATCATCGAAGGGGCCTTTCGTCATGTTTTCCGCCGTCCGTCGACCCGCCGCACAGGTGGCCGCCGTGGCGCTCTGCGCGTCCGTTCTGCTGGGGGCCACCGCTCCCGCGTTCGCCGACGCGCCCCGCTCGTCCTCGACCCACACGGTCGCGCTCCCGAACATGGTCGTGGGGCAGGACAACAACAGCTCGACCTCCTCGCCCGCCCCGAGCGCCACCCCCGCCCCGAAGAAGGACAACACCACCGCGAAGATCTCCGGCTTCGTCGCCCTGCTGGTCGCAGGCGTCGGCGGCGGCCTCTTCATCAGCTGGAGCCGCTCCCGCCGCCGCCGGCAGTCCTGAACCTCAGAGGAACTCTGAGGTCTCCAGCGCGAACCCGAACGGCTCGGGCAGCGCCAGCGACTCTCCGAACGCGACCGTCGCCCCGTGCAGGTAGTCGTCACCCGAGGGGCCGCTGTAAAGGATCACCTGGCCCTCGGTCCGATCGACGATCAGGTAGAGCGGGATGCCCGCTTGCGCGTAGCAGTGCCGCTTGATCGTCCGGTCGTCCGAGGGCCGTGTGCTCGTCACCTCGACCACCATCGCGACGCCGTCGCTCGACATCCACGGTGGAGCGCCGCGAAAGAGGCGGAGCTCCCGAGGTGCGAACGTGATGTCGGGAATCACGTGGTTCTTCGGGCTACCCGGCAGCTTCAATCCGGTGTTCCCCGACTGCTGCATCGAGACCGACGCATGGCGATACACCTGATGCGTGATGAGCTCGATGATGTCCTGGTGATCCCCGTCCGGCGGAGGTGACACCACGATCCTCCCCTCGATGAGCTCGGCCCGGAAACCCCTCGGGGTCTCCAGGGCGAGAAAGCTCTCCAGGAGGTCGGACTCCGCAGGCACCGCCTCTTGCGTCATAGCACTCATGGTGCACCCCCTCCGCGTTCGGGACCAGCTTCACGGAGCGTCGGAGAGGCACGCCAGGGGTCAGAAAGTCTTCACCCGAACGAGTCGGCTCACAGCTGCGCGTCGAGGATCCGCGCCCACTGGCGCACGATGCGCTCACGCCGCTCGCTGTCGTCGCTGAGGACGTCGGCGAGGCCGAGGCCGCGCGCCATGTCGAGGGTGGCCTGCACCGTCTCCCGGATGCCCGGGCGGGACTCGTCCGCGCCGAGGAGGGCGACCGCGGTGCGGTGGGTCTCGCGGCCGATGCGGGACTCGAGCTCGGTGACGCGGGGCCGGAGCTGGTCGTCGGTGCTGACCGCGACCCACAGCTGCAGCGCGGCGCGGAACAGCGGAGTGGTGTAGAGGCCGACGAGCATCCGCACGACGGCCTCGTTGCGGCGCGGGCCGGAGGCCGGGAGCGCAGCGGCGCGGGCGTCGAGTTCCGCGCGGCGCTGGACGGCGACGTGTTCGACGGCCGCGGTGAAGAGGTCCTCACGGGTCGGGAAGTGGTGCTGGGCCGCGCCCCGGGAGACGCCGGCGCGTTCCGCGACGACGGCGACCGTGCTGCCGGACCAGCCCGCCTCGGCCAGGCAGTCGACGGCCGCCTCCAGGAGCCGCTGGCGGGTCGCTCTGCTGCGGTCCTGCTTGGGGGCGCGCGCGGAGGCGGCGGTTGCTGTCGACACGGTGTTTCCTTTCCGTGAGGAACTCTACGTCGCCCCCGCGGGCACCAGCGGATCCGTCCACCGGGACCGGATCCAGCGGGACGGGACTCAGTACGACTTGGGCAGCCCCAGGGTGTGCTGGGCGACGAAGTTGAGGATCATCTCGCGGCTGACCGGCGCGATCCTGCCGACCCGCACGCCCGCGATCAGCGAGGCGAGGCCGTACTCGGACGCCAGGCCGTTGCCGCCGAGCGTCTGCACGGCCTGGTCGACGGCCCGCACGGCCGCCTCCGCCGCCGCGTACTTGGCCATGTTCGCGGCCTCGCCCGCGCCGAAGTCGTCGCCCGCGTCGTAGAGGAACGCGGCCTTCTGGGTCATCAGCCGGGCCAGCTCGAGCTCGATGCGGACCTGCGCCAGCGGGTGGGATATGCCCTGGTGCGCGCCGATCGGGTCCTTCCAGACCGTGCGCTCCTTGGCGTACTCGACGGCGCGGTCGAGAGCCAGCCTGGCCATGCCCGCGGAGTAGGCAGCGGCCATGATCCGCTCGGGGTTGAGGCCCGCGAACAGCTGCAGCAGGCCCGCGTCCTCGTCGCCGACCAGGGCGTCGGCGGGCAGCCGCACGTCGTCCAGGAAGAGCTGGAACTGCCGCTCGGGCAGGTGCAGTTCCATCTCGATGGGCTTGTACTCGAAGCCCGGGCTCTCCCGGGGCACGATGAACAGGGCGGGCTTGAGCTTGCCGGTCCTCGCGTCCTCGGTGCGGCCCACGACGAGGGTCGCGTCCGCCGCGTCGACGCCGGAGATGAAGACCTTCTGGCCGCTCAGGATCCAGTCGGAGCCGTCGCGGCGCGCGGTGGTGGTGATCCGGTGCGAGTTGGAGCCGGCGTCGGGCTCGGTGATGCCGAAGGCCATCCGGCGGGTGCCGTCGGCGAAGCCGGGCAGCCACTCCTGCTTCTGCGCGTCGGTGCCGAAGCGGGCGAGGATGCTGCCGCAGATCGCGGGCGTGACCACCAGCATCAGCAGCGGGCAGCCCGCCGTGCCGAGCTCCTCAAGGACGATGGCCAGCTCCTGGATGCCGGCGCCCCCGCCCCCGTACTCCTCGGGCAGGTTGACCCCGAGGAAGCCCGACCTGCCCGCCTCGCGCCACAGTTCGTCGGCGGGCCGGTGCTCCTTGCCGCAGGCGATCAGGTAGTCGAGGCCGTAGCGGCTCCCCAGCGTCCTTACGGCGGCGCGCAGATCGCGGCGCTCCTCGGATTCGACGAAGGTGCTCTCATACGTCGCGGTCATGGGTGCGAGTCCCCTCCTGGCTGGCGATCGACTGGTTCGCTGACGACTCTGTCGGCTCGCCGATGACGGCGAGGAGCGCGCCGGTGTCGACCTGCTGGCCGACGGCCGCGCGAAGTTGGGTGACCACGCCGTCGGTCGGCGCGGTGATGCGGTGCTGCATCTTCATCGCCTCCAGCCACAGCAGCGGCTGACCAGCCGTCACCGCGTGGCCCACGGCCGCCTCGACGCGAACGACCGTGCCCGGCATGGGCGCCAGCAGCGACCCGGCGGCCGTCTCGCGCTCCGGCTCGGGGAAACGCGGCAGCACGGTCAACGCGATCGCGCCCAGCGGGGAGTCGACGTGAACGAGCGGCACACCCCGGCCGCAGTCGTACCGGGCGAGGCCGAACGTCCGTCGCACGCCCTCGACTTCGAGGACGACGCGGTCCGGCGCGGCCGCCACGAGCGCGACGTCCGGGTACGCCTCGGCGCGCAGGCCGTCGCGGGTGAGGCGGTAGCGGACCTCGTGCTCGACGCCCTCGTGGGCGTACCGCTTGACCTGCGGGTGCGCCGGCACGTTGCGCCAACCTCCGGCGATGGGCACGGCATTGGCGGCGGCGTCGCCGAGTGCCGCGGCCAGCGCGGCGAGCGCCACGACGTCCTTCTCGGGCGCGCCCGCGCCCGGGTGCCGGGTCAGGAACGCGGTGTCGACGCGTCCGGCCAGGAACTCGGGGTGGCGCAGGATCCGGACGAGCAGGTCGCGGTTGGTGGTCAGGCCGTGGACGCGGGCCCGCTCCAGCGCGCCCGCGAGCCGGCGGGCGGCCTCGGCCCGGGTGGGCGCCCAGGCGATGACCTTGGCCAGCATCGCGTCGTAGTGGACGCCGACCTCGCTGCCCGCCACGGCTCCGGAGTCGAGGCGCAGCCCGGCCCGCTCGCCCGCGCGCGGCGGGGCGAACTCGCCTGTGACGCCCGGGATGTCGAGGCGCTCGACGGTGCCGGTCTGCGGCTGCCAGTCGCGGGCCGGGTCCTCGGCGTAGAGGCGGACCTCGATGGCGTGGCCGAGCGGCGCGGGCGGCTCGGCCGACGGCAGCGGTCCGCCCTCGGCGACGAGGAGTTGGAGTGCGACGAGGTCGAGCCCGGTGACGCACTCGGTGACAGGGTGCTCGACCTGGAGGCGGGTGTTCATCTCCAGGAAGAAGAACCGTCCGTCGGGTGCGAGCAGGAACTCGGCCGTCCCGGCGCCGACATAGCCGATGGCGCGGGCGGCGGCCCGGGCGGCCTCGTGCAGGCGGGCGCGGGTGTCCTCGGCGAGCAGCGGCGCGGGGGCCTCCTCGACGACCTTCTGGTGCCGCCGCTGGATCGAGCAGTCGCGTTCGCCGACCGCCCAGACGGTGCCGTGGGCGTCGGCGAGCAGCTGCACCTCGACATGGCGGCCGGTCTCGACGTACGGCTCCACGAACACCTCGTCGCTGCCGAAGGCGGCCAGCGCCTCCTGCCGGGCCGTCGCCAGCTCGGCGTCGAGCCGGCCGAGTTCGCGGACCACGCGCATGCCGCGCCCGCCGCCGCCCGCGGCGGCCTTCACCAGCAGCGGCAGGTCCTCGTGGGTGGGCTCGCCCGCGACGGTGAGCACCGGTACGCCCGCGTCGGCCATCAGCTCCTTCGCTCGCGTCTTCACGCCCATCGCAGCGATGGCGCTCGGCGGCGGGCCGATCCAGGTCAGCCCGGCGTCGAGCACGGCCTGGGCGAACTCGGCGTTCTCGGAGAGGAATCCGTAGCCCGGGTGGACCGCGTCCGCGCCGGCGGCGCGGGCCGCGGCGATGACCAGGTCACCGCGCAGGTAGGTGTCGGCGGGCACGGCTCCCGGCAGCCGGACGGCGGCGTCGGCCTCGCGCACGAACGGCGCGTCCGCGTCCGGGTCGGCGAAGACGGCGACGGTGGAGATGCCGAGTTCGCGGCAGGTGCGGAAGACGCGCCGGGCGATCTCGCCGCGGTTGGCCACCAGCACGGATCCGATCACGGTGTTGGCTCCCAGTTCAGTGGTCATGGCCGTCACATCACGCCTTCTTCGTTCCTGCTTTGCTTCGACTCCGATGCGGTCGCGTGCCCCTGCGCTCGTTCCTCACTCCGGGGCCCGCCACCTCCTCTGCGTCTCAGCTGCGCGCTCACAGTCGGAAGATTCCGTAGCCGCGCGCGCCCTCGACCGGCGCGGAGTGGATCGCGGAGAGGCTCAGGCCCAGCACGGTGCGGGTGTCGCGCGGGTCGATCACGCCGTCGTCGTAGAGGCGGCCGGAGAGGAACATCGGCAGCGACTCCGCCTCGATCTGCTGCTCCACCATCGCCCGCAGACCGGCGTCGGCCTCCTCGTCGTAAGCCTGGCCACGCGCCTGCGCGGAGGCGCGGGCGACGATCGAGAGCACGCCCGCGAGCTGCTGCGGGCCCATGACGGCCGACTTGGCGCTGGGCCAGGCGAACAGGAAGCGCGGGTCGTAGGCCCGCCCGCACATCCCGTAGTGGCCCGCGCCGTAGGAGGCGCCGACCAGCAACGACAGATGCGGCACCGTGGAGTTGGAGACCGCGTTGATCATCATCGCGCCGTGCTTGATGATGCCGCCCTGCTCGTACTCCTTGCCGACCATGTAGCCGGTGGTGTTGTGCAGGAAGAGCAGCGGGATGTCGCGCTGGTTGGCCCACTGGATGAACTGCGCGGCCTTCTGGGCCTCCTGGCTGAACAGGACGCCCTGCGCGTTGGCGAGGATGCCGACCGGGTAGCCGTGGATCCGCGCCCAGCCCGTCACCAGGCTGGGCCCGTACAGCGGCTTGACCTCGTCGAACTCCGAGCCGTCCACGACGCGGGCGATGACCTCGCGCGGGTCGAAGGGCTGCCGCAGGTCGGACGGGACGACGCCGAGCAGCTCCTCCTCGTCGTACTTCGGCGGCTCGACCGGCCCGGCGGCCGGGCCGGGGCCCTGCTTCCGCCATTCCAGGCGGGCGACGATCCGGCGGGCGCGGTGGATCGCGTCGACCTCGTCGGCGGCGAAGTGGTCGGCGAGGCCGGAGACGCGGGCGTGCATCCGGGCGCCGCCGAGGGACTCGTCGTCGCTCTCCTCTCCCGTGGCCATCTTCACCAGCGGCGGTCCGCCGAGGAAGACCTTGGACCGTTCGTCGATCATCACGACGTGGTCGGACATGCCGGGGACGTAGGCCCCGCCGGCGGTGGAGTTGCCGAAGACGACGGCGACGGTCGGGATGCCGGCGGCGGAGAGACGGGTCAGGTCGCGGAACATCGCGCCACCTGGGATGAAGATCTCCTTCTGGCTGGGCAGGTCCGCACCGCCCGACTCGACCAGGCTCACCAGCGGCAGCCGGTTCTCCAGCGCGATCTGGTGGCAGCGCAGTGCTTTCTTCAGCGTCCACGGGTTGCTGGCGCCGCCGCGCACGGTCGGGTCGTTCGCGGTGATCAGGCACTCGGTGCCGGAGATCCGCCCGATGCCGGTCACCAGACCCGCGCCGACCGGGTACTCGCTGCCGTAGGCGGCGAGGGTGGACAGCTCCAGGAAGGGCGTGTCCGGGTCGATCAGCAGCTCGATGCGCTCGCGGGCGAGGAGCTTGCCCCGGGCGCGGTGGCGGTCCACGTACTTGGGGCCGCCGCCCGCGACCGCCTTGGCGTGCTCGGCGTCCAGCTCCGCCAGTTTGGCGAGCATGGCCTCGCGCCGCTCGGCGAACTCCGCGCCGCGCGGATCGACGTCGGTGGTCAGGACGGTCACAGGAGTGCCTCCGGGATGTCGAGGTGGCGGGAGCGGAGCCACTCCCCGAGCGCCTTGGCCTGCGGGTCGAACCGGGCCCGTGAGGCGACCCCGTCGCCGAGGATTCCCTCGACGGTGAAGTTGAGCGCCCGCAGGTTCGGCAGGACGGTCCGGGTGACCGCCAACTCGGCAGCCTCGGGCAGGAGTTCCTTCAGGCGCGCCACCGTGAGGGTGTGCGCGAGCCAGCGCCAGCCGTCCTCGGAGCGGGCCCAGACGCCGACGTTGGCGCTGCCGCCCTTGTCGCCGCTGCGCGCGCCGACGACGGCGCCAAGCGGCGCGCGACGGACCGCCCCGAACCAGGCCGCGTCCAGCGGCTGCGGGAGTTCGGGCTCAGGGACCGGCTCCAGCACCCGTCTCGCGGGCGCGGGCTCGATCGCGACGCCGCGGCCGTCCGGGAGCAGCGCGGTGTGCCGGACCTCGGCCGGATCGGCCGTCAGCGCCTCGAAGATGCCGTACGGGCTGGGCTTCTGCGGCAGCCCGGCGACATGGAAGCCGGGATACCCGGCGAGCGCCGACGCCACGGGGACGGTCGCGGTGGCGTGGCGGACCAGCTTCGGGTCCTGGTCGCGCACGACGAGCCGCAGCAGCGCGCTGGCCTCCTCCTCGCCCGCCGCGTCGGGGTGGTCGGTGCGGGCCAGCGTCCAGTGGAGCTCGGCGGGCTGCTTCTCGCCGAGCTCCGCGGCGAGCTGATCTTTCATCAACTCGGCCTTGGCCTCGATGTCGAGGCCGGTGAGGACGAACACGGTCTCGCCGAGCCAGCCGCCGAGCCGGTTGACGCCCACCTTGAGCGTCGGCGGCGGGGCCTCGCCCCGCACCCCGCTGATCCGGACGCGGTCCGGACCGTCGGACGCGAGGCGGACGGTGTCCAGGCGGGTGGTGACGTCGGGGCCCGCGTAGCGGGCGGGGCCCGTCTCGTACAGGAGTTGGGCGGTGACCGTCTCCACGGTGACGGCGCCGCCGGTGCCCTCGTGCTTGGTGACGACCGCGCTGCCGTCGGCGTGGATCTCGGCGAGCGGGAAGCCGGGGCGCAGCCGCGCGGCGGGCGGCAGCTCGTGGAAGAAGGAGTAGTTGCCACCGGTCGCCTGGGTGCCGCACTCCAGCACGTGCCCGACGGCGACGGCCCCGGCCAGCCGGTCCCAGTCGTCCCGCGCCCACCCGAAGTGCGCCGCGGCCGCGCCGCTGACCAGCGCGGCGTCGGTGACGCGTCCGGTGACGACCACGTCCGCCCCGGCGTCCAGGCAGGCGCTGATCCCCCACCCGCCCAGGTACGCGTTGGCGGCGAGCACCCCCGTCCGCGTCGCCTGCACGGCGGCGAGCACGTCGTCCCCCGCGACATGCGCGATCCGCGCCTGCCCGAGCCCCAGCGTCGCGGCCAGCTCCCGCAGCTTCTCCGCCAGCCCGCCGGGGTTGAGGCCGCCCGCGTTGACGACCACCCGCACCCCGCGGTCGAGCGCGAGCCCGAGGCACTCCTCCATCTGCCGCAGGAATGTCCTGGCGTACCCGAGCCCCGGATCGCCCATCCGGTCCCGGCCGAGGATCAGCATGGTCAGCTCGGCGAGATAGTCCCCGGTCAGCACGTCCAACGGCCCGCCGGTCAGCATCTCCCGCACGGCGTCGAACCGGTCCCCGTAGAACCCTGACGCGTTCCCGACCCGCAGGATCGATTCGGACACCTCTGCCCCTTCCGGCAAGCCCACCCGACGCGATGCGCCCAGCCTGGCAGCCGGAAAAGAAACAATCAAGCATGCTTGCTTGATTTTCTGTGCAAGGGCGACGGCGCGGTGCGGACCGCGCCGTCGCCTTGCGCCCGCCGCCGGCGGACGCGGCCGCCTCAGATCCGCTGGATGATCGTCCCCGTCGCCAGCGCGCCGCCGGCGCACATCGTGATGAGGGCGAACTCCCTGCCACTGCGCTCCAGTTCGTGCAGGGCGGTGGTGATCAGACGGGCGCCAGTGGAGCCGACGGGGTGACCGAGGGCGATCGCGCCGCCGTTGACGTTGACCTTGTCCATGTCGGCCTTCATCACCTGAGCCCAGGACAGCACCACCGAGGCGAAGGCCTCGTTGATCTCGACGATGTCGATGTCCTTCAGCGACATGCCCGCCTTGCCCAGCACCGCGCGCGTCGCGTCGATCGGGCCGTCGAGGTGGTAGTGCGGGTCGGAACCGACCAGCGCCTGGGCGACGATGCGGGCGCGCGGGGTGAGGCCGAGAGCGCGGGCCGCGCGACGGGAGGCCCACATGACGGCGGCGGCCCCGTCGGAGATCTGGGAGGAGTTGCCCGCGGTGTGGACCGCCGTCGGCATCACCGGCTTCAGGCCGGCCAGCGCCTCGGCGGAGGTGTCCCGCAGACCCTCGTCGCGGTCGAAGAGACGCCACATGCCCTGGCCCGCGTGCTGCTCGGCCTCCGTGGTCGGCACCTGCACCGCGTAGGTCTCGCGCTTGAACCGCTCCTCCGCCCACGCCTGCTGGGCCCGCTGCTGGGAGACGAGGCCGAGGTGGTCCACGTCCGCGCGGGTCAGCCCGCGCCTGCGGGCGATCCGCTCGGCCGCCTCGAACTGGTTGGGCAGGTCCACGTTCCACTCCTCGGGGAACGGACGCCCGTGGCCGCCCGCGGAGGCCGCGCCCAGCGGGACCCGGGACATGGACTCGACGCCGCAGGCCACGCCCACGTCGATCGCGCCCGCGGCGACCATGTTGTGGACCATGTGGTTGGCCTGCTGCGAGGAGCCGCACTGGCAGTCGACGGTGGTGGCCGGGACCTCGTAGGGCAGGCCCATCGCCAGCCACGCGTTGCGGGCCGGATTCATGGACTGCTCGCCGGCGTGGGTCACCGTGCCGCTGACGACCTGCTCCACGACGTCCGGCTGGACGGCCGTGCGGGCCAGCAGTTCACGGAAGGTCTCACCGAGCAGGTAGGCGGGATGCAGGTTGGCCAGCGCGCCGCCCCGCTTGCCGATGGGGGTGCGCACTGCCTCGACGATGACGGGCTCAGCGGCCATGAGCGGTCCCTCCCGAGTGGCCCAGAACTGATACTCGTTCTAGTTCTGCGGACCTTTGTATGCGTCCGCAGACCCTGGGCGCAAGGCCCTTGCATCCACTAGAACGTGTTACTACCGTCGAGTGAAAATCTGACGCTCCGTCAGAGCTGTTCGGAGTCCCATCAGCGACAGCGTCCAGCCCCAGGAGCCCCTCAGGAGGCCCTTGATGTCCTGTCCGGCCCTGCCCGACGGATTCGACCCGACCGATCCGGAACTGAACCTGCAGCGCGTGCCGCTCCCCGAGTTCGCCACGATGCGCCGCACCGCGCCCGCCTGCTGGATACCGCAGGCAGACGGAACGACCGGCTTCGACGACGGCGGCTACTGGGCGGTGACCCGGCACGCGGACGTCCGTGAGGTCTCCACCCACCCCGAGACCTTCTCCTCGCACACCAACACCGCGATCATCCGGTTCCACCCCTCCATCGACCCGTCCGGCATCGACGGCCAGAAGCTGATCATGCTCAACATGGACCCGCCGGAACACACCAGACTCCGCTCCATCGTCCAGCGCGGCTTCACCCCGCGCGCCATCCACGCGCTCCAGGACACCCTGCGCGACCGCGCCGAGCGGATCGTCCACGCGGCGGCCAAGGAGGGCACCGGCGACTTCGTCACCGACGTCGCCTGCGAACTGCCGCTGCAGGCCATCGCGGAGCTGATCGGCATCCCGCAGGCCGACCGCAGCAGGATCTTCCACTGGACCAACACCATGGTCGGCTACGAGGACCCCGAGCTGGCGCTGGGCCAGGAGACGGGGATGCAGTCGGCGATCGAGCTGATGAGCTACGCCATGGGCATGGCCGAGGAGCGCAAGGCCTGCCCCGCGAAGGACATCGTCACCCAGCTGGTCAACGCCTCCGGCCAGGGCAACCTCAGCAGCGACGAGTTCGGCTTCTTCGTCCTGGTGCTGGCCGTGGCCGGCAACGAGACCACGCGCAACGCCACCAGCCACGGCATGCACGCGATGCTGACGCATCCGGAGCAGTGGGAGCTCTACAAGGAGCGCCGCCCGCAGACGGCGGCGGACGAGATCGTCCGCTGGGCCACGCCCGTCATCTCCTTCCAGCGCACGGCGACGCGCGACGTCGACCTGGGCGGCGCGGAGATCAGGGCCGGGCAGCGCGTCGGCATCTTCTACGCCTCCGCGAACAACGACGAGGACGTCTTCGACCGCCCCGACCGCTTCGACATCCTCCGCGACCCCAACCCCCACCTCGGCTTCGGCGGCGGCGGCCCCCACTTCTGCCTCGGCGCCAACCTCGCCCGCCTGGAGATCGACCTCATCTTCAACGCCATCGCCGACGCCATGCCCTCCATCCGCCTCCGCGGCGCACCCAAGCGCCTCCGCTCCCCCTGGCTCAACGGCATCAAACAGCTGGAGGTCGCGTACGCGTGACTGCGTGACTGCGTGACCGGGACCGGGACCGGGGCGGGGCTCACTCGTTCGGCCTCGCTGGGACGACTGGGGGGCGGGGGCGGGGTTTGCTGGGGGCATGGCCCAGCAGCAGGCGGTTGACGCGCGTCCCGAGGAGCAGCCTCCCGTGCCGGAGACCGCGGGCCGGGTGCGGTTGGTGTTCCTGGGCGTCATGCTCGGCATGTTCCTCGCCGCGCTCGACCAGACGATCGTCTCCACGGCGCTGCCGACGATCGTCGGCGACCTCGGCGGGGCGAACCACCTGTCGTGGGTGGTCACCGCGTACATGCTGGCCGCCACCGCGACCACCCCGCTGTGGGGCAAGCTCGGCGACCTCTTCGGGCGCAAGCACGTCTTCCTGATCTGCATCGTCATCTTCCTGATCGGCTCGGCCCTGTGCGGCCAGTCGCGGAACATGACCGAGCTGATCGCCTTCCGGGCGCTCCAGGGCCTGGGCGGCGGCGGGCTGATGGTGCTCGCGATGGCGGTCATCGCCGACGTCGTGCCGCCGCGCGAGCGCGGCCGCTACCAGGGCGTGATCGGCGCGGTCTTCGGCGTCTCCTCGGTGGTCGGCCCGCTGCTGGGCGGCTTCCTGGTGGACAACCTCAACTGGCGCTGGGTCTTCTACGTCAACCTGCCGGTCGGTGCGGTCGCGCTCGCCGTCATCGCGACCGCGCTGCACGCCAAGCGCCCCGAGTCCCGGCCGAAGATCGACTATCTGGGCACCCTGCTGCTGGCCGCCGCGTCCACCTGTCTGGTGCTGATCGCGAGCCTCGGCGGGACGACGTGGCAGTGGAACTCGGCGGAGGTCTGGGGCTGCGGGATCGGCGCCGTGCTGCTGATCGCCGGCTTCATCTTCTGGGAGCAGCGCGCGCCGGAGCCCGTGCTGCCGTTGCGGCTGTTCCGCAACCGGATCTTCACGGTCTGCTCCGGGATGGGCTTCATCATCGGCCTGTGCATGTTCGGGGCGCTGTCCTACATCCCTCTGTACATGCAGGTGGTCAACGGCAACTCCCCGACCGAGTCGGGGCTGCGGCTGCTGCCGCTGATGGCGGGCGTGCTGATCACCTCGATCGGCACCGGCCAGCTGATCTCGCGCACCGGCAAGTACAAGATCTACCCGATCATCGGCACCGCGCTGACCTGCGTCGCGCTGGTGCTGCTCGCCCAGGTGGACGAGAGGACCAGCGCCACCGTGATGGGCGTCTACATGCTCGTCCTCGGGCTGGGACTCGGCCTGGTGATGCAGGTGCTGATCATCGCGGTGCAGAACTCCACCGACTTCGCGGACCTGGGCACGGCCACCTCCGGCGTCACCTACTTCCGGTCCATCGGCGGCTCGTTCGGCGCGTCGATCTTCGGCACGGTGCTCAACAACCAGTTGAAGTCGAAGATCACCGCGGCGGAGAAGGACGGGACGCTCTCGCCGCACTTCCCGACGCAGCAGGTGCTGGCCGACCCGACCAGCGTGCACAAGGCGCCGCCCGCGCTGAAGCCGCTGCTGGACCCGTTCCTGCACATCTTCGCTGTCTCGCTGCAGACGGTCTACCTGGTCGCGGCCGGGATCGCGGTGCTGGCCTTCGTCCTGTCGCTGTTCCTGCGCGAGGTCCCGTTGCGCACGGCCACGCGCACGAACCAGGTCGAGGGGGCCGGGCCGCCCGCGTTCCGCAGCTCGGCGGAGGAGATCGAGGGCATGATCACCCGGCTGTCCAGCCGCCAGAACATCTGGGAGCGCTACGGCCGCGCCATCGACCGCAGCGGCGTCGACATCTCCGTCCCGCAGGCCTACGGGCTCTTCCGGCTCCACAATGCCGGCCCCATCACCGAGGACGAGATCTGCCGACGGCTTAAGGTCACACCGGACGAGATCCGCCCGAAACTGGACGCAATGGTCGCCTCCGGACGTGTCCAGCGGGACGAGCTCGGCGTGCTGACGCTCACTCCGGCCGGCAAGGACGTCATCGACCGCCTCTCGGCGGCCCGGTTGGAGCAGCTCAGCGAGAAGCTGGAGGGCTACTCCCCCGAGCAGCACGCCGAACTCCTGGCCATGCTGCGCACGTTGGCCGACGACTCGCTCGAGGCGCCGGGCCGCGTGTTCACCGACTGACGGTCGCCTGCCGGTCGCCTGTTCGCCGCGTCACACGGATGCTGCATAATCGCCCCGATCGACCCACGAGTCGACCGAGCAAGAGCGTTCGCGCATGCGACCCGAGCAGGGGGAATGATGGCGTTTCCGCCAGGTGACGGGGACGGCAGAGCCGTCGGTGACGGCGGCGTGAGCGGCGGCGTCAACGGCGCCGTCGGCGGCGACTTCAGCAACGACGAGACCGCGGTCCTGCCGCCGCTCGACGGCGACCCGGCCCTGGTCCGCCCCTACGTGCGCGACGCCGGGCAGGAAGGCCCGGCCGCTGCGGAGTCCGCCCCCACGAACGGCCCCGCGGTCTGGGCGGCCGACGCCGAGCCCACCACGGTGCTCC
>NZ_BBPO01000013.1:87314-121837 GCF_000787815.1 Streptacidiphilus neutrinimicus
CCCCCACGAACGCCCCGGGGTTCGGGGCGCCCGACCCGGACCCCCCCCCGGTGCCCCCGCCGGTCGCGGCCGCCGCTCCGTCCGCCCCGGTGGCCGCGCCGCGCGTTCCCGCTCCCGGCGGCGGCAGCGGGAACGGCGCAGCGGACTCGCCGCGCCGCCGCTCGGCCGCCCCGTCCGGTCGACGCCGGGCGGCGGGCGCACGGGGCGGAAAGGCGCTGGTCCTGACAGGCGGAGCGATCGCGCTCGTCCTGATCGGCACCGGGGCGGCACTGCTGACCCGCCCCTCCGGCGCTCCCGTCGCACAGGCCGCGGCGCCGTCGACGGACCCGGCCAGCGCCTCCCCGACGGCGTCCGCGAGCAGGTCGGCGTCGCCCAGCGCCTCACCCAGCCACGCGCCGAAGCCGACGCCCTCACCGACCCCGAGCAAGCGGCCCTCGCCGACGGCGAGCCGGTCCCCCTCGCCCTCGGCCGCACCCTCCAGCTCGCCGTCCCCGTTGGCGACACAGTCGGACTCGCTGGGCCCGGGCTCGACCGGCCCGGCCGTGAGCGCCCTCCAGCAGGACCTGCGCCAGGTTCACATCGACCACCGCAGGCCGACGGGCGTCTACGACGACCGCACGGCGCAGGACGTCAGCACGTTCCAGAGCTGGTACGGCGTCCAGGGCGACCCGGACGGCGTCTACGGCCCGAACACCCAGGCCATGATGGCCCAGGTGCTTGCGGGCAACGGCGGCGGGGGCGGGAACGGCTGACCCAGGGGCGGCAGGGGCGGGCGGCAGAGAAGGGCGGCAGGGCGGGGGCGACAGCCCGTCACCCGGTGATCGCGTTGGCGATGCTGATCCCCGCCAGCACCAGCATGATCACTGCGGCGCAGCGCTGGATGACGTGCAGCGGCACCCGCTGCATCAGCTTCTGTCCGCCCAGGATCGCCAGGCCGCCGACCGCGCACAGCGCCAGCCAGCTGCCGAGGCCGACGGCGAGCCAGTCGCCGTACTTGGCGGCGAGGTTCGCCGTCGCGATCTGCGTCAGATCGCCGAACTCGGCGATCGCGATCACCGCGAAGCTCGCGCCCGCCACGCGCCAGAAGCTGTCGGAGCGGGGGGTGCGGCCCTCGGTGCCCTCCTCCTCGTCGTCCTCCTTGTGGAGCAGCAGCATCACCGCGCCGAGGACGAACAGGCCGCCGACCACCGCCTCCAGCGCGCGGTGCGGCAGCAGGGACAACAGCCGGCCGGCCACCAGGGCGAGGGAGACCTGGACGGCCATGGCGGCGGCGACGCCGGCGAAGACGTAGGAGCTGCGGTAGCGCGTCCCGAGGACGAGGCTGGCCAGCGCCGTCTTGTCCGGGAGCTCGGCCAGGAAGATGACGCCGAAGGTGATGCCGAAGACGGCGAAGCTGTTCACGGAAGGGTGGTCCTCAGGATCGGGTGGCGCCGGCCTCGGAGCCCACCTCGTGGACGCTTCGGCGCGGCAGCCAGTGCGAACACGTGGTGTGGGTACGACTGCTGCGGCCGAAGGTCTCGCCGACGCGGGCCGCTGACACGGCTCGTGCCCCGGGCGCCGGGCGGGCCGTGAAGCCCGCCAGTATGTCGACGGTCCGGTCGGGGCTACTCCCCTTCGATCACCCCGAGTCTACCCGAGCGGCCGACGGCGGGACCGACCATCCGATCAGCGCACCGACACTTCATCCTCCCGACGGACGCATGGGAACGGTTGTGCGCACTCCTGCGTCCTCGCATGCGTAAGCTCTGCGTAAATTCGCGCATGAATGTCCGGCTCTTGAATGTCCGGCTGCCCTCGGGGGGAATCCGTATGCCGAACCGATCCGTCCTGCGTGTCCGCAATCTCGCCCTCGCCGGACTCGCCTCCGCCGTGCTCAGCTGCACCGCCCTGTCCGGAACGGCCTTCGCCAAGTCCGGCGCCTACGTGCAGGTGGGGTCACGGGTGGTGCGGATAGGGCAGAACGTGCAGGTCACCGGGACCGGCGGGGACGACTCGGCGCGCTACACCTACGTCTGTCTCGACGAGCGGATCGGCAACGGCGGCTGGTTCGCGCTCGGCTGCGCCGCCCGACCGTGGACCTCCTACGGGCGGACGGTCCGGGCGACGTCCTTCGGGCGGATCGAGTTCCGGGCGCGGCTGCTGGCCAAGAGCAGCCCGAACGGCGCGGGCCGGCTGGACCGCGTCTCGGGCGCCGTCGACGTCCTGGTCCGCTGAGACCGCCCGCGACAGGGCTCCCTCGACAGGCGAGGCGCACTCGGCGAGCGAGGCGCACGCGACAGGCGAGGCGCTCTCGACAAGATCGCGCGGCCGGGCAAGGGTAGCCGCATGGACTACACCTCACTCGGCCGCACCGGCCTGTCGGTCTCCCGGCTCTGCCTCGGCACGATGAACTTCGGCCCGCGCACCGAGGAGGCGCCGGCCCACGCGATCATGGACACGGCCCTCGAGCGCGGCGTCAACTTCTTCGACACCGCGAACGTCTACGGTCAGCAGGCGGGCAAGGGCCGCACCGAAGAGATCATCGGCAGCTGGTTCGCCAAGGGCGGCGGCCGCCGCGAGCGGACCGTGCTGGCCACCAAGGTCTACGGCGCGATGCCGACCCCCGGGACGGAGGGCAGCTGGCCCAACGACGGGCGGCTCTCGGCGCTCAACATCCGCCGCGCCTGCGAGGCGAGCCTGAGGCGGCTGGGCACCGACCACATCGACCTCTACCAGATGCACCACGTCGACCGGGCCGCGCCCTGGGACGAGATCTGGCAGGCGATGGAGGTCCTGGTCCAGCAGGGCAAGATCCTCTACGTCGGCAGCAGCAACTTCGCCGGCTGGCACATCGCCACCGCGCAGGGCGCGGCCGCCCGGCGGAACAACCTGGGCCTGGTGGCCGAGCAGTCCTACTACAACCTGATGCAGCGGACGGTCGAGCTGGAGGTGTTGCCCGCGGCGCAGCACCACGGGCTCGGCCTGATCGCGTGGTCCCCGCTCCAGGGCGGCCTGCTCGGCGGCGTGCTGCGCAAGGAGGCGCGGAGCGAGAGCGGAGCCCGCAGCGCGGAGCGGCTGAAGAACCTGGACCCGGGCCAGGTGGCGCGGCTGCGGCAGTGGGAGGAGCTGTGCGACAAGCTCGGCACGGAGCCGGGCACGGTCGCCCTCGCCTGGCTGCTGCACCAGCCCGTCGTCACCGCGCCGATCATCGGCCCGCGCACGGCGGAGCAGTTGGACACCGCGCTGGCCGCGGTCGACCTGATCCTCGACGAGGACACGCTGGCCGAGCTCGACCGGATCTTCCCCGGCCACAAGCCGGCCCCTGAGGACTACGCCTGGTAGCCGACCCCGAAAGCGCGGCAGTCGGCTGCGCGCTGCCGACGACCGGCCGGCGCGCGGCCTACGATCGGCGCATGAGCGCTGAACAGATCCCGTACGTCGCCTTCCTGCGCGCGGTCAACGTCGGCGGGCGAAAGGTGGAGATGGCCCGGCTCCGGGCCGAGCTGGACGAGCTCGGTCTGGGGCCGGTGCGCACCTACATCGCCAGCGGGAACGTCTTCTTCACCTCCGCCCGCACCGACCGGGCGACGCTTCGCGCCGAGATCGAGCAGCGCCTGGCGGCGACGTTCGGCTTCGAGGTGCCGACCGCGCTCTACACTCTCGCCGAGGTCGAGGAGGCCTACGCGGCCGCGCCGTTCGGCACGGCGAAGCCGGAGGCGCACGAGCGGTTCAGTCTGCTGTTCACCACCGGCCGCCTCGCGAAGGACGTGCTGCCGCAGGCCGGGAAGCGCGGCGACTGGGAGGTCGTCGGCGTGCACGGGACCACCGCCTACGTGCTCTACCGGGTCGTCGACGGCAAGGGACCGGCCAACCCCGTGCCGCTGCTGGAGAAGGCGTTCGGCGTGCAGGGCACGGGCCGGTTCCACCACACCGTCGAGAAGATCATCGCGGCGGCTCGGAAGGGTTGACCGCCGCACGCATCTTGGCGAGCAGGGCGCGCAGTTGCTCGCGCTCGGGCGCGGTCAGCGTGCCCGTGGCAACGGCCAGCGCCCGCGCGTCCTCCGCCTCCGCCTCGGTGTGGTGGCCGAACCCCGCCTCGGTGAGGGTGAGCAGGAAGGCGCGCCGGTCCTCGGGGTGGCGGACCCGCCGCACCAGGCCGTCGCGTTCCAGCCCGTCCACGATCGCGGTCGTCGTGCGCGGCGCGACGCCGAGCATCTCGCTGAGGTCCCGCATCCGCAGCGGGACGCCCTCGCGCGCCAGGATCCGCAGCGCGCGCAGCCGCGCCACCGACGCACCGAGCGGGCGCAGCCTGCCCTCCACGTATGTGCGCAACTCCGTTGTGGTGTCGAAGAGTTCGTCCACCAGGACGTCACTGCTGCCGTGCCGTCGCTGCTTGCCCATCTGCGCCCGTCCTCGCTGTGCGATCTGTGCGACCGAAAACCGTATTGGTGAGCACCCACATAGTGAGTAGGCTCAGTATCTGTGACCGCACTGCGCGCTCAGAACATCGCCGTACCCGTCATGTATCTCGCCTCGGTGTTCCTCGTCATTGTCGACGGTGTCATCACGACCGTGGCCCTCCCCTCCCTGGGCCGGCACTTCCTGCTCTCTCCCACCTCCCTCGACAGCGTGGTCGTGGTGTATCCCGTCTGCCTGGGCATCATGGTCCCCGCCTCCGCGTGGCTGCTGGAGCGCTTCGGCGGCCGCCGGACGCTGCTGCTGGGCCTCGCCCTGTTCACGCTCGCGTCCGGGCTGTGCGGCCTGGCCCAGGACCTGCCGCAGCTCGTGCTCTTCCGCGCGCTGCAGGGCGCGGCCGCGGGCCTGCTCATGCCCGTCGGCCAGGGCCTGCTCTTCCGCACCTTCAGCCCACAGGAACAGGTGCGCCTCGCCCGCCTCCTGATCATCCCCCAGCAACTGGCCCCGGCCCTGGCGCCGGTGCTCGGCGGCGTGCTCGTGGACACCCTCGGCTGGCGCTGGGTCTTCCTGGTCAACCTGCCGCTGGGGATCGCCGCCGTCGTCTTCGGGCTCCTCTTCCTCGACGCGCACCGGCTGGACGCCGCCCGCACCCGGCGGCTCGACCTGACCGGTCTGCTGCTCAGCGGGACCGGGTTGGGCGCGCTGATGTTCGGCATCTGCGCCGGACCCGACCTCGGCTGGGCAGCGCCGCCCGTCCTGGCCGCGCTGCTCGGCGGCGCGACGCTGCTGACCGCGGCCGTGCGGCACCAGTGGCGGGCGCGCCAACCGGCCCTGCGCGTGCGGCTGTTCGAAGACCGGATGTTCCGCCGGGCCAGCGTGCTCAACGCGTTCGGGCTGGTGCCGTTCCTCGGCGCGATGTTCCTCGTCCCCCTCGTCGTCCAGCAGTTGCAGGGCCGCAGCGCGCTCGACTCCGGCACAGCCACCTGCACCGAGGCCGTCGGCATCCTGCTGACCGTCCAGGTCGTCGGCCGCGTCTACCACCGCGTAGGCCCCGGGCCGCTGGTCGGCGCGGGCCTGCTCGGCGTGGCCGCCGTCGAACTGTGCGCGAGCGGGACCGGCGCGGGCACCAGCCTGTGGACCTTCCGCCTCGTCATGTTCCTGCTGGGCCTGTCGATGGGCGCGGTCTACCTGCCGCTGACGGCCGCCTCCCTGACCACCCTCGACCGAGCGGACGCGGCCCACGCCGCGACGCTCAGCACGGTCATGCGCCAGACCTCCACGGCCCTCGCGCCCGCCGTCGTCACCGCGGCCGTCGTGCTGGGCACGGCGACGGGGCGTACCGCCGCGCCGCCCGCCGGGGCGTACCAACTGGCCTTCCTCGCCCTCGGCGTGATCGCCCTGCTGTGCGCGGGCTACGGCTTCAGGCTGGGACGTCCGGGCCGTCCCAGTCCAACATCGGCGGCAGGTGGCCCTCCAGCGTCAGCAGCCAGCGCTTCACCGACATCCCTGCCTCGCCTCCCCCGAAGCCGCCCAGGCCGTCCGAGGCGACCACGCGATGACAGGGCACCAGCAGGAAGAGCGGGTTCGACCCCATGATCTGCCCCACCGCACGGGCCGCCAGATGCTGCTCCGCCTCCTCCTCGAACGCACCGCTGCGGGCGGCGAGCTGCCCGTAGGTGATCGTCTGCCCGTACGCCACCGAGCGCTCGAGCGTCTGCAGCACCTGCCGCTGGACCCCGTCCGTCCAGCGCCAGTCGAGCGGCAGCTCGAACGCGCGGCGACGCCCCTCGAAGTACTCCCCCACGTGGGCGGCGACCCGCGCCGCCCGCTCGTCCCCCTGCGGCGCGGGCTCACCCACGACGCCGCCCCGCGTCGCCTGCAGCATGTCCCCGGGCCCGAAGGTGGCGCCTATGACGCCGTGCTCCGTCAGGGCCACCCGCACCGACCCGGTGGGCAGCGGAGTGGGCACGTCGACCCAGTGGACCTTCGTCTCCATGCGACCGACTCTAGTGGGAGGCACTGACAACCGGGGTGGCGCACCGGTCGGCCCCTCGTCGGCCCCTCGTCGGACTCTCGTCGGGCTCTCGTCGGCCCCCTCGGTCAGGGGCCACCTCAGTCGAGGGCCAGCGCCGCCGCTCCGATCAGCCCGGCGTCGGTGCCGAGCTCCGCCGCGCGCACCGCGAGGTGACGGGTGAACGGCAGGGTCGCGTAGGACCCCAGGTGGCGGCGGAGCGGCGCGAGCAGCAGCTCGCCCGCGCGCAGCACCCCGCCGCCGAGGACGGCGACGTCCAGCTCGACCAGCGTCGCCGTCGCCGCGATCCCGGCCGCGAGCGCGCGGGCGGCCCGGTCGAAGGCGGCGAGGGCGATCGGGTCGCCCGCCCGCGCGGACTCGGCCACGGAGGCGGCGTTCGGAGCGAGCCCGGTCGCGCCGTCGCCGCCCGGACGCCAGCCCTGGTCCAGCGCCCAGGCGGCGATCGCGGTGCCGCTGGCCACCCGTTCCAGGCAGCCGCGCGACCCGCACGGGCAGGGCTCGCCGTCCAGGTCCACGGTGATGTGGCCGAGATGCCCGGCGTTGCCGGTGGGCCCGGAGTAGACGCGGCCGTCCAGCACCAGACCGGCGCCGACGCCCGTGGAGACCACCAGGCAGAGCGCGTTGGCGTAGCCGCGCGCCGCCCCGCGCCAGTGCTCGGCGGCGGTCATCGCCACCGCGTCCCCGCCGAGCGCCACCGGCGCGCCGGCCACCTGCGGCAGCGCGCGGATCTCGGCGGCGAGCGGGAAGCCGCGCCAGGCGGAGATGTTGACCGGGCTGACCGTGCCCTTGACGATGTCCACCGGCCCGGCGCTGCCCACGCCGAGGCGGTCGACCCGCGCCCAGCGCGGGTCCGCGGCGAGCTCGGCGACGACCTCGGCGACCGTGAGGAACACCTCGGCGGGGTCGGTGGCCCGCGCCCGCGTCGGGTGCTCCACGCGGTGGTGCAGCGTGCCGTCCGGGGCGACCAGGCCGCCTGCGATCTTCGTGCCGCCGACGTCGATCGCCGCGATCATGGCTGCGTCTCCGGATGCGCTCATGACCAGCGAGTCTGCTGCCCCCGCGGGGGCGCTGTCCAACGGGCACGCGGCTCCGGCGCGCACGACGCCCGGACGGGTCGGCCGGTCCCGGCCGGTCACGCGGGCCGGCGGCGCCCCACGTAGCGCAGGCCGTTGGCCCGGATCACGCCCGCGTCGATCGCGGCGCGCTCCTGCTCGGCGGTCACGTCCGCCAGCGCGGTGTGGAAGTACGGGTCCCGCTCCAGCAGCACCGTCTCGAAGGGCGAGCGCTCCAGCGCGTCCAGCATGGCCGCGCCGCTCAGCAGGCCGTGGCCCTGCGCCCAGCCCTGGAAGTAGTCGTCCCAACTGCCCCCGGCCTCCTGCCAGCCCTCCCGGTGACCGGCCAGCCACCACGCCGGGGTCCGCGCCGCGTCCTCGCCCGCGTCCCCGTCGTCGATCGCGTCGTCGGTCGCGTCCGCGTCCGCCTCCTCGGGGAGACGGTCGAAGCACCAGCGCGCCGTGGCCTCGTCGAACTCCTCGCGGGCCCACTCGCGCAGCACCAGCAGTCCGCCCGGCCGCACCTGCGCGGCGACGGAGGCGAGCAGCGCGTCCAGGTCCTCGACGTGGTGCAGGGAGAGGCACGCGACCACCGCGTCGTAGGGCAGTTGGTCGCCGTCGGGCTGGTAGTCCTCGTAGCGGCTGCGGGCGAAGCCCGGCTCCTGCGGCGCCTCCGGGTCCACGCCGACGGCCCGGTGGCCCTCGGCGCGCAGCAGCGGAACGAAGCCGCCGAGCACGCCGCAGCCGATCTCCAGCACCGAGCCGGGCCCCAGGCCCGCAAGCTGCTCCCGCACGAACGGCCAGACGAAGTCGATCCGCTTCTGGTCCCCGGGCCGGGGCGCGGCGAACGACAACTCCTCGTCCTCGCCGTGCGCGTGACCATGCCCGTGCGCGTGACCGTGGCCGTGACCGTGGTCGGGGTCGTGGTCAAGACCGTGCCCGTGGCCATGACCACGGCCCTGGCCGTGACCGTGCTCGCCCTGTGCCATCGCTGCTCCGTCCCTGGTGGTGCGGCCGACGGTGCTCAGCCTGCCACAGCGCCCGGCCGGTTCAGCGTGCCGAGCGCGCGATCCCGCGCAGCACCTGGCCGCAGCGGCGGGCGTAGAGGCGCTGCCCGATCGGGATCAGCCCGCCGAGCGCCCGCGTCACCCGCCCACCGGGGCGGCTGAACGCGGTGACGTCGAGCCGCACTCCGCCGTCCGGATCGCGCGTGAGCAGGAACGCCTCCTCCCCGCACTCGGGGTGGCCGGTGAGGGTGCCGTAGGCCCAGCCGTAGCGGTCCGGCTCGTCGACGACCCACACGATCCGGCAGGGCGCGCGCACTACCCCGGCCAGCGTGACCGTCACCTCCGCGCCGACCTCGGCGTGCGGCGCGGAGGCGGTGACGCCGACGGGGAGGCGGCGGTGCATCCGGAAGGTCCCGAGCGCGTCGGCTGCGGCCAGGAACGCGGCGTCGCCGTGACCGATGCGGACGCGGTAGCGCAGGTGCGAGTAACCGGACGGCAGGCTCGTGTCGGCGAGACCGGCCCCGTCGAGGCCGGTGCCGTCGAGGGTGGCGCCGTCGAGGGTGGCGCCGACCTCGGAATAGGTGAACTCGAGCGTCATCCCTCGCCCTCCGCGCCTTCGTCCTCGGCAAGCTCCGTCAGGGCCGCGTCGACGCGGCCCAGCCACTGGGTCCAGAACCGCTCCATCTCGATGCCGGCCTCCAGGACCAGGTGCTGCAACCGCGCCTCCGCCGTCTCCCGCCGGTCCGGTGGGAACTGACGGGTCTCCATCGCGCGGTAGGCGTCGAGCTGCGCCGTGTGCGCGTCCAGGTGCCGACGCACCTCCGCGCCGACGTCGCCGAGCCCCACGACGGCAGCCGCGCGCAGCCGCAGCGCGAGCGGGTCCCGCAGCTGCCGCGGCGGGTCGCTGCGCGAGACCCAGGCCGCGAGCTCGGCGCGCCCCTCCGGCAGCACCTCGTACTCCTTGCGCCGCCCTTGGGCCGGTGGCCCGGGGATCGCCCGGATGAGCCCGGCCTGCTCCAGCTTGCCGAGCTCCCGGTAGATCTGCTGGTGCGTCGCGGCCCAGAAGAAGCCGATCGACTTGTCGAACCGCCGCGTCAGCTCCAGCCCGGAGGACGGCTTCTCCAGCAGGGCGGTGAGGATGGCGTGGGGCAGCGACATGCCCCGATCCTAGGGGCATGCCGCCGAGCGGCTCAGACGTCGCGGCGGCGGACCACCCATACCGCGAGCAGGACCGCGGCCAGCGGCCAGACCAGGTAGTCCAGCCAGGAGCCGGTGATCGTCGCCGGGTAGAAGCCCGGCCGCTCCGACGCCGTCCAGACCTCGGTGAGCCGGCCGAAGGCCGAGACCGGAAAGACGTGCCGGACGTCGGCGGACCACTGCTTGGTCTGCGAGAAGAACTGCGGCAGCAGCAGCACCACGAAGGCCAGGATCCCGATCGTGCCGCCCGCGTGCCGCACCAGCGTGCCGATGCCGAGGCCGACCAGCGCGCAGACCGGCGCCACCGTCGCCGCCGCCACCAGCGCGCGGGGCACGCCCGCGTAGCCGAGGGCGATCGTGGCGTGCCGTCCGCTGAGGATGCCCTGGGCGATCGCGTAGGAGCCGAGCGCGCAGACCCAGCCGGCCGCCGTCCACACCGCCGCCTGCACGACCGCCTTGGCCAGCACCACCGAGCCGCGCGCCGGGACCGCGACCGTGGTGGTGCGGATCAGCCCGCTGCCGTACTCACCGGCCATCGCCAGCGCGCCCAGCGCCCCGGCCGCCAGCATGACGACCACGTAGCCCTCCAGCGGCCAGGAGTCGTGGACGGCGAAGAGGTGCGGGGCCGCCTTCTCCAGCGGGCCGTAGTTGGGCCAGTTGTCGTAGTCGGCCATGGCGGCGGCGGCCGCCGCGCCCCAGGGGACGAGGATCGCGACAAGCAGCGTCCACCAGGTCGAACGCAGCGACCGGAACTTGATCCACTCCGCGCCGACCAGGTCGAGGAAACGGGGGCGGACAGAGGCGGCGGTGCCGGGGAGGGCCGGCGCGGTCCCGGCCCGCCCGGGTGAGGTGACGGTGCTCATCGGCTCTGCCCTGCCAGGTACTCGACGCGGTCGGCGGTCAGTTCCATGAAGGCCTCCTCCAACGAGGCTGAGCGGGTCGCGAGTTCGTGCAGAATCACGCGGTTGTCGAAGGCCAGCGCGCCGATCCGCTCGGCCGACAGGCCGACGACCCGCAGGGCCTCGGCGCCCGCGTGGCCCTCCGGTGCGACCTCGGCGCCGGCCGCGACCAGCACCGCCGTCAGCTCGGCCGCCTGCGGCGTGCGGACCAGGACGCTGTGCCGGGTGGAGCGCGCCGCGAACTCCCGTAGCGGCTCGGCGGCGACGAGCCGCCCGCGGCCGATGACGACGAGCTCGTCGGCGGTGTTCTCCATCTCCGTCATGAGGTGGCTGGAGAGGAAGACGGTGCGGCCCTCCCCCGCGAGGCGGCGGAAGAGCCTCCGCACCCACATCACGCCCTCGGGGTCCATGCCGTTGATCGGCTCGTCGAACATCAGCACCGGCGGGTCGCCGAGCAGGGCCGTGGCGATGCCGAGGCGCTGCTTCATCCCGAGCGAGAAGCCGCCGACGCGGCGTCGCGCGGCGTCGGTCAGGCCGACTTCGTCCAGCACCTCGCCGACCCGGCGGCCCGGGATGCCGTTGCTGCGGGCCAGCGCCCGCAGATGGGCCTCGGCGCTGCGGCCCGGATGCACGTGGTGGGCGTCGAGCAGCGCGCCGACGTGCCGCAGCCCGCGCGGATGGTCGGCGAAGCGCACGCCGCTCACCGTCGCGCCTCCCGAGGTGGGCGCGTCCAGGCCGAGGATCAGCCGCAGGGTCGTGGTCTTGCCGGCCCCGTTGGGCCCGAGGAAGCCGGTCACCTGCCCCGGACGGACGGTGAAGCTCAGGGCGTCGACGGCGGTCTTGTCCCCGTAGCGCTTGGTCAGCTCATGGACTTCGATCATGCCGTCCACGGTGCCGGGCGGGCGGCGTCGTCCGCATCGGACCGGCGGCGGCAACGCGGGGCGGGCGAGGTAGCCCGCAGGAGTAATCCCGCAGGTCGATGCCGGGCCCCGGACCCGCCGTTACGCTCGACGCATGACCGCCGCGCCTCGTCCTCCGCTGCTCTCCCGCGTGCCCTCCGGCGTGTGGGCGGGCCTCGCACAGACCATGGTGACGCTGCTGGTCGTCCTCTTCGTGGTGAACCTGGCCCCGGATCCGTTGAACACCCGCAACGGCGCGGAGCACCAGGGGCCCATGACGGTGGCCCTGTGGATCGCGCTGGGCTCCCTGCTGCTGCGGCGCTACCCGCGCACCAGCATGGGGCTGCTGCTCGGACTCGTCCTGTACACGAGCACGATGGCGGACTACCCCGTCGAGGTCCTCGCCCTGCAGCAGACGCTGCCCGCGCAGTTGGCCCTCTGCTACATCTGCGCCACCCAGCCGCGGAGCGTCAGCACCCCGGCGGCGGTGATGGCCTACACGACGCTGATCGGCTACGAACTCGGCCGCGTCGCGGAGGGCCTGACCTTCTCCCGGATCTACAACCTGCTGCCGCTGCTGCTGATCCTGGTGCTGGCGCAGCTGATCGGCGGCTCGATCCGCACCCGGCGCATCTTCGCCGCCGCGAGCCGCGCGCAGGCCACCGAGCAGGCCATCACCGAGGAGCGCCTGCGGATCGCCCGCGAGCTGCACGACATGGTCGCGCACAGCATCGGCATCATCGCCATCCAGGCGGGCGTCGGCAGCCGGGTCCTGGACAGCCAGCCGGAGGAGGCGCGCGCCGCCCTGCAGGCCATCGAGGTGACCAGCCGGGAGACCCTGTCCGGCCTGCGGCGCACGCTGGTGGCGCTGCGTCAGGCCGATCCCGAGCCCGGCAGCCTGCTCGCCCCGCTCGCCCCCGCGCCTGGTCTCGACGACGTCGAGAAACTCGCCGCGACCACGACCGAGGCGGGCGTCCGGGTCGACGTCGCCTGGCACGGCGAGCGCCGTCCGCTGCCCGGCGACATCGACCTGTCCGCGTTCCGCATCGTGCAGGAGGCCGTCACCAACGTGGTCCGCCACTCCGGCGCCCGCTGCTGCCGGGTGTCGATCGACTACGGGGCTGAGCAGTTGGCGCTGGAGATCGTGGACGACGGCCGCACCGGCTCACCCGGCGGCCCGCATGCGTCGCCGCCGTACGCGTCCCACGGATCCGGGTTCGGGATCACCGGCATGCGCGAGCGGGTCAGCCTGCTGCACGGTGAGTTCGGCGCGGGTCCGCGCCCGGAGGGCGGCTTCCGGGTCGCCGCCCGCCTGCCGCTGCCGCGCGGCAAGGAGGCCGGTGATCGACCCGCCGAGCCCGCAGGGACTGCCCAGTCTGCCGAGACCGCCCTGCACACCGAGCCCGCCGTGCACACCGAGCCCACCGCGCCCGCCGAGCCCGCCGAGCCCGCCGTGCACACCGAGCCCGCCGGGCCGGCCGAGCCCGCCCGGCAGGCCGGGGCGACGGCTGCCGCCGGGTGACCGGAGCTGAGATGATCAAGAGTGCCGAGATGGTCAACACACGTGAGGACGGTATGAGCGACGCCCCCGCCGAGATCCGGATCCTGCTCGCCGACGACCAGCCCCTGGTCCGTTCGGGCCTGCGGGTGCTGATCAACGACAACCCGGACCTCCAGGTCGTCGCCGAGGCCGGCAGCGGCGGCGAGGCCGTCGCCCTGGCCGCCAGCGTGAAGCCGGACGTCGCGGTGCTCGACATCCGCATGCCCGGCATGGACGGCATCGAGGCCGCCCGCCGCATCGTCGAGTCGCCGGACGCGCCGCGCGTCCTGATGCTCACCACCTTCGACGACGACGACTACGTCTACGGCGCGCTGCGCGCCGGCGCCTCGGGGTTCCTGGTCAAGGACATGGCCCTGGAGGAGATCCTCAGCGCCATCCGCGTGGTCGCCGCGGGCGACGCCCTCATCGCCCCGAGCGTCACCCGCCGCCTCATCGCGGAGTTCGCCAGCCGCCCCGACCGCTCCGGCCCCGCCGGCTCCCCGGTCCGCAAACTGGCGGGCGTCACGGAGCGCGAGGCCGAGGTGCTGACCCTGGTCGGACGCGGCCTCAGCAACAGCGAGATCGCGGAGACGCTGGTCATCAGCGTGGCGACGGCCAAGTCGCACGTGGCCCGGCTGCTGACGAAGCTGGACGCGCGGGACCGGGTGCAGTTGGTGATCCTGGCGTACGAGGCGGGGCTGGTCTCCACGCGCGGGTAGCGCGGGCAGCGCGGGCAGCGCGGGCAGCGGGAAGCGACCGGACGCGCGGGGTCGGGCGCAGGACGCGGGGTCGGGCGCAGGACGCGCGGGGTGGGCCGCAGGACGCGCGGGGCCGCCAGACGCGCGGCCGTGGCCTGCGGACGCGGTGTGCTCCCGCGGCCCGACCTCACTGCGGGGTGACCTCCCGGAGCCCCTTCCACACGGGTGCCCGGAAGATCCCACCGGCCGTCAGTTCCTGGTACTCGACCTCCGCCGTCAGCGCGGGCGTGGCCCAGTGCACCGTGGAGTCCGGCCTGCCCAGATCCGCCGGCGTCCCGAGGAACGGGGAGACGTCCGTCTCCAGATGCCGGAGCAGCACCAGCAGGTCCTCGCCCTCGTGCACGCCGATACCGGAGCCCACCGCGCCGAGGTAGCGCAGGAGGCCGTCCCGTCCCCGCTCGGGAACTCCTGCCAGCACGCTGCGCAGGCGTCCGCGCTCGTCCGCCAGCCATCCGCCCAACCGGACGTCCATGCTCTGGCGGTGCTTGTGCTTGATCCACGCCCGCGAGCGCCGGCCCGGCTCGTAGGCGGAGTCGAGCCGCTTCGCGACGATGCCCTCGATGCCGTAGGCCTCCGTCCACTCCACGGCCGAGCGGAGGTCGCCGAGCCAGGCGGGCGGGGTCCGCACGGGACCGTGCTCCTGGTCGAGCGGGAGCTGGAGCAGCTTCGCCCGGCGGGCGGTATAGGGCAGCCGGGTGAGGTCGTGGCCGTCCAGGTTGAGCAGGTCGAAGACCATCAGCGTCACGGGCGTCGAGTGCCGTGCCGCCTGGATCTGCGACGGGCGGCGCAGGCTCATCCGCTCCTGGAGCGCGCCGAAGCTCGGCGCACCGTTCAGGCCGAGAGCCACCACCTCGCCGTCCAGGACCGCGGCCTGCTCGCCCAACGCCTCTGCCACGGCGATGAGTTCGGGGAACCGCTCGGTCGCCTCGCCGCCGGTGCGGGACCGGACGTGGACGCTGCCGTCGCCGGGGACGTAGACGAGGACGCGCATGCCGTCCCATTTGACCTCGGCCGCCCAGTGCGCCTCGTCCCGCGGCAACGGCGCGGTCGTCGCCAGCATCGGCGAGGAGACCGGGAGGGCGATGGGGGTGCGGGCACGGGACATGACGGGCCGTCGGCTCAGGAGGCGCGCCGCGGCGCGGTCTTGCGGGCGGTGGACGCGGTCTTCTTGGCCGCGGCCTTCTTCGTCGCGGCCTTGCTCGCCGTGCTCTTCGTCGCCGTGCTCTTCGTTGCCGTGCTCTTCGTCGCCGTGCTCTTGCTCGCGGTGGCCTTCGCCGCTGTGCTCTTCTTCGCGGCCGGTTCCTTGCCGGTCTGCTTCTCCCCGGTCCGCTTCGTCGATTCGGCGCGCTTGCGCGCCTTCGGCGCCGAAGCCTCCTCCGCGCCCTCCTCCGACTCCTCCTCGCCCGACTCCTCCTCACCGGGCACTGCCTCGCCGCGGCTCGCCTTCGCGGCGGCGACGCTGGAGCGGAGCGCGGCCATCAGGTCGATGACCTCCGCGCCGCCCTCGGCCGCCGGCGCGGGGGCCGGAGTCGCGCCGTGGGCCTTGGCGTCCAGCAGGTCCTCCAGAGCGACCGCGTACTGGTCCTTCTCGGCGTCCAGGTCGAAGTCCTCGGAGAGGGTGTCCATCAGCGAGCGGGCCATCGCCAGCTCCTGCGGGCGCAGCGTCGCGTCCCCCTCCGGGGCGAGGCCCTCGCGCGAGCGGATCTCGTCGGGCCAGCGCATGGTCTGCAGCACCAGCAGGTCATCCTGGACGCGCAGCACCGCGAGCGACTCGCGCGAGCGCATGGTGACCTTGGTGACGGCCACCAGGCCCGAGTCGCGCATCGCCTCGCGCAGCAGCACGTACGGCTTGGCGGGGGCCTTGTCGCCGAGACCGACGTAGTAGGGGCTGTCCCAGCGCAGCGGATCGATCCGCTCGGCGGGGAGGAAGGCCACCACGTCGATGATCTTCTTGCTGGGCACGGGGAGGGTCGCGAGGTCCTCGTCGGTCAGCACCACGACGCCGCCGTCGGGCGTGTCCCAGCCGCGTGCGATCTCGCCGTACTCGACCTCGCGGTCCTCCGCCTCGCAGAAGCGCTTGAGCCGGACGCGTGAACCGTCCTCGCGGTGCACCTGGTGGAGCACCGGACCGGAGTGCGTCTCGGTGGCGGGATAGAGCTTGACCGGTACGGCGACCAGACCGAACGTGATGCTGCCCGTCCAGACGCTGCGAGGCATGGGGTGAACCTTTCGCGGGGTGCCGACCTCTCGTGGGGGGTATTGACACGTTATGCCCCAAAAGGTGCGCGTGCAGGTCGACGGTCGACCCCTCCTGCTGTCCCACTTGGACAAGGTGCTGTGGCCCGCCTGGACCAAGGCGGAGATGCTCGACTACTACGCCCGGGTCGCCGACGCGATGGTGCCCCACCTGCGCGATCGCCCCGCCTCCTTCCTGCGCGGGCCGGACGGCATGACCGGCCCGCTGTTCGTCGCCAAGAACCCGCCGCCGCAGACCCCGGAGTGGGTCAGGATCGAGGTGATCGAGGCGAAGGAGGGTCCGCGCCCGCACCTCGTCCTCGACGACGCCCCGAGCCTGATCGCCGCCGCCAACCTGTACTGCTTGGAGATCCACGTCCCGCAGTGGACCCTCGCCGCCGGCCGCGACGGCCATGACCGCCTCGTCGTCGACCTCGACCCCGGCGAGGGCACGACCGTCGTCGAGTGCTGCGCGGCAGCCGTCCTCGTCCGCGAGGCGCTCGCCGCGGACGGGCTGCCCTGCTGGCCCGTCACCTCCGGCAGCAAGGGCCTCCACCTCTACGCCCCGCTGCTCCCGAGCGCGGCGGACGCGGTCGTCGGCTACGCCCGCGCAGTGGCGGAACGCCTGGCCGCCGCACACCCGAGGCTGCTGGTGGCCCGCATGTCCAAGTCCCTGCGCACCGGCCGGGTCTTCCTGGACTGGTCGCAGAACTCGACGTCGAAGACGACCTCTGCCCCGTACACCCTCCGCGCGACCCGCACACCCGTCCCGGGCGTCTCCGCACCGCTCACCTGGTCGGAGGTCGAGTCCTGCACCTCCCCCGCCGACCTCGCCTTCTCCCCCACGGACGTCGCCGCCCGCGTCGCCGACCACGGCGACCTGGCCGCACAGCTCTGCGCCCCGGACGAGGCCCGCCCCCTCCCGGGCTGAGCGCTACGGCCTTCACCGGGCGCGCCGGCCTTCACACGTGGTCCAGCACCCTCACCAGCTCGTCGACCACCGCCGTTCCGGTCGGCCGTCGCGGCAGGCTGTCCGAGCCGCGGCCGCGTGCCGCACGGGTCCGCCGCGCTACGAACAACCGGGAACAGACTTGCCGTTGTTGCTCAGCGCCACCAGGGAGCACAGGGTGGTGTCCGAGACCTTCCAGGTGCCGTTCTCCAGCACGGCCGTGCCCTTCGCGTTGGGCAGGGCGGGGGTGCCGCTCTGGCACAGGTTGTAGGTGACGGTAGCCATCGTCGGGCTGGTGAACTCTACGGCGGTCACGGTAACGCTTGCCTTTGACGCCAGCGGGTTCCCGGCGAAGCCCTGAAGGACGGTCGTCAGGTGCTCGCCGTTCTGCAGCAGCGCGACCTTCTCGGTGCTGGGCGTCGAGGGGCTGAAGAACTTGGAGAAGTTCTCGGCGACGCTCGTGCCCGCCGCCGCCGGATCGCTCGGCCCGGAACCGCTGACGGCCGGCGCGCCCCCCGTCTCGCATCCTGTCGCCGCGGCCGAGGTACCGCCGGGGCTCGGGCTCTGGGTCGCGGTGACGGCAGGGCCGGCCCCGGTCGGGCTCGGGGTCGGACTCGAACCCGAACTCGGGCTCGAACTGCCGCAAGCGGCCGCGACAAGCATCAGACCCGCCACGGCCCCGGTGAGGAGCACGGGGTGCCGCCGCTCACTGGCATGGTTCGGGAGCATTCTCTCCACCACCTGATGGCTTCGTGCCGTTCGACGTACATCCCTATGGTCACCCCGTCCTCGGCCGCAGGCACGCCCGAAATAAAGATTTTCTAAGGACGCTCTGGCGACGCCCGAGCAAGGCCCAGGGAAGCCTGGGCACGTCCTAGGGGCGCCCTAGGGACGCCCGGTCAGGCTCACGATCTTCGAGTCCCAGCCCATGCCGTGCGGCACCAGCGCGGTCAGCACGACGTCGCTGTGACGCGTCCACGCGTCGACGCCCGTCTGCACGTCGTCCCCGCAGACCTTGGCGACCGAGTCTCCCCCGAGATACGTGCCGAGGTGCATGTTGACGGCCTTGAGCTCGGAGCACCCCTTCACCGACTCCACGTAACCGCGCAGCCGGTACCCGCCGTTCTCCCGGGTGACGACCAGGTCGGAGACCCCGTCCGCGGCGCCGTCCCCCGAGGTGGCGTGCAGGTACACGCTCTGCTGCGGCAGCATCTCCCGCTGCACTCCGGGCGCTGCCACGGCACCCCCGGCAAGGGTGAGGGCGGCGACGACGGCGTAGGCGAGATGACGCACGAGGGGACTCCTGGGCTGCTGGGCTGCTGGGGACCACGGCAGCAGTCCTAACGCCCCGGCCTGCGACAACGGCCACCAGCCGGACGGGTGATCCTGCTCCCCACACCATCGCGATCACCACACGACTGCGGCCAGAGCCTCAGGCTGGCCCGGAAGGGCAACAGGGGCGCGCAGCACTCTCAAGCCGCACGCCCCTGACCTGCTTCCCGTCCCCTGCCGGACCCGACCCCCGCCAAGGGCCCACGTCCGCCAAGACGGTGCATCCGGCCCCTCAGCTCCCCACAGAACCCCGGGCCGGCCCCCGCGACGATCAAGCTACCCAGCCCCCGAACCCCTCCCGCGCCACCCTGACACCCCCTTGTCGCCCACCCCGACAACCCTGACGCCTCCTTGACACCCATGTCCCCGCTCCACCCGCAGCAAGCCCCCGCCCGGACCAGGTACTCTTAGCCCTTGTCCCGCACCCCAGCCGGGACCCCGGGGCACGCCCCGAGGGCGCATAGCTCAGCGGTAGAGCGCTGCTCTTACAAAGCAGATGTCGGCGGTTCGAATCCGTCTGTGCCCACCAGCCCAAAGGCCCCGCAGCGATCATGCTGCGGGGCCTTTGACGGCAGTAAGTGACGGCAACGGGCAGGTCGTCCCCGTGATGACGGCAGAGAGAGTCATCGGGGCGCCCTCTGCTCGTGACGCGGTCTCGCGGCGGGGCAGGCCCTTGAGATCACTTCGAACACCCCCACGTACTCCCAGGTTCCTGGTACAAGCCGCAGCCCCATGCGGCAGCATCAAGGAGTCAAGGAGTCACGACTCCGTGCGCCGCACGCCGACGCCGTAGCTTTGGGGGCATCTACATGATGGACGAAGTAGCGCAGGCAGTTGCCACAGGAGCAGCCGGCAACGTCGTGGCCTACATGCTCAGCGGCCAAGTGGACGCACTCCAAGCAAAGATCACCCGGATTTTCCGCCACCAGAGCACAGAAGCTCAAGCGGAAACTGTCCATTCGCTCGAAGTCCACGCCGCAGCATTGTCAAATGAGACCGAATCCAGCGAACATGTAATTGAACACTGGGCGCGCCTTTTGCGGTCCGAGCTAAGCGCACATCCGGATGTACGGGAAGATGTGGAGGGCCTTGCCAAGGATTCCACGACAGGGTCAATTAGCATTGGATCACAACACAACCACGGCTCGGGCGCGTTCATTGGCGGCAACAACTACGGCGGCATAACATTCAATACCGGCAACGAGAGGCAGTAGGCTCGTGGACGAGACACCCGAAAGGGAAATCCGCGAGCAGCACAATCACGGCTCAGGCGCGTTCGTTGGAGGCAACAACTACGGCAGCATTCGCTATGAGGCAGTCGATCCGAGGACGAAAGCCCTCTTAGCAAAGATGACCATTACTGCCCCCAGTCTCGCAAACTTGCTGCGCAAAGCCCTGCGCGACGGAGTCATCTCACCAAATGCAGTCGGGGCGCTAGAGAGAGCAGCGAGAAACATCAATGAAGACGTCGCCGCTTCACTCATGTTTGCCGGGCGGAATATCAATGAGGACGTTGCCGAAACGCTCTGGAAGGCGGCAAACAAACTCAATCAGGACGTCGTCGGAAGCATCCATCCAGCCACAAAGGAATTCTCGCAGAATATCGTTGAACTGCGAGAGCTAATAGCCAGCTTCCAATCCTCGTCACAGTCGCTCACTGCTGAAATCGGAAGAGTTCCGCGCATTCAAGCACAGGGCGGATCTGACGCGCTGGACCATGTCGCCAGGTCGCTAAGCGACTCAGCTTCGCGCATTGAAGCCGTGGTCAGCCCACCCCCAGCAGTACTTATTACCGATTGGCGAAGGGTGGGCTGGGCCCTCTTCTGGGGGATTATGATCGGAATATTTATTGGCGTCAATGTATTCGGGAAGTGAGGGTCAATTCCCTTGCTGCCTGCCCCACTTGCCTTGGCAACCCGCGCTTCGTATCGGAATACCCTCCAACCCCAAACGCCCCGAAGCTGGGCCACGGGGCGTTCGACGCTGATGACAGTAAGCAGACGGCGATCTCAGCGAGCGGGACGGCTCCGCTTGAGCATGCGGTCCATGTGACTCATGGCCTCCCGGCGGATGCTGTCGGAGACGTGCGTGTAGGTGTTCATGGTCACGGCGATCTGCGAGTGCCCCAGGATCTCCATCACCACCCGGGGGGCAACGCCAGCCGCGAAGAGCAGGGTGGCACAACCGTGGCGCGTGTCGTGGAGCCGAATACGCGGCAGGGTGGCCTGAGTGGCGATCCTCTCGAACGACCGGCTGAGGTTCCGTGGCTCGATGGGTCGCCCCGTCCGAGTGGTAAAGACGTAGTCGGTCGTTTCCCACCCGCTACCCGCGTCCGCCCGCTGTTTGGCCTGCTGGAGGCGACGCCAGCGAAGCGGCGCGATACACATCAGCGGCAGGGGAATCACGCGCGTGCGCCGATTCTTCGTGCTGTCGGCGTACAGCTCCTTTTGCACCCGCTGGAGCTGGTTCCGAACCGTCAGCGTGCGGCGGTCCAGGTCGATGTCACCCCAGCGCAGTCCGAGGATCTCGCCGCGCCGAAGGCCAAGCGCGATGGCCAGCACGAAGGCGGTGTAGAGGGGGTCCGGGCGTGCCGCTTCCAGAAAGGTGACCGTCTCGTCCAGCGTCCACGTCTTCATTTCGCGCACCTCCACTCGCGGGGCGGGCACCAGGGTGGCGACGTTCCGGCTGATCAGCTCCTCCCGGCACGCAGCGGACAAGGCCGTCCGGAGCACTCGATGCGACTCCTTCGCCGTGGCCGCGGACGCCTGACGCGTCACCATGACCAGGAAGCGGCGTACGTCGGGGACGCTGAGCGATTCCAGGCGTTTGGTCCCCAGGGACGGGATGAGATAGCGCCGCACGTGGGTCTCGTACTTGGCGTACGTGGTCTTCTTGCGCTGCGGCCGGATGAACTCCTCCAGCCAGTACGGAAGCCACTCGGAGAGCTTGTGGGAGCGCGTCGGCGTGGGCACGCCGGCTCGGTCGCGCTTCACCAACTCCAGCCGCTTGTTGTCGCACTCTTCCCAGGTGTCGCCGTACACGGTCTTGCGCTTGCGGGTGCCGTCCGGCTGCGGGACGTAGACGCGAGCCTCGTAGCGGCCGTCCTTGCGGCGCCAGATGCTTCCGGCGCCGTTGGGGTTCTTCTTGCGGGGCATCAGTTGCTCTCCTCGATCTTGCGGCGCAGGTAGTCGGCGAGGCTGTCGGCGGGGATGCGGCGGGAGCGTCCCTCGGTGAAGCTGGCGAGCTTGCGGGCGCGGATCAGGTCGTAGACCTTGGTCCGTCCCAGCCGGAGTGCAGCCATGACCTCGGGCACGGTTAGGGCTTCGGGCGCGGTAGTCATCGCGATCTCTCCCCAGGTGAGAAGCGGTGGCGGAGCATGCTGTCCCAGGGCTGTCCCAGGTATCGGCGCAGTTCAGGACGGGTGCTGGGACAGCCGGACAGCTGGGACGGTTCGGGGATGGGTCAGGCTGTCCCAGGCGGGACGGTGTAGGCGCCGTGGATGGACTTCAGCTGTCCGTCGGTGGCCATTCGGGAGCAGGCGCGGCGGGTGTTCTCGCGGTCCAGGCCGGTTGCCGCGGAGATGTCCGCGGGCTTGCTGCCGGGGTGCTCGCGGACGTAGCGCAGGATCGTGGCGCGGGTGTCGCCGATGGTGTGGTCCCCGGCGGGGCCGTCGAGCAGGTGCCAGGCGCCGGTCTCGGGCTGGAAGGACATGGCGTGCTCGGCTTCGTCCACGTCGCGGCCGGTGATGTGGAGAACGCCGTCCGCCTTGCCGCGCGAGCGCTTCAGCACGATGGTCGTGTCCGCCGCGCCGGCGAGGCCGTTGGTGCCGGAGACCTCGGCGAGGAAGTCGTCGGATGCGGCCTTTCGGACGTGGTGGACCAGGACCAGGGCTACGCCGAAGTGGTCGGCGAGCCGCTTGGCGCGGCCCACGGCGGCGTAGTCGGCGTCGTAGGCGGACGCCCCGAGTGCCGCTTGGCCGCGGACCTTGGCGAACACGTCGATCACGACCATGCGGGCGTCGGGGTGCTCGGTGAGCCATCCGGCGATCGCGAGTTCCCCGCCTTGTGGAAGGGGCGGGCAGGCGGTCTCCAGGTGGAGCCCGGCGGGGGCGGGCTTGCCTGCGAGCAGCTTTCCCATGCGGTGCTGTAGGCGGCGCGGTGTGTCCTCAAGTGCGAGGTAGAGGACGGGTCCGGCGGTGACGGGGACGGAGCCGAGAGCGGTCCCGCCGCCGGCCACCTGCAAGCCGAGTCCGAGCGACAGCCACGACTTGCCGACCTTCGGCGGTCCGGCGAGCAATGAGACGCCTTCCGCGAGGATGCCGGGCACGGCCCATTTCGGCTCGGGGAAGGTCGCGGCCATCAGCGCGTCGGCGGTCCACAGGCTGTTGAAACCGGGCGCCTTGGGCTTGGCCTGCTCGCCGGTCTCGTCGGGCGCTTCGAGATCGGGCGGGAAGTCGTCGGGGTCAACGACGCGCAGGTGAGGCGGCGGGGTGGACACGGACCCTCCCTTGGGGTGTGCGGGTAGACGGAGAGTCAGGCGGCGAGCGTGCGGGGGCGCAACTTGCCCGCCCGCAGGCCGGAGCGGATGGTGCGCCCCGCCTCGCCCTCGCCCTGACCGACGCGCACTCCGGCGTCCATAAGCGGGTCAGTGACCTCCTGCTCGGTCAGCTCGCCTCCGGCGACCAGCTGCCCAAGCGCGACGGCGGAGAGATAGAGCGCGATGTTGTGCCGGTCCTCGGCCGAGTCCAGGACGCGCTTCACCTGGCCGTCGATGGCCGCGCGCAGGTACCTGCCGCGCCGGTCGGACGCAGTGAGCCGGGCCGTGACGGGTCCCTGCTCGGGGAGCGGCGCCGGGGTGAGCAGCTCGGCGAGCCAGGCCGGGAGCGGAGCGATCGGGGCTTTGCTGAGCACGGTGTAGTGCCCGCCGGGGGTGCTGCTACCAGGGCCGACGACGTACCCTCCGTGGGCACGAGTGTCGATCTTCCAGCCGAGCGTTCCGCCGGTGTTCCGCAGCTCCGGCCCGTTGGCGGGGTGCGCGTAGTACAAGTGCACCCCGGCGGACGGGGTGCGGACGGAGAAAGTCACCTCGCCGATGGGGTGCCGGTGCTGGTCGGCGAGCAGGCGGAACACATCGGCGCCGCAGAGGATGCCAGGAAGGTCCCAAGGCGCGGGTGGGGTGTCATCGGGGTGCTTGGGGGTGTCCAGGTCCACGGCGACCAGCCCGGAGGGGCCGCAGGCGATCCCGATGCCGTAGGGCTGACGGTTCCACCAGCGGGCCAGCCGCTCGGGGTCGGTGGTGGCCTGCTGCTCCCAGGCGGAGACGGCGGGGCGCTTGTCGCCGGGGATGAGCGGGAAGACGCGCCAGCCGCGGCGCGCGGCGGCGAGGGCGTAAGCGAGCAGGTCCGGCACAGCGGGTCCTCTCGGGGTGTGGCGGCCGGGCGGATGGAGACGGATCAGGTCCGCCCGGCCGGGTTCGGGCTAGAACAGGGAGTCGTCGGCGGCGAGGTCGGCGAGGGCCTTGCGGCGCTCGCGTTGGGCTCGGGTGCGGGCGTTGTCGTGGCAGGGCGGGCACCACGCGGCCAGGTCGCAGGCGCTCAACTTCGCTTGCTGGTGCGGGGGCCGGGCCAGGTCGGCGGGGTCTTTCGGCGCGGCGAGCAGACGGATGGGTCCGGCATGCTTGCTGATGAATCCGCCGTTCTCGTGCTCGCAACGCCCTTGGCCGGCAGCGTGCTTGTTGCCGCACGCCCCGGTGCACTGACATCGACCATCGGACAGGTGGATCACCAGATCCCACAACGGCAGCGGGACGACGGGGGTGGTAGTCATGTCGAGCCCTCGGCCTAGAACGGCGGCTCGGCGTCGGAACCGGCGCCCGCCCACGGGTCTCCGCCGGCCGCGCCCTGGCCGCTTCCGGGGCGCTGGATCTTGGTGACCTTGGCCGTGGCGAAGCGCAGGCTCGGGCCGATCTCGTCCACCTCGACAGCGAGCATGGAGCGGTTCTCGCCCTGCTCGTTCTGCCAGTTGTGCTGCCGCAGGCGGCCGGTGACGATGACGCGCATGCCGCGGGTCAGGGTCTCGGCGGCGTGGTCGGCGAGCTCACGCCAGGCGGTGCAGCGCAGGAACATGCCGGTGCCGTCACGCCACTGGTTCGTGGCCTTGTCGAAGGTGCGCGGGGTGCTGGCCACGGTGAACTTGGCCAGCGCGGCGCCGGCGGGGGTGAACTTCAGCTCGGGGTCGTCAGTCAGGTTGCCGACGATGGTGATCGGGGTCTCTCCGACGGACACGGTTCCTCCGGTTGCTGCGGGCGGCAGGGTTGCCGTGGTGCTCGGGGCACGGGTCTGTCCGGTCCCCCGCACCGCCCCGGCGGGAAGCCGGGGCAGCACGGCCGGTCGGGCAGGCCGTTCAGCGGCGGCTCATGCGCTGGTTGACGTGGACGTTCACCGAGCCGCGCCCGCCCCCGCCGCTGCGGGCGAGGAGGAAGACCAGGGCGAGGACACCGAGCAGCAGGCCAATGGCGGTTGTGGCGGCGGCGAGGGCGGTGAACAGGAAGCTGAGTCCGACGCCGGTCGCGCCGAGCCCGATGCCGCCGGCGAGCAGCCGGGCGACGATCGGGTCACGCAGCGGGCTGTAGCCGCCCTGCGCGGGCACGGTCGGCAGCGGGGCGGGCTGGTAGACCACGGTGGGCTGCGCGGGCTGCTGGTAGGGCAGCAGCGGGGCGGCCGGTGCCTGCGGGAAGGCGTACTGGGGGCGGCCGTCGGCGGCATAGACGACGGTGGGGATCAGGGCCGGGGTGTAGGGCTGCGGGGTGGTCATGGCTGGCCTCCTGACGGCTGGTCAGTGGATGGAGAGCAGGGCGTGGGTGACGGCGGTCAGGGCGTGGTTCACGTAGGGGGCCAGGCCCGTGGACGCGACGGTGAAGCCGGACAGCCACAGCACGGCGGCCGATCCGGCGCCGACGCGGCCGTAGCGGACGGTGGCGAACGCGGCGATACCGAGCAGCAGGGCGAGGGAGACGGTGAGCAGCACAGGTCTGGTCCCTTCCGGTCAGGCGCGGGGCGTGCGGCGGGCGGGGGTCTTGTCGGCGCGTATCGCCGCGTTGCGGCGGGTGCGGGCCAGGTTGAGCAGGTGGCGGCCGAAGCGGATGCGCAGGCCGGTGGTGTCGCAGTGGCGGCACGGCTTGCCCCGGGTGGCGCGCCCCTTGCGGTCGGTCTTGAGCTGGTGGCCGATGCCGTTGCAGCGCGGGCAGCGCTTGAACGGGCTGGCCATGCAGAGCGCGAGGTAACCGACGGTGAGCAGGAGCAGGAGCGGCATAGCGGCGGCGAGGATGCGCACTTCGGGCCTCCCGGGGCGGTTTTGGAGTGTGCCGGGGGAAGGGCGCTAGGTACTAGCGTCCTGATCAGGCGTGTTATGGGGTGCTAGCGGGGGTGCTAGGTCTAGCGGGTGCGGGTGCTAGACCTAGCACCGGTTCGGATCGCTACTTGCCGCGCTCCTTGTCGCGCTGCGTAACTGCGCTGGTGATGTCGGCGCGGACGATGCCGCGCCGGTTCGCGCCCTTGCCGCCCTCTGGGGTCAGCCACACCTGGCCGGTGTTGATCCCGTGCGGCTTGAGCGCGGCGGCGAGCTGGTCGGGCGCCCACCCGCCGTAGACGTCGGGCCGCAGCACGGCCAGGCGCGCGGTCACGGTCTCCGACCACGCCTTGGCCTCACTGTCGGGGACCACGGCGAGGACGTCGGCGAGCAAGTCGTAGGCGGGCGCAGTCTCGGCGACCGTGTCCACGCCGGCGGCGTACCCGGCCAGGGTTCCCGCCCGCAGCCGGGCGGCCCGGCCGCGGGCCGCGATGGCCCTGGCCTTGGGCACGTCGATCCCGACCGAGCGCACGATCCGGGCGTCAGCGCCCTCGCCGACGAAGTAGCAGATGCCCTTGTCAGCCCACGCGAACGTGGTTGCGCGGATGCCGTTCTTGTGTGCGGAGGTGCCCAGCACCATGTCATTGGCGGTGTGGTCCAGCACCTTCATGCACCAGCGGGCCACCGCGTTCGCGGAGATGCCGGTGGGCAGGGACTTGGCGTCCGGCCGCTGGGTGGCCAGCAGCAGCACGATGCCGGTCGCCGGTCCCCGCTTGACCAGGTCGGTGCAGATCTCCTCCAGCTCCGCACCGTGCTTGGGGTGCTCGAACCACTTCTGGCACTCGTCCACCCCGATCACGATCGGGTGCAGACCCAGCGTCGGGTTCGACGCGAGCGCGCTGGTCACCTTCGACTCGGGGCACAGGTCGTCCGGCAGGGCGCGGATCACCTTGGCCCGGCGCCGCAACTCCTGCTGCACCGCCCGCATGTCCGCTACCGCGTACTCGATGTCCTCCTCTTCCTCGCCGGCGCGGTGGCGCACCGAGACGGCGTCTCCGACGGCGTCCAGGTCGCCGGTCCCCTTCAGGTCGTAGGTGTGCAGCTCCGCGCGGGAGTCCAGGGCGGCGATGAGCAGCAGCAGGCGCAGCAGGAACGTCTTGCCCATGCGCGGGATCGCCCCGATCACCCCGGCGATGTACATCAGGGTGATGGAGACCCAGCGTCCGCGCTGGTCGGTGGCGAACGCGGCGGGCTTGAACAGGTCCACGGTGCCGGACGACATCAGCGGCCAGGTGGGCTGCTTGGCCTTGTTCATGTCCTGGTCGCCGACCCACAGCAGCATGTGGCCGGGGTGCTCGCCGGGCATCGGCTCGGGCCACACGCACCCGAGCGGGCGGCGCAGGCCGGACGCGAGCTTGTCGCGCTTGTCCATGACCTCGGTCACCGTGACGCCGTGCGGCAGCTCCACATCGGCGCGCCAGCCGGGGCCGTCTCGGGTGATCGGGGCGGTGAACACGATCCGCCCGCCCTTGCCGAGCGCGCGGCCGATCTCGGCGATTCCCAGCACCGCGAGGGCCTTTTCGACCACCTCGGACGTGAGGCGCTGCACCGTGGGGCGGGTGACCGCACGGGAGATCAGCGGCTTGTCGGCAGGTGCGCCCAGCACGCCGAACACGGCGACCAGCGCGCCGGCCACGGCCAGGTGGACCAGGCCCGGGGTCAGACCCCAGACGACCAGCGCGGCAACCAGGGTGAGCACGGCGGCCACACCGAGGGTCCAGCGGCGCCAGACCACCCGGCCGTCACGGCGGCGCAGCAGGTCCAGGTACAGGCGGGCGTCCTCGTCGTGCACCGCCGACAGCCGCAGCGGCTGCGCTTCGGCATCGGTCACCCACCTGCCCACCCAGCGCGCCGCGCGGGCCATACCGCGCGGCGAGCGCCCGGCGAGCACCGCCGCGTACAGCGGCACGCGCACCGTGTGGAAGCCGGTCGTGTGGGCGACGTGGCGGGCCAGCCACTTGGCGGCGGAGGTGAACTCCACCCGCGAGCGCAGCCACCCGGGGATGACGGGCCGCAGCTTCTCCGCCCTGACCTTGTCCAGCAGCGACGGGTCGGCCAAGGCCGGGCCGTCCACGTACACCGACGGGCCGTCCTCATCGGGGTTGGCGAGCACCGGCGCGACGGTGGCGGCGGGCGCGCCGGTGGCCTGCTCCGGTACGCCGGTCGGGGCGTCACCGCTGGTCAGGTCGGCCTCCAGGCGAGCGAACAACTCGCGCTCGCGGTCCTTGTCGAACGGGTCGTGATTCACTGAGAGTCCTTCTCTCTGGGAGTGATCCGGGATCGGGAAGGGGAGCCGGGGCGCGGCGTTTGCTGCCAGGCGGTGACGCGCCCCGGCGGCAGCGCTAAGCGGCGAGCGAGTCCGGGCCGGGGCCGGTCTCGGGGTCCAGGTGCGCGATGGCGTACTGCTCGGTGGTGGCGAGGAACTCGCCGGTGGCCTCGTGGAAGGCGCGGACGAACGGAAGCGCGTCGCCCGGGGTGTCGGTGACGGGCAGCATGATCCGCAGGACCACATCGCCGCAGGTCATGGCGAGCAGCGGGCCGAACTGGTCGCACTCGACGTCGACCGAGCCGACCTCGGACGGGTACAGGTTGAAAGTCGCGTACATGGGTGGTGCTCCCTTCGGTCTGAGCGGTGCAGATCGGTCGGGGTCAGGCCGCGGCGGGTTCGACGCCGTCACCGACCGGCAGGGGCAGGTAGCCGACCAGCTCCAGGCGCACACCCGCGAACTCGCCGGGCACCTCGACCGCGTAGAAGGTGTTGTGGGGCTTGCCGATGGAGTTCTGCGGGTCCAGGTCCAGCGCCGCGCGCCACTGCTCGAAGCCCGCCGGGTCGTTGTGGACGTTGATGGTCAGATCGGGCGAGTGGTACCGGCCCAGGTCGAACGAGGCGGCCGGCAGCTCCGGGAACTGCGTCATCAGGGCGAGCAGTGCGCGGGCGGCGTCGGCCTGGTCGCCGAGGGGGCGGAACGTCTCGGTGCTCATCTCGGGAACTCCTTCGCTGGTCAGTTCGCGGTAGCGGGGACGGCGTGCAGGTCGGGGCGGGCGGCGGCGCGCTCGCGCTGGAGCAGTTCGCGCAGCATCCGGCCGTTGGCGGCAGAGGTGCGCAGTGCCTTGCGGATGCCCTCGCCGGTCAACTGGCTTTCGGGCCAGTCGGCGGTCAACTGGCGGGCTTCCTCCAGCAGTTCGACCGGCGTGCGGGTCGGGCGCGGTGTGCGGGCGGCGGTCGGCACGGGGCCCGTGGCCGGTCGGGGCCGACGGACCGGCGTGCGGTCCGGTGCGGCCGGAGCAGGCTCGGGGGCGGTCGGGGCCTCCGTCGGCGGGACGGGAGGCACGGTTCGCGCCGGGACTGGGGTCGATTCGGGCAGGTCAGCTATGGACTGGTCTGCGGTGGAAGATCCTGGTTTGCCGGAGTCGGAGCGGTAGTGCAGCACCTTGGCCACAAGGTCGGAGCCGAAGAAGATGGAGCCGACCGGCAGCGAGGTGCCGAGCAGGACCAGCGCCCAGTTCGCCGGGCCCCAGTCGGCCAGTCGGATGCGCGCCCCGTCGGGGGCGGTCAGCCCGTGCACGTAGTTCAGGACCAGCGACGCCAGGGTGTAGGCGGCGAGCACCCGCAGCGCGAACCGGCGCGGCGAGCCCTTCCCGCCGTCGCCGATCTCGTCCGGCAGGACCAGGGTGGCGACCAGGGCCAGGGCCATGAGACCGTCGACCACCAGCGGGTAGACCACGGCGGCGGTGTGGTCCGCGCCGATCGTGTGGGCCACGTCCCGCAGCGCGTTCCAGGAGACGCGGAACGCGAGCAGGACCACGGCCAGCAGACCGGCGACCAGGAAGCCCTTACCGGTGCGGCTCATCGCCCCGCACCCCCGAACCGTGCCTTCAGCACAATCAGGACCAGCAGGTAAGTCGCGGCGGAGGCGACGAAGCCCCACATCCCCAGGTGCCAGCACTTGTACAGGACCACGCCGGCCGCGATCCGGGCCGCCCACTTGGCGCCCTCGCGATCCGAACCACCGTGGCGACCGGTCTCGACGTAGATGACCTGGCGCTTCACGCGGCCACCTCCGCACGGATCGCAGAGCGCGGGATCACGACACGGCGCAGGTTCAGGGGGGAAGTGCCCAGCAGCTCGGCCGCATACGCGGCGGCGATCGGGTCCTCCCGCTCCAGCTCGGCCAGCAGCTCGGCGGCGGCGTCCAGTCGTGCCGCCCTGGCCAATGCCGACTCGCCGGGGAGACCGGCGAACAGCTCCACGTCGAATCCGAGCGCCAGCGAGGCGAACTCGGTTGCGGTCAGGGCTTCCCGACCGGCGACGAAGGTTTTCACGGGTGGTGCTCCTCTCGAAGACATGGGGGAGCCGTCAGCAGGGCTTTGCACATCTAGCGATGTGCTCTAGAGCGCCCTGATGTGCATCACTCTGACAGCGGCCTGATGGCCCGTCAAGCCCCTTGGCTGATGTGCCCTAGTGCGGCGTTGATGACCTTGGTACCGTGGCTGAGTGCCAATCAGGAGAGACGACCCCAGCCCGCTCCACCTTCAAATTGCTGCGGACCTGCGAAATCGAATCCGAGCGGGTGAATTCCAGCAAGGGAAATTCCCCACGCTGAAAGACCTGATGCGCGACTACAAGACCTCGCTGGCGACGGCACAGAGTGCCATCAAGGTGCTTCAGCAGGAAAACTTGATTGTTTCCGTCGGCGGCAAGGGCTCGTTTGTTCGTTCACCCGATGAGGTTTCCACTACCTCAACGCCAGAGGACGGTGGGCTTGCGCAGCAGGTTGAGTCCCTGCGAGCGGAGCTCGAAGAGGTGAAAAGGCGCCTTAGTCGCCTCGAAGGCGCCCAGGATGGGAACTCCTGAAGTTCGGCTGTTTGGTGGTCCGCTTGTTCATGAGACAAGTCAACCGCTTACCGCGCCAAACCAACATGAAGCGCCGGTGCAGCCACAGTGCAGCCACAGTGCAGTCCGTTGACAGCGAGGGGGATCGTGGACGTTGTCGAGACGTGGACCGGCCACCTGGCGAGCGCCTTGAAGAGGGCTCTCCGGGAGACGAACGAGGGGTTCGCAGGCCGTATCGGGACATCGGTCAGAACCGTGGCGGCATGGAGCGCCGGCCCCGAGCTGGTACCGACCGCAGAGATCCAGCGGGCACTCGACACACTCCTGTTTCAGGCAGCGGTCGACGTGCAAACCAGGTTCGCCCTGCTCGCGGCCGGACCTGCCCAGGATGCTCCCCCGCCAGTCGAACCACGGCCAGCGACCCCCGGACAGCGCCGGTTAGCCGAAGATCCCCACATAGCCGCGGCCGTGTCCTGGCTTGATACGAGCTTCGCGTGGTCACCTGCAACCGCCAGGGGACGGGTGGCACAAGAGCTCACCTCCCTCGATCCCCGAGACGTGGAGCTGCGCGCCCAGCGCCAAGCGGAGGTCACGCGGGAACGAGCAGCACTAGCCGCTCAGCGCTATTACCAGGCTGGCTTCGGCCAATGGCGCCCGTACGAGGTAGCGGTATCCGGGCAAAAGCTCACCACTAGTATCGTGACCCAAGATCCCTGGGTTGACCTGGCGCAGCCAATCGGCAACGGACAGGATCGATTTGAATATCGCCCGAGTCTGCACCGTGAGTCGAATCTGAGTAGCAGTGCGGCCCAAGCCGCCGTTCGCAGCCTGGCCGAATCCCTCGAAAAGGGAAGCCAGATCGTTAACGCCGAGATCTACAGCCTGACCTCCGTGAATGTCGAGCCTGGACGCATATCAGGCAGTGTGGACGTCATCGACTTCGTCCGTTACGCGCTCACGCTGAATCTCTTGGAGGGCGAGTTGCTTGCGGCGGTCGCCGCTGGCTCGCCAGAGCGACCAGGGGCCATGCCGCTCCGTGACGAGTTTCTGCCCGATATTGCTGCTGTAGCGGACTTCGGTGGGCGCGTCTGCGCAGGTGGCGCGCTGGCCCTCACGGCGATTGCTCGCCCGCGAGGGCGCACCAACGACCCTGACTACCTGCTCCTGGTGCAGGAGCGCTCCGGCAGCGTGCTCAACGCCAACCGGCGCTTGGCCGTCATCCCCAAGGCATTCCACGGGCCGATGTCCGACTACAGCGAGGATGCCCGCTTCTCAGCGACGCTCGAACGCGAGATGGAGGAAGAACTGTTCGGGCGCACTGACGTGGACTCCACAGTTGGTGCGCAGCTCCACGCCGACCCGATGCACCCCAGCTTGCTCTCTGACCCGATGCGCTGGCTCGTGGAACGCCAAGAGACCGACGGGTGGCGCATGGAGTCGACAGCCGTCGGGATCAACCTGGTGAGCGGCAACTATGAGTTCGCCAGCCTGATCGTTATCGAGGACGAAGAGTGGTGGGTGAAGTACGGCGGACACGTGCGAGCCAATTGGGAGTCCAGCGGGCTGCATCGCTACTCAAGCTTGGACCTTGACCGACTCAACGCACTTACTCTGGACCAGCGTTGGAGCAACGAAGGAATCTTCGCGTTCACCCAGGGGTGCCGGCGCCTCGCCGAAATCGGCGGGACTCGCGTTCGGATGCCCTCGATCGAGTGGGAGTAGGACATGGCTGACACCTGGTACAAGGGCAACGCGAACGACGACGCCGACCAGCACCGCGGCTGGCTGCTCGGTCACTTCATCGACCCAGCAAACGGCGTCGCGCGGCAGACTGATGCGCTCGAAGTGAAGTGGGGCATCCACCCCGCCGGGCAGCAGCGCCCCGAGTGGGTCGGCGACGACCAGCGCACCGCGCTGCTGCTCCTCGTGAGCGGACGCTTCCGACTGGACCTCAGCGTGGGCAGCGTCACGCTGGAGAAGCAAGGCGACTACGTGGTGTGGGGTCCAGGGATCGACCACTCCTGGCAGGCGGAAGAGGACTCCGTCGTTGTCACGGTGCGCTGGCCCTCGATCCCGTAGGACGGCGGATGGGACACTCCCGGAGCCTGAGGGGTGTCCCACCTGTCACAGTGTCCCAGCAGGCGGATGACCTGCGAGAACACCAGGGACACCCCTGGGACACCAGTCCTTGACCGTCGGGGAGGGGCTGAAACATGCAGGGATCTCGCCCTCATGTTTCAGCCCCTCCCCCGACGGTGTCTGACGGCAGAATCTGACGGCAACACTGGCGGACACTGGGGGCCATCGGCGAGCACGTGCGGGGACGCGGACGCTTCCAGCGGCGCCGTTCTAAAGCTCAATCGAACACACGAACGAGCTTACAAAGCAGATGTCGGCGGTTCGAATCCGTCTGTGCCCACCAGCCAAAAGGCCCCGCAGCGATCAAGCCGCGGGAACTCGACCCGCTGTCGGTGATCAAGTCCTTGGCCGACGCACTGGATGGGACTCTCGGAGATCTGCTGGCCGAACCGAGTCTGCTCGACTGGACCGCCGACAGCGGGCGGAGCACCGTCCCTGCGCTGCGGACAGCGCTCATGAACTACCGGCAGTTGACTCCGCTGCTGGGGCTCCCTACAGACGGTGAGCCGACCCCTCTAGGCAGTGTTTTGGAACTGGTGATCTCGGCGCCCCGTAGCGGTGATGATCTTCGTTGTGGGGTGTGGGGATCTTTCCGATGAGCAATGGGGCGTCCTGGAACCGTTGTTGCCGGTGGCTGGGGTGGGGCGGCCTGCGGTCTGTCAGCGGAGGCTGATCGACGGTGTCCGGTGGCGGGTGCGGACCGGGGCGCCGTGGCGTGATCTGCCGGCGAAGTACGGGCCGTGGCAGACCGTGTACGGCCTCTTTCGACGCTGGCAGCGCGCGGGCGTGTGGGCTTTGGTGTTCACCGCTTTGCAGGCTCGGGCCGATGCGGCCGGACTGATCGCCTGGGAAGTGAACGTCGACTCGACCGTCTGCCGGGCCCACCAGCATGCCGCCGGTGCACGCGGGGCGGGACATGAGCAGAAGGAACCGCCCGGCGGGGTCCGGTCGGAACCTGCCGACCACGGGCTGGGTCGCTCACGGGGAGGTTGGACCACGAAGATCCACCTGGCCTGCGAACAGAGGCAGCGGCCGCTGTCAGTGCTGATCACGGCCGGGCAGCGAGGGGACTGCCCGCAGTTCATCGCAGTCCTGGAGTCCATCCGCGTCCCCCGAACTGGGCGGGGCCGACCGCGCACCAGGCCCGACCGAGTGCGCGGGGACAAGGCCTATTCGTCGCGGGCGAATCGCGCCTACCTGCGCAGACGCGGCATTCGCGCGACCATCGCCGAACCCTCGGACCAGGCCGGGAACCGGAAGCGCCGAGGCCGTGACGGTGGACGGCCCCCGGCCTTCGACCGGGAGGACTACAAGGGCAGGCACGCGGTCGAGTGCGGGATCAACCGTCTCAAGCAGCATCGGGCGGTGGCCACGCGCTTCGACAAGCTCGCCGTCCGCTTCGAGGCCACGGTCCACATCGCCGCGATCAACATCTGGCTGTGAGCGGCGCCTTCGCCCGGCATGCCATGCTGGCCACGGCCACACGCCCGGCAGGGACGAAGGAGAGGCAGGCGTCCGATGACGGCCCGCTACTACTGCGCGGACAGCGAGAACGGCGACCACATCGACGACCCGTCCGAGGACGCGCTGTTCATGCTCATCGACGACCTAAACGACTCCGACAACACGTTCGTCGTGGTCCAGCCCGACGATGACGACCCGAGCTGGTTCGCGTCCGTGGCCGTCCTTGACGAAGGCGGCTACGAGGTCGTCCGCCGTGACCCCACCCGCGCCGAACACGAGGTCACAACCGACACGAACATCGGCCAGATCGCCAGAGACCTCACGATCTGGATGGCCGGCCGGAACAACCCCGACCGGCGCACCACCACCTTCTAAAACACTGCCT
>NZ_BBPO01000013.1:122213-128168 GCF_000787815.1 Streptacidiphilus neutrinimicus
GCGTCCTGGGCCTGGCCGGCTGGGTTTCGGTGCGCCAGCTGGGCAGGTGGCCTTGCGGCGGAGGTGTCGGAAACCCCGGCGGACGCGGGCGGGAGTCATGCGTTCGGGCGACGCGGGCTGCTCCCAGGGGCGACGGAGGTCGGCTGCAAGGGGCCGGGCGAGGCGGAGCTGGGTGTAGGCAGCCAGGATCAGCCAGGTCCAGCGATCCGCCGCCTCGGGCGTGCGGATCTTCGGGCAGGTCCAGCCGAGAGTCTGCTTGAAAAGGCGGAATGTGTGCTCGATGTCGAAGCGGCGCAAGAAGGCCTGCCAGAGCCGGTCGACCTCGGCGTCAGTGGCGTCGGTGCCCGACCACCACAGCCACACCGGCTTCGGGATCGCCCCGCTGGGCAGGTGGCCAACCTCCAAGCGGATCACGGTGCCCTCGATCACCGGCAGGGTCCCGGTATCCACCACCCAGGCGGATCGGTGAGTCAGCCTCGGATGCAGCCGGTCCCAAGACCGGGCGGTCGCGGTGCCGTAGAGGCGGGTCTCGGTGACGGTCTGGGTGTCCGGGGCGCCCCAGGTTGCGGGATCACCGAAGACGAACTCACCGCCGTGCCTGGGTGGTCGGCCCCATGTGCCGGGGATGCGGGGCGGGCATGCCCTGCGCAGGACGCGGTCCGAGCGCATCCGCCCCAGCACCTGCACGGGCAGGTCTCTCAGCAGGTAGGCGAGGCGGGGAACGTCGTATCCGGCGTCCGCGACCACGAGCACGTCCGGGTCTCCGGGCTGCCACTGGTCGGCGTCGATGAGACGTTGAACCAGCTCGCACAGCTGCTGTGCGGTGACGCTGGCGCTGTCGTCCCCTGGCGCCAGGCGGCGCGCGTCCAGCGGAGCAGTCCACGAGCTGCGGCCGGTTTCCAGAGCAACGATGACCGAGTAGGGCCAGCCCGGGATGGGGATGTGCTGGTCTTTGCCCCGCCCATAGGTGTGGCACAGGATCCGCTCGGGTGAGGTGTGGGCATCCGGTCGCAGCCAGCAGGTGATGTCGACCGCGAGCACGAGCCGGCCGTCAGCCGCTCGCGGCAGCGGGACCGCTGCGAGCGCTCGCCGAAAGTGATCGGTATCGATCCGACCCCGGGCCAGAGCCGCGTAAAGCCCGCCGTGGCCACGACGGTGCTCTCCCACCAGCGACAGCTCCACCAGAGATCTGACCGGCCCATCGGCGCAAAGCACGGCGGCAACCAGCTCGAACAGGGCGTCTCCGCGTTTTGTCAGGCAGGAGTAGAACTCGCCCCGGAAGCGTGACAGTTCGGCGAACCCGTCGTGCTCAACGCGATCGTGCAGCAGACTCATCCCCACGGCCTTCGTGATGATTGTGTGCGTTCCTTGGTCGGAGCACAGGATCAGACGAAGGCCGCCTCCACGTACGGCAGTTACCGAAACGAGTGATCACGTTCGGCAGGGCCGTTCGACGCCAGTGGTTAAAGATCAAGCTAGCGGACCTGCGATCCGGAGTCGCCGAGGTGTGGGACGCCTACCAGGACTCGCGGTACGGATTCGCGACCAGGCGGCTTCCGCTGCTGCTTACAGACGCCCTCTTGGCATGTCAGAGCTACGAGGGCAACTCGCGCGAGGAAGCCAACGCCCTCACGGCCATGACCTATCAGGGGTCAGCGATGGTGCTTACCAAGCTGAGGGAAACGGACCTCGCTTGGATCGCCGCGGATCGTGGGCTCACAGCAGCTCAGCAGAGCGGGAAGGAAGGCCGTCGTCATCGGTTCCTTGTTCCGATCGGTCACCCACTGCCTGCTGTCCAATGGCCGCTTCGCTTCTGCTGTTCAGCTCGTCAACGACGCAGCGAGTTACCTCCAACCAGGACTCGGCACCGCCTCCCCCGAGTTCTTGTCGATCTACGGCACGATGTTCCTGACCGGGGCCATGGCTGCCGCCCGCGCCGAGGACCGGGCTACCGCGCGGGCCTTCCTCGATGAGGCTGACGAGACCGCCCGACGTCTCGGGTGCGACGCCAACTGAACCGCTCCGGGTTCGGTATCGAGCTCGATGTCACACGCTGACGGGTTCGTCGGCGCGGGTTCTTTGGCGATCGTAGGCGGTTTCGAGTTCGGCCGGGGTCGTGTGGCCGAGGGCGCCGTGGAGCCGTCGGTGGTTGTACCAGTCGACCCACTCGGCGGTGGCGAACTCGACGTCCGTGAAGGTCTTCCAGGGTCCGTGACGTGCGATCAGCTCGGTCTTGAACAGACCGATGGTGGACTCGGCGAGTGCGTTGTCGTAGGCGTCGGCGACGCTGCCGATCGAGGGCGCTATGCCGGCCTGGGCCAGCCGCTCGGTGAAGGCGATCGAGGTGTACTGCCGAACGCGTGGCCAGGGCTCTGCTTCGCGCTGCCGAGCGTGGCCGGCATGCTGCCAGGGCCCCAGGACGAAGAGGGGACTGAGCCGCCGCGGCCCCACAAGTCCGGGGTGACATCATGCCCGCATGGACTTCGAGCTCGCACCGCCCACCAGGGTCGGCCCACTCCAGATCGGTATGCCCAGGGATGCAGCTGCGGCGGCTTTGGCCGGGCTTCGCGATCCTGCGAAGCTCTCGGAGTCCGATCGGCCGGGACAGCACATCGTCCGCCCCAGCGGGTTGATGATCAGCATCGAGTGCACGCCAGACGCTCTCCAAGCCATTGAGCTCTGGCGGCCTTCCACGCACACAGACCGCGTGATGTTCAGGAGCCTGGACGTCTTTGCCCTCCCAGCACGAGAGGTCGTCCAACGCATGAGCGAACACACCGCGATTGGGGCCGATCCCGAGAATCGCGCGTCGTTCGTTGCTCCCGACCTGCTCATAGCCCTGTGGCGCCCATTCGCGGCTGACGACGAGCCAGAGGACGATCAGGGCTACTACTTCAGCTCCGTACTCCTGGCGAAGCCTGGCTACTACGACACGCCTGCCCAAGCCGCGGAACGACTCCGACAAGGCGCGTAGCGAGCGGAGGAAAGCGGTGTCAAGCATCAGCCGATGCCACCCCGTCAAGCATCACCCGAGACCGGGAAGGGTGCCCGAGCGGGGCGTCCGAGCGGGGCGTTGTGATGACTTTCTCTACTGAATCAAGGCGCTCGCTCCGCTCGCGCGGCACGGCAACCGTCCGCATCTGCCGACCTTCCCGCGGATGACCGCCCCGGCCCCACCCCGGCCCGATCGGCACCTCAGCTGGGTTGGGCCGGGCAGACCTGGTCCGGGGTCGTCCGGCGGCCCAACTGGAGGGCACTCCAGGGCGCGCGGGATCCCCATGTGGACCGTGTAGAGGGCGATCAGTGTGGCGACCAGCCCGACGGTAGCCAGCAAGCAGCCGAGTGCGGCCATCGCGCCGGGCTCTCGTTCATGGCTCGCGTGCTCCGAAATCACCAGACTCCCCCCGTCACAGCAGGCTAAGGGACGACCAACATCCAGCCGACGGTTCCCGAGAGCAGGCCCCGACGCGGCGAGGGGATCAGCGCCAGACGAGCCCGTGCCCGAAGCGTGCCCGCAAGGGCAGCCAGAGGCGGGGAGCCAGGGGGAGAACGCCGGGCCAGTCAGACCGGCTCTCCCTGGAGTTCACTGGCCAGAGGCGGTTCCCGGTGTCCTAGGCGTAGATTCCCAAGCTCAGGGCACGCGACGCACGCGTTGCACCCGACGATCGCCGTGCATCTTCCGTGCAACCAAACGGGTCCCTGCTGCATTAGGGCCGTGAAAGGAGGTGACCGTGAGAGAGACGGACACCGAGACCCACGACGAGTTCGCCGAATTCGCCGCGTCGCGGGCGCCGTGGCTGCGCCGGACCGCTTATCTGCTGTCCGGCGACTGGCACACCGCCGACGACCTGACCCAGACGGCGATCACCAGCCTGTACCTGCACTGGCCACGCGTGCACCGGATGGAGAATCCGGACGGCTACGCCCGCACCACCCTGTTCAACGCCTTCCTCGCCGAGCGCCGCTCGCCCTGGCGGCGGGTGCTGCTGCGGTTCGAGAAGGAGCCGCTCGCACCCGTCACCGACGTGGACTCGATCCTCGACCTGCGCGAGGCACTCGCCGCGCTGCCGCCGCGGCAGCGGGCGACGGTCGTGCTGCGTTACTACTGCGAGCTCAGCGTCGAACAGGCCGCCGAGACGCTCAACTGCTCGCCAGGCACGGTGAAGAGCCAGACTGCCCGCGGCCTCGACGCGCTGCGTCGCGCGCTGGAGCTGCGGCATCACCACGACCCGCAGGAACCCCTTCACCCCGTCACGGAAGGCAGCCGGACATGACCGGTACGACGGACCTCGACGACTCGCACGGGCACACCCTTGCCGTGGAACTCGGCGCCCTCGCGCACACTGCGGACGCCCCGCCCAGCCGCGTCGACATCCCGGCTGCGGTCCACGCCGGCCGGCGCCTGCGCCGCCGCAGGCGCCGTGTCCGCCTCGGTGCTGCGGCGCTGGCCCTTGCGGCCGCCACCGTCGTCGCCCTCCTGGCCGGGCCCGGGCACACCACCGCCCCCGTCCTCCCTGCCGACGTGGGGCGAGGACCGGCCGACGGCTGGCAGGGCCCGGCACGCTGGCACCTCCCGGGCCGCGTCGACCCCCACGATCCGATCCGCAGCACGGCCCAGTTTGGCTGGCTGCCCCCGGGAGTCAGCGCAAAGGGGTACACACAGACCGGATGGGTGTCCGATGCCCTCGCGAGCGGCAAGTCAGCGCCGGGCGCCGGGATGCGCGAGCTGTTCCGCCTGTTCGTCTATCCGCGCGGCGTGGACCCGGCGGTGAAGGGCGCTCGGGACCCCTCGATGAAGTACCGGCTGCCCGCACCGGACGTAAACGGCCGCCGCGCCTACTGGGCGACCTCGCATGCCGACCAGCCTGTCAGCAACATGGAGAGCCTCCTGCGCTGGCAGAGCTCGGACGGACGGTGGGCCGAACTGACCGCGCAGTACGTGCCCGTCCCCGGCCAGGAGAGCACCCTGCTGCGCATTGCGGCGTCGGCCACGGTCGCCGACAGCGCTGTCCCGCTGCCGGTGTCGATCACTGACCTCCCGAATGGCTCAACGAGCGACCACAGCGGCGGCGCCACGGACGACTGGCAGTCCGACGACACGAGCGACACAAACTGGAGCGTGGCGATCGGCTGGCAACTGCACGGTTACGACATTTCGCTCTCGGCGACCCCGTACACCGAGGCGACCCACGCGCAGTTGCAGCAGCTCGCCGCTCATGAGCAGCAGGCGTGCGAAACCGTCGAGGGACTGGACGTCTGTCTCATCTACGAAGGGCGGAACAAGGCACCAGCCGCCCTCACGGCGGCCGGCGGTCTGAAGGGCATGCTCAAGCACGTCCGGGTGTACGGACTGAACCCAGCGAACTGGACTACTCACGTGCTGCCCTGAAATGACATCAGGCCCTGACTTCGTCCGGCGTACCGGTGGCACGGTTGCTGTACAGCACAGAAGTACAGCAACCGTGCCACCCGCAGCCGACCGGCCCTGACCCTGTCAGCGTGGATGACCGGGACGGGAGACTTCAGCGACCGAACTGCCGGTAGTTCGCATCGAGGGGGTCAGCGCTGCTCCCCAACCGGCTCGGTCCCGCGGATATCACGTGGACGCTCACCCAGGGGTCTGGCTACCTTCGCTGCATGGAGCAGGAGCACCCCCTCGTGCGCGACGTCTTCCCGGAACTCATCAGTGAGCTGATGGCCCTCTTGGAGGACGAAGGGGAACGCGAACTGTCGATCTGCGCGTGGGATCTGCGCTTGTTCGGCGGGTGCGGCTGCGGTGATGACTTCTGTCAGAGCATCCGGACTTCGGACCACCCACAGGGACAGCCCTACGGAGCTGGCCACCGATGTCTTCCCCTCTCCCCCTCCACGGGCATGCTGATCGTGGACGTCGTGGATCATCGCATCGTGTACGTGGAGGTTCTCCAGCGGCCCTCCATGCGTCGGCAAGACCTC
>NZ_BBPO01000012.1:0-7488 GCF_000787815.1 Streptacidiphilus neutrinimicus
CGGACGCCCCGCACCACGCCGCCGACCACGCGGCCGCCGCCCAGGGCGGCGTGGCGTCGAGCCTCCCCACGGCCGCAGCAGCAGAGCTCCCGGGCACGACCGCGCCCGACGCCGGTGGCGCCGCGGCAGGCGGGACCGCTTCCGGTGGTGGCCCGGCGGCGGCCTCCTCCGCAGGGGCGGCCGCGCCCGTCTCCCCGTACGCCGAGCCCCAGGGTCTCGCCGGGGCCGTACGGACGACGGGGCTGTTGGTGTGCCCCCGTGACTTCTCCAACGTCGCCGTCGCCGCGCCGCTGGACCTGCGCAAGCAGCTCGGGGTGACGCGGCGCCAGTTGGCGCGTATGACGCGGATCGAGACGCTGCTGTCGGCCCTGCCGGAGACGGTGCGGCTGGACGAGGCGCCGGAGGCGGTCGACACGCTCGCGCACGCGTACGCGCCCGAGTGCCTGGCCGCGTGCGAGCTCGCGTTCCACTGTCGAACGCAGGCCCGGGCCGCGGGCGCGGTGGAGGTGCTGGGACGCGGTGTCCGCGGGGAGTTGGGCAGCCTGACGACGGTGGCGGCCGCGCTGGGCGCGACGGCGGGCGACGGCGCGCTCGCGCGGGCGGCCCGGCTGCGCGAGGAGGCGTTGGCGCGATGAGCCTGCTCACCACGCTGGCCCGGCTGGAGGCCGTGCGCGCCGGCGTCGCGCAGCCGTTGGCGACGGTGCGGCACAGGCATCTGGCCGAGCGGCCGTTCGTGCTGGTCCCGCTCGCGGCCGCGGGCGAGACGGGCGCGCCCTTGGCGGTGCTGCTCGGGCAGGACCGGGAGCATCCGTGCTTGCTGACGGTGCCCCAGCCGCTCGACCGCGACCTTCGCTTCGCCTTCCTGGCCCGGCTCGGCGACGAGCTGCTCCCCTACCTGGAGAGCTTCGGCGCCGACGTCGAGCTGCTGGAACGGTCCGTCAAGGACCCGGAGTCGGGCGAGAAGACGGTCGAGGTGCGCGAGCTGTGCGCGGACGCGCCGCAGCTGGTCGTGCCGAACCCGGGCGCGATGGAGCTGCTCGGGCTGTTCGGGCGGTCCACGCGGTTCCGGCGCACGGCCGAGGACGCCGACCCCGGCCCGTACCCGGTGCCCGCCCGGGTGCCGCTGCTCGGCCGCTGGCTGACGCACCTGTCAGAGCGCTCGAACGTGCCGGGTTCGTCGCTGCTGCTGCCGCTCACGACCACGCTCTCGCGCCACTGGGCCACCGGTCAGAGCTCGTTGGAGGACGCGCATCTGGGCGCGCTGCTCGCCTGGATCGCCCCGCCGCCAGGCGAGCACGGGGAGCAGGCCGCGCTCCGGGCCGAGAACGGTCGCGACGAGCGTGGCCAGCTGCTCGTGCCGCCTGCCGGTCCGACCACCGATCCGGCCTTCGACAGCCTGCTGCTCTCCCCCGCCGTGACCCGCTACGACGCGGCGCGCGCCGCGCAGGACGAGCGGCTGACGCAGGCCCGCGCGCAGGAGATCGAGGCGCTGCTGGAGTCCGTGCTGCTGCCGGTCTGGCACCAGGTCTGGCAGGGCGTCGACCTGCTGCGCACGCTGCCGCAGGCCCCCCACGTCGTGGAGCGCTGGGAGAGCGACCGCTGGTCCTACACCGGCCACCGCGACCGGATCGCGGCGGGCGAGCCGCCGCAGCCGCTGCACGACGACGCCGTGACGGCCGCGCGCAAGCTCGCACAGCGCGAGCGGGAGCAGGTCCGGCTGGATCTGGAGGAGGCGCTGGACGACCCGCTGGCCATGGCCGAGCACCGGCTCGCGGGGCAGGCGTTCGCGGGCGAGGTCGTCGAGGTGGTGCCCGCCTACGACACGAGCGGGCGCAGCCCGAAGCCGCGCCCGCTGGTGACGGTCCGAACGGAGGACCGCCCGCATCTCGATCCCGGCGGCGAGGTGCACCGTGCGGGCGGTCCCGCCGCACAGCGGGCCGAGCTGGTGCGGCTCGACGCGGAGGCAGGGCTGCTGACGCTCCGCCTGCTCAGCGGCATGGGTCGCAAGAAGGAGCCGGAGCCGGGGACGGTGCCGCAGGCCGGCGAGCAGGTCTGCTTCACGCTGTTCGAGCTGTCGGCCCGTCAGTCCGCGCCGCTGCCCGATCCCGAGGACACGCCCTGGACCCACGGAGGGCCGCCCAAGTGACCACGCTCCCCACCCCGGCCGCTTCGCCGACGCCGGGCGAGCAGGCCGACGCGGCCGTCGCCGCGATCCTCGCCTCGGCGCTCCACGCCGGCGAACGCGGCACGGTCGTCGACTCCCCGCCCGGCGCGGGCAAGTCGACGCTGGTCGTGAAGGCCGCGCGCGAGCTGGTCGCCACCGGTGAGCGGCTGATGATCGTCGCGCAGACCAACAGCCAGGTCGACGATCTGGTGGACCGTCTGGCCCAGGCCGATCCGGGGCTCGCCGTCGGCCGTCTCCACGGCAGCGACGCCCTGCCCGGCGAGATCGCCATGCGCCACGCGGGCGTGGTCGCCTCCACCAAGGCGGCGGACCTGCGGGAGCTGCCCGTCGTCGTGGCCACGGCCGCCAAGTGGCAGTGGGTCAAGGACACCGACCCTTGGCGGCATGCGATCGTCGACGAGGCCTACCAGATGCGCTCGGACGCGTTGCTGGCGGTGGCGCGGCTCTTCGAGCGCGCGCTCTTCGTCGGCGATCCGGGCCAGTTGGACCCGTTCAGCATCGTCGGCACGGACGACTGGGCGGGTCTGCACCACGATCCGTCGCAGAGCGCGGTGGTGACGCTGCTCGCCCACAACCCGGGCATCGTCCCGCACCGCCTGCCGGTGTCGTGGCGCCTCCCCGCCTCGGCCGCGCCGTTGGTCTCGGACGCCTTCTACCCGTTCACGCCCTTCCGCGCCGGCACGGAACCGGGCGACCGCTGCCTTGAGTTGGGCCCGCCGACGCCGCCTCCTGCGCCGGGGCTCGCGCCCGCTCTGGCCCGCGCGGCGGACGAGGTGCTGGACGTCGCGGCGGAGTCCGGCTGGGGTCTGCTGGAGCTGCCGGCGCGGCTGACGGTCCGCACCGACCCGGAGGCGGTGGCCGCGGTCGCCGCAGTGGTGGCCCGTCTGCTCGCCCGCGGCGGCGAGGCGCGTTCCGAGCGGGGCTCGGCTCCCGTCGAGGCGGACCGGATCGCCGTCGGCACCGCGCACCGCGACCAGGCCGCGGCGGTCCGGAGCGCGCTGGCCGCGCTCGGCGTCACGGAGGTCACCGTCGACACCGCGAACCGGCTTCAGGGACGCGAGTACGACGTCACCGTGGTGCTCCACCCGCTGTCCGGCCGCCCGGACGCGACGGCGTTCCACCTGGAGACGGGCCGGCTGTGCGTGCTGGCCTCGCGGCACCGGCACGCATGCGTCGTGGTCACCCGCGCGGGCATCCCCGAACTGCTGGACGCCCACCCGTCCACGGAGCCGGTCCAGCTGGGCGTCGTCTCGAAGTTCCCGGACGGCTGGGAGGCCAATCACGCGGTGCTGGAGCACCTCCGGCGGCACCGGGTGACGGCGGGATGAGGGGGGCGCAGTCCTTCATCCGCCGCCGAGCGGCGTCCTGGGGAATACCCGCAGCACATCGCCCTGTTCCTCACGCGGTGGCGTGGCCGGACAATGGAGTGTCGGCACGTACCGTCCCCTCGTCGCACCAGGAGGTTTCCGATGTCCGACTCCTCGGCCGATCGCTCGCCGCAACGGAGGCTCCGGCCTGCGCCGCTGCTCTTCGAGCCCGGGCTCGCGGAGCAGGAGGCGGAGCACTTCTTCGATCTGGACTCGATCGAGGACCCGCGTGAGCTGCTGACGCGCGCGACGGAGCTGACGCTGGCGTTCCGCGCGGCGGCCGAGAGGGCGAGCGACTTCCAGGCGCTGGCCGCCGCGCAGCTCGCGGATCCGCGCCGGTTCGACAGCCTGAGCCTGGACGAGATCGCCGAGTCGGCGGACTGGACGCCGGACTACGCGGCGAAGATGGTCGAGTACGGCCGCGGCCTGCAGCAGCGCCGCCCGGTGGACTGAGCCGGCTCTTTGGCATATGCCGAACGCCATATGCCAAAGGCAGCGGATGGTACTCGGTCCGCCCCTCCCCTGTCCGGGATTCAGACGTTCCCGAGCCCCGCGATCCGCGGGCTCGATACAGCTGGACCGTGGACATGTGGACCTACGACTCCGTCGAGTACGTGACCGTGGCCGGTGAGGCCTGGCTCGCCTCCGCGAGCGAGTACCCGCGGAGCATGCGTGCGCTGTGGGAGTCGCGCCCCTGGGCGGCGACGGTACTGCCGTGCGGGCGCGTCTTCGACGTGATCAACATGCCGGGCCTGTTCGGGCGGCAGGTGCTGGACGAGCTCTGGTCCTCCGGGCCCGGCTGCGGCCCGGTGGCGACGTTCCGCGGGCGGATCCTGGTCTTCGCCGAGCCCGGCACCGCGGCGCGGCTGCGCCCGCTGCTGGTCTGGGAGGAGTGGGCGCGCGACGTGCCGCCGCTGCTCTGCCACGGCCTGGGCGACGCGATCACCGTCCCGCCGTTGCAGCGCCCGCTGGACGCGCCCGAGGGCCAGGGGCGCTGGATCGTCGCGCCGGAGGATCGTGAGCCGTGGCTGCCCGGCTCCTCCACGCTGCTGTGGGCCTGCGTCCGTGCCGCACGCGACGTCCCGCGCGGCACGGAGCAGACCGGGCCCGCGGAACGGCCGGAGGCCGCACCGCCTGAGGTCGAACCTCTGGCGCGCCCGGTGCCGCTGCACCGCTGAGCCCCCAAGCCGCGGGGTTGCCCGTCGCCACCGCCACCGCGACCGCCGGACCGGCCGACACGGACACGACCACCACGCCCATGCCCACGAGCACGGGCACGGGCACGCGCAGCCGATCCGCCTCGCGCACGGCCGAGGCTCAGCCCGACCGGCGGAGCCCTCCGCGGGCCCGGAGAGAGCGGCGCGGTCTCAGAGCCTTACGGCGGTTCCGGAGACGCGGATGCGCCCGGTGTCCGGCACGGACGTGACGGTGAGCGTGCTCGGCCGCCCCATGTCCTCACCCTGCCGGATGGTGAACGTCCCCGCCGCAGGCAGCGCCCCGAGCTCGCGCAGATATCCGCCGAAGGCCGCGGCCGCCGCACCCGTCGCCGCGTCCTCGACCACGCCGCCGATCGGGAACGGGTCGCGCGCGTGGTAGAGCTCCTCGTTCTCGCGCCACACGAGCTGCAGGGTGGTCCAGCCGTGACGGCGCATCACCTCCGCGAGGCCGTCGAAGTCGTAGTCCAGCGCGCGCAGCCGCTCCCGCGTGGAGGCCCCCAGGACGAGGTGCTCCACGCCGCCGAAGGCGACGTGCGGCGGCAGTGACGGGTCCAGCTCCGCCCGCGACCAGCGCAGTGCGGTGAGCGCCTGGTCCAGCTCGACGTCGGTGGCCGGGCGGGTACGGGTGGGGACGCTGGTGAGGGTGGCGCGGACGGCGCCGGTCGCGTCCTTGCCGGTGTCGAGCGTGATCTCTCCGGCGTTGGTGGCGAAGACCAGCGGACCCGCTCCTATCCGCTCGGCCAGGGCGACGGCCGTGGCGACGGTGGCATGGCCGCAGAAGTCGACCTCCGCCAGCGGGCTGAAGTAGCGGATCCGGAAGCGGCGGGCGACGTCGTCGCGCTCGGTGACGAAGGCGCTTTCGGAGTACCCGACCTCGGCGGCCACGGCGAGCATGGCGTCCCCGTCGAGCGCCCGTGCGTCCAGCACCACGCCGGCCTGGTTGCCGCCGGAGGGTTCCGCGGAGAAGGCGGTGTACCGGAGAACGTCCGGGCCGGCGGCTGGGACTGAGGAGGTTCCGGGAGTCGTCATGGCGTCCACGCTGACACGGCCGGAGCCGCCGGGGCAACCATGATCGAGAAGTGGTGCGCCGGGTACCGCAAGGGGCCGATTCGGTGTTTCGCGCGCTGTTCATGTAATGTCTTCCACGTCAGCAGGCGCCGCTAGCTCAGTTGGTTAGAGCAGCTGACTCTTAATCAGCGGGTCCGGGGTTCGAGTCCCTGGCGGCGCACAGACAGCCGAAGGGCTCCCTCGTCCAGACGAGGGAGCCCTTCGGCGTTTCCGGGAGAGGACAGGGTGGCAGGGCCGATGGACAGGGAACAGGCGGTCGCCGCGGCGGCCACGCTCATGCCCGCACCCGGTGGCCGCTTCCTGCTCGGCATCGCGGGCGCGCCCGGCGCAGGCAAGTCGACGCTGGCCGTCCACCTGGTGACCACGCTGTGCGAGCGTCTCGGCCCGGACGCCGCTGCGTACGTCCCTATGGACGGCTTCCACCTCTCCAACGCGCAGCTGGTCCGCCTGGGCCTGGCCTCGCGCAAGGGCTCGGCACCCAGCTTCGATGTCTGGGGCTACGTCGCCCTGCTGCGACGCCTGCGGGCGGCGGCGCCCGCGGAGCCGGTCTACGTGCCGGACTACGACCGCACGCTCCACGAACCGGTCGCGGCGCGCCACGTCGTCACCCCCGAGACCCGCCTGATCGTGACCGAGGGCAACTACCTGGCAGCAGGCGAAGCGGGCGGCCCCGGCTGGTCGGAGGTCCGCGAGCAGCTGGACGCCGTGTGGTTCCTCGCCGTCCCGGACGCCGTCCGCGACGCGCGCCTGCTCGCGCGCCAGCGGGCCGGCGGCCTGGACCCCGCAGCCGCGCGCGCCTGGGTGGACACCAACGACCATCCGAACGGCGAGCTGGTCAAGGGCCATGTCGGCCCGGACGTCCGGGTCGTCACCCTCGACGCCGGCTGACCCCGCGCGAGCCCTGGCAGCCCGCGCCCGGACCCGCGCCCGGAGACGAGCAGTCACCGGGCGGGCCCGCACAAGCAGGTGGGGATCGCCGTGACCCCCGCCTCGCGCAGGGCGACGGCGAGACCGCCGCTCAGCCCGTCCAGCTCGCCGTAGCTGAGGGGCGCTGCCGCAGACCAGCGCGACCGCCGCGGCGGTCCGATCGCTCGCGCCCGGCCGCAGCGGGCCGGGCTCATCGCTCCCGCGCGGCAAGCGTCGCGGGGAGGTCGAAGGAGGCGAAGACGCCCGGGTCGGCGAAGACCACGTTGCACGTGACCAGGCCGCCCACGACGGTGAGGACCTGCAGGGTGTGCAGCCTCAGGCCGTCGTGCGGATCCGGCGCGTAGGCGGCGAGGGCGGGCTGGCCGTTCGCGGTGAGCGGCCGCATCGCCCAGCCGGCCCCGCGCATCGCGAAGACGCGCTCGATGAAGCGGCCGTAGTCCGCGCTGCCCCGGTACCACAGCGGGACCGGCGGCATCTCCAGCACCGCGTCGTGGGCCAGCAGCCGCACCAGCGCGGGCACGTCGGCGGCCTCGAACGCGCGGACGTAACGCCGGATCACCTCGCGCGTCTCGGGGTCGTCGGGCTCCCGCACCGCGCCGAGCCCGCCGCCCGCGCCCGCGCCCGCGCCCGCGCCCGCGAGGGTCGCGCGGGCACGCTGCAGCGCGCTGTTGACGGCGGGGACGGTCGTGGTCCACTGCGCGGGCCCTCGACCGCGCTGACTCCA